>NZ_JBFAWH010000011.1:0-280129 GCF_040680235.1 Streptomyces sp. NPDC052101
TCCGTCGTCGACTGGCAGGACGAACACGGTTGCCCCCTGCTCACAGGCGAGCCCAGCGCGCCCGAACTGGCCTTCCGCATCGGCTCACACGTTCGCGTTGTCTGTCGCCGTCCGCGGAAACCGCTGGACGGCTAGTGTCCCTGTTCGTCCCGGCGGCGCTGCCAGCGCTCCTCGATCCGGTCCATCATGGAGCGTTTCGGCCGTGCCTGGCGGCGAACGGCCTCTGCGGGCTGCTCACCCGGCTTCGGGGCCTTGCGCCAGCCCGTGACGGCGAGTACGGCACAGCCCAGCATGACGAGAAAACCCACCACACTGACCCAGATCAGCTGCGCGACCATTCCGGCCATGAGGAGCGCGATACCCACGAGGAAACCTGCGACCGCCTGGTAGACCCGCCGCCGGGTGTACGTACGCAGTCCGCTTCCCTCAAGCGCTGACGCGAACTTGGGATCTTCGGCGTACAGCGCTCGCTCCATCTGCTCGAGCATGCGCTGCTCGTGCTCCGAGAGCGGCACGGAGTCCTCCTCATCGTGCAGTCGCCGGGGCGACCCGGGGGGTCCCTTCAGGATAGGCAGGGAATCGCCCCCGTGAAACCCGCCCCTCTACGCCAATTGGCCAACCAGAACCCGCCATGACTGTCCCGGCTCGCTGAGGCTTCCATTCCCCTGCGGCCGACCCGTCATGCCGGGTGGTGCACCTCGATCATACGGCGCAAACCCCTCGATCGGGCGTCTTGTGGCGTACTCCATCCGCCGCCCAGGCCCTGATCAGCGGCGGGTCCCGGTGGTGCGCTCAGGTCGCGGCGGCATCCCGCGTCTCACCGAGCACATGCAGCTGGGTGGCGACGGAGTGGAAGGCGGGCAACTCGGCCGCGGCCGCCTCCAGCTGCAGGAGTGCGTCGAGGGCGCCGGGCTCGGTGTCCACGAGGACGCCGGGGACGAGGTCGGCGAAGACCCGCACGCCGTGCACGGCGCCCACCGTGAGGCCTGCGCCCTCGACCAGCGCGGTGAGCTGCTCGGCGGTGAACCGGCGTGGCATCGGGTCGCCGGTGCCCCAGCGGCCCTCGGGGTCCCGCAGGGCCTGCCGGGCCTCCGTGAAGTGGCCCGCGAGAGCGCGGGCGAACACGGCCCCGCCGAGGCCGGCGGCGAGCAGGCTGAGGACGCCCTCGGAGCGCAGCGCGGCGACGGCGTTGCGGATGCCCTCGGCCGGGTCGTCCACGTACTCCAGGACGCCATGGCACAGCACGGCGTCGTAGCCACCGCGCTCGACGACGTCGAACAGGCCGTGCGCGTCGCCCTGGACGCCCCGGACCCGGTCGGCGACGTCGGCCTCGGCGGCCCGGCGTTCCAGCGCGAACAGCGCGTTCGGGCTGGGGTCGACCACGGTGACACGGTGGCCGAGCCGGGCGACGGGCACGGCGAAGTTGCCGCTGCCGCCTCCGGTGTCGAGGACGTCCAGCGACTCCCGTCCGGTGGCCTTGACCCGGCGGTCGAGGGCGTCCTGGAGGACGTCCCAGACCACGGCGGTACGCAGGGAGGCGCGGGACCGAGAGGGGTCGGAGCGGAGCGACGCCCTTTGCGGGTGGTGGTGGGAGACGGGCGGGCGCATCGGGTCCGACACGGCAGTTGACTCCTCGGCAGGGCTCAGGGCTCAGGGCTTCAGGCGACCTCCACCCTATTGCCTCCGCCGCCGTACCGGTCGCCGCGGGCGGATACGGGCGGGCGCGTCCCGCGCGGTGGGCCTGCGGTGGTCAGCCGGCGTCCGGAAGGCCACCCGGGGCGCTCGGGCCGGCCCGCTCGCCGCTGTCCCGGCGGGGTTGGGGCAGGACCGGCTGGAGGACGAGCATCCGCTCGACGAGGCGCAGGAACATCGCCACGTCCCGTATCAGGTCGTCGGCGTCGCGCCGGCTCGCCGCGCCCTGGATGCCGGCCTCGGCACGGGCGCGGCGGGCGGCGCCGGAGGCGAACAGCGCGCTCCACTCGGTCAGTTCGGGGACGATCTCGGGCAGCACTTCCCAGGCGCTGCGGATCCGGGCGCGACGGCGCGGGGAGGTCTCGGGGCGGCCCCGGGCGGCGAGCACGGCGGCTGCGGTGCGCAGTGCGGCGAGGTGGGCCGTCGCATAGCGCTCGTTCGGCGTTTCCAGGACGGCGGCCTCCTCCAGTCCGGCGCGGGCCTGGGCGAGCAGGTCGAGGGCGGCGGGCGGGGCCGTGGTCCGGCGGAGCACGGGGTGCACATCGCTCGCCGGGCCGGTCAGTGAGGGGGCAGGGCCGGTGGCGCGGTGCCGACGGGCGGCGGCTGCGGACGGGTTGGCCATGACGAACCTCCTGTCGTCTGGGTGACGGCACGGGTGCCGTATGTGCCCATCGTGCGGTATGGCACTGACAATCCGTTCTGACCTGGGGTTTTGCTTCGATCGTAGGTTCGGGCGTATTTTTGCACTGACCAGTCAGTTCAAATCTGTCGTACGGCAGGGGGGCTTGTGGACGGCATGGACGTCCGGGCCGAGGGCCTCGGGCTCAAGGGGCCGCGGGGGTGGGCCTTCCGCGGCATCACCCTCGACGCGGAACCCGGCACACTCATCGCGATCGCGGGACCGTCCGGCTCCGGCCGCACCAGTCTGCTGCTCGCGCTCACGGGACGGATGAAACCCACCGAGGGAACGGCCGCCGTCGGCGGGTTGCGGCTGCCCCGGCACATGGCCCGGCTGCGCCGCGTCAGCGCGGTGGCCAACGTGGCCGGGGTGACCGATCTGGAGCCGGCCCTGACCGTCGGCGAGCACCTGCGCGAACGCGCCCTGCTGCAGAGCCGCTTCGCCGATTCCCTGCGCGACCTGCTGCGCCCCCGAGCCCAGCGCCTGCACGAGGCCCGGCTGCGCGTCGACGCGGCCCTGGCCGCTGCCGGACTCGCCCTGGAGACGCTGCCCAAGGGCTCCCGTACGGCCGTGCGCGACCTGGAGCGGCCGCAGGAACTGCGCCTGTCCGTCGCCCTGGCCCTGCTCGGCCGGCCCGGACTGCTCGGCGTCGACGACATCGACCTGAAGCTGTCGGACGGCGAGCGCGCCGAGGTGTGGGACGGCCTGCGCGCCCTCACGCGCGCGGGGACGACGGTGGCGGTCGTCTGCCGCACCGCTCCCGGCGACTGCGTCGTCGTACCGACCGGGCCGGAGCAGACCCGAGTGGAGGCCGACCAGGGCGAGGGCGACGAGAAGAGCGGTCCGAAGGAGGACGTCGATGCGCTCGCCTAGGCTGGCCGCGCTGGAGCTGAGGCGCTTCGGACGCGGGAAGCTGCCGCGCGCCGCCCTGGTCGCGCTGCTCGTGCTGCCGCTGCTCTACGGCGCCCTGTACCTGTGGTCGTTCTGGGACCCGTACGGCCGTCTGGACCGTATCCCGGTGGCGCTGGTGAACGACGACAAGGGCGCCACGGCGGCCGGCAAGAAGATCACCGCCGGTGACGACATCGTCCATAAGCTGCGCGACAGCCGGACCTTCGAGTGGCACGAGGTGAGCGACGACGAGGCCCGCAAGGGAGTCGAGGACGGCACCTACTACCTGTCGCTGACCATGCCGGCCGACTTGAGCCGGCGGATCGCCTCCAGTTCCGGCGGCTCCCCCGAGACCGGCGCCCTTCGGGTGCGCACCAACGACGCGAACAACTACATCGTCGGCCAGATCTCCCGCACGGTCTTCAACGAGGTCCGCTCGGCCGCCTCCACCAAGGCCTCCCGCACCTTCCTCGACAAGATCTTCGTGTCCTTCTCCGACATCCACGGCAAGACCGTCACGGCCGCGAACGGCGCCGACAAGCTCAACACCGGCATCGGGAAGGCCGAGAAGGGCTCGAAGGACCTCGCCGACGGGCTGAAGGACGCCCAGAGCGGGAGCGGCAAGCTGGCCACGGGCCTGAAGAAGCTGAACTCGGGCGCCGGCGACCTCCAGGACGGCTCCGAGCGGGTCGCCGACGGCACCCAGGCGCTCGCCGACGAGGTCAACGGCGTCTACGGCAAGACCGGCCCGTTCCTGAAGGACAACGAGAAGACCATCGGGGACACCGCGCGGCTGGTCGCGGACTCGGCCATGACCGTCAAGGACAATCTCGACGTCCTGGTGAAGATCGCCCCGGGCAGCGCGAAGATCGCCCACGCGAACTCCGCCCTCCTGGACGAGATCTACCGGGCCCGCTGCGAGCGAGCGGCTCTCCCCGACCCGGCCTGCCCGGATCTGAAGCGGGCCGAGAAGGCCGCCGCCGAGGTGGCCACCGTGGCCGACGACCTCAACACGCTGATCGCCGACCAGGACGGCGACCTGAAGACGATGCGCGACAACCTCGGCACGCTCCAGAAGCAGGCCAAGGACCTTGAGAAGCGCTCACCGCACCTGTACGACGACGTCGACGACGCGGTCAAGGAGATCAACAAGCTGAACACCGGCGCACAGAAGGTCGCCGCCGGCGCCAAGAAGCTGCACACCGGGCTCGGTACCGCCCAGACCAGCGCCACCGCGCTGGACACGGGCATCGGCACGGCCGCGTCGGGCGCCCAGACCCTGAACGGCGGCCTGTACAAGCTGTCCGACGGCTCCGGCAAGCTGGCCGGCGGACTGCACGACGGCGCGAAGAAGATCCCCGACTACGACAAGCAGGACCGCGACCAGCGCACCGGTGTGATGGCCGACCCGGTCCAGCTGGCCTCCCACGACCTGCACAAGGCGCCGAACTACGGCACCGGCTTCGCGCCGTACTTCATCCCGCTGTCCCTGTGGGTCGGCGCGATGGTCGCCTACATGCTGATCCAGCCGCTCAACCGGCGTGCCCTGGCGGCCGGTTCGCCGTCCTGGCGGATCGCGCTCGCGGGCTGGCTGCCGGTGGTCGCGGTGGGCGTGCTCCAGGTGGGCGCCCTGATGGCCGTACTGCACTGGGCGATCGGTCTGCAGATGATGCGCGCGGCCGGCACGATCGGCTTCCTGTGCCTGGTCACGGCCTGCTTCGCGGCGATCGTGCAGTGGCTGAACGCCCGCTTCGGCGCGGCGGGCCGGATCCTGGTGCTCGCGCTGCTGATGCTCCAGCTGACCTCGGCCGGCGGCACCTATCCCGTGCAGACCAGCCCGGGCTTCTTCAACGCGATCCACCCCTTCCTGCCGATGAGCTACATCATTGCGGCGCTGCGCCGGCTGATCACGGGCGGCGGGCTGGGCCCGGTGTGGCAGGCCTGCGGTGTGCTCACCGCGTTCACGGCGGGCGCGCTCGCCCTGACCGCCCTCGCGGCCCGGCGCCGCCAGGTGTGGACGCTGGACCGGCTGCATCCGGAGCTGAGCCTGTGATCCCCGGGCAGCCGCCGCACGCGCGCGTACCTGTGAGAATCAGGGCCATGGAAAGCAGCAGCACCAGGTCCGGGGGCAGCACGCGCCGTGAGGCCACCCGGCAGAAGCTCTACGAGGCGGCCGTGACGCTCATCGCGGAGCAAGGCTTCTCGGCGACCACGGTGGACGAGATCGCCGAGCGGGCAGGAGTCGCGAAGGGCACGGTCTACTACAACTTCGCGAGCAAGTCGGTCCTCTTCGAGGAGCTGCTGCGGCACGGTGTGGGCCTGCTCACCGCCTCGCTGAAGGAGGCGGCGGACGAGACCGCGCGGGCGGGCGGCAGCAAGGTGGACGCGCTGGACGCTATGGTCCGCGCGGGCCTGGTGTTCATCGACCGCTACCCGGCCTTCACCCAGCTGTACGTGGCCGAGCTGTGGCGCACCAACCGGGCCTGGCAGTCCACGCTGATGGTGGTCCGGCAGGAGGCCGTCGCCGTGGTCGAGGAGGTACTGCGCGAGGGCGTGGCGGCCGGCGAGTTCAGCGACGAGATCGACGTTCAGCTGACGGCGGCCGCGCTGGTCGGCATGGTTCTGGTGGCCGCGCTGGACTGGAAGTCCTTCCAGCCGGAGCGCTCCCTGGACGACGTCCACGCGGCCCTGTCCCGGCTGCTGCAGGGCCGGGTCAGCGGCAGGGGCTGAGCACCCCCGGGGCAAGGGAAAGGCGCCGGTCCGCTGCCGGACCGGCGCCTTCCCGTTCCCCTTGTTCCCCGTACTCCCCCGTACGGTCTCCCCCGATGGTCCCCCGCGGGTGGTCGTTCCCCCGGGTCCCCCGCCTCGCTTCCGCCGACGGATCGGCGGAAGGAGCGGCCAGGTGGCGGGCACCGTTCCGCCGCCCCGTGTCGGCGGTGCCGGGCCGTGCCCCTTGCCGTGTCACCACTGTCCCCTTCCCACCGGTCGCGGCCCATCCGTGCAGGTACTCATCTCGCGACCTAGGTACGGATACTCAGGCGTACGCGCGCGTGCCCACGTAGTCCGGGAAGGAGCGGCCGGCGCGGCGCTCCGCCGACACGCCCGCGGGCCGGGTTGTCAGTGGGGGTCGATAAAGTCGCAGGCATGGCACGGATTGCGGTGATCGGCGCCGGGATGGGCGCGATGGCGGCGGCCGCCCGGCTGGCCGTCGCGGGCCACCGGGTGGTGGTGTACGAGCGTACGGAGACGTACGGCGGCGCGGTGCGCCGGTTCGAGCGGGAGGGGTTCGCGTTCGACACCGGCCCCGGGCTGCTGACGCTGCCCGCCGTGTACCGCGATCTGTTCGTCAAGACCGGCAAGGAGCCGCTGGAGGACTGCGTCGAGCTGGTCCAGGTCGACCCCTCCTCGCGGCATGTCTTCGCGGACGGCACCGAGGTGTCGGTGCCGAACGCCTCGCGCGCTGGCGTGGTCGCCGCCCTGGACGAGGCGCTGGGTGCGGGCGCGGGCGAGCGCTGGGGCGAGTTCCTGGTGCGGGCCCGGGAAGCCTGGGACCGCACCCGCAGGCCGCTGCTGGAGGAGCCGCTGTGGCCCAACTGGCGGGTGCTGGCCGGCAAGGAGCCGTATCCGGCCGTCCCGCAGCGGCGCCTGCTGCGCAGCCGACAGGCGCGCACCCTGTCCGAGATCGGTTCCTGGGAGCTGCGCGACGAGCGCCTCGCGGCCCTGCTGGAGAGTTCCGTGCTCGCCCACGGCCTCGATCCGCGGACCGCTCCGGCGAGCGCTGCCGTGCTGCCCTACATGGAGCACGCCTTCGGCACCTGGTATGTGCGCGGCGGCATCCGGGAGTTGGCGCGCGCGGTGTACGAGCGGTGCCTGAAGCTCCGGGTCGAGTTCGTCTTCGGCGCGGAGGTCATGCGGATCCTGGAGAAGGACGGCCGGGCCGCGGGCGTGGAGCTGGAAGACGGCGAGGTGGCCGAGGCGGACCATGTCGTGGCGGACGTGGACCCGGCGCGCCTGAAGGCGATGACGGACCGGCCGCTGGACAAGGGCGGGGATGTGCGGGCCGATCCGTTCATGACCGGTCCGGGACGGTTCACCGTGCTGCTGGCCCTGCGCGGCGGGCGCGAAGCCGGCGCCGCGCATCGCACGGTCGTCCACGCACCGGACCCGGAGTCCGAGCTGGACTTCCTGGCCTCGGCGGACGGGGACCAGCCGCCGGCGCCCACGGTGACCGTGCTGCGCCCCGACGACCCCGCGCTCAGACCGGACGGCGGGCACGAGTCCATGGTGCTGGCCGCGGTGGTGCCGAGCGCCGCCGACTGGGACGAGGAGGGCATGGTCCGGCAGTACACGGACCATCTCCTCGAAGCCGCCGAGGCCGCGCTACCGGGACTGCGGGACCGCGTCCTGTGGCAGGAGGTGCGCACGCCCGATGACACCGACGACGAGACGAATGCCTTCCTCGGCGCCGTGCCGGCCCCCTCACTCGCCGCCGGCCAGGGCCGTTTCCTGCACCCGGCGAACACCACGCGGCTCCCCGGTCTGTACCGGGTCGGCGGCTGGTCCCATCCCGGCGGCGGCCTGCCGCACGCGGGCATGTCGGGCGCGCTGGTGGCCGGGCTGATCGTGGAGGGCCCGGAGTTCCGCGGCTCCCAGTGAGCGGCTCCCCGTGAGCTGAGCGGAAGCCTCAGAAGCGGTACTGCTCGTCGTACCCGGCGCCGGGCTGCGGCTGCGGCTGCGGCTGCTGGGCGTTGCCCTGGTACGGGTAGGGCTGCTCCTGCGGGAGTTCACCGCCGTAGGTCTCGTCGGTGCGCTGCTGCGGCACCCACACCCCGCCCGCCGGGGTCTCGCCGTAGCCGCCGACGGCGTAGGGGTCCTGGGGGTAGCCCTGCTGGCCGTACTGCCCGGCGTAGCCGGTGTCGTACGAGGCGCCGCCGTAGGACTGGCTGCCGATGTACGGGTCGGAGTAGTTGGCGTAGGCCTGCTGGCCCCCGGCGTCATAGCCGTAGCCCTGCTGGCCGTAGCCCGAGTAGTCGTAGGCGTAGGCCTGTTGTCCGCTGTCCTGGTGCTGGGCCGCGGTCGCGTGGGTGGCGGTGTTGCCGTAGACGCCGTAGTTGCCGGTGTCCTCGGGCAGGGGCTGGGGTTCGTAGACGGTGGTGGTCTCGGCGGCCGTGGGGTCGGCCGGGCGGGCCGGGGTGAAGACGTCGTCGCGGTCGTAGTCGTCGTAGTCCCCGTGCGGCTGGTTGTAGACGGCCCGGTCGGCGTCGCGGTCGTCCTCCGGCGCGGCGGGGTCCAGGTCGGCGGCCTCCGGCTCCGGGTCGTGCCGGTCCGCCCGGCCGCGGCGGCGCTTGCTGCCGCCGCCGGTCTCGGCGTCGGGGCGCTTGACCGCCCAGCCCGCGGCGAAGCCGCGGCGGAACGACAGGGTGACGTAGGTCTGGCCCACCGCGAAGGCGATGGCGCCGACGCCGATCACGATCACGGACGGCATCAGCACACCGACCACGACACCGAGGAAGCCGGTGAACGCGAGCAGCCGCCAGCGCAGCCGCGCCTTGTACTGCAACAGCACCTCGCCCAGCAGCCACAGTGCGACGGCGCCGAACGCGATGTAGAGGACCGTCCAGCCCATGTACGCCCCTCTCCCAGTGGCCGCTACGCAGTGTGTCGTACCGCGGTGCGGCCGGTCTAGGCCTGCGGGGGGTGGTGCAGGCCCAGGTTTTCGTAGATTTCCAGAGTCGCCGTGGAGTTGTTCAGCGTGATGAAGTGCAGTCCGGGCACCCCCTCGGCGAGCAGCCGAGCGCAGAACTCCGTGGCGAAGTCGATACCGATGGAGCGTACCGCCGCCGGATCGTCCTTCGCTGTGAGGATCCGCTCTTTCAGGGCGTCCGGGAAGGCGGCGTTGCTGAGTTTGGGCAACCGTTCCAGCATCTTCACGCTGGTGACCGGCAGGATCTCGGGGATCACCGGGGTGTCACAGCCCGCGGCCACCACCCGGTCGCGCAGCCGCAGATACGACTCCGGCTGGAAGAACATCTGTGTGATGGCGTAGTCGGCACCCGCACGGCACTTGTCCACGAAGTGGGCCACATCGGTGTCCCAGTCCAGGGAGCGGGGGTGCATCTCCGGGAACGCGGCGACGCCCACACAGAAGTCGCCCGCCTCCTTGATGAGCCGGACGAGTTCGGCCGCGTAGGTCAGGCCCCGGGGGTGCGCGATCCAGTCGCCCATGGGGTCGCCGGGCGGGTCGCCGCGCACGGCGAGCATGTTGCGGATCCCGGCGTCCGCGTACTGGCCGATGATGTTGCGCAGCTCGGCGATGGAGTGGTCGACCGCGGTGAGGTGGGCGACCGGGGTGAGCGTGGTGTCGGCGACGATCTGCTGGGTCTCCTTGACCGTGCCGGCGCGGGTGGAACCGCCGGCGCCGTAGGTCACGGAGACGAAGTCGGGCGCGACCGCCTCGACCCGCCGGAGCGCGCTCCACAGGTTCCGCTCGCCCTTGGGGGTCTTCGGCGCCGAGAACTCGAACGAGTACGTGGTCTTGCCGGTGGCGAGCATATCGCGCACGGTGCGTGCGCGATCTGTCCTGGTGGATGGGGTTCCGAGGGCCATACGGGCAGGTTAGCCAGGGGTGGGCGGCCCCCCAACCGGACGCAGGTGATTTGTCCGTATTGTCGACTTAGTGTCCACCCCTTGGACACATCACCGGATCGGCCTCTTGTCAGACCTGCCGCAGCCGCTTGGCGAACTCGGCCGCCGCGGCGCCCGGGTCGTCGGCCTCCGTGAGCGCGCGGACGACGACCACGCGGCGGGCGCCCGCGTCCAGCACCTGGTCGAGGTTGGCGAGGTCGATGCCGCCGATCGCGAACCAGGGGCGGTCGGTGCCCAGGCCCGCCGTGTACCGGACCAGGTCGAGGCCGGGGGCGTGGCGGCCGGGCTTGGTGGGGGTGGGCCAGCAGGGGCCGGTGCAGAAGTAGTCCACGCCGTCCTGCACGGCGGCCGCGGCGGCCTCGGACTCGGCGTGCGTGGAGCGGCCGATCAGCACCTCGTCGCCGAGGACGGCGCGGGCCGCGGGGACCGGCAGGTCGCCCTGGCCGAGGTGCAGCACATCGGCGCGGGCGGCGTGGGCGACGTCCGCGCGGTCGTTCACCGCGAGGAGCTTGCCGTGCCGGGCGCAGGCGTCCGCGAAGACCTCCAGGTGCGCCAGCTCCTCGGCGGCCTCCATTCCCTTGTCGCGCAGCTGGACGATGTCGACACCGCCGGCCAGGACCGCGTCCAGGAACTCGGGAAGGTCGCCCTGGCGGGTGCGCGCGTCCATGCACAGGTACAGGCGGGCGTCGGCGAGCGCGGTGCGTGCGGTGTCGGACATACGTGGGTCCCCCTGGTCGGTGTCCCTGGCGGCTTCAGCGGGTGGCGTACGGGCTGCGACGGCCCGCACGCCACCCCTCGTGGTGCGGGTCGGCTCAGACGGCGAGCGCCTGGGCGCGGCGCTTCACCTCCGTGCCGCGATTCTCGCTCAGGGCCTGCGCGGGGGTGCCGGGCAGGGTCGGGTCAGGGGTGAAGAGCCACTCGAGCATCTCTTCGTCCGTGAAGCCGTCGTCCCGCAGGAGCGTCAGGGTGCCGGTCAGGCCCTTGACGACCTTGTCTCCGTCGATGAAGGCGGCGGGGACGTGCAGCGCCCGGTTCTCACCTCGGCGTACGGCGATGAGCTGGCCCTCCTTGACCAGCTGCCGCACACGCGTCACCTCGACGTCGAACATCTCTGCGATGTCGGGGAGGGTGAGCCAGGCGGGGACGAGAGCATCGATCTTTGCGTCAATCTCGGTCACGGGACAAGGGTAGGCGCTCCGCTGGTTCGGCCGCGATGGACCGTGCCGGGATGTGTTGCCGGTCGTGTGCGGGTCCGTCGCGGTTGCTCGCGCGCAGACGGCGGGGCCGTGTACCGGCACAACCCCGCGCCCCTTACGGGGCGCCGCCCCCAGGCCCCTGGCCATCGGCCGCGGCATCCTTCAGGGGTCTTCCCGGGTCGGCCAGTGCCCCCGCGTCCATCCGCCGGCCTGCCTCGATCAGGCGGCGGCCCTGGGCCAGGTCACGCGGGCGGCCGACGGCCAAGAGGGCCACGAGCCGGTCCTCGCGCAGCCAGCACACCGTCCAGGCGGGGCCCGTCGGGTCCCCGCGCCACACCATGCGGTCGGCGGTGGCGTGGTGACCGGCGTACTGCACGAACCGGCCGAATTGCTCGGACCAGAAGTACGGAACCGGGTCGTAGACCGCGGGGGTCTCGCCGAGGATGGTCGCGGCGACCGTGCGCGGGCCCTGCAGGGCGTTGTCCCAGTGGTGGACGAGCAGCCGTTCGCCGTAGCGGGCGGAGGGGAAGGAGGCGCAGTCGCCGACGGCGTACACGTCCTCGACGGAGGTGCGCAGGTGCGCGTCGGCGAGGACGTCCCCGTGCGGGCCCAGCTCGATGCCGGAGCCGGCCAGCCAGGCCGTGGCCGGGCGGGCGCCGATGCCGACGACGACGGCGTCGGCGGGCAGCCGGGTGCCGTCGGCGAGGATCACCGTGCCGGGCTCGACGCGCTCCACGCGCGCGTGGGTGCGAAGATCGGCGCCCGCGTCGGCGTACCAGGCGGCCATCGGCGCGGCGACCTCGGCGGGCAGGGCGCCGGCCAGCGGCCGGTCGGCGGCCTCCACGACGGTCACCGCGCAGCCCGCCTCACGGGCGGCCGTCGCGAACTCGGCACCGATCCAGCCGGCCCCGACGACCACGATGTCGTGCCGCCGGCCCAGCACCGGCCGCAGCCGCTCGGCGTCGTCCAGGGTGCGCAGCAGATGCACGCCGGGCACGCCCTCGGTGCCGGGCAGGGTGATCGGTTCGGCGCCGGTGGCGAGGACCAGCACGTCGTACGGCACCGGGCCCGCCTCGGTGTCCAGCTCGTGCTCGGCGGGGCGCACGCCCAGCACCTCGCAGCCGAGCCGCAGTTCGACGCCGAGCGTCTCGAAGTCCACGTCGAAGGCGGAGCCCTCGGCCGTGCCGAGCAGCACGGCCTTCGACAGCGGCGGCCGGTCGTACGGCTGGTGCGGCTCGGCGCCGAGCACGGTGACGGCGCCCTTGAAGCCCTGTTCGCGCAGGGCGACCGCGGTCTGCACCCCGGCCATGCCCGCGCCGACGACGACCACGCGCCGCCCCTGTGACATGCCCTCTTGCGCTGTCTGCTCGCTCACCCGATCACCATAGTCAGATGACGGAGCGTCAGTCAGCGGGCGTGCTCGGTGACCTGTTCCACAACACTCGTACCGACGCCATCGCCGCCCGCGCGCTCGGCCCGGATCCGGCCGCCCTGGGCGAGGGCTCCCTTACGGGTGATGTGCGGGGCGGGCTAGGGTGGCCACCGTACAAGCACTCGCGGGAGCCCGGACGCACCGGGCTGAGAGGGAGGCTGGCGGCCTCCGACCGTACGAACCTGATCCGGGTCATGCCGGCGAAGGGAGGGGCTGGACGCCCATGTCGTCACGTACGTCCGATACGTCCGACGTCCTCGTCATCGGGGGCGGAATCATCGGCCTGGTCACGGCCTGGCGCGCGGCGCAGCGCGGGCTCGCCACGGCCGTGGTGGACCCCGAGCCCGGCGGCGGGGCCGCGCAGGTCGCGGCCGGGATGCTGGCCGCGGTCACCGAACTGCACTACGGCGAGGAGACCCTGCTCGCCCTCAATCTGGAATCGGCGCGCCGCTACCCGGACTTCGCGGCCGAGCTGACCGAGCTGACCGGCCACGAGCTGGGCTATCGCCGCTGCGGCACCCTCCAGGTCGCGCTCGACGCCGACGACCGCGCCCATCTGCGCGAGCTGCACGCCCTCCAGCGGCGCTGCGGCCTGGAGTCGGAGTGGCTGTCCGGGCGGGAGTGCCGGCGCCTGGAGCCGATGCTGGCGCCCGGGGTGCGCGGCGGGCTGCGGGTCGACGGCGACCACCAGATCGACCCGCGGCGGCTGGCGGCGGCCCTGGTGGTCGCGTGCGAGCGGGCCGGCGTCACGTTCCACCGGGTGTGGGCCGAGCAGCTGGACGTCGTGGGGGGCCGGGCCGCGGGCGTCACCGCGGCGGACGGCACCGAGCTGCGCGCCGGGCAGGTGGTGCTCGCGGGCGGCAGCCTGAGCGGACGGCTCGCGGGCGTCCCGGAGGCGGTGCTGCCGCCGGTGCGGCCGGTCAAGGGGCAGGTGCTGCGGCTGACGGTGCCGCCCCGGTACGCGCCGTTCCTCAGCCGTACTGTGCGGGCCGTGGTGCGCGGCGGCCATGTCTATCTGGTGCCCCGCGAGAACGGCGAGCTGGTCGTCGGCGCGACCAGCGAGGAGCTGGGCTGGGACACGACCGTCACCGCCGGCGGTGTGTACGAGCTGCTGCGCGACGCCCATGAGCTGGTGCCGGGCATCACCGAACTGCCGCTCACCGAGACCCGGGCCGGACTGCGCCCCGGCTCTCCCGACAACGCGCCGCTGCTCGGCCCGTCCGGGCTCGACGGGCTGGTGCTGGCCACCGGGCACTTCCGCAACGGGGTGCTGCTGACGCCGGTCACCGGCGATGTGCTGGCACAGCTGCTGGCCGACGGCGAACTGCCGGAAGAGGCCCGCCCGTTCACGCCGCAGCGCTTCGGCGCCGTACTCCTGGAGCAGCCCGCATGAGCATCTCGATCTCCGTCAACGGAGAGCGCCGGGAGATCGTCCCGGGCACCGCTCTCGACATCGTCGTACGGTCGCTGGTCCCGGCGCCCTCCGGTGTGGCCGCCGCTGTCAACGAGACCGTCGTCCCGCGCGCCCAGTGGGCGACCACGGCGCTGGCCGAGGGCGACCGGGTCGAAGTCCTCACCGCTGTCCAGGGAGGCTGAGCCATGGCCGACGATTCCTTCGTCCTCGGGGGTACGACGTACTCCTCGCGGCTGATCATGGGTACGGGCGGTGCGCCCAGCCTGGAGGTGCTGGAGCGGGCGCTGGTCGCCTCCGGTACGGAGCTGACGACGGTCGCGATGCGGCGGGTGGACGCCTCGGTGCACGGGTCGGTGCTGTCGGTGCTGGAGAAGCTGGGCATCCGGGTGCTGCCGAACACGGCGGGCTGTTTCACCGCCGGCGAGGCCGTGCTGACCGCGCGGCTGGCGCGGGAGGCGCTGGGCACGGACCTGATCAAGCTGGAGGTCATCGCCGACGAGCGGACGCTGCTGCCGGATCCGGTGGAGCTGCTGGAGGCGGCGGAGACGCTGGTCGACGACGGGTTCACGGTGCTGCCGTACACCAACGACGATCCTGTGCTGGCGCGGAAGCTGGAGGATGCGGGGTGTGCGGCGGTGATGCCGCTGGGGTCGCCGATCGGGTCGGGGCTCGGTATCCGGAACCCCCATAACTTCCAGCTGATCGTGGAGCACGCGCGCGTGCCGGTGATTCTGGATGCCGGTGCCGGTACGGCGTCCGATGTGGCGTTGGCGATGGAGCTGGGGTGTGCGGGGGTGATGCTCGCCTCCGCCGTGACGCGGGCGCAGGATCCGGAGCGGATGGCTGCCGCCATGAGGCACGCGGTGGAAGGGGGGCGGTTGGCTCGGCTGGCCGGGCGGATTCCGCGCAGGCACTTCGCCGAGGCGTCGTCTCCTGCGGAGGGCTTGGCCGTGCTGGATCCCGAGCGTCCTGCGTTCTGACCCTGCGCCGCAGTCCCCCTACGCCCTCCCACCCACGCACCACCCGTCACCGCCGACTGGAGGGCCGGACTTTCCCGCGGGTCGTCCCCGCCGTCGGCGGCCGCGGGTGGGTGGGACGGCGGCGGGGGGCTGTCGGGTCCGTCCGCGTCCGTCGTCGCCGCCGCGCGGGGGGGCGGGAGGCGGCGGTGGGGGCGTAGGGGGGGTTCCTTCGCGGCGGGTGGCGTGGGCGGGGTATGTGGGAAGCGTTACAGGTCGGCTTCAGTGGGTGGGGGAAAGCGGTCTCGGCGAGGGAAGTGTCGGTCGTCCCTCGTAGACTCCCCTGCGTGGATACGACCCTTCAGGACCCCCTCGTCGGGCAGGTGCTCGACGGCCGTTATCGCGTCGACGCGCGGATCGCGGTCGGCGGGATGGCCACGGTCTACCGGGCCCTGGACACCCGTCTGGACCGGGTGCTCGCGCTCAAGGTGATGCATCCGACGCTGGCGGCCGACGGGTCGTTCGTGGAGCGGTTCATCCGGGAGGCGAAGTCGGTCGCGCGGCTGGCGCACCCCAACGTCGTGCAGGTCTTCGACCAGGGCACCGACGGGTCGTACGTCTATCTGGCGATGGAGTACGTCGCCGGGTGCACCCTGCGGGACGTGCTGCGTGAGCGCGGGGCGCTGCAGCCCCGCGCGGCCCTCGACATCCTGGAGCCCGTCCTCGCCGCGCTCGGCGCCGCGCACCGGGCCGGGTTCGTGCACCGGGACATGAAGCCCGAGAACGTGCTGATAGGGGACGACGGCCGGGTCAAGGTCGCCGACTTCGGGCTGGTGCGGTCCGTGGACACCCAGACCAGCACGACCGGCACCGTCCTCGGCACCGTGTCGTATCTCGCGCCGGAGCAGATCGAGCAGGGCACCGCCGACCCGCGCGTCGACGTGTACGCCTGCGGCGTCGTGCTCTACGAGATGCTGACGGGCGACAAGCCGCACTCCGGTGACTCCCCCGCCCAGGTGCTCTACAAGCACATCCACGAGGATGTTCCGCCGCCCTCGGCACAGGTGCCGGAGCTGCCGTACGCGCTGGACGAGCTGGTCGCGTCGGCGACCGCGCGCACCCCGGGCCTGCGCCCGCAGGACGCCGTGGCGCTGCTCGCCCAGGTGCGCGAGGCGCGTCACGGGCTGAGCGACGGCCAGCTGGACACCGTGCCGCCGCAGGCGCTGTCCTCGGAGCACGACAACGCCGGGGACCGTACGAGCGTGATACCGCGCTCACTGACCGTGCCCCGGCCGCTGCCGGTCAACGAGGACGAACACCCGGCGGACGGTGCCGTGCAGCACACCACCCGGCTGCAGGCGCCGCCCGCCGCGTCGACGCGGCGGTCCCGGCGGCCGCGGCCCGGGCGGTCCCGGCGCCTGGTGCTGACGATCGTCGCCGCCGTACTGGCGGTGTTCGGCGTGGGCGCCGGGGTCTGGTACATCAACTCCGGCCAGTTCACGAAGGTCCCGCCGCTGCTGTCGAAGACCGAGACACAGGCGCGGGACCGGCTCAGGGCGGCCGGACTCGACGTCGGGCAGATCAAGCGGCAGTACAACGACGCCGTCAAGCGCGGCACGGTCATCGGCACCGATCCGGCCCCCGGCACCCGGATCCGCGACCACGACTCGGTGACGCTGACCATCTCGTTGGGCCCGGAGACGGTGAACGTCCCGGATGTGGCGGGCCGCACCCTGGCCGAGGCACGCGCGCGGCTGAAGGCGGACGGGCTGGAGCCGGGCATGGTCACCCAGCAGTTCAGCGGCGACGTCGACCAGGGCAAGGTGATCGGCACGACACCGCAGGCGGGCACCAAGCGGCACGCCGGTTCGGCGATCGCGCTGACCGTCAGCAAGGGCAGCCCGGTCGATGTGCCGGACGTCACCGGTGACGATCTGAACGACGCCAAGAAGGAGCTGACGGACGCCGGACTGAAGGTGAAGATCGCCTCCGAGCAGGTCAACTCCGAGTACGACAAGGGCAAGGTGGCCCGGCAGACCCCCGGCGACGGCAGCCAGGCCGCCGAGGGCGACACGGTGACACTGACGCTGTCCAAGGGCCCGGAGATGGTCGAGGTGCCGGATGTGACCGGCGACAGCGTGGACGACGCCCACAAGGCGCTGGAGGGCGCCGGCTTCAAGGTGGAGGACGACCGCGGGCTGCTCGGGCTGTTCGGCGACACCGTGAAGCAGCAGTCGGTGAAGGGCGGCGACAAGGCGCCCAAGGGGGCGACCGTCACGATCACCATCCGGTGACCGCGGGTCCGGCCGCCGGTGGGGGCATGACACCCTGAACGGGTGAGTCCCCACCAGTCGCCGCCCGCTCAGCCGTCGTCCCGTCCGCGCAATCCCGTCGGCGGTCATGTCCCCGTCGCCGGGGGCCTGCACTCGGTGGGGCTGTCGTACGCCCGTGATCTGAAGGCGGAGACCGTGCAGGTCTTCGTCGCCAATCCGCGCGGGTGGGCGACGCCCGCCGGAAACCCCCGGCAGGACGAGGCGTTCCGGGGGGCCTGCGCCGAGGAGTCGATCCCGGTGTATGTGCACGCCCCCTATCTGATCAACTTCGGCTCGCACACCGAGGCGACCGTGGAGCGGTCGGTGGAGTCGTTGCGGCACTCGCTGCGGCGGGGCCGGGAGATCGGCGCGCTCGGTGTGGTCGTGCACACCGGGAGCGCGACCGGCGGACGGGCTCGGGAGGTGGCGCTGCGGCAGGTGCGCGCGCACCTGCTGCCGCTGCTGGACGAGCTGACCCACGACGACGACCCGTTCCTGCTGCTGGAGTCGACGGCCGGGCAGGGCGCCTCCCTGTGCTCCCGCACCTGGGACTTCGGGCCGTACTTCGAGGCGCTGGACGCCCATCCGAAGCTGGGCGTGTGCCTGGACACCTGCCACATCTTCGCCGCCGGCCACGATCTGACCGGGCCGAGCGGGATGCACCAGACGCTGGACCTGCTGGTGGACACCGTCGGTGCGGGACGGCTGAAGCTGATCCACGCCAACGACTCCAAGGACGTGGTCGGCGCACACAAGGACCGGCACGAGAACATCGGCGCCGGCCACATCGGCGAGGACCCGTTCCGGGCGCTCATGACCCACCCCGCGACCGAGGGCGTACCGCTGGTCATCGAGACGCCCGGCGGCAAGGAGGGGCACGCGGCGGATGTGGAGCGGCTGAAGAAACTGCGGGATTCATGACCCGCTGAGGAATACCCCCAGGGGGTATACGGTTCTTGCCCGGTGCAGGAACCGTCGTCCGACATGGGGGTAGTCATGCAGCACGAAGCGCACGCACATCACCACGCACCCGCCGCCACCTGGCCCATGGCCGCCCAGGCCACCCTGCACTGCCTCACCGGCTGCGCGATCGGCGAGGTGCTCGGCATGGTCGTCGCCACGGCCCTCGGCTGGGGCAACCTGCCGACCACCCTGCTGGCGACCGTCCTGGCGTTCTTCTTCGGCTACTCGCTGACCCTGCGCGGAGTCCTGCGGGCCGGGGTCGACTTCCGCACGGCGTTCCGGGTGGCGCTGGCCGCCGACACCCTGTCCATCGCCGTGATGGAGCTGATCGACAACGGGGTGATCCTGGTCTGGCCGTCCGCGATGAACGCGCAGCTCGGCGACGCGCTGTTCTGGGCCTCGCTGGTGATCTCGCTCGCGCTCGCCTTCGTGGTGACCACACCGGTCAACAAGTGGACGATCGGGCGCGGCAGGGGGCACGCGGTGGCGCACCAGTACCACCACTGAGGGCTACAGCTCCGGGCCGTCCCCCGGACCCTCCTGGTAGGAGTAGCGCTGCTCCTTCCATGGGTCGCCGATGTTGTGGTAGCCGCGCTCCTCCCAGAAGCCGCGGCGGTCGGCGGTCATGTACTCGACGCCCCGGACCCACTTGGGGCCCTTCCAGGCGTACAGGTGGGGCACGATCAGCCGGACCGGGAAGCCGTGCTCGGCGGTGAGCAGTTCACCGTCCTTGTGGGTGGCGAAGATCGTGCGGTCGGAGGCGAAGTCGGACAGGCGGAGGTTGGAGCTGAAGCCGTACTCCGCCCAGACCATCACATGGGTGACGTCCGGCGCCGGCGGGGCCAGGTCGAGGATGGTGCGGGCGGGGATGCCGCCCCACTCCGAGCCGGTCATGCTGAACTTCGTCACGCAGTGCAGATCGGCCACCACTGTGGTGTACGGCAGGGCCGTGAACTCCTCGTGGCCCCAGGTGTGCTTGTCTCCGTCGGCGGTGGCGCCGAAGACCCGGAACTCCCAGCGCTCGGGCCGGAACTTGGGGACGGGTCCGTAGTGCGTGACCGGCCAGCCACGCTGGAGCCGCTGACCCGGCGGAAGCTCGGACCCTGCCGCTGCTCCAGACTCTCGCTCCACCGGATGACCCATGTATCCATCCTGACAGACCTCGGGCTGTGCCCTTGACCATGGCTTCACGAAGCGGACAACTTACATCGACTAAGCACTTACTTACTAAGTCCGCACTTACTGGACGATCTTCGCCCCCGATGCAATCATGCCGCCGCATACCTCCCCCGTACCCGTGTGGAAGGAGCCGCTGCGATGCAGGGCGACCCCGAGGTCATCGAGTTCCTCAACGAGCAGCTCACCGGCGAGCTGACCGCGATCAACCAGTACTTCCTGCACGCGAAGATGCAGGAGAACTTCGGCTGGTACAAGCTCGCCAAGTACACGCGGCACGAGTCGTTCGACGAGATGAAGCACGCCGAGGTGCTCACCGACCGGATCCTGTTCCTGGAGGGGCTGCCCAACTACCAGCGGCTCTTCCACGTCCGCGTCGGACAGACCGTGAAGGAGATGTTCGAGGCCGACCGGCAGATCGAGGTGGAGGCGATCGACCGGCTGAAGCGGGGCATCAAGGTGATGCGCGAGAAGGGCGACATCACGTCCGCGAACATCTTCGAGGACATCCTCGCCGACGAGGAGAACCACATCGACTACCTCGACACCCAGCTGGAGCTGGTGGAGAAGCTCGGCGAGGCGCTCTACATCTCGCAGATCATCGAGCAGCCCGAGAGCAGCTGACCGGACCAGGCGAGGACTAGGCGGCCTCGTCCAGGCCGACCGGGCCGGACAGCTCGGCGAGCGCGGGCTTGCCCTGGTCGGCCAGCTCGCGGCGCGGGCAGGCGCCCCGCCCGAGGAGGGCCTGGATCCGGCGGACGCAGGAACCGCAGTCCGTGCCGGCCTTGCAGGCGGAGGCTATCTGGCGGGGGGTGCAGGCGCCGCCCTCCGCGTGCTGCTTGACCTGGTCCTCGGTGATGCCGAAGCAGCTGCAGACGTACACGCGGATTCACCTCCCGACGGGATCGCTGTATGAATGCCATCCCCTTGATCGGTGAGGCAAACCTAACCTTACCCGCCGCACAGGGCCCGCAAAAGTGGGGAGGGGCGCGGATCGGATGTGATCCGCGCCCCAGATCGTCAGCCCGGGATCGTCACTGGTCCCGGTACATCTCCGCCACGAGGAACGCCAGGTCCAGCGACTGGCTGCGGTTCAGCCGCGGGTCGCAGGCCGTCTCGTAGCGCTGGTGCAGGTCGTCGACGAAGATCTCGTCGCCGCCGCCCACGCACTCGGTGACGTCGTCGCCGGTCAGCTCCACATGGATGCCGCCCGGGTGGGTGCCGAGCCCCTTGTGGACCTCGAAGAAGCCCTTGACCTCGTCGAGCACGTCGTCGAAGCGGCGGGTCTTGTGCCCGGAGGCCGCCTCGAAGGTGTTGCCGTGCATCGGGTCGGTCACCCAGGCCACCGTGGCGCCGGACGCGGTGACCTTCTCCACCAGCTCGGGAAGCTTGTCGCGGATCTTGTCGGCGCCCATCCGGACGATGAAGGTCAGCCGGCCCGGCTCCCGCTCGGGGTCGAGGCGGTCGATGTACTTCAGCGCGTCCTCGGCCGTCGTGGTCGGGCCGAGCTTGATGCCGATCGGGTTGCGGATCTGCGAGGCGAACTCGATGTGCGCGTGGTCCAGCTGCCGGGTGCGCTCACCGATCCACACCATGTGCGCGGAGACGTCGTACAGCTTGCCGGTGCGCGAGTCGACGCGGGTCAGCGCGGACTCGTAGTCCAGCAGCAGCGCCTCGTGCGAGGAGAACAGCTCGACGGTCTTGAACTCCTCCGGGTCCGTGCCGCAGGCCCGCATGAAGTTCAGCGCGTTGTCGATCTCGCGGGCGAGCTGCTCGTAGCGCTGGCCCGACGGCGAGGTCTTCACGAAGTCCTGGTTCCAGGCGTGCACCTGGCGCAGGTCCGCGTAACCGCCGGTGGTGAAGGCGCGCACCAGGTTCAGCGTGGACGCCGAGGCGTGGTACATGCGCTTCAGCCGCTCGGGGTCCGGGATGCGGGACGCCTCGGTGAAGTCGAAGCCGTTGACGGAGTCGCCCCGGTACACCGGGAGCGTCACGCCGTCGCGGGTCTCCATCGGCTTGGAGCGCGGCTTGGAGTACTGCCCCGCGATACGGCCGACCTTCACCACGGGCACGGCGGCCGCGTAGGTGAGGACGGCACCCATCTGGAGCAGCGTCTTCAGCTTGTTGCGGATGTGGTCGGCGGACACCGCGTCGAAGGCCTCGGCGCAGTCGCCGCCCTGGAGGAGGAACGCCTCTCCCTTGGCGACGGCCGCCATCCGGGCGCGCAGCTGGTCGCACTCGCCCGCGAAGACGAGCGGCGGATACGACTCGAGGTCCGCGATCACTGCGCGCAGAGCCTCGGGGTCGGGGTACTCGGGCTGCTGCGCCGCGGGCAGGTCTCGCCAGGTGTTGCCAGCGCCAAGGCTGGTCTTAGCGTTCACGGTCACCTCGTAAACATTACGGGGTCGTGTCGTGTGACCCATCTTCTGGCTCGAAGGGTGAGACGCGAGGGTTGTCCTGTGGACCGGGGGCCGGGTGCGGTAGGGTTCCTGCCATGTTCGCGCTGTCGATCCAGAACTGGTGGTGGACCGCTTCTCCGGCGGCCCACTGACTGCGCGTACGCAAGACTTCGCGAAGGCCGCCCGAGGGGCGGCCTTCGGCGTGTCCGGGGTCGTTCCTCACCGACATCGACGGAAGAGGACCCATGGACCTGGCACAGCTCCTGCACGACGATCGCCCCTTCGCCCTGCTCCGCCGCCGCGTCCCGGGCCGCGACGAGCACCCGGTGGAGCTGCTGCTCGGCCCGGTGACCAGCCGCGACCGGCTCGCCGACCTGCCCGACGAGGGCCTCGCCCTGGTCCCGTTCCGGCAGATCCGCGAGCGCGGCTTCGACGTCCGCGACGACGGCACCCCGCTGCTGGTGCTGACCCCCGAGGAGTCGTACGAGATCCCCCTCGACGTGGCGCTCACCCAGCTGCCGGCGCACGAGGTGCGGGTCGAGGGCGGCGGCTTCGACGTCGGCGACGAGGAGTACGCGCGGATCGTCGCACGGGTGCTGGACGAGGAGATCGGCGCGGGCGAGGGCGCGAACTTCGTGATCCGGCGGACGTACGAGGGCCGGATCCCCGGCTTCTCGCGGGCCGACGCGCTCGCGCTGTTCCGGCGGCTGCTGGAGGGCGAGCGGGGCGCGTACTGGACGTTCGTCGTGCACACCGGAGATCAAAAGGGGCCCGAAGGGCCTTCCTTGGAAGGGCGGGGGCGGGAGACGGGTGGGCGCACGCTGGTGGGGGCCAGCCCGGAGGTACACGTGAGGATGTCCGGCGGCACGGTCGTGATGAACCCGATCAGCGGGACCTACCGCTACCCCGCCGAGGGCCCGACGCCCGAGCATCTCCTCTCCTTCCTCGCCGACGGCAAGGAGGTCGAGGAGCTGTCGATGGTCGTCGACGAGGAACTGAAGATGATGTGCACCGTCGGCGACATGGGCGGCGTGGTCGTGGGGCCGCGGCTGAAGGAGATGGCGCACCTCGCGCACACCGAGTACGAGCTGCGCGGGAAGTCCTCCCTGGATGTGCGGGAGGTGCTGAAGGAGACCATGTTCGCGGCGACGGTGACCGGGTCGCCGGTGCAGAACGCGTGCCGGGTGATCGAGCGCCATGAGCCCCTCGGGCGGGACGGTGTCGGCCGCGGTTACTACGCGGGTGCGCTGGCGCTGCTCGGCCGGGACTTCGGCGGCGCCCAGACCCTGGACTCCCCCATCCTGATCCGCACCGCCGACATCGACGCCAGGGGGCAGCTGCGCGTCCCGGTCGGCGCCACGCTGGTGCGCGGCTCGGATCCGGCGGGCGAGGTCGCGGAGACACACGCGAAGGCGGCGGGCGTGCTCGCGGCGCTCGGGGTACGGCCGTCCCGGCCGCGCGCGGAGCGGGAGCGGCCCCGGCTCGCCGACGACCTGCGGGTGCGGGCGGCGCTGGACGGCCGGCGCTTGTCGCTGGCGCCGTTCTGGCTGCGGATGCAGGAGCCGGTACAGGGCCTGACCGGCCACGCCCTCGTCGTCGACGGCGAGGACACCTTCACCGCGATGCTGGCGCACGTGCTGCGCTCGGGCGGTCTGGAGGTGACGGTACGGCGGTACGACGAGCCGGGGCTGCGGGCGGCGGTGCTCGCGCACGAGGGCCCGGTGGTGCTCGGCCCCGGCCCGGGCGACCCGGCGGACCTCGCCGACCCCAAGATGCGGTTCCTGCGGGAGCTGACCGCCACCGTGCTCCGGGGGCACCGGCACGGTGTGCTCGGGATCTGCCTGGGCCATGAGCTGATCGCGGCCGAACTGGGGCTGGACATCGTCCGCAAGGAGGTGCCGTACCAGGGGGCGCAGACCACGATCGACCTGTTCGGGCGGGCCGAGACCGTCGGCTTCTACAACAGCTTCGTGGCGCGCTGCGACGACGAGGAGGCGAGCGAACTGGCCGCGCACGGGATCGAGGTGAGCCGGGCGGCCAGCGGCGAGGTGCATGCGATGCGGGGGCCGGGGTTCAGCGGGGTGCAGTTCCACCCGGAGTCGGTGCTGAGCCTGAACGGGGCCGCCGTAGTGCACGAACTCGTCGGCCGGCTGTCCGGGGGCTGCCGCCCCCGGACCTCCGCTTCGGCCTGAACCCCTCAGCCGAAGAAGACCCCGACCTCCGCGTACAGCTTCGGGTCCACGGTCTTCAGCTTGGCCGTGGCATCGGCGAGCGGGACGCGGACGATGTCGGTGCCGCGCAGAGCGACCATCGTGCCGAAGTCGCCCTCGTGGACGGCGTCGATGGCGTGCAGCCCGAAGCGCGTGGCGAGCCAGCGGTCGAAGGCACTGGGCGTGCCGCCGCGCTGGACATGGCCGAGGACCGTGGTCCGCGCCTCCTTGCCGGTGCGGCGCTCGATCTCCTTGGCCAGCCACTCGCCGACCCCGGAGAGCCGGACGTGCCCGAAGGAGTCCAGCGACCCGTCCTTGAGCACCATGTCGCCGTCCTTGGGCATCGCGCCCTCGGCGACGACCACGATCGGCGCGTACGACGCCCGGAAGCGGGAGGTGACCCAGGCGCAGACCTGATCGACGTCGAAGCGCTGTTCGGGGATGAGGATGACGTTGGCGCCGCCGGCCAGCCCCGAGTGGATGGCGATCCAGCCGGCGTGCCGGCCCATCACCTCCACGACCAGGACCCGCATATGGGACTCGGCGGTGGTGTGCAGCCGGTCGATGGCCTCGGTGGCGATGTTGACGGCGGTGTCGAAGCCGAAGGTGTAGTCGGTGGCGGACAGGTCGTTGTCGATCGTCTTGGGCACCCCGACGCAGGGCACCGCGTACTCGCCGGACAGCCGCGCGGCGACGCCCAGGGTGTCCTCGCCGCCGATCGCGATGAGGGCCTGGACGTCCAGCTTGGCCAGGTTGTCCTTGATCCGGCGGATGCCGTTGTCCGCTTTGAGGGGGTTGGTGCGCGAGGAGCCGAGGATCGTGCCGCCGCGGGGCAGGATGCCGCGCACCGCGGGGATGTCGAGACGGACGGTGTCGCCTTCGAGGGGACCGCGCCAGCCGTCCCGGAAGCCGACGAAGTCATAGCCGTATTCCTGCACGCCCTTGCGGACGACGCCCCGGATGACGGCGTTGAGACCGGGGCAGTCGCCGCCTCCGGTCAGTACTCCGACGCGCATGGAAAAGTCCCTTCACCGCGATTCCCTGACAGGCGGTCACGCTAACGGTGACTCAGGTCACACCGGGAGAGGCGGGACGGGTGATTTCGGTGCATTGCCGGAAAGCGCCCCGGCGGCGCTACTCGTCGTCGAGTCCGCGCTCTATGGCGTACCGCACCAGCTCGACCCTGTTGTGCAGTTGGAGCTTGCCGAGGGTGTTCTGCACATGGTTCTGGACCGTGCGGTGGGAGATGACGAGGCGTTCGGCGATCTGCTTGTAGCTCAGGCCCTTGGCGACCAGCCGCAGCACCTCCGTCTCGCGGTCCGTAAGCCGCGGTGTGCCGGGCTCGTCGGTGTCGGGGGCCGGCGCGGGCTCGGAGGCCAGCCGGCGGTACTCGCCGAGGACCAGTCCGGCGAGGCCCGGCGTGAACACCGGGTCGCCTACGGCGGTACGGCGCACGGCGTCCAGCAACTCCTCGGTGGAGGCCGACTTCAGCAGATAGCCGGTTGCACCGGACTTCACGGCCTCCAGCACATCGGCGTGCTCGCCGCTCGCCGAGAGCACGAGGACCCGCAACGCCGGGTTGTGGCCGACCAGTTCCTTGCACACCTGGACACCGGGCTTGGCCGGCAGGTTGAGGTCCAGCACGAGCACATCGGGGGCGGCGGCCCTGGCCCGGCGGACCGCCTGCTCGCCGTCGCCCGCGGTCGCGACCACCTCGAAACCGGACTCGGCCAGGTCCCGGGCGACCGCGTCACGCCACATGGGGTGGTCGTCCACCACCATGACCCTGATCGGGTCCTGCTGCTCGCTCATCGACGCCCCGCCTTCTTCCCCCGCGCCCGTCCGGCGCCCTTCGGTACCTTCAGTTCGACTTCCGTGCCCTGTCCGGGGACGGAGACCAGCTCGGCGCTGCCGCCCAGGTCGCGCACCCGCCCCCGGATCGACTGGGCCACGCCGAGCCGGCCCTCGCCCTCGGCCTGGACGAGCCGGCCCTCGGGGATACCGGGGCCGTCGTCCCGGACGGTCACGACGACCTCGTCCGGCTCGTCCTCGACCAGGATCCAGGCCCGGGCCTGCTCGCCGGCGTGCCTGTGTACGTTGTCCAGGGCGGCGCCGACCGCGGCGGCCAGCTCCCGCGCGGCCGGCCGGGGCAGCTCGACCGGTGCCCCGGGCTCGGCCAGGGTCACCCGGGCACCCGCGTAGCGGGCGAGCAGGGAGCGCAGGTCGACCGGGCCCTCGTCGTCAGGCTCCTCCACCGCGCGTACGAACGCTCCGGCGGAGACGTCCTCCGACACCCGCGAGACCGGCACCAGACCGCCGGAGACCAGCGTGCGCAGCGCCACCTCCTGCTCCCCCGCGAGCTGCCCCAGCTCCGCCGCCTCGCCGCCGATGACCGCGCCGCGCCGCTGCACCATGGCCAGCACCTGCAGCACGCCGTCATGGATGTCCCGGGCCAGCCGCTCCCGCTCCCGGGTCACCGCCTCGATCTCCAGGGCGCGGGCGAGGGTGGCCTCGGAGGCGCGGGCGACCTCCACGACGTAGCCGATGGCGATCGAGGCGACCCAGACCAGGATCACGTTGTGCACGGTGTCCCGTGCGGGGTGGCCGCGCTCCACCAGGTTGACGGCGGCCACGGCCGTGGAGGCGACGGCCGCCCAGCGCCAGCCGCCCTTGATGGCGAAGGCCAGCACCGCGCCGGCGGTCCATATCGAGGGCAGGGTGGGGCCGCCGCCCGCGATCCGCTCGTGGCTGTCGGCGAGCCGGGTGAGCAGGATGCCGGCGAGCGCGATGGCCAGGTCGGCGGCGAGGAAGCGCTTGGTGCAGCTCGCCGCGTTGCGTACCCACGGCAGGGTGGCGAGGGTCCACACGGCCAGGACGGCGTAGTAGGTGACGGCGACCCAGGGGCGCACGAAGTGGGAGTACGCGGTGGCGCACAGACCGATGGCGTACAGCATGGTCAGCACGCGGTAGCCGGCGAGCGCGCGCCACAGCGGCAGCTCGACCGACATCCTCATGACGCGCTCGCGCTTGGGCATGTCCCCCCGTTCCCCGGCCCCTCTCGTCAGCCCGCTAGGCCTCTGTCCTCTTCTCGGCTTCCTTGGCCTTCTCCGCTTCCTTGGCCGCCTTCGCCGCATCCGCGATCTGCCGCTTGGCCGCGGTCGCGTACATGTCGACGTACTCCTGGCCTGAGAGCTTCATGATCTCGTACATGACCTCGTCGGTCAGGGCGCGCAGGACGAAGCGGTCGTGCTCCATCCCGGCGTAGCGGCTGAAGTCCAGCGGCTTGCCGATACGGATGCCGGGCCGCATCAGCTTGGGCATCACCTTGCCGGGCGGCTGGATCTTCTCGGTGTCGATCATCGCCACCGGGATGACCGGCGCGCCCGTCGCGAGCGCCACGCGCGCGAGGCCGCCGGGCTTGCCCCGGTAGAGCCGGCCGTCGGGCGATCGGGTGCCCTCGGGGTAGATGCCGAACAGCTCGCCTCGCTCCAGCACCTCTATGCCGCTCTTGATCGCGGCCTCGCCGGCGCCGCGCGCCCCGGAGCGGTCCACCGGGAGCTGTCCGACGCCCTTGAAGAAGGCCGCCGTCAGCCGGCCCTTCACACCGGGGGTGGTGAAGTACTCGGCCTTCGCGATGAAGGTGACCTTGCGTTCCAGGACCGCCGGCAGGAAGAACGAGTCCGAGAAGGAGAGGTGATTGCTCGCCAGGATGGCGGCGCCCTCGGCCGGTACGTTCTCCAAGCCCTCCACCCAGGGCCTGAAGGCGACCTTCAGCGGCCCTCCGATGGCGACCTTCATCGTGCCGTACAACACCCGTGTGCCTCCTGTTTCCGTCGAACAGACCTTAACCCGGAGGACCGTCAATGAGCCCGACGACCCTGGTCGGTGTCAGTGCGGTCGCGTACGGTGAAGCACATCCGCGCTTTTCCCTCTCGCCTTTGCCGGCCACCGGTGGGGGCCCTCTCACCGGAACAGGAGCGTCGAAGGTGCCGGTCCTCCCCGGAGCCGAGCCGTACCGCCACGAGGGCGGGGAGGTGGGGGTCCTCCTCTGCCACGGCTTCACCGGCTCGCCCCAGTCGCTGCGCCCCTGGGCGGAGCACCACGCGGCGCACGGCCTGACCGTGTCGCTGCCACTGCTGCCCGGCCACGGCACCCGCTGGGAGGACATGCAGCTCACCGGCTGGCAGGACTGGTACGCGGAGGTGGACCGCGAGCTGGCCGAACTCACCGAGCGCTGCTCCCGGGTGTTCGTCGCGGGCCTGTCCATGGGCGGCGCCCTGGCGCTGCGGCTCGCGGCCCGGCACGGCGAGCGGGTCACGGGCGCGGTGGTCGTCAACCCGGCGAACAAGGTGCACGGCCTGTCGGCGTACGCCCTTCCGGTGGCCCGGCATCTCGTACGGACGACGAAGGGCATCGCCAGCGACATCGCGAAGGAGGGCGCGGCGGAGCTGGGGTACGACCGGGTGCCGCTGCACGCGGCGCACTCGCTGCGGCAGTTCCTGCGCCGGCTGGACGGCGAGCTGCCCCAGGTCACCCAGCCGCTGCTGCTGCTGCGCAGCGCGCAGGACCATGTCGTCCCGGCGGCCGACTCGGCCCGGGTGCTCAGCCGGGTGTCGTCCACGGACGTGACGGAGATCGTGCTGGAACACAGCTACCACGTGGCGACGTTGGACCAGGATGCGGACCGGATCTTCGAGGAGAGCCTCGCCTTCATGGGCCGGCTCGCACCCAGTCTCGGCAAGGAAGGGACGGCCACAGGTGGCTGAGCACGAGTCCGACCGCGAGGACCGCGAGGGCCGGGAGGGCAGCGAGTCGGACGAGCAGGGGGCGCGCTTCGACGAGGACGCCGCCTGGCGCGCCATCGTCGCCGGGTACGGCGAGGAACCGCCGGACCCGCCGGGCGCACGGCCCTTCAAGCCGGTGGAGGACCTGGCGCTGCCGGAACCGGAGCCGGAGAAGGACGCCGAGAGCGGCACCGACAAGGCGCCGGTCCGGCCGCTGGGCAGCTCGGTCTCGTTCGCGCCCGGCGTCGGCCCGCGCGACTACTCGCCGCCGGAGCCTTCCGAGGACGACGAGGACGGCGAGGGCCACTTCGTGCCGCCGGAGCCGCCGCCACTGCCGGCCGCCGACACCACCGCGAAGTTCGCCTGGCTGGGTGTCGTCGGCGGGCCGGTTCTGCTGCTGCTGGCGGTGCTGTTCGGCTGGGAGATGACCTGGTGGCTCACGACCCTCGGCATCGGCGGCTTCCTCGGCGGCTTCGCCACGCTGGTCGTGCGGATGCGCACGGACGAGGAGGACGACGACCCGGGGCGGGGCGCGGTCGTCTGACCCGCCGGTTCCGCTGACCCCCCGGTTCCGCGTGCCCGGTCACGCCACCGGTACGCGCAGCGCGGCGAGGACCGGGAGGTGGTCGGTGGCAGCGGTCAGATCGGCCCGGGTGACGCCCGGCTGGTCCAGGGGGACTCCGCAGCCGAGCACCTCGATGCCCTTGGTCGCGAAGACGGCGTCGATGCGCTGCGGGGGCGCGCTGTGCGGCCAGGTGTTCTCGCCGCCCCAGGGGGCCACGGCGCGGCAGTCCTGGAGGCTGCCGGCCAGGAGGCGAAAGGTCCGGCCGCCGGGGCTTTCGTTCAGGTCGCCGCCCGCGACGGCGTGCTCCACGCCGAGTCCGGCGAGGCGGTCGAGGACCATGGCGCCCTGCTCGTACCGCTCGTTCCTGTCGAGGCTGAGGTGGCAGCTGATGACGCCCACGCGGGCGGCGCCGAAGCGGACGACCGCCGTGGCGAGGCCGCGCCGGTGCAGGCCGGGGGTGAGGGGCAGCAGGATGTCCTCCGTCCGCTCCACGGTGGCCCGCAGCGAGCACAGGATCGCCGGTCCCGCGGCGGTGCCGCCGCCGGTGAGGATGACCTGGCCGGAGGCCGCGGCGAGGCGGGCGAGCTTCTTGCGCCAGCGGGGGAATCGGGGGGCCTCTTGGACGAGGACCAGGTCGGGGGCGCAGGCGGTGATGACTCTGGCGAGGGCGGCGGTGTCGTCGCGCATCGAGCGGATGTTGTAGCTCAGGACGCGGATGACGGGTGAACCGTCCGACTCTGTGCGGGAGTTGGGAAGCTCCATGTGGATCAATGTACGCCCGACAGCTCGGGGCGCGAGGTTCGTGTGCGACTGCCGGTGTGGTGCGGCTGGTCGCGCCCACGCGGCGGAGCCGCATGTTTGTACAGCCCCGCGCCCCTGAGTGAGTACAGCGAACGTCTGTTACATGATCGGGTCGGGCTCCCGGGCCAGGTCGGCCGCGCCCACCAGGCCTGCCTTGTTGCCGAGCTGGGCCGCGATCACGTCGGCCACCGGGCGCCAGTTGCCGCCGACCAGCCAGCGCTTGTAGGACTTGCGGATCGGGTCGAGGACCAGTTCGCCCTCGTCGGAGAGGCCGCCGCCGACGATGAACGCGGAGGGGTCGAAGAGGGAGGCCAGGTCGGCGAGGCCGGCGCCCGCCCAGCGGGCCAGCTCGCGATAGGAGTCGACGGCGACCGGGTCGCCCTGGCGGGCGGCCATGGAGATGTGCTTGCCCTCGATGCCGTCGGGGGTGCCGTCGCCGAGCGAGAGCAGCAGCTCCGCGCTCTCGGGGGTGGCGTTGGCGCGCTGCTTGGCGTATCTCACCAGCGCCCGGCCCGACGCGTACTGCTCCCAGCAGCCCTGCGAGCCGCAGCCGCACAGCAGGCCGTCCGGGACCATCCGGATGTGACCGAACTCGGCGGCCACGCCGAAGTGGCCGCGGCGCAGCTTGTTGCCGATGATGATGCCGCCGCCGAGGCCGGTGCCGAGCGTGATGCAGATGACGTTGCGGTGGCCCTTGCCGGCGCCGAACTTGTACTCGCCCCACGCGGCGGCGTTGGCGTCGTTCTCGACCACGACCGGGAGGCCCACGCGGGCCTCGACCTTCTCCTTCAGCGGCTCCTGGCGCCAGTCGATGTTCGGCGCGAAGTAGACCGTCGAGCGCTGCCGGTTCACATAGCCGGCCGCACCGATGCCCACGCCGACGATCTCGTGCCCCACGCGTGCGCCCTCGACGGCAGCGGCGATGGCGTCCACGATGCCCTCGGGCGTGCCCGGGGTCGGCACCTGGTGGGTCGAGAGGATGTTGCCTTCCTCGTCGACCACGCCGGCCGCGATCTTGGTGCCGCCGATGTCGACGCCGATGGTGAGTCCCATGAATCCCTCAGTTTCGGTCGAGCCCCGCTACGGCCAACCGTACCCGAGGCCCTGCCGGGGGACGGCTTCAGTCCAGGTCGATGCGCTCTCCCGGACCGCTGCCCTCACCCCGGTCGCGCCGGTCGTCGCGCCACTCGTCCGCGAGGCCGGCCGAGCCGGCGGTCCAGCGGCGTTCCTGGGCCTGGACGGCGGAGCGGTAGGCGGCCAGCAGCTCGCTGCCGGCCGCGGCCAGGTGGTCGAAGACGTCCGGGTTGCGCTCTATGACAGGCTCGACGGCGGCCTTGGCCTGCTGGACGACCTGGCGCACCGCCTGCTGGGCGGCGGGTCCGGCGAGGCCGCCGAGGAGCGGTGACTGCAGGCCGGACAGCTTGTCGGCCACCGTGTCCACGAGTCTCTTCAGCTCCTCCGCGGCCGAGCCGGGCTGCGGGCCGTGCTCGGCGCGGCGGCGGGCCTTCTCGGCGGCGAGGTCCTCGGCACAGGCCGTGGCCCAGGCATCGGCGTCGGTCGCCCGGTCCTGCTCCTCGGACGAGTCGGTTGCGGGACGCTCTTCGCTCATGGCGGACTCCTGACTACGGTTCGCCTTTACGACGTTACCCGAACGGGCGTACCCGGCTCACCGTCCGCCGGTGGGCCAGAGGTCGGGGTCGGGGGCGAACCGGACGCGCAGTTCGCCCTCGCGCAGGCCGGCCCCGGCGACGGTGCAGCGCCGCAGGGCGGAGGGCAGCGGGACGATCCGGCGGAAGGGTCCCGCGGTGATGACGAGTTCGTCGCCGCGCCGGATCAGATCCAGCTCGTCCCGTATCGCTCCGGGCAGCGGGATGTGCCAGACCAGCACGCCGTCCTCGGCGATCCGGTCGGCGACGGGCCACTCGACCGGGGCGGGATCCGGATTGACGGCGGGTACGGCGAGGGCGGTGAGGTCGTCGCCGCCGCGCGGGTCGCGGCCCAGGTGCGGGACGGGATGGACAACGCAATCAGCATCGCAGGGCTGCTCCCGCCAGTCGGCGAGTGTCTTGCGCTGCTGGGCGAGGAGGGAGGAGAGCCAGCTGTCGGGGGTGGCCTCGGGCAGGGTGCGGTTGGCGATCAGGGCCTCGATGCCGAGACCGCGCAGGGCGAGGCCGAGGCGGGCGGTGTGGACGGCGTCGGCGCCCGCCGGGCCGGGTTCGGCGACCAGGCGTACGGCGGTGCCGGGGTCGGTGAGGACGGCCTGGACGGCGGCCAGTTCGACGTCCCAGCGGGCCGCCGTCTCGTACAGCCAGTCGGCGGGCATGGGCACGCCGGCCAGCCGGCCGAGGACCGGGCGCAGGGCGCGGGCGGCCTGCCGCTCGGGCGGGAGCAGGCGGCGCAGATAGCGGCGCAGCTCCTCGGCGAGCGCGAGCAGCGAGAGTGCCTGATGGAGCGGCGGGAGGTCGACGACGAGGAGGTCGTAGCGCTCGGAGAGGGCGGCGTCACGGAGCGCGCGAAGGAAGGACAGTTCCTCGGCGCCGGGGAGAGGGGTGACCTCCTCGGCGTCCAGGCGGGCGGCGCCGAGCAGGTCGAGGACGCTCGCGGCGCGGGCCTGGAAGGCGGTGAGGTCCTGCCGGAAGCGGTCGGCGGCGTCGGGGCGCCAGGTGGTGAGGTTCGGCGCGGCCTTTTCGGGGGCCGGTCCTGTCGCACGGCCGAGCGCGGCGCCGAGGGTGTCGGTGCGGTCGGCACCGAGCAGGAGGGTGCGGGTGCCCTCGCGGGCGGCGGTGAGCGCGGTGGCGGCGGCGATCGTCGTACGACCGCTGCCGCCGGGGCCCGTGATCAGGATGGTGCGCATGAGGGTGAACGGTACCGCCGTGCGCGGGTGGCGAACCGGGGTGACTACTTCTCCCCCGACTCCACCCTCTTCTTCAGGCCCGCCAGCGCGCGGTCGATGATGACCTTCTCCGCCTTGCGCTTGATCATGCCGAGCATCGGGATCTTGACATCGACCGTCAGGAGGTAGGTGACCTCGGTGCTGCCGGGGCCGACGGGCTTGAGGAGGTACGAGCCGTCCAGGGAACGCAGCATCTGGGACTTGACCAGGGTCCAGGAGACCTCGTTGTCGCCGGTCCAGGTGTAGGCCAGCGTCTGGTCGTCCTTGATCGCCCCCGCGTCCATGACGAGGCGGACCTGCTCGGCGCGGCCCCGGTCGTCGGTCTTGAGGACCTCCGCCTCCTTCACCTCGCCCGTCCAGTCCGGGTAGCGGGCGAAGTCGGCGATCACCCCCATGACGTCGGCCGTTGCCGCCTCGATCGTGATGCTCGAGCTGGTGTGTTCCGCCATCGCCGTGGCTCCTCCAGATGCGGGCCGGTACTGAGGTCGTCGTGCGCACGTGTGTGCAGCGTGAAGGCTACCGCGCCGCCGACCTGCCGCCTTCAACCCCATGTCCCGGCGGCCTTCCACCGGTCACCATTCGAGCGCCCAGGGCCGCCCCGAGCCCGCGAAGTGGCCCACGTTGACGCACTCGGTCGCGCCGATCCGCATACGGCGCGCGAGCGGCTGGTGCACATGCCCGAAGAGCGAATAGCGGGGTTTCGTACGGCGGATGGCGTCCAGCAGGGCGCGGCTGCCGCGTTCGAAGCGGCGGGCGACGGTGTCGTAGACCAGCTCGGGGACCTCCGGCGGGATGTGCGTGCACAGTACGTCGACCTCGCCGACCGCCTCGATCTTCGCCGCGTACTCCTCGTCGTCGATCTCGTACGGCGTCCGCATGGGCGTCTTCAGGCCGCCGCCGACGAATCCGAAGGTCCGGCCGCCGATCTCGGCCCGCTGGCCGTCGAGCACGGTGGTTCCGGGGCGGGCGTACTCCCGCCACAGGGGCGGCATGTCGACGTTGCCGTAGGTGGCGTACGTCGGGGTGGGGAACGCGGCGAACAGCTCGGCGTACTGCTTGCGTACCGCCTTCTCTATGGCCCCGGCCCGGTCCGCGCCGATGCCGGCCCACAGCCGGGCGCCGAACTCCCGGGCCTCCGTGAAGCGGCGGGCGGTGCGCAGCTCGACGATGCGGTCGGCGTTCTCCTTGCCGAACAGGTCCGGGAAGATGCCGCGCGAGTGGTCGGCGTAGTCGAGGAAGAGGACGAGGTCGCCCAGGCAGATCAGGGCGTCGGCACCCTCGCCGGCCCGGGCCAGGTCCCGGGCGTTGCCGTGCACGTCGCTGACCACGTGGACGCGGGTCCTTCGGGTACCGGAGGGTGTGGATGCCATGACGATCAAGGGTAGGCGTGTGCGGTGTGCGTGAACAGTGTCGGTGCCGCCTGCGGTTACTCGCCGGTCGGTTCAGCCGTGGACTACTGTGCGCGCAGGAACGCCAACATGTGTGACGCAGCGAACATCTCGCTCGGACCCCCTGTCGGGAACGCCATACCGGCGGGTAACGTCCGGGCAGTCCAGTCGTGCTCTGGATTTCAACCACCGAAGCCCAGAGCACCAGCCCGAGCCTTGGACCGCACCGTCGCATCACACAGTGTCGTGGCGTCGGCGCCCTATGAGGAGCAGCAGTCTTGCGCGAGTTCAGCCTTCCGGCTTTGTACGAGGTCCCCGCGGACGGCAACCTGACCGACATCGTCCGCAGAAACGCCGCGCAGCATCCCGACGTCGCCGTCATCGCCCGCAAGGCCGGCGGGAGCTGGCAGGACGTGACGGCCCGGGAGTTCCTGGCCGAGGTGCACACCGCCGCCAAGGGCCTCATCGCGGCCGGGGTGCAGCCGGGCGACCGGGTGGGCCTGATGTCCCGCACCCGGTACGAGTGGACGCTCATGGACTTCGCGATCTGGAGCGCGGGCGCGGTCACCGTGCCGGTGTACGAGACCAGCTCGCCGGAGCAGGTGCAGTGGATCCTGTCCGACTCGGGCGCGACCGCGTGCATCGTGGAGCTGGACGGTCACACGGCGGCCGTGGAGTCGGTGCGCGAGTCGCTGCCCGCCCTCAAGCACGTCTGGCAGATCGAGGCCGGCGGCATCGAGGAGCTGGCGCGGCTCGGACAGGACGTGTCGGACGGCACGGTGGAGGAGCGCAGCTCGCTCGCCCGGGCCGACGACCCGGCGACCATCGTGTACACGAGCGGTACGACCGGCCGCCCCAAGGGCTGTGTGCTCACCCACCGCAGCTTCTTCGCCGAGTGCGGCAACATCGTGGAGCGGCTGCGCCCGCTGTTCCGTACCGGCGAGTGCTCGGTGCTGCTCTTCCTGCCGCTCGCGCACGTCTTCGGCCGGCTGGTGCAGATCGCCCCGATGATGGCGCCGATCAAGCTGGGCTGCGTCCCGGACATCAAGCACCTCACCGACGAGCTGGCCGCCTTCCGGCCGACGCTGGTCCTCGGCGTCCCGCGCGTCTTCGAGAAGGTCTACAACTCGGCGCGCGCCAAGGCGCAGGCGGACGGCAAGGGCGCGATCTTCGACAAGGCGGCGGACACCGCGATCGCCTACAGCAAGGCGCTGGACAGCGCCTCCGGCCCGTCGTTCGGCCTGAAGGTCAAGCACAAGGTCTTCGACAAGCTGGTCTACAGCAAGCTGCGCGCGGTCCTCGGCGGCCGGGGCGAGTACGCCATCTCCGGCGGTGCCCCGCTGGGCGAGCGGCTCGGCCACTTCTTCCGGGGCATCGGCTTCACGGTGCTGGAGGGCTACGGCCTGACCGAGTCCTGTGCGGCGACCGCGTTCAACCCCTGGGACCGGCAGAAGATCGGCACGGTCGGCCAGCCGCTGCCCGGCTCGGTGATCCGGATAGCGGACGACGGCGAGGTGCTGCTGCACGGCGAGCACCTGTTCAAGGAGTACTGGAACAACCCGGGCGCGACGGCGGAGGCGCTGGCCGACGGCTGGTTCCACACCGGCGACATCGGCACCCTGGACGAGGACGGCTACCTCAGGATCACCGGCCGGAAGAAGGAGATCATCGTCACGGCGGGCGGCAAGAACGTGGCTCCGGCGGTGATCGAGGACCGGATCCGGGCGCACGCGCTGGTCGCGGAGTGCATGGTGGTGGGCGACGGGCGGCCGTTCGTGGGCGCGCTGGTCACCATCGACGACGAGTTCCTGGGCCGTTGGGCCGAGGAGCACGGCAAGCCGGCGGGTTCCACCGCGGCGTCGCTGAAGGACGACCCGGATCTGCTGGCGGCGATCCAGGCGGCGGTCGACGACGGCAACGCCGCGGTGTCGAAGGCGGAATCGGTGCGGAAGTTCCGCATTCTGTCCTCCCAGTTCACGGAGGAGTCGGGCCACCTCACCCCGTCGCTGAAGCTCAAGCGGAACGTGGTGGCGAAGGACTACGCGACCGAGATCGAGGCGATCTACGCGAAGTAGCATGCCTCCGGCCGGATTTGACGGAGTGTCATGGCGCGGTGTCCTCGGCGAGGACCCGCGCCATCGTGCGTTCGGCGAGCGCGGTGATGGTGACGAAGGGGTTCACGCCGATGTTGCCGGGCACGAGCGAGCCGTCGGTGACGTACAGCCGGTCGTACCCCTGCACCCGGCCGTAGTCGTCGGTGGCCCTGCCGAGGACGCAGCCGCCCAGCGGGTGGTAGGTGAAGTCGTCGGCGAAGACCTTGCTGGTCGGGCCGAACAGGTCGTAGCGGTAGATGGTTGCGTTGGCCAGGTTGATCCGGTCGAACAATTTCTTGGCCATGCTCACCGAGACCGCGCTCTGGGCGGCGCTCCAGCCGAGCTTCACCGCGCCGGAGGCGGAGTCGTAGGTGAAGGAGGCCCGTTCGGGGTTCTTGGTGATCGCGAGGTACAGGCTGATCCAGTGCTCGAAGCCCATGGGCAGCGGGGCGATCTCGGCGAAGACGGGGTTGTCGGCGTTGGCCCAGTCGTCGATGCCCATCACCGGCATGGTCGCCTCGTTGGCGCCGACCGTGTCCCAGATGTGGTTGGCGCGGCCGAGCATGGTGTTGCCGTTGGTGCCCCAGCCCGCGCCCACGGCGGAGTTCAGGTCGGGCAGGGTGCCGGTGTCCCGGGCGCGGACGAGGAGTTCGGTGGTGCCGAGACTGCCGCCGCCGAGGAAGAGGTACGTGCAGCCGTAGCTCTTGGTCTCGACGACCGCGCCGGTGGTGTCGATGCGGTCGGCGGTCAGGACGTACGACCCGTCGCCGGCCCTGCTGATGGACTTCACCCTCTCCATGGTGTGGATGGTGACGTTGCCGGTGCCGAGGGCGGCGGCCAGATACGTCTTGTCGAGGCTGCGCTTTCCGTGGTTGTTGCCGTAGATGACCTCGCCGGCGAGCGCGGACTTGGTGGCCGTGCCGGCGGCCTCCTGCTGCATGTAGCCGAAGTCGTAGACGTTCGGCACGAAGGTGGTCCTCAGGCCGGCGTTGCCGGCGGCCTTGCGGGAGGTGCGGGTGAACCGGTACCACTCGGTGGACTCGAACCAGGCCGGGTCGATCGTGTTGACGCCGAGCATGGCGCGGGCCCGGGGGTAGTAGGTGCCGTACATCTCGTCGGCGTCCACAGTCGGGAACTGCTCGGTGAAGTACGACTTCAGGGGCGTGACCGCCATGCCGCCGTTGACCAGGGAGCCGCCGCCGACGCCGCGGCCGACGTAGACGGACATGTTGTCGTAGTGCACGCGGTCCAGGACGCCGGGATAGGGGCTGATGTCCTTGTTGACCACGTCCAGCCAGAGGAAGGCGGCGAGCGGGGCCTCGGTGCGGGTGCGGAACCACATGGAGCGCCGGTCGGGGGCGGAGGTGGAACAGAACACCTTGCCGTCGCTGCCGGCGGTGTTCCACAGCCCGCCCATTTCGAGGACGAGGGTGGGGATACCGGCCTGGCCGAGGCGGAGGGCGGCCACGGCGCCGCCGTAGCCGGAACCGACCACGATGGCCGGGGCGTTGTCGACGGCGGCCGGTTCGGCGGCCCGCGCGGACTGGAGGCCGATGCGGGTGAAGCCCGCCGTGGCGGCGGTCTGGAGGGCGATCATGCCCAGTATCTGACGTCTACTCAGCTGACGCTGCATCAGTTGTGCTGTCATGCGGGCAGCATGTGCGGATTTTCCGGTTCCGCCTAGAGTCGCCGTCCGGATTTACAGCAGGGCTTTGAGCTTCTCCGCCAACAGGTCCCAGCGCCAGCGCTCTTCCACCCACTGCCTGCCCCGCTCGCCCATGCGCCGCCGCAGCTCGGGGTCGCCCAGCAAGGCCACGATCCGGTCCGCGGCCTCCGTCGGCTCGCCGCCCCGGACGACCCAGCCGGTCTCCCCGTCCAGGACCGCGTCCGGTGCGCCGCCCGAGTCGCCCGCCACCACCGGGAGGCCGGTCGCGGAGGCCTCCAGGTAGACGATCCCCAAGCCCTCCACGTCCAGGCCGCCTCGTCGCGTCCGGCAGGGCATCGCGAAGACGTCGCCCGCGCCGTAGTGGGCCGGCAGCTCCGACCAGGGGACCGCGCCGGTGAAGCGGACCGACGACTCCACGCCTGTCTCGCGGGCCAGGCGGCGCAGATCCTGTTCGTAGGGGCCGCCGCCGACGACGAGCAGGACGGTGTCGGGCTCGGCGGCGAGGATGCGGGGCATGGCCTGGATGAGGGTGTCCTGGCCCTTGCGCGGGACGAGCCGGGAGACGCAGACCACGACGGGGCGGTCGGTGAGGCCGAGGCGGGCGCGGACCTCGTCGCCGCCGGAGCCGGGGTGGAAGGTCTTCTCGTCGACGCCGGGCGGCAGCTGGACCATGCGGTCGGCGGCCGCCGGGGCGAGTGCCGTGGCGATCCTCGACCGCGTGTACTCGCCCAGGTACGTGATCGTGTCCGTCGATTCACCGATCCGGTGCAGCAGCTGCCGGGCGGCGGGCAGCTGGGCCCAGCCGGCCTCGTGGCCGTGGGTGGTGGCCACCAGCCGCTCGGCGCCGGCCCTGCGGAGCGCCGGTGCCATGAGGCCGAGCGGAGCCGCCGCGCCGAACCACACGGAGCGGCACCCGTGCTCGCGCAGCAGGGCGACCGCCCGCCGGGTCGCCTGCGGGGTGGGCAGCAGCATGGTCGTACGGTCGCGCACGACGGTGAAGGGCTGCTCCGCGTCGAAGGCGGCCGTGGCCTCGATGCCTTCCCGGCTGCGCTTCCAGGTGGAGGCGTAGACGACCAGCCGGCCGGGGTCCAGGCGCAGCGCCATGTTGTGCAGGAAGGCCTGGATGCCGCCCGGCCGGGGCGGGAAGTCGTTGGTCACGATCAGCGTCTTGTGCATTGCCGCCGACCCTACCCAATGGGCTCCGGCGGGCCGGACCGAATGGGCTGTCCACGGCAGGGTGCGGCCGGGTCTGTGGCATGCGCACAGCCGGTCAGGACATCATGGTCACGCGAAAGCGGACACGGCAGCGAACAGCGAAGCGGGAATCGAACGGCAAGGGGATCACGTGGAGACCAAAGGCGCCGGGCGGTCCCTGGCATGGCTGCTCGCGACCTGGGCCGTGACCCGTGCGGCGCTGCTGCTGTTCGTCTTCGGGGTGTACGCCTTCTCGGACCTGGACGTCACCTCGGACGTTTCGGTGATCTACCGGGGCTGGTACGAGGTGCTGCGCCAGGGAACGTTCCCGCTGGACGACGTGACCTGGCAGTACCCGCCGGCCGCCGCCCTGCCGGTCCTCGCCCCCGCCGTCCTGCCCTTCCTGTCGTACGAGCACGCCTTCTTCGTGCTGGCCTTCCTCGCCGACGTGGTCGTCACGGGGCTGCTGCTGTATGCGGGCCGGCGGCCCGGCCGGTCTGCGCGCGGTGCCTGGGTGTGGGTGGCGGGCGTGCCGCTGCTCGGGCCGACGGTGTACGCCCGCTACGACGTGATGGTGACCGCGGTGGCCGTGGCGGCGCTGCTCGCCGGGGCCCGGCATCCGCGGGTGCTGGGCGCGCTGGCCGCGTTCGGGGCGCTGCTGAAGGTGTGGCCGGTGCTGCTGCTGGTGGGCTCCTTCCGGCGGCGGGCGTGGGCGTCGGCGACGGTGACGGCGACCGGGCTCGCGGCGCTGTTCGCGGTGTCCATGCCGGGCGCTTTCGCCTTCCTGGCCTTCCAGCGGAACCGGGGCACCGAGGTGGAGTCGGTGGGCTCCCTGGTCTTCCATGTGGCCCGGCACTTCGGCTGGAGCGGCCAGGTGCTGCTGAACTACGGCTCGGTCGAGTTCGTCGGCCCGCATGTGGACCAGGTCAGCACGCTGGCGCTGGTGCTGACGGCGGCCGCGTTCGGCTGGCTGCTGCTGTGGCGGCTGCGGGCGGTGGGCAGGGCGCCGCACATGCTCGCGGAGGCGGCCTTCACGGCCGTCCTGCTGTTCACGGTCACCAGCCGGGTGATCAGCCCGCAGTACCTGGTGTGGCTGGTGGGCCTGGCCGCGGTCTGCCTGTCGTACCGGGCGAGCCGGATGGGGGCGCCCGCGCTGATGGTGGTGGCCGCGTCCTTCGTGACGGTCCTGGAGTTCCCGCTCGGCTTCGCGCACGTGGTGACCAGCGACCGGTACGGCGTCCTGCTGCTGGTGACGCGCAACGGCCTGCTGGTCGCGGCCGCGCTCTCGGCGGCCCGCCGGCTCTGGCGCTCGACCGTCACCCCTGCCCCTGCCGCCCCCCTACCGCCCGAGCCGGCCCGGCCCCGCACGGCCCCCGTCTCCTCCTGACCCGCCCGACGCGCACGAACGGGATCACGGCCCGCTCCAGGCCCTGCCGACCTGGCAGCAGCGTCACGCCCGCCCACTGCACGACCATCACGAGCGCCAGCACCAGGCAGACACCGGGCGGCCCGCCGGATGTGGCGCTCAACCGCCGCCCGACCCCTGCCGCCCGAGCCGGCCCGGCTCCCGTCTCCTCCTGACCCGCCCGACGCGCACGAACGGGATCACGGCCCGCTCCAGGCCCTGCCGACCTGGCAGCAGCGTCACGGCCGCCCACTGCGAGCGCCGGCGCCTGGCAGGGCGTAGGCCAGGGGGCAGCTGGACCGCTGTGCCGAGCCGGGTGACCCGGAGCAGCGTCGGGGCTTTGCCGGCGCCCTCCAGGACCCCGCCGAGGCGCGCTGAAGCAGGCCATCGGCAGCGGATGGGGGACGACACAGCGCAGGCGAGGCCGTCGGGGCGCTCGGCCGGTCCGGCTGACCGTCCTGCACGGCGGGTCGGGCCGAGGTCACTCGGTCCGGCTCAGCTGCGCCCGCACATACTCCCGCCACTGCCCGGTGAACGCTCCCGGCGTGGTGCCGAGCACCTTCTTCAGCGCGTCCTCGACCGCGCCCGCCCGTCTCCCGTGGGCGCCGACGGCGCGGTAGAAGGCGTCGAGCCGGGCCGTGCCCCAGTGGCCGGCGATCATCCGGCAGGCCAGCCAGCCGCTCTCGTAGGCCTGGGCCAGCTTGGTGGGGTCGCTGGTGAAGCCGAAGTCCTGGTCGGTGGGCAGGGCGGCCGGGGGGTGGCCGTCCTGGACGGCGCGGGTCAGCTCCGGCGCGGCCTCGGTGGGGGTGCGGCCGGTGCCGAGATAGCCGATCCAGTCCGCGTAGCCCTCGGAGAGCCACAGCGGGGTCGCGGCGGTGGTGTCCGCCCGGGTGGCCACATGGGTGGTCTCATGGGTGAGCACCACCTGCTTGCCGAGGTCGCCGAGGACGGCGTACGCCTCCGGGTTGACGACCACCCGGTCCGCGGGCGCCCGGCCGGATCCGCCCGCCTCGCCGGTGGTGACGGCGGCGATGCCCCGGTAGTTCGCGGCGGGCGAGCCGAGCAGTCCCCCCATGTCCTTGAGGGACCGCGGGACGAGGACGACGACATGGCGGCTCCAGCCGGTGCCCCAGGCGCGGGAGACCGCCGGGACGGCGCGGTCGGCCAGGGTGGCGTAGGCGCGCAGCTGGGCGGCGGTCCGGCCGGTGCCCAGCACGAGGCTGTGCGCGCCCTCGACTGCGGTCACCGGGCCCTGGTCCCACAGCTGCTGCCCGGCCTCCTCGGCGGGCTTGTCGCCGGTGACGTACCAGCCCCCGTCGGCGGCGCGGCCGAGGGTGAGGGTGCGGCTGGCGTCGACCGGGGCCCTGTCGTACCCGGCGACGCGGTAGCTCAGCTCGGCGTCGGCGGTGGCGCCGGAGGAGGTGCGGCTGACGGCGGTGACCCGGTAGGTCCAGGAGGCCAGCGGGAGGGCGCGCAGCCGGGTGTACTCGGTCCGGGTGCCCGTCGCCCCGTACGCCCTCTCGTCGTGGTGCAGGAGGGCCGCGGAGCGCCGGTCGAGCAGGTGCTGCACCTCGGTGCGGGCGGAGTCGGTCGCCGTGCCGCCGCCGCACCCGGCCAGCGGCAGCAGCAGACCGAGGCCCACGGCCCCGATGCCCCACGCCCGTCTGCGACCAGCCATTTCCCGATCGTAACGGCGAGCGGCGCGATCAGGGCCGGGTGACCGACGAGATCGGCATCATCCCGACCGGGTCGTAGCGCACCGCCGCTCCCGGATAGGGCGCGTGGATGACCTGGCCGTTGCCGACGTACATCCCCACATGGCTGGCGTCGGAGCGGTAGACCACCAGGTCGCCGGGGCGGGCGTCGGAGAGCGGGATCTGCCGGCCGGCGAAGCGCTGCTCCTGCGAGGTGCGCGGCAGTTCCATCCCGGCGTGCGCGTACGACCACTGCATCAGGCCCGAGCAGTCGAAGCCGGAGGGGCCGCTCGCCCCCCACACGTACGGGCGGCCGAGGGCGGAGCGGGCGGCGGCCACCGCGGCGGCGGCCCGGGCGTCGGGGGCCTCGGTGGTGAAGACACCGGTCAGGTCGGGCAGGTCGAGGCGGCCGGAGTCGTCGGAGCGGGAGGCCCGGCCGAAGGCGGCGCGTTCGCCGGCCGGGAGCGCGTCGAGCAGCTGCCGGGCCCGGGTGAGCTTGTGCTCGACGGTCCGCTTGTGCGCGGCCACGGCCCTGCGGCTCTTCTCCAGCTCGACGAGCTTCCCGGCCGTCGCCGCGCGCTCCTGGGCCAGCTCCCGCATCGCCGACTCCAGCTCCCGCAGCCGGCCCGCCTGCTGGGCGCTGATGCGGTCGAGGGTGGTCGCCTTGTCGAGGTAGTCGGCGGGGTCGTCGGAGAAGAGCAGCGCGACGGTCGGGTCGATGGCGCCGGAGCGGTACTGGGCGCCGGCCAGCGAACCGAGTTGCTCGCGCAGGGTGTTGATGTGCTGCTGCTGCCGGGCGATGGTGTCCTGGGCGCCCCGCACCTCGCGGCGCAGCGAGTCCGAGCGCTCCTGGGCCTTGTCGTAGGCCTGGGTCGCCTGCTCGGCCTCCTGGTAGAGGCGGTCCACCTCGGCGCGGGTGCCGCTGTGCGGCGCGGCCTGTGCGGGTACGGCCCCGAGCGCGGCGGCCGTGGCCGACAGCATGCACAGGGCGACGGCGCCCCGGTCGAAACCGGACGAGGCAAGGCGGCGATGAGACCCCACGGCAGTCCTTCTGCTGGCGGACAGGAGACCGCTCCCCCGGCGCCTGGGGACGGGGAGGCCCCGGCGCCGGGGAAACGCGGCAGACAGTAGCCGTGCGGAAGGGTCACGGCCAAAGACCGTGATGGCAACACACAGTGACGCCCCGCCTCTGATCGCAGGTGGCTGGCGGGGCGTGGAGTCAGTTTCGGTTCTTGGGATTCGCCCGTTCGGGCGCCCCCGTGTCAGCGTTTCCCGCGCGATCGCGGGGGTATCAGAGCGGCTTTCACGGGGGCGTCGGAGCGTGTTTCGCGGGGCGTCGGACCGGTTTTCGCGGAGCGGTCAGACCCGCACGCCGAACTGGAACGGCATGTCGGACATCGACTCGTAGCGGACCACGGCACCGGTGTGCGGGGCGTGCAGCACCTGGCCGTTGCCGGCGTACAGGCCGACGTGGTGGATGTCGCCGTAGAAGAACACCAGGTCGCCGACCTGGAGGTCGTTGATCGAGTCGATCCGGGTGCCGATGGTGGCCTGCTCCTGGGAGGTGCGCGGGATGGAGATGCCCGCCTGGGCGTAGGCCCAGGAGGTCAGGCCCGAGCAGTCGTAGGAGGCGGTGCCGGTGGCGCCGTACACGTACGGCTTGCCGATCTGGCTCTGGGCGGCGGAGAAGGCCGCCCCGGCGCGGCCGGAGGCCGGCGGGGTGTCGCCGAGGTTCACCCGCGAGCTGGAGGAGCGGTCGGCGCGCTCCTGCTGGGCGGCCAGCTCCTGCTTCTCCTTGGCCGTCAGGGTGTTGAGGAGCTGCTGCGCGTCGGCGAGCTTGCCCTGTACTTCCTTCTTCTTCTGCTCCAGCTCGGTGCGCGTGGAGGAGAGGTCCTTGAGCTTTTCGCTCGCCTCCGTCCGCTCCTGGGCGAGTTCGCGCTGTTTGTCCTGAATCTTCTTCAGCGCGTCGACCTGCTGGGCGCTCAACTGGTCGAGCGTGGAGGCCTTGTCGAGGAAGTCGTCCGGGTTGGAGGACAGGAAGAGCTGGACCGAGGGGTCGATGCCGCCGGAGCGGTACTGCGAGGTGGCCAGCGAACCGAGGCCGTCGCGCAGCTTGTTGAGGTCCTGCTGACCTCGCGCGACGTTGTCCTGGATCGTGGATATTTCCTTCTGCAGCTTCTGCTGCTTCTCCTTCGCCCCGTCGAACTTCTCGGAGGCCTTCTCGGCCTCTTCGTAGAGCGCGTCGACCTTGGCCTTGACCTGGTCCTTGCTGAGCTTCTGGCTCGGCGCGGCGTTGGCGGCGTTCGCGCTCAGCACGACGGCGGCTGCGGCTGCGGTGGTCAGCACGGTCACGCGGGCGCGACTCTGCTGCTTGGGTCGACGGTGGGACGCCACGGAGGACGAACTCCTTCTCGTGAGTGAGTGAGCGATCACCCGTTCGGAGGTTCGAGCCCAGACCCTAGTGACCTTCTTGTGATCAGTTCAAATCCTCACACCAGAAAATCCCATCACGCAATGCATTCTTTGCACTCAACTCACATGGAGTGATCTGCGATTGACACTACGTTGCGTGACGATCCGACCAATCCGGGCATTGCCTACGCCCGTTGGACCTTCAGGACAGCCGCTTGAGAAGCACCGCAGACGCGACCGGTCGGGCACCCGCCTTGGCGACCCCGTCGGCCACCTCGCGGTCGGTGGAGGCGACGATGACCGGACGGCCCGGCGGCTCCGCGCGCACCAGCTGGCGGATCAGCTCGTCGGCCGTGACCCCCGGCTTGGAGAACAGCACCCGCACCCCGCGCGGCGGCGCGAGCAGCACCGGCGCGGCCAGTTCGGCGCCGTCGAAGACGCAGGTCACCTCGGCGCCGGTCTGCGCGGCGAGCGCCGAGAGCTGGCCGAGCAGCCTGAGCCGCTGCTTCTCCAGCGGCATCTGCGGATAGCCGGTCTTGGTGACGTTGTAGCCGTCGACCACCAGATGCGCCTGCGGCAGCGCGAGCAACTGGTCGAGGATGGCCGGATCGTTCTCGGACAGGGCGCGCGCCGCGATGTCCTTCGGTGTCATTCGTCCCGGTTCGACCGCGTCCACGGTCTCGGCGGGCCGCACGGACACCGGCGGCAGGGCGAGTTCGCGCCTGAGGCCCTGAGTCGCCTCCAGCAGGGTGTCCAGCAGCAGCCGTACCCGCATGTCCTCCACGCTGCGGCCCTCGCGGGCCGCGCGGCGGGTGGCCTCCAGCGCGGCCTCGGCCTCACCGAGGCGCGCCTTGAGCCGGCGGGACTCGCTCTCGGCGGCCGACACCTGCGTCTGCGCCTCGGCCCGTACGGCGTCCATCTCGCCGCGCGCCTTGCGCAGCGCGGCCTCGCCCCTCTTGACGTCGCTGAGGGCGGCCCGGAGCTTACGGTGAAGCGATTCCGCTTCCTTCTTCGCCGACTCCAGCTCCGCGCGCAGCCGTTCGGTCTCGGCGCGGGTGTGGTCGCGGGCCTGGGCCAGCTCGGCGCGCAGCCGCTCCAGTTCGGCCCGGCTCTCGTCGTCCGCGCGCTCGGCGTCGGCGCGCTGAGCCTCCTCGCCGGCCGCGGTGACCAGCTTCACCCAGCCCGCCGGGCGCAGTACGTAGGCCGCGGCCGCCACGTCGAGCGGGTCCGCGGCCGGGGGCGGGGAGCCGGAGTCGAGAGCGCCGGCCAGTTCCGGCTGGACCTCTCTGAGCTTCTCCCCGATCCGCTGCCGGAACAGCGCATCGGTCTCCAGCGCCGCCGCCATGGCGTTACCGGCGAACTTGGCCCGGCGATTGGGGGCGAACCGGGCGTACTGCCTCAGCTGGGCGGGCAGTTCCGTCACCGTCAGGCCGCCGAAGCCCTCCGAGACGATCTGCACCACGCGCCGGCGCACGCCGTCGGGCAGCGGACGGTCAAGCACCTCAGCGGTGCCGTCGCCCGGCCCCCCGCCTGTGGTCTCCACCATCCGTCACACCCCACTACTTCACTTCTGCGTCACGTCTGCGGGCCGCTCCGCTCAGGAGCCGGCACCCGGCCTGTCCACCAGCTCCACCTGGTCCACCGCGTTGCACCAGCGACAGCGCACCGACTCGATGGTCTCACTGACCACCTCACGCTCCTCCACCGTCGGCTCACCGGCCAGATCGAGATGGATGTACTCGACGACCTTCGAGGAACGGCTCACATCGAACCGGGTGAGGTTGCCGCACAGGGTGCAGCGCCATCGGGTGGTGGCGGTCGGCTGGGGAACCGTCATCGTGGCTGTCCGCTTCCTTCTCGTCGTCGCTCGTACTCGCTGCGCGCGCCGCGGGCCGACGCGTGTGGCCGTAACCCTACGGCCTGGCGGGGACTCGCCGCTGGCCCGTCCCCAGGGCTCGTCCGGCGGATCCAGCCGTGGACGCGGGGCGCTCCGCGCCGACGCCGTCCGCCGCCGTGCAGCCGCACGCACCATACCCCGCTCACCTGCGTCGATAAGGCGCCGTGCGCGCCTGCGGCCCGATCCGCCGGACAGGCCCCGGCGGCGAGGCGGTCTGTCAGCTTGCGTCCCGTTACGTCATGCTCTGTATTCATGATCAGCGCGTGGAGCACGGCGACCGGCAGGGCCCTCAGAGCGGTCCGGAGCAGCTCGGCACCCCTGACATACGGCCTCATCGCCCTGTGCTGCCTGCTCTTCGCCCTCGGCCCGGCCTCGGGTCTCACGCCGGGGTACGGCACCGGGAACGCGCTGCTCGCCGCGCAGCGGGCGTACTTCCGGCGCTGGGGCGTGGTCCCGGCCGAGCTGTTCGCCGGGCCGGTGCGCGAGGCCCTGACCCCCGCCACGGCCCTGTTCGTGCACGGCAGCTGGGTGCACCTGCTCGGCAACATGCTCTTCCTCTTCGTCTTCGGCGCGATGACCGAGCAACGGATGGGCCGGGTCGAGTTCGCCCTCTTCTACGTCGGCTGCGGCTATCTGGCCCTGCTGGGCTACGCGGCCGCCAATGCCACCTCCGCGCAGTCGCTCGTCGGCGCCTCCGGGGCGATCTCGGCGGTCCTCGGAGCGTTCCTCTACCTGTTCCCCCGCGCCCGCGTGACCAGTCTTCTTCCGTTCCTGTTCTTCCTGCCGGTCCGGTTCCCCGCCTGGGTCGTGCTGCCGTTCTGGGCGGCCCTGCAGTGGGCGGCGGCGGAGCGGACCTCCGCCGGGCCCGGGGTGGCCTATCTGGCCCACCTGGTCGGCTTCGGGCTCGGCTTCGGCTACGCGTGGGTCCGCTACGGCCGTACCACTAGAGTGAGGTCCGCACCGGCCCCGGCACCCGAGGGAGAGAACCAGCCGTGATCACCGCGATCGTCCTCATCAAGACCAGCGTGGACCGGATCCCCGAGATCGCGGAGCAGATCGCCTCGCTGGATTCGGTGAGCGAGGTCTTCTCCGTCACCGGTACGTACGACCTGATCGCCATGGTCCGGGTCGGCCGGCACGAGGATCTCGCCGACGTGATTCCGGGGCGGATCAGCAAGATCCCGGGGGTCGAGGCCACGGACACGCATGTCGCGTTCCGGACGTACTCGCAGCACGACCTCGAGGCGGCCTTCGCGATCGGTCTGGACAACTGACCGGCTGAAGACCGCCCGGGCGTCCGCGGGGCGCGGCCCGGTCAGCTCACCGCCGGTACACAGCGGCCGTCCTGCGTGCGATACGTCCACTTCGCGCCGTCGGTCACCAGTTCCCGCACCGCCGTCACGAAACGCTCCACGTGCTCGTCGGGCGTTCCCGCGCCGAAGCTGACACGGATCGCGTTGAGGGACTTCTCCCCCGGCGCCGCCTCCGGCGCCCCGCACTCGCCCTGGGTCTGGGGGTCAGAGCCCAGCAGGGTCCTGACCAGCGGGTGGGCGCAGAAGAGGCCGTCGCGGACGCCGATGCCGTACTCGGCGGAGAGGGCCGCGGCGAAGTGGGAGCTGTTCCAGCCCTCGACGACGAAGGAGATGACGCCGACGCGCGGGGCGTCGTCGCCGAAGAGGGAGAGGACCCGGACCTGGGGGACCTCGGCCAGACCCGACCGCACCTTCTCGATCAGGTGCCGCTCACGGGCGACGAGGGTGTCGAAGCCGGCCTCGGTGAGCGCCTTGCACGCGGAGGCGATGGAGTAGGCGCCGATGACATTGGGCGACCCGGCCTCATGCCGCGCGGCGCTCTCGTGCCACTCCACGTCCACGCCGCCGTCCTGACGCCGGGTCACCTTGCGGCTGGCGCCGCCGCCGGCGAGGTACGGCTCGGCCGCGCGCAGCCAGTCGGCGCGGCCGGCCAGGACGCCGGAGCCGAAGGGGGCGTACAGCTTGTGGCCCGAGAAGGCGACCCAGTCGACGTCCAGGTCACGGACGGACACGGGGTGGTGAGGGGCGAGCTGGGCGGCGTCCAGGACGATACGGGCGCCGTGCGCGTGCGCGGCGGCGGCCAGCTCGCGCACCGGCCACAGCTCGCCGGTGACGTTGGAGGCACCGGTGACACAGACCAGGGCCGGTCCGTAGGGGTCGCGGTCGGCGAGGGCCCGCTCCAGGGTCGCCACGGCCTGCTGCGGGGTGCGCGGGGCGTCGAGGTAGCTGACCTGGGCGTCCTGCCAGGGCAGCAGGGAGGCGTGGTGCTCGGTCTCGAAGACGAAGACCTGGCAGTCGGCGGGCAGGGCGCGGGCCAGGAGGTTCAGGGAGTCCGTGGTGGAACGGGTGAAGACCACCTGGTCGTCGGCGCGGCAGTCCAGGAACTCGGTGACCGTCCTGCGGGCGTTCTCGAACAGGTCGGTGGAGAGCTGGGAGAGGTAGCCGGCGCCGCGGTGGACGCTGCCGTAGTACGGGGCGTAGGCGGCGACGTCGTCCCAGACGCGCTGGAGGGCGGGGGCGCTGGCCGCGTAGTCGAGGGCCGCGTAGGTGACCTCGCCGCCGGTGACGAGCGGGACGGTGACATCCCGACCCAGAACGGGCAGAGCGGCACAAACAGACTGGTCGGCGGCAGCGGTGAAGACGGACATGGGGAACTCCCGTGAGAACGTGAAAGAGAAAAGGGTGTGCGGAGGCGGGGCTCGGCGGCCCTATCGCATTCGCTTGCTCACGGAAGGCTCCTCGACGACCAGGACCCCTGCCCTCGCGGAAAAAATCAAAGGGGCGCGAGGGGTCCGCGCTTGCCGTAGACCTCGCTGCCTACGGCCTGGTCTTCACCCGGGGCACCCCGCCACGGACGGAGGGTTGCCGGACAGTCGGCCGGGGCCGCATGACTGTCACTCATGACCTGGTACGGGAACGTACGCGAAGAGATCGTCGTCCCGCAACCCGAGTCCGGATCGCGGGACGACCGCCGGCGAACGCTATGCGTTGCTCGCCGCCACCCAGCGCTCCAGCACCCGCTTCGCTGCGCCCGAGTCGATGGACTCGGCGGCCTTGGCGATGCCGGCCCGGAGCTGGTCGGCGAGCGAGGCGTCCGTCGGGTGCAGGGCCACCAGGGCCGCCGCGGAGTTCAGCAGGACGGCGTCCCGTACCGGGCCCTGCTCGCCGTCCAGCAGACGGCGGGCGACCTCGGCGTTGTACGACGGGTCGCCGCCGCGCAGCGCCTCCACGGGGACGAGGTCGATACCGACGTCACGCGGGTCGAACCTCTCCTCGGTGACCTTGCCGTCCCGGACCACCCAGACCCGGGAGGTGGACGTCGTGGTCAGCTCGTCCAGGCCGTCGTCGCCGCGGAAGACCAGCGAGGAGTTGCCGCGCTCGGCGAGCACGCCCGCGACGATCGGCGCCATCCGGAGATCCGCCACGCCGACGGCCTGGGACCGCACCTTCGCCGGATTGGTCAGCGGGCCGAGGACGTTGAAGGTCGTGCGGATGCCCAACTGGCCGCGCGCCGCAGCCACATGGCGCAGCGCCGGGTGGAATTTCACCGCGAAGCAGAAGGTGATCCCGGCCTCTTCCGCGACCTGCGCGACCCGCTCCAGCGGGAGGTTCAGATTGACGCCGAGCTTCTCCAGCACGTCCGACGCCCCCGAGGCCGAGGACGCGGCCCGGTTGCCGTGCTTGACGACCTTCGCGCCGGTGCCGGCGACGACGATCGACGACATCGTGGAGATGTTCACCGTCTTGGCACCGTCGCCGCCCGTGCCGACGATGTCGACGGTCTGTCCGGGCACCTCGATGACGTTCGCGTGCTCGTACATCGCGCGTACGAGCCCGGTGATCTCCTCCACCGTCTCGCCCTTGGCGCGCAGGGCCACGGCGAATCCCGCGATCTGCGCGTCGGTCGCCTCCCCGCGCATGATCCGGTCCATCGCCCATGCGGTGGCGTCGGCGCTCTGGTCGCGCCCCTCCAGCAGGGCGTTCAGTACCTCGGGCCAGGAACGGCCCGCCGCGGTGTCGCCTCCAGCGGGGGTCACAGCGCTCATGAGCCGCTCCTGATGTCGTAAGAACAGTGTGATCCCACCCTATCCAGCCAGGAGCACGGCGAAGGGCCCCGTCCGTAACCCGGACGGGGCCCTTCAGTGTGGCGTGGCGACGCGGCGATCAGTGGTGGCCGTGGCCGCTCGTGATCTCCTTGTACTCCTCGACGGTCGGCTTCGGGATCTGGTTGTCCTCGCCGTAGTAGGCGTGGGACAGCTTGACCCGGAGCTTCTCCGAGGCCGGAACCTTGCGCTCGACACCGTTCTCGTCGACCGTGGGGCCGATCTCGGCCGGCTCGTACTGGTGGTGAGCGGTGAGGGTGTGCAGCTGCTCCTGGCTGAGCGGCTCGTGCACCTCGATGAACTCACCGTGCGGCAGGCGCTTGATGATGCCGGTCTCGCGACCGTGCAGCACCTTGTCGTGGTCGCGGCGCTGCAGGCCGAGGCAGATCCGCTTGGTGACGATGAACGCGAGGACCGGTCCGGCGAAGAAGCCGATCCGGACGAACCAGGTGACGGCGTTGATCGACAGGTGGAAGTGGGTGGCCCACAGGTCGTTGCCACCGCCGACCAGGCCGATCATGTAGACCGTCACCCAGGCGACACCGAACGCGGTACGGGTCGGGGCGTTGCGCGGGCGGTCCAGGATGTGGTGCTCGCTCTTGTCGCCGGTGACCCAGGACTCGATGAACGGGTAGACCGCGATCGCCGCCAGGACGAGACCGAAGAGCACCAGCGGGATGAACACGCCCAGGACGAGCGTGTGGCCCCACAGGTTGATCTCCCAGCCCGGCATGTAGCGGACCAGACCCTCGGCGAAGCCCATGTACCAGTCGGGCTGGGCGCCGGTGGACACCTGGTCGGGCCGGTAGGGGCCCATGGCCCAGATCGGGTTGATCTGGGCGACCGCCGCGATGGCCGCGATGACACCGAAGACCAGGAAGAAGAAGCCTCCGGCCTTGGCCATGTAGACCGGCAGCAGCGGCATGCCGACGACGTTCTTCTCGGTCTTTCCGGGACCCGCGAACTGCGTGTGCTTGTGGTAGAAGACCAGGATCAGGTGCGCCACCATCAGACCGAGCATGATGCCCGGCAGCAGCAGGATGTGGATCGAGTAGAACCGGGCGACGAAGTCGTGGCCGGGGAACTCGCCGCCGAAGAGGAACATCGAGATGTACGTGCCGACGATCGGCATCGACAGGATCGCGCCCTCGGTGAAGCGGACACCGGTGCCGGAGAGCAGGTCGTCCGGCAGCGAGTAACCGGTGAAGCCGGTGAACATGCCGAGGACGAACAGCAGGAAGCCGAACAGCCAGTTGATCTCACGCGGCTTGCGGAACGCGCCGGTGAAGAACACGCGCATCATGTGCACGAACATGCCGGCGAGGAAGATCAGCGCGGCCCAGTGGTGGATCTGCCGGACGAGCAGGCCACCGCGCACATCGAAGGAGATGTGCAGGGTCGAGTTGAACGCCTCGGACATCAGCTGTCCCTGCAGCGGGACGTAGCTGCCGTGGTACTCCACCTCGTTCATCGACGGGTGGAAGAACAGCGTCAGATACACACCCGTCAGGATGATGATGATGAAGCTGTACATGCACACTTCGCCCAACATGAACGACCAGTGGTCGGGGAAGATCTTGCGCATGTTGGACTTGGCCAGGGAGTAGATCCCGAGCCGGCCGTCGGCCCAGTCGGCGATGCGCTCGCCGGCCGGTGCCTTCCCGCGAGAGCGGGTCTCGTTCGCTGCAGTACTCATCCGCGCTCCCAGAATGCAGGACCGACGGGCTCCTCGAAGTCGCCGAGCGCCTGGAGGTAACCCTCACTGTCCACGCCGATGCGCAGCTGCGGCAGGGCGTGGCCGGCGGGGCCGAAGATCACTCGGGCACCGTCGGAGAGGTCGAAGGTGGACTGGTGACACGGGCACAGCACGTGGTGCGTCTGCTGCTCGTACAGCGAGATCGGGCAACCGACGTGGGTGCAGATCTTGGAGAAGGCGACGATGCCTTCGTGCGACCAGTCGAGCTCGCGCTTGTCCTTGATGTTGCCCGGCTGCAGCCGGACGATCATCAGCGCGGCCTTGGCGATCTCGTTCTGGAACTCCTCGTCGGTCTCCTCCAGCCCGTCGGGCTTGGCGAAGGTGAGGGAGCCGACGGCGACGTCCTCGGGACGCAGCGGCTGGTTGGTGTTCATGTTGACCAGGCGCTTGCCCTTGGCCCACATGGTGTGGCGGAGCTTGGTCCCGGGGGCCGGGCCGAGGCCGCCGAGCAGCATGACGCCGGAGAGCGGCACCAGGGCCAGCGCACCGAACATCGTGTTGCGGATCAGCTTGCGGCGGCCGAGCGCCGACTCCTTGGCACCCTGGCGGAAGTCCGCGTGGACCTTCGCCCGGACCTCGGGCGAGGCCGCGATCGCGTGACGGTCGTCGGCGACCTCCACGTCGGACATCAGGGTGCGGGCCCAGTGGACCGCGCCCGCGCCGATGCAGAACAGCGCCACGCCGAGGGTCAGGCCCAGCGCGAAGTTCATCGCGCTGAGGTGTCCGATCGGGAAGACGAAGATCGACTTGTCGTTCGGGATCACCAGGTACGCGGCGATGAAGGCGACGGTGGCCAGCATCGACACCGTGAACAGCAGGGCGACCATGCGCTCGGACCGCCTGGCGGCCCGCTCGTCGATGTCCTGGATCCGGTGCTCGTGCGGCGGCAGACCCGGGTCGGAGAACGGGTTCTCCTCGTCCGCGACCGTCACCGCGCCATGTGCGTGGTCCTGCTCAGCAGGCAGGTTCTCTTCTGGAATGTCTTGGCTACTCATGACTTCTTGGCCTTTGCGGTCCGAGCGGCGACCCAGACGGCGACGGCGATCAGCGCGCCGAGGCCGAAGATCCAGGCGAACAGACCCTCACTGACCGGCCCGAGGCCGCCCAGCTCCAGACCGCCGGGGTTCGTCGTCTCGCTGCTGTCGACCGCGTGCAGGTACGCGATGATGTCCTTCTTGTTCTTCGACGTCAGGGTGGTGTCGGGGAAGGACGGCATGTTCTGCGGGCCGGTCTGCATGGCCTCGTAGATGTGCTTCGGGTCGACACCCTCCAGCGTGGGCGCGTACTTGCCCTTGGTCAGGGCACCGCCCTTGCCGGTGAAGTTGTGGCACTGCGCGCAGTTGGTGCGGAACAGCTCGCCACCCTTGGCGATGTCCGCACCGTCCGGACCGTACTGGTCCTTGGTCGGCACGCTCGGGCCGGCGCCCAGCGAGGCGATGTACGCGGCGAGCTGGTCGGTCTGCGTCTGGTCGTAGACGACCTTCTTGCGCGGGACCTGGGCGCCCTGCGAGGTGGCCGCGGGCATACGGCCGGTGCTGACCTGGAAGTCCACGGCCGCGGCACCCACGCCGACCAGGCTCGGCCCGTCGGAGGAGCCCTGGCCACCGGTGCCGTGGCAGCTGGCGCAGCCGACCTCGTAGAGCTTCTTGCCCTCCTTGATGGTCAGGGACTGGGAGGTTTCATCGGCCTGCGCCTTGCCCGCGGGTGCGAACGCGGCGTACAGCCCCCCAGTGGCCGCCAGCGCGAGGAGTAGGACGACGACCGCCGCCAGCGGATGGCGTCGTCGTGCGGAGAGCTTTTTCACGGATTACCCCGGTGTCAGGATCTTCTGCGTCGGTGCTTCTGGATTGCGGGAGCCGGTCCCGGCTACTTGATCAGGTAGATCGTGGCGAAAAGGCCGATCCAGACCACATCGACGAAGTGCCAGTAGTAGGACACGACGATGGCCGCGGTCGCCTGCTCGTGGGTGAACCTCTTGGCCATGTAGGTGCGGCCGAGGACCAGCAGGAAGGCGATCAGGCCGCCCGTCACGTGCAGGCCGTGGAAGCCGGTGGTCAGGTAGAACACCGAGCCGTACGGGTCGGAGGACAGCGAGATGCCGTCCTTCTTCACCAGCTCCGTGTACTCGTAGATCTGACCGCCGATGAAGATCGCACCCATGATGAAGGTGAGGATGAACCAGCCACGGAGCTTCTTCACATCACCGCGCTCGGCCGCGAACACGCCGAGCTGGCAGGTGAGCGAGGAGAGCACCAGGATCGTGGTGTTCGTCGCCGAGAAGGGCACATTGAGCGCTTCGGCCATGTGCTTCCAGTGCGCCGGACCCGTCACCGATCGCAGGGTGAAGTACATCGCGAAGAGGGCCGCGAAGAACATCAGCTCGGAACTCAGCCAGATGATGGTTCCGACGCTGGTGAGGTTCGGCCGGTTGACCGACGGGTGCGCGTGCCCGGTTTCTACTGTCGTTGCTGTCGCCACGACCGACATTATGTCGGTCGCTTATCCCGCCCTCACTCCGGGGGGTGCCGTTCGGAGTGTTGCTGCCCGCCGAACCGGTGTTGACGTGGTGTTCATGGGTACTTCGGCGGGAGTAAGCTCCGCCCCGAACGGCCCTGTCCGTCCCGTCCGTACGACGCTGACGTCCCGGAGGAACAATGCAGCCGACCGCCACGGTGCTGGTCTACAGCGACGACTCCAACACCCGCGAGCAAGTACGGCTGGCCGCCGGCCGCAAGCCGGCTCCTGATGTTCCCCTGGTCGAGTTCGTGGAGTGCGCTACTCCGGAGGCGGTCGTCCGGGAGCTGGGCCTGGGCGGGATCGATGTCTGCGTGCTCGACGGCGAGGCCGTGCCGATGGGCGGCATGGGTGTGTGCCGGCAGATCAAGGACGAGGTGTTCAACTGTCCGCCGGTGCTGCTGCTGATGGGGCGGCCGCAGGACGCCTGGCTGGCCACCTGGAGCCGGGCCGACGCGGCGGTGACGCTGCCGGTGGATCCCGTGGAGTTCGCCTCGGCCCTCGCGTCGCTGCTCCGTCAGAAGAGGCTGCTGAGCGCCTAGTAGCCCGGGGGCGCCGGGGCGTGTGCACGGCGGAGCCGCATGTTCATACGGCCCCGCGCCCCTTCAGAGCACCGTCGGCTGGAGCCGTACCGCGTTCGACTCGGCGGAGGCGCTCTGTGTGCCGCCCGTCAGCGCGCTGCCCGTGCTCCACTTCTTCCAGTCGACGTTCCAGTCGCCGAAGCCGTTGCCGAAGGGTTCCATCTGGTCGCCCCTGGAGTTGACGACCTTGACGATGTCGCCCTCGCGGACGGTGTCGAAGAACCACTCGGCGTTCGCCGTACTCATGCCGGTGCAGCCATGGCTGACGTTCGCGGAGCCCTGTGAGCCCACGGACCAGGGCGCGGCGTGGACGTACTCACCGGACCAGGTCACCCGGGTGGCCCAGTAGACCGGCAGGTCGTAGGAGTCGGAGGTGCCCGCGGCGATGCCGACCGTGGTGCTGCGCATCCGTACGAAGTACTGCTTGGCCAGCACGACCTTGACGCCGTTGCGGGTCTCGAAGCCGGGCTTGCCGGTGGTGACGGGGAGCACCTTGATCGGCACGCCGTCCTTGTAGACCGTCATGTGGTGCGCCGCGGCGTCCGTGACGGCCTCCAGCCGGTCGCCCGTGGTGATCGTCAGCGGCTTGGACGCGCCGCCCCACAGCCGGTCGCTGATCCTGATGCCGTCCAGGTTGCTGTGCACGGTGACGGTCGCGTGGGTGGGCCAGTACACCTTGGGCCGGTAGTGGAGTTCCTTGTCGTCCACCCAGTACCAGGAGCCCTGCACGGCCGGCGTGGACTCCACCCGGAGGGCGCGCTCCACGACGGCGCGCTGCGTCTTGTCCTTCACCTCCTGGCCGAGTTGGGCGGTGATGGGCTGTCCGACGCCGTACTCGCCCGCGTCCGGCCCGAAGGTGACGGTCAGCCGCTTCTTGCTCGTGGGCATGCTGGTGTCGAACGTGAGGACCTTGCGGCCGGGTGCGCCGTCCTGGTCCTCGGTGCTCACCGTGACCGTGTAGTGGGCGTTGGCGGCCAGCGGGGCGGTGCTGTGCCATCTGCTGCCGTCGGCGGAGAGTTCGCCCGCCACATAGCGTCCTGTGGAGTCCTGGGCGGTGACATCGGTGATGCTGCCCTCACCGCCGTTGGCGGTGACCTCCAGGGGCTTGTCCGGGTCGGCCCGCTTGCCTGCACCGGTGGGGCCGTTGAAGGAGATCAGGCCCGCTGCGTCGTACGGCTTGGCCGACAGGGGGTTGCCGCTCGAACCGCAGGCGGTGACGCCCGCGCCGAGTGCGGTCGCCAGCAGGGTGCAGCCGACGACGGTGCGGGTCCGCGGTGTGTGGTTCATACGATCACGCTATGAGGCGCAGACCTCACCGGCGCGGTAGGTAATCCGTTCGAGTGATCGACACTACGGCAGAGGGCGGACAGCGGATGGGTGACGGGTCAGGCGGGACACCCGAACGGCCGGAAGCCCGGACCCTCCTGATGGAGTGTCCGGGCTTCCGGTGTGTGTTCAGGTGTGTTACTGGGTGCGGTTCTCACCGTGGTAGTACTCGAACACCCAACCGAACAGGCCGACCACGATGAACGGGGCCGAGAAGTAGATCAGCCACCAGCCGACCGCGATGCTGAGGAAGGCGATCGCGCCGCCGAAGCCCAGCATGAGCGGCTGCCAGCTGTGCGGGCTGAAGAAGCCCAGCTCGCCTGCGTCGTCCGCGACATCGGCTTCCTTGTCGTCCTGGGCGCCCGCGTCGACCCGCCGGGCGGTGAAGCCCAGGTAGAAGCCGATCATGATGCTCAGGCCGAAGGCCAGGAAGAGCGCGGTGGTACCGGCCGGCTCCTTCGACCACACGCCATACACGATGGCCATGATCAGGATGAAGACGCTCAGCCAGATGAACATCCGACCCTGGATCTTCACTTGCCGGCCTCCTTGCTGCCCGCGATGGCGGTGCCGTGACCGGCGTGCTCGAGCTGTTCGAGCGCGGCGATCTCAGGGTGGTGCAGGTCGAACGCCGGGGATTCGCTGCGGATCCGCGGCAGGGTGACGAAGTTGTGGCGCGGCGGCGGGCAGGAGGTCGCCCACTCCAGGGAGCGGCCGTAGCCCCACGGGTCGTCCACGCCGACGGGCTTGCCGTACTTGGCCGTCTTCCACACGTTGTAAAGGAACGGCAGGATCGACAGGCCGAGCAGGAACGAGCTGATCGTCGAGACCGTGTTCAGGGCGGTGAAGCCGTCGGCCGCCAGATAGTCGGCGTAACGACGCGGCATGCCCTCGGCACCCAGCCAGTGCTGGACCAGGAAGGTGCCGTGGAAGCCGATGAACAGCGTCCAGAAGGTGATCTTGCCGAGGCGCTCGTCGAGCATCTTGCCCGTCATCTTCGGCCACCAGAAGTGGAAGCCGGAGAACATCGCGAAGACGACCGTACCGAAGACCACGTAGTGGAAGTGGGCCACCACGAAGTACGAGTCGGAGACGTGGAAGTCCATCGGCGGCGAGGCCAGGATGACACCGGTCAGACCACCGAACGTGAAGGTGATCAGGAAGCCGGTCGCCCAGAGCATCGGTGTCTCGAAGGACAACGAGCCCTTCCACATCGTGCCGATCCAGTTGAAGAACTTCACACCGGTCGGTACGGCGATCAGGAAGGTCATGAAGGAGAAGAACGGCAGCAGCACACCACCGGTGACGTACATGTGGTGGGCCCACACCGTCACCGACAGACCGGCGATCGAGATGGTCGCGGCGATCAGACCCATGTAGCCGAACATCGGCTTGCGGGAGAAGACCGGGATGACCTCGGAGATGATGCCGAAGAACGGCAGCGCGATGATGTACACCTCTGGATGGCCGAAGAACCAGAAGAGGTGTTGCCAGAGCAAGGCGCCGCCGTTTGCGGCGTCGAAGACATGGGCGCCGAATTTACGGTCCGCCTCCAGGGCGAACAGCGCGGCCGCGAGGACCGGGAAGGCCAGCAGGACCAGGACACCGGTCAGCAGCACGTTCCACACGAAGATCGGCATGCGGAACATGGTCATGCCCGGGGCACGCATGCAGATGATCGTGGTGATGAAGTTGACCGAGCCGAGGATGGTGCCGAAGCCGGAGAAGGCCAGACCCATGATCCACATGTCGGCGCCGATGCCCGGCGAGCGGACCGCGTCCGACAGCGGCGAGTAGGCGAACCAGCCGAAGTCCGCCGCGCCCTCAGGCGTGAGGAAGCCGCCGACCGCGATGGTCGAGCCGAACAGGTAGAGCCAGTAGGCGAACATGTTCAGCCGCGGGAACGCCACGTCGGGCGCGCCGATCTGCAGCGGCATGATCCAGTTGGCGAAACCGGCGAACAGCGGCGTCGCGAACATCAGCAGCATGATCGTGCCGTGCATCGTGAACGCCTGGTTGAACTGCTCGTTCGACATGATCTGCAGGCCCGGACGGGCCAGCTCGGCGCGCATGAGCAGCGCCATCACGCCGCCGATCAGGAAGAACGCGAACGACGTAACCAGGTACATCGTCCCGATCGTCTTGTGGTCGGTGGTCGTCAGCCACTTCACCACGACATTGCCGGGCTGCTTGCGCCTGACCGGCAGCTCGTTCTCGTACGAGTCCTCAGCTGCCGCGGCACCCTGGGGTTCGTTGAGGATGCTCACAGGTTGTTCGTCTCCCGGTTCTTCTCGTGGCTCGTCTGCGCGATGCCGGCGGGAATGTAACCGGTCTGCCCCTTCTTGGCGAGGTCCTGGAGGTGCTTCTGGTACGCCGCCGGGGAGACGACCTTCACGTTGAAGAGCATGCGCGAGTGGTCGACGCCGCAGAGCTCGGCGCACTTGCCGAGGAAGGTGCCCTCATGGTTGGGGGTCACCTGGAACGCGTTGGTGTGGCCCGGGATGACGTCCATCTTCATCAGGAACGGCACCACCCAGAAGGAGTGGATGACGTCACGGGAGGTGAGGACGAAGCGGACCGTCTTGCCCTTGGGGAGCCAGAGCGTCGGACCGGGGTTGCCCGTCTCCAGGTTCCGCGTGGCGGGCGTACCGGCGTCGTAGACACCGCCGGCGGCTGCCGGGAAGTCCTTCTTGAACCGGTCCGGAATGGCGTCCAGGTTCTTGTCGGTCTTCGCGTCGCCGGCGACACCGGGGACGTTCTCCACGTAGTTGAAGCCCCAGCTCCACTGGTAGCCGACCACATTGATGGTGACGTCGGGCTTCTTGGAGGTGTCAAGGAGCTTCGACTCGTCCCGGGCCGTGAAGTAGAAGAGCACCGAGATGATGATGATCGGGACCACCGTGTACAGGGCCTCGATCGGCATGTTGTACCGGGTCTGCGGAGGTACCTCGACCTTGGTGCGGCTGCGCCGGTGGAAGAAAGCACTCCACAGGATCAGGCCCCACACCAGCACGCCGGTGGCCAGCGCGGCAGCCCAGGAGCCCTGCCACAGGGAGAGGATCCGCGGAGCCTCTTCCGTGGTCGGGGTGGGCATGCCAAGGCGGGGGAAGTCCTTGTATGTGCAACCGGTAGCGGTCGCCAGGACCAGGCCCGCAGTCAGTGCCTGCAGCAGCTTCCGCCGCATCGGGCGCCGCGGCGAGCGGTCGGAGCCGTTGGGACTCACGTAGCGCCTTCCCGAGAGTCTCGCCCGCGCGGTCGGCTGCGGCCTTCTCGCTGGTCGGTCGCCGCCCTGCGTCGGGCAGGGGTTTGGATGTTTATGCGGACCAAACCCTAGCCGACGCTCTCCGAGGGTTCGCGGGGAGGGGGGCCTACTGAAGTGGGTAGTTCGCTGAATTGGCGGCTGCGGGTCCATCGGGGCTGATCGCGCCCCGCGGCGGAGCCGCAATCGACACAGCCCCGCGCCCCTGAGTCGGCTGCTTCCACGGGGGTCTTAACGTTGCCGTATGGCCTACTTCGACGCTGCCACCGCCGTTCCTCTCCATCCCGTTGCCCGTCAGGCGTTGTTGGCCTCTCTGGACGAGGGGTGGGCGGATCCTGCGCGGCTGTACCGGGAAGGCCGCAGGGCTCGCATGCTCCTGGACGCCGCACGCGAGGCGACCGCCGAAGCCGTCGGGTGTCGGGCCGATGAGCTGGTGTTCACCTCTTCGGGAACGCAGGCCGTCCATACCGGTGTCGCGGGGGCGTTGGCCGGGCGGCGGCGGGTGGGCCTCCACCTGATCGTGTCATCCGTCGAACACTCCTCCGTCCTCCATTCGGCGGAGGTGTTCGAGGCGGACGGAGGGACGGTGACCCAGGTGGCCGTGGACCGTGCCGGAGTCGTGGACCCGTCGGCCTACGCGGCTGCCCTCCGGGAGGACACCGCGCTGGCGTGCCTCCAGTCGGCCAACCACGAGGTGGGCACCGTGCAGCCGGTGGGCGAGGTGGCCGAGGTGTGCCGGGCCGCCGGGGTGCCGCTGCTGGTGGACGCGGCGCAGTCGCTCGGCTGGGGGCCCGTCGAGGGCGACTGGTCGCTGCTGACAGCCAGCGCGCACAAATGGGGCGGGCCGTCCGGGGTCGGGCTGCTCGTCGTCCGCAAGGGGGTGCGGTTCGCCGCCCAAGGGCCCCTCGACGAGCGGGAGTCGGGGCGGGCGCCCGGATTCGAGAACATCCCGGCGATCGTGGCAGCGGCCGCCTCGCTGCGCGCGGTGCGGGCCGAGGCGGCCCAGGAGGCGGTACGGCTGCGGGAGCTGACGGAGCGGATCCGGACCCGGGTGCCGGAGCTGGTGCCGGATGTGGAGGTCGTCGGCGACCCTGGGAGGCGGCTGCCCGGAATCGTCACGTTCTCCTGCCTCTACGTCGACGGTGAGGCGCTGCTGCACGAACTGGACCGGGAGGGCTTCTCGGTCTCCTCCGGCTCCTCCTGCACGAGCGGCACGCTGACGCCCAGCCATGTCCTGAAGGCGATGGGCGTGCTGAGCGAGGGCAACGTACGGGTGTCCCTGCCGGCGGGGACCGCCGGGGAGGACGTGGAGCGGTTCCTGGCCGTGCTCCCGGGCGCCGTGGCCGGCGTCCGGGAGAAGCTCGGCGCGCCGGCGCCCGAGACGGCCGTACGGGCCGAGGAACTCGTCGTCGACTCCCTCGGCAAGCGCTGCCCGATCCCGGTCATCGAACTGGCCAAGGTGTTCGGACAGGTGCCGGTGGGCGGCACGGTCCGGGTCCTCTCCGACGACGAGGCGGCCCGTCTGGACATCCCGGCGTGGTGCGAGATGCGGGGTCAGGAGTACGTCGGGGAGGAGCCGGCGGAAAAGGGGACCGCGTACCTGGTACGCCGGGTGAGCTGAACGCCCGAAGAGGCGCGGGGGACCGTCAGTCCCGGCTCAGGTGCGCCTGGACCTCGGCAGCGGCCTCATCGCCGTACGCCTTGGTGAACCGCTCCATGAAGTGGGCCCGCCGCAGCTGGTACTCCTGCGTCCCCACCGTCTCGATGACCAGCGTCGCCAGCATGCAGCCCACCTGGGCGGCGCGCTCCAGCGAGACACCCCACACCAGTCCCGACAGGAACCCGGCGCGGAAGGCGTCGCCGACACCCGTGGGCTCGGCCTTGCGCTCCTCCTCGGGGCAGCCGACCTCGATGGGGTCCTCGCCGACCCGCTCGATCCGTACGCCGCGCGAGCCGAGCGTGGTGACGCGGTGGCCGACCTTGGCCAGGATCTCGGCGTCGGTCCAGCCGGTCTTGGTCTCGATGAGACCCTTCTCGTACTCGTTGGAGAACAGGTAGGTCGCGCCGTCCAGCAGGACGCGGATCTCGTCGCCGTCCATCCGGGCGATCTGCTGGGAGAAGTCGGCGGCGAAGGGGATCCCGCGGGAGCGGCACTCCTCCGTGTGGCGGAGCATGGCCTCGGGGTCGTCGGCGCCGATGAGGGCGAGGTCGAGGCCGCCCACGCGGTCGGCGACGGTCTTCAGCTCGATGAGGCGGGCCTCGCTCATCGCGCCGGTGTAGAAGGAGCCGATCTGGTTGTGGTCGGCGTCGGTCGTGCACACGAAGCGGGCGGTGTGCAGCGTCTCGGAGATGCGGACCGACTCGGTGTCCACGCCGTGCCGGTCGAGCCAGGCGCGGTACTCGTCGAAGTCGAAGCCGGCGGCGCCGACCAGGATCGGCTGCGTGCCGAGCTGACCCATGCCGAAGGCGATGTTGGCGGCGACGCCGCCCCGGCGCACGTCGAGGTTGTCGACCAGGAAGGAGAGCGAAACCGTGTGCAGCTGGTCCGCGACGAGTTGGTCGGCGAAACGGCCGGGGAAGGTCATGAGGTGGTCGGTGGCGATGGAGCCGGTGACTGCGATGCGCACGACGGGGAATCTCCTGCGGGAGGCTGGATTGACAGTTCACGCTACCCGGTCCGGCCGCCGGCGCTGTAGGTGGCGAAACTACCCGATAGTAGATCTTTCTTCGCGGGCTGGAGCAGGCCTACGGTGCGTGTCATGACGAATCTCAGATTCCGCTCGACCGCTCCGGCCGACCTTGAGGGTGGACTCGCCGCGCTGCGCGGTGACTGCGCCCGGATGGCTCCGCACTGGAAGGTTCCCGAGCACGCCGAGTCCCGGCCGGTGCCGCCGTCCCTGATCCACGGGGTGACCGTGCCGGACAGGTCCGCGCGGCTGCTGGACGCGATGTCGGACTACGGCGACTGACCCGCCGGGCGCGTCTCGCCGGGAACCGCACGCTCCCCTCCCGCGTCCCATCGCCGTCCCCCATGCAGGGGATGCGGGATACGACCAGCGAGGAGCGATGCGGTGAACACCGAGGGACCCGAGAACCGCGAGCACGCCGAGGGCTCCGAGCACGCCGAGAGCAGCGGGAGCGCCGGAAGTACTGAGAGCGCAGGGAGCCACGAGGGCTTCGAGGACTCCGGGACTCCCGAGCCGACGGCCGCCCCGGCGGCGGACGCGACCGACGCCACCGCCGCCGAGGGCGCGTACGGCGGCGAGGACGCGGAGGACCGGCCGGGTGCGCGGCGCCGGTCGCGGCTCGCCGTCCTCTCCGTCGCCGCGGCCGTGCTGCTGGTCGGCGGCGGTGGCGCCTACCTCGCGGCGAACAGCGACGCGGGCGGCCGTACGGGCGGCCCCGGTGCGCGCGGCGGGGCCACTCCCCCACCGCTCGCCCTGGACGGCTTCAGCGGCGGGGGCGGTATCGCTCCGGGCGAGCCGGACCCGTACGGCGCGACCTATGTGGCCGGCGGCGAGCTGCCGGCCGGGCCCGGCTCCGCGCCGGTGTACGTGCCGAAGGGCGAGGTCGGCGAGGACGCGGTGGCCCGGCTGGCGAAGGCGCTCGGCGTCGACGGCACGCCGGTGGCCGGGGGCGCGATCTGGCGGGTCGGCGGCAAGGACGGCACCGGCCCGAGTCTCCAGGTGAACCGGGACGCGCCGGGCAGCTGGAGCTTCAGCCGGTATGCGCCGGGCACCGACAACTGCAAGAAGGGTGTCCTCTGCACGCACGACCCGATGGGCCCGACGGGCAGCCCGGTGAGCGTGTCCAGGGCGACCGCGGCCGCGGCACCCGTGCTGAAGGCGGCCGGGCTGGACGACGCGAAGGTCGACGCGAGCCAGGTCATGGGCGCCCAGCGGGTGGTCAACGCCGATCCGGTGGTCGGCGGGCTGCCGACGTACGGCTGGACGACCGGCCTGACCGTGGACCGGCAGGGCGAGCTGGTCGGCGGGCACGGGCTGCTCGGGGCTCCGGTGAAGAGCGACACGTATCCCGTGCTGAGCGCCGCGAGCACGCTGAAGCTGATGAACGCGGCGCCGAAGGGCGACCACCGGATGGGGATCGGCGGCTGTGCGAGCCCGATGCCGCTGAAGGACCGGCTGGAGCAGCCCTGCGGGGGCTCCACGGGGGTGCCGAAACAGGGGGCCGACCGGGTCACCGTGGACAAGGCGGTGTTCGGGCTGGCCGCACACTCCGTCGCCGGGCGGCAGACGCTGGTGCCGTCCTGGCTGTTCGACGTGCGGGAGCCGGCGGACCAGGGCGCGTCCACGGTGACGTATCCGGCGATCGACCCCCGGTACCTGGCGTCGACGACGGCTCCCTCCGGCGGGCCGAGCAACGGGCCGAGTACGGCGCCGAAGCCGCACACGGTGAAGGTCACCGGCTACACGGCCGACGACCGGGAGCTGAACGTGAGCTTCTTCGGCGGGGTGTGCGCCGACTACCAGGCGTCCGCGCGGGAGAGCGGCGACCGGGTGACCGTGACCGTCACCGAGCGGCCCTGGCCGGACAAGGTGTGCGTACTGATCGCCAAGGAGTACGTGAAGACCGTGAAGCTGGACGCGCCGCTGGGCGGGCGGACGGTGGTCGGCAGCGACGGCAAGCCGATCCCGCAGGCGAAGCCGGGCTCGCTGAGGCCGGACGCGTCGGCGCGGACCCGCTAGTGCCCCGGTACTACGACGAAGGCGGCGGCCCCCCGTGCTGGGGGGCCGCCGCCTTTCTCGGGCCGTCGGCCGGTGCCGGTCCGTCGGCTCAGCTGAAGGAGTCGCCGCAGGCGCAGGAGCCGGTCGCGTTCGGGTTGTCGATCGTGAAGCCCTGCTTCTCGATCGTGTCCACGAAGTCGACGGTGGCGCCGCCCAGGTACGGAGCGCTCATGCGGTCCGTGACGACCTTGACCCCGCCGAAGTCCTTCACCACGTCGCCGTCGAGCGAGCGCTCGTCGAAGAAGAGCTGGTAGCGCAGGCCGGAGCAGCCGCCGGGCTGGACGGCGACACGCAGCGCGAGGTCGTCGCGGCCTTCCTGGTCGAGCAGGGCCTTGACCTTGGCCGCGGCGGCGTCGGTCAGGATGATGCCGTCGGTGACGGTGGTGGTCTCGTCCGATACGGACATCTACATCTCTCCCGGGTTGTACGGAGACTGCTTGCCGACGAGTGCAACCGGCACTTCCGCGGATTCATTCCGGGCCGGGCAGTCGCGTTGTCGCGTTCTTGCTTCCTTCTTCATGCTCGCACATGCCCCACGGCGGCGGCAGCGGCCTGTGGAGGGAGCCGGGCGGGATTCATGTCACATCGACGTTATGGCCATCGTCAAAGTGACATGAACCAGTTATGATAGATAGCGTCAGTTAGACGAAAAGTAGAAAGGGTGCGTGACGTGACCACCGCCCAGACCCCGGATCTCGACGTGCAGCCGACTCCGCTCGCCCTGCTGTTGCTCGGCCGTGACGCCGACCCGAAGAGCGAGCGGGGCGTCGAGTGCCCCGGCGACCTGCCCTCGCCGTCCGACCCGGACCTGGTCGAGCGCGCCCGCGCGGCCAAGGAGAAGCTCGGGGACAAGGTCTTCGTGCTCGGCCACCACTACCAGCGCGACGAGGTCATCCAGTTCGCGGACGTCACGGGCGACTCGTTCAAGCTGGCCCGGGACGCGGCCGCCCGCCCGGAGGCCGAGTACATCGTCTTCTGCGGTGTGCACTTCATGGCCGAGTCGGCGGACATCCTCACCTCCGAGGACCAGAAGGTCGTCCTGCCCGACCTGGCCGCCGGCTGCTCCATGGCCGACATGGCGACGGCCGAGCAGGTCGCGGAGTGCTGGGACGTCCTGACCGAGGCGGGCATCGCCGAGCAGGTCGTTCCGGTCTCGTACATGAACTCCTCCGCCGACATCAAGGCGTTCACCGGCAAGCACGGCGGCACGATCTGCACCTCGTCCAACGCCAAGCGGGCGCTGGACTGGGCCTTCGAGCAGGGTGAGAAGGTGCTGTTCCTGCCCGACCAGCACCTCGGCCGCAACACCGCCGTCCGGGACATGGGCATGTCCCTGGACGACTGCGTCGTCTACAACCCGCACAAGCCGAACGGCGGTCTGACGGCGGACGAGCTGCGGGCCGCGAAGATGATCCTGTGGCGGGGTCACTGCTCGGTGCACGGCCGCTTCGACCTGGACTCGGTGAACGACGTGCGCGCCCGCATCCCCGGCGTGAACGTGCTGGTCCACCCCGAGTGCAAGCACGAGGTGGTCGCCGCCGCCGACTACGTCGGTTCGACCGAGTACATCATCAAGGCCCTGGAGGCCGCCCCGGCCGGCTCCAAGTGGGCCATCGGCACGGAGCTGAACCTGGTCCGCCGGCTGGCGAACCGTTTCGCGCCCGAGGGCAAGGAGATCGTCTTCCTCGACAAGACGGTCTGCTTCTGCTCGACGATGAACCGCATCGACCTCCCCCACCTGGTCTGGACGCTGGAATCCCTCGCCGAGGGCAACCTGGTCAACCGCATCGAGGTCGACAAGGAGACCGAGGCCTTCGCCAAGCTGGCCCTGGAGCGGATGCTCGCACTGCCGTAGGGCTTCAGCGGCACCTACACCGAGGCTCGGCCCGCCGGACGCGGGCCGAGCCTCGGTGTGGGGTTGTCGTAGTCGCCCGGGGCGGGATCAGTCCGTCCTCGGACGTACCAGACCCGACTCGTACGCGATCACCACGAGCTGTGCCCGGTCGCGCGCGCCCAGCTTGGCCATGGCCCGGTTGACGTGCGTCTTCACCGTCAGCGGGCTGACCTCTAGACGCTCGGCGATCTCGTCGTTGGAGTGGCCGCCCGCGACCTGGACGAGTACCTCGCGCTCCCGGCCGGTGAGCGCGCCGAGCCGCTCGGAGCGGGCCGGGTCGCGGCCGTCGTCGTCGCCCTGGGCGAGGAACCGGGCGATCAGCCCCTTGGTCGCCGTCGGCGACAGCAGGGCCTCACCACCGGCCGCGACCCGGATGGCGTTCAGCAGCTCCTCCGGCTCGCTGCCCTTGCCGAGGAAGCCGCAGGCGCCCGCACGCAGGGCCTGGACGACGTAGTCGTCGACCTCGAAGGTGGTCAGGATGACCACGTGGACCTCGGTGAGGGAGGGATCCTCGCTGATCAGCCGGGTCGCGGCGAGACCGTCCGTGCCCGGCATCCGGATGTCCATGAGGACCACGTCGGGGCCGTGCTCCTTCGCCAGCCGCACCGCATCGGCCCCGTCGGAGGCCTCCCCCACCACCTCCATGTCGGGCTCGGAGTCGACCAGCACCCGGAATGCGCTGCGCAGCAGTGCCTGGTCGTCGGCGAGCAGGACACGGATCGTCATGCGGGCTCCCCCGGGGCCGTCGTACGGGTCTCGCTTCGGGTCTTGAGGGGCAGGATCGCATGGACGCGGAAGCCGCCGCCGTAGCGGGGTCCGGTGGTGAGGGTGCCGCCGAGGGCGGTGACCCGCTCGCGCATGCCGAGCAGTCCGTGCCCGCCGCCGGCCCCGGGCACCCCGGCCGCGCCCGCGCCGTCGTCCAACACGGTGACCTCGATGTTCGGCCCGACGCGTACGACGCTGACCTCGGCCTTCGCCGCCGGCCCCGCGTGCTTCTGGGCGTTCGTCAGGGCTTCCTGGATGATCCGGTACGCGGCCAGGCCGACGGCGGCGGGCAGTTCGGTGCCCTGGTCGGCGCGGGCCACCGCCACCGGCAGGCCCGCGTTGCGGAACGTGTCGGCCAGCTCCTGAAGGCGGCTCAGGCCGGGGGCGGGCTCGGTCGGGGCCTCGGGGTCACCGGACTGACGGAGCAGGCCGACGGTGGCCCGCAGTTCGTCGAGGGCGGAGCGGCTGGCCTCGCGGACATGGGCCAGGGCCTCCTTGGCCTGGTCGGGCCGCTTGTCCATGACGTGCGCCGCCACCCCGGCCTGCACGTTCACCAGGGCGATGTGGTGGGCGACGACATCGTGCAGATCCCGGGCGATCCGCAGCCTCTCCTCGGCGACCCGGCGGCGGGCCTCCTCCTCACGGGTGCGTTCGGCTCTCTCCGCCCGCTCCCGGATGGCCTGCACGACCGCGCGCCGACTGCGTACGGCGTCCCCGGCGGTGGCGCCGATGCCGGTCCAGGCGAGCACGCCCAGGTTCTCCTGCGCGTACCAGGGCAGCGGGCCGCCGAGCATGGCGGCGGCCGTCAGCACGGTCGTGGTGAGCAGGCCGAGGCGCCAGGTGGTGGTGCGGTCGGTGGTCGAGGCGACGGTGTACAGGGCGATGACGGCGGCCATCGCGACCGGGGCGCGGGGGTCGCCGGTGACGGACTCGATCACGGAGAGGGTTCCGGTGACGGCGAGGACCGTCCTCGGGGCGCGGCGGCGGAAGGCGAGGGCGGCCGCGGAGAGCACCATGAGGAGCATGCTGAGGGGGTCGGGACTGCGGACGCCCCAGGTGACGCCGTTGTCGCTGCGGGGCGTCACGAAGGATCCCGCGATCATGCACACGAGCACGGCGGCGGCGATGGCCGCGTCCAGGGCCCAGGGGTGGGCCTTGAGGCTGCAGCGGGCGCGGTCGAGAGTGCTCACGGGTGACCACAGTACGGGGGCTGCGCAGTGCCCTGTGCTGCCGCCGGCCGGGGGTCCCGCTCGCATGGACGCGGACCCCGTGGCGGCGAGCACCCCCGACGGGGCTACCCCGGAATCAGCCCGTCGTCCCTGAGCATCTCCTGGACCTCCGCCAGCGAGGCGTCCGGGGAGGGAAGGATCAGTTCCGAGGGTTCCAGCGCGTCGTCCGGGAGCGGGGTGCCGAGACGGCGGACGGCGTCCAGGAGCGCGGCGAACGTGCGGCGGAAGGCCGCCTCGTCGCCGGTCTCCATCTCCGCCAGCAGCTCGTCGTCCAGCTTGTTCAACTCGACGACGTGGGAGTCGTCCAGGCGCACCTGGCCCTCACCCATGATCCGTACGATCACGTCGGCCTCCTCGGCTCGGCCCCCGGTGCCGGACTACTGCTTGTCGAAGCGCGGGGTGTCCTGCGGCTGGTGCTGGTTCTGCCCCTGGCCGGTGCCGCCCTCGATGGCCTGCTGCGGGGAGCCTCCGGCCAGCTCGGCCTTCATGCGCTGCAGTTCCAGCTCTACATCCGTACCACCGGAGATGCGGTCCAGCTCGGCGGCGATGTCGTCCTTGGCCATGCCGCTCGGGTCGTCGAGGGCACCGGAGGCGAGCAGCTCGTCGATGGCGCCGGCCCGGGCCTGCAGCTGGGCGGTCTTGTCCTCGGCGCGCTGGATGGCGAGGCCGACGTCGCCCATCTCCTCGGAGATGCCGGAGAAGGCCTCGCCGATGCGGGTCTGGGCCTGGGCGGCGGTGTAGGTGGCCTTGATGGTCTCCTTCTTCGTACGGAACGCGTCCACCTTGGCCTGCAGGCGCTGAGCCGCCAGGGTGAGCTTCTCCTCCTCGCCCTGCAGGGTGGTGTGCTGCGTCTCCAGGTCGGTGACCTGCTGCTGGAGGGCGGCGCGCCGGGACAGCGCCTCGCGGGCCAGGTCCTCGCGGCCGAGCGCGAGCGCCTTGCGGCCCTGGTCCTCCAGCTTGGTGGACTGCTGCTGCAACTGGTTGAGCTGGAGTTCCAGGCGCTTGCGGCTGGTCGCCACGTCGGCGACACCGCGGCGCACCTTCTGCAGCAGCTCCAGCTGCTTCTGGTACGAGTAATCGAGGGTCTCGCGCGGGTCCTCGGCCCGGTCAAGGGCCTTGTTCGCCTTCGCGCGGAAGATCATCCCCATACGCTTCATGACACCGCTCATGGGCTTCGCGCGCCCCCTTCTGACGGACTCCAGCTCACAGATCCTGCGACAGGACCCACAGTACGGGCCCTGACTCCATTACCGCACTGTTCGGGGACGGATACGCTCATCCCCAAGGACGACTGCGGACGGTATCGCTCCGGCGTGAGGAGTAGGTGGCCCTCGGGCTGGGCCCTTCCGAGGCCCGTCGATGACCGCCGGCGACCGCCGGATGAAGCGCCTGCAACGTCCCCTCTGTCCCTCTACAGACGTCCGGTGTTGCCGGATCGTTCCCCGCCCGGCTGGGGTCCATGCCGGTGAAGCCCTTACCCTTGGGTTTTGTGTTCCGTAGCCGTGCCAAGGACGAGAAGGCACCCGCCGACAAGACGCCGGTAGCCGACTCCAAGCAGCCCCGTGACCCGCAGGCCCCGAAGGGCAGGCCCACGCCCAAGCGCAGTGAGGCCCAGTCCCAGCGGCGCAGCGTGGCCAACACGCCGACCAATCGCAAGGAGGCCGCGAAGCGCCAGCGCGAGGAGCGGCGTCAGGCCCTGCAGCGGCAGCGCCAGGCGCTGGCCACCGGTGACGAGCGCTATCTGCCCGCCCGGGACAAGGGCCCGGTCCGCAAGTTCGCCCGCGACTGGGTGGACTCGCGGTTCAACGTGGCGGAGTTCTTCCTGCCGCTCGCCGTGGTGATCCTCGTGCTCAGCGTGGTGCGGGTGCCGGCGATCCAGTCGATCGCGCTGCTGATGTGGCTGGTGGTGATCGTGCTGATCGTGGCGGACGCGGCGTTCAGCGGGTTCCGGCTGAAGAAGCGGCTGAAGGAGCGCTTCCCGGACCAGAACACGCGCGGAGCGGTCGCCTACGCCCTGATGCGGTCCCTGCAGATGCGCCGGCTCCGGCTGCCGAAGCCGCAGGTCAAGCGCGGAGAGCGGCCCTGAGCGCAGACGCCTTCACACCGGGCGCGGCCCAGTCCTGGCTGAACAAGCTGGGAAGCCTGCGTGATGTCGTACGCCAGGAGCTGGTGGCCCGGCAGCTCGACGAGCAGATAGCGGGGCGGTTCCCGGTCGGGCAGCGGCTGCGGGTGCTCGACGTGGGCATGGGCCAGGGCACGCAGGCGCTGCGGCTGGCCCGGCTCGGTCATCAGGTGACCGGGGTCGAGCAGGACGCGACGATGATCGCCGCCGCGCGCGAGGCGCTGGCCGCGCAGCCGGAGGGTATCCGCGAGCGGGTCCGGCTGGTCGAGGGCGACGGGCGGGACACCGGTGTGCACTTTCTGCCGGGCGGCTTCGACGTGGTGCTGTGCCACGGCGTGCTGATGTACGTCGACGAGCCCGATCCGCTGCTGGCGGGCCTGGCCCGGATGCTCGCGCCCGGCGGGCTGCTGTCCCTCCTCGTCCGCAACGGCGACGCGCTCGCCATGCGCGCGGGCCTGTCCGGCGACTGGCCGGACGCCCTGGCCGCCTTCGACACCCTCTCCTACCGCAACCGCCTCGGCCTGGACGTACGGGCCGACCGGCTGGCCTCCGTCAGCGCCACGCTCGCCGGGATCGCCGCCCCGCTGCACGCCTGGTACGGCGTGCGGGTCTTCACGGACACGGCCGCGGACGACGCGCCGGTCCCGGAGGACCTGGAGCCGCTGCTGGCAGCCGAGGAGCGGGCCGGGCGCACCGACCCCTACCGCGGGGTGGCGGCACTGCTGCACCTGTGCGGTGTCCGGGGCTGAGCCCGTTCGGGGCAACACCACGGGCCGGTCGCTCACCCTCCGGTGAGACTCGGGACATGGACGCTTCCCGTACCCGTGCCCTCGGCAGGGCCGTGGCCGCCGCCGCGCTGGTGTGCTGCGCCGTCCTCGCCGCCGGCTGCTCCCCCTCCGCATCCCCGGCCGCGCAGGACACCGACACCGACACCGCGGCGACCGCGCGGGCGGCCCTGCCGATGGCCGCGAACGATCTGCAGAGCGACTACCAGAAGGTCATCAAGAACGTCCTGCCGTCGGTCGTGCAGATCCAGGCGAGCCACGACCTGGGCTCCGGGGTGGTGTACGACGACAAGGGGCACATCGTCACCAACGCGCACGTGGTCCGGTCGGAGAAGACCTTCAAGGTGACCACGGCCAACAGCGAGGAGCCGCTCACCGCGAGCCTGGTGTACTCCTACCCGCAGCAGGACCTGGCCGTGATCAAGCTGGACAAGGTGCCGTCCGGGCTCAGGGCGGCGACCTTCGCCGACTCCGAGAAGGTGGAGGTCGGCCAGATCGTGCTGGCCATGGGCTCGCCGCTCGGGCTGTCGTCCAGCGTGACCCAGGGCATCGTCTCGGCGACCGGGCGGACCGTCAGCGAGACCGCGGGCGGGGGTACGGGCGCGACCATCGCGAACATGGTGCAGACCTCGGCCGCCATCAACCCCGGCAACAGCGGCGGCGCCCTGGTCAACCTGGACGGGCAGATCATCGGCATCCCGACGCTCGCCGCCGCCGACCCCGACCTCGGGGGCAGCGCGGCACCCGGCATCGGGTTCGCCATCCCGGCGTCCATGGTGAAGACGATCGCCGACCAGATCATCAAGAACGGCAAGGTCGTCGACTCGGGGCGGGCCGCGCTCGGCATCACCGCGCGGACCGTGGTGGACGACCACTACCAGCCCGCCGGGGTGGCCGTGGTCAGCGTCAAGAGCGGCGGCTCGGCCGACAAGGCGGGCCTCAGACCGGGCGACATCATCACCAAGCTGGATGACGTGCCGATCAACACCATCACCTCCCTCTCGGAGGCGCTGGCGGCGGACAAGCCGGGCCAGAAGACGACGGTGACGTACCAGCGCGCCGGCGCCGAGAGAACGGCGAACGCGACGCTGGGCGAGCAGTGAGCAGGGGTACGGCCCCTGGGCCGTACCCCTCGCGCCGTACCCCTCGGGACGGTTACCCCTCGTCGGCGTGAAGGCTCATCGGACCCGCGTAGATCTCGGTGCCGTCCTCGAACAGCCGCGCCTGGTCCACACCGCCGTCCAGCAGCGCCCGCCACTCCTCGCCGATCCAGGACTCGGCATCCCCCTGCGTGGTGAACTCCTCGGGCTGCACCGGGGGCTGGACCTCCGTCCCGTCGGCCTTCTCGAATCGCCACGTCCATGCCGTCATCTGGGCCTCCTTTGATCCCACACCTGCTGGAAGACTAGCCGGAAGCGCAAGACCTGATCAGACAGGCGAAAATCGATTCCGTGGAAGTGACTCTGCTCGGTACCGGCGCCCCGGCCGGACTGCCCCGCCCCGACTGCCCCTGTGCCGCCTGCGCGACCGCGCTGGGGCCGGACGCCCGGGCGGCGACGGCCGTGCTGGTGGACGGGACGCTGCTGCTCGACCTGACGCCGGGCGTGGCGTTCGCGGCGGCGCGGGCCGGGCATTCGCTGAGCGGGGTACGGCAGGTGCTGCTGTCGCATCCGCACGACGGTCCGGCGGTGGAGGTGCCGGCCGGGCTGCCGCAGCCCGTGCGGGTGCCGGACGGGCGGGAGTTGGCGCTGCTGACGGGGCATCGGGTGCGGGCCGTGGCGATGGACGCGGGCGGCACCGGGTACGCGGTGACCGGGCCGGACGGGCAGCGGCTGCTGTATCTGCCGCCGGGCGGGGCGCCGGCGGGTCTGGAGGCGGCGACGGCGGAGCCGTACCACCTGGTCCTCGCGGACGTCGTGACCCGCCCGGACGCGCTGGCCCGGCTGCGGGCGGTCGGCTCGGCCGGTGCGACGACGGACGTGGTCGCCGTCCACCTCGACCACGATGTGCCGCCCGGCGCGGAGTTGCGGCGCCGGCTGGCGGCGGCCGGGGCGCGGGCGGTGCCGGACGGTACGACGCTGGCGGTCGGCGCGTACGAGGACGTGCCGGACGTACCGCGCCGGACGCTGGTGCTGGGCGGGGCGCGCTCGGGCAAGTCGGTGGAGGCCGAGCGGCGACTCGAGTCCTTCCCGGACGTGCTGTACGTCGCGACGGGCGGGACGCGCGGCGGGGACACCGAGTGGGCGGAGCGGGTGGCCGCGCACCGGGAGCGGCGGCCGGGGTCCTGGCGTACGACGGAGACGACGGACCTGGTGCCGCTGCTGCGCGAGGACGGGCCGCCGTTGCTGATCGACTGTCTGTCGCTGTGGCTGACCGACGTCATGGACTCCGTGGGGGCGTGGGACGACGCGGAGTGGGCGGGCGGGGGCGAGAAGTCCCTGCGGGAGCGGGTGCGGGAGCTGGCGGACGCCGTGCGCGGGACTCGGCGGACCGTTGTCGCCGTGTCCAACGAGGTGGGGTCGGGGATCGTGCCGGCGACCGCGTCCGGGCGGCGGTACCGGGATGAACTGGGGCGGCTGAACGCGGCGTTCGCCGACGAGTGCGAGCAGGTTGTGCTGGTGGTGGCGGGGCAGGCGTCGGTGCTCCGGGGGTGAGCGGGTGCCCGCGCCGGCGGGGCGCCCGCCCGCGGTCAGCGGACGGGCTTGCGGGCCACGATCCTGTAGGCGTTGGAGAACGAGGTGTGGCGGAGCAGCGGGGCCAGCAAGTGCTCCACCGCGGACGCCGCGGCCAGCACAGGCGCCGCGAGAAACCTCAGCACGGCATTGCGGGCCGAGGCCAGGGCGACGGCGCCTGAGAGGTCGTAGGGGATGTGCGCGGCGCGGCGGTCCGTGACGAGGATCGTGCAGCCCAGGGACACCAGCTCCGCACGCAGGTTCGCCAGCGGCACCAGGTGCAGGTGGCGGGGCTGGCCGTAGGGGAGCCAGCGTCTGCCGAGCAGCGTGGCGAACGCGCAGCGCGGGTCGGCGACTTCCACGACGAGGTGGCCGCCGGGGCGGAGGACCGCCAGGGCCGCGCGGAGTTCGGCGCGCGGGTCGGGCGTGTGCTCCAGATGGCGGAACATGCTGACGACGTCGTAGCGGGCGCGCAGCCGGGCCGTCGTTCCGGGGGTGGTGAGGTAGCCGCGGTGGGCCTCCTCGACCCGCTCCTCCAGTTGCGCCTGCTGGACCCGGGCCGTGGGGTCCAGGCCGTCGAAGCTCGTGTACGGGAAGAACTCCTTCGCCGCCTCGGGGAAGCCGGCGTGGCCGGTGCCCACGTCCAGCCAGCTCTCCGCCTCGGCCAGCGCCGACAGCTTGTACGCGGCGGCCCGGTGCCGGCGGCTGACCGCGCGGGCGGACAGGACGCGGGCGGTGAACTCCTCCAGGTGCCGTTCGTAGAAGTCCCGGTGGTAGAAGGCGAGGCCTTCCGCCGTGAGCCGGGGGTTCTGGAAGGTGTGGGCGCAGTCCCGGCACCGGTCGACGACGAACGCGCCCGGCCGGTGCCGCAGCGGGTCTTTCGCCCGCAGCCGGGTGCGCAGCCGTGCGGAACCGCACCAGGGGCAGGTCTCTCGGCGCGGTTCGAGGAACGGGTCGGAGGAGTGTGGGGGGTTCCCCTTCCCGGGAAGGGGCTTCGGGGTGACGGGCGAGGTCGACATGGGCGGCTCCCTGAGCGACATTCCGCTATAAACCGGAAAGTATGGGATCACGATCTTGGGCGCAATGACGTCATGGGTGTGTGGTGGCCATGTGGCGCGGGCGCGTTCGTTCTCTGGCGGTACTGTTCGGCGAATGAGCAGGCTTAATCTGGACGACTTCACCGATCTGATCGAGCGCCCGGACGGGGGCGTGCGCCGTGACGCCGAGGCCCGGCGGGAGCGCCAGATCGTGCCGCCCGGGGCGCTGGGCCGCCTCGACGAGCTGGGTGAGTGGCTTTCCGCCGCGCAGAGCGCCGTACCGGTACGGCCCGTCGAGCGGCCGCGGGTGATCCTCTTCGCCGGTGACCACGGCATCGCCGAGCTGGGCGTCTCGGCGCGGCCCGCGGGCGGCGCGGAGCAGCTGGTGCGGGCGGTGCTGGAGGGCGCGAGCCCGGTGTCCGTGCTCGCGCGGCGCCAGGAGGTGCCCGTACGGATCGTGGACATGGCCCTGGACTGCGCTCCGGACGCCTTCCCGGAGGATGTCGTACGGCACCGGGTGCGGCGCGGCAGCGGCCGTATCGACATCGAGGACGCCCTCACCCTGGAGGAGGCCGAGGCGGCGCTGCGCGCGGGTGTCGCCGTGGCCGACGAGGAGGCCGACTCGGGTACGGACCTGGTGGTGCTCGGTGACATCAGCGTGGGCGGGACCACGGCCGCGGCGGTGCTGATCGCCGCGCTGTGCGGGACCGACGCGTCGGTGGTGACCGGGCGGGGCGGACTCGCGATCGACGACCTGGCATGGATGCGCAAGTGCGCGGCGATCCGGGACGCGCTCAGGCGGGCGCGGCCGGTGCTCGGGGACCAGTTGCAGCTGCTGGCGACGGTGGGCGGGGCGGACCTCGCGGCGATGACCGGGTTCCTGCTGCAGTGCGCGGTACGGAAGCTGCCGGTGATCCTGGACGGTGTCGTGGCCTCCGCGTGTGCGCTGGTCGGGCAGCGGATCGCCTTCCGGGCGCCGGACTGGTGGCTGGCCGGGCACGACAGCGGGGAGCCGGGGCAGGCGAAGGCGCTGGACCGGATGGCCCTGGAGCCGCTGCTGGAGCAGGGGGTGAAGGTCGGCGAGGGCGCGGGTGCGCTGCTGGCCCTGCCGCTGGTGCGCAGCGCTGCCGCGTTGGCCGCGGAGCTTCCCGAGAAGCCGGAGGCCGAGAAGGAGCCGGAAGTGACCGAGGAGTAGTCGGGTTTCGGCCGGTTCGGCACGCCTCCCACCGCCTTGAGGGCGTGAGGGACCCGGCCACGCCGTCCCGGCCGGGTGCCGTTGCGGCGGAAAAGTGGGGTTCGCCAGGGCAGCCCCCATATGATCCTTACCCATGGGAGATGCCCGAATTGCCGTGCCGTCGCAAGCCGAGCCGGGGCGCCCCAGGGAGGAGGGGCGGCGGTCCACCGGGGCCTCCCGGCGGGCCGCCGCCTTCGCTGTCTGGTATCTGCGGACCGTCGCCTTCATCAACTTCCTCAGCGCGGTCTGGGTCTCGCTCGGCCAGGACGTGCGCCGGCACAACCAGGACGACTACTTCACGCCGTACCTGCTGACGGCCGGCTTCGCCTCGGGTGTCTTCACGGCGTTCCTGGCGATCACCATGCGGCGCAGAAAGCGGGCCGCCTGGATCCTGAACCTCGTGCTCAGCGGGGCCTTCCTCGCCCTGTTCGCGTTCGCCATGGTCTTCCCGGAGCTGCGGCGGTACCCGCAGAACTGGATCTCGCTGGGGCTCACGACCGCCTTCGTCGGCGCGCTGGTGACGGGTCGCCGCGAGTTCTACGCCAAGGGCGACCGCTCCAACCCGCGGCTCGCGGCGACGGTCGCGGTCGGCGGCGGGCTGGCCGCGAGCCTGCTGGCCGGACTGCTGGTGACGGTGATCAACCAGGCGCCGGACGCGGCCCGTTCGACCTTCCTGGAGCGCTGGCACTACGGCACCCTGCGGCTGGTGTCGGTGGCGGCCGACGAGTCCCGCTTCCCCGGCATCGACCCGCCGAACTGGGCCAACGTCGCGATCAACGTGCTCAGTACGGCCCTCGTCCTCGCCGTGCTCTACGCCGCCTTCCGCTCCCGGCGCGCCGTCGACCCGCTCACCGAGGACGACGAGAAGCGGCTGCGGGCCCTGCTGGAGCGGCACGGCGAGCGGGACTCGCTGGGCTACTTCGCGCTGCGCCGGGAGAAGAGCGTGGTGTGGTCGCCGACCGGGAAGGCGGCCGTCGCCTACCGGGTGGTCGGCGGGGTGAGCCTGGCGTCCGGGGATCCGCTCGGCGATCCGGAGGCGTGGCCGGGCGCGATCGCGCCGTGGCTGGCCGAGGCGCGGGCGCACGGCTGGATCCCGGCGGTGATGGGGGCGAGCGAGGAGGCCGGGACGATCTATGCCCGGCACGGGCTGGACGCGCTGGAGCTGGGCGACGAGGCGATCGTGGAGGTCGCCGACTTCACGCTGGAGGGCCGGGCGATGCGGACGGTCCGGCAGGCGTACAACCGGGTGAAACGGGCCGGGTACCAGGTGCGGATCCGGCGGCACGAGGACATCCCGGCCGTCTCGACGGGCGAGATGGCATATCTCGTCGAGCGGGCGGACGACTGGCGGGACGGGGCGACCGAGCGCGGCTTCAGCATGGCGCTCGGCCGGCTCGGGGACCCCGAGGACGGCCGGTGCGTGCTGCTGGAGTGCACGGACGCCGGGGGGAGGCTGCGCGCCCTGCTGTCGTTCGTGCCGTGGGGGCCGCACGGCCTGTCCCTGGACCTGATGCGCCGCGACCGGGACTCCGACAACGGGCTGATGGAGTTCATGGTCATCGAACTGCTGCGCAGGGCCGACGAGATCGGGATCACGCAGGTCTCACTCAACTTTGCGATGTTCAGATCGGTCTTCGAACGTGGCGCACGCCTCGGTGCCGGACCGGTGCTGAGGCTGTGGCGGTCGCTGCTCAGCTTCTTCTCCCGCTGGTGGCAGATCGAGTCGCTGTACCGCGCCAACGCCAAGTACCGGCCCATCTGGGAGCCGCGGTTCCTGCTCTTCGAGAAGAGCGCGGACCTGCCGCGCATCGGCCTCGCCTCAGCCCGCGCGGAGGGCTTTCTGGAAGCGCCGGGACTGCCGAAGTGGCTGCACCGCAGACACCTGGACACGCACCGCTGAGGAACGCCTGATGAGAACCCTCGCCCGCTGGGCCCGTGAGGAGTGGGGGCTGCTGTACGTCACCGTGCGGGAAGCCCTGCTGAAGCGGAAGCTGCGGGCGCTGCCGATGACGGTCGGGGCGGTGGGTCTGACGGCCCTGCTCCAGTACGTGCAGAACCAGCCGTGGGGCTATCAGCTCGTGCAGAACACGGGCGCCGTACGGGCCGAGGACCCGCTGTGGCTGGCCCTGCTGCGCACTCCCCTGTCGCTGTTCGTGCCGGCGCTGGATCTGCCGGTGTGGGGCGCGCTGGCGCAGATCCTGCTGGTGTTCGGGATCTCCGAGGTGTGCATCGGCTGGTGGCGGACGCTGGTCATCGCCTACGTCGCCACGCTCGCCGGGACCCTGTACGCGCGCGTCGGCATCTCGCTCGGCGCGCACGCCCCGTTCGGGCTGCCGTGGACGGACGCCCAGGTGGTGGACACCGGTCCGTCGGCTGCGGTGGTGGGGCTCGCCGTGTTCGTGGCCTGGCGGTACGGCGCCTACGCGACGGCCGGTGCGGTGACCGTCGCCATGGTCGCCGAGGTGCTGATCAAGGAGAACCTGGCGGGCAAGGAGCATCTGGCCGCGCTGATGGCGGTGGGCGTGCTGTGCCTGGCGGTGGCGGTGCGGCACCGCCGTGGGCGGCTGCGACTCCGGCTGCGCCGCGCGTCCGGCAGTCTGTCGCGGCGCGGTCAGCGGCGGTCGGACAGCCGGACCGGACGCGGGTCGGGCCTGCCGCCGATAAGGTCCTGAAGGGTGCGGCGCGGCCGGGCCCAGCGGCGGTCGTGGTGGTAGGCGCGCAGGGCGGCCTTGGCGCGGGCGCGGGGGCGGCGGCCGTAGAAGCGGCGGGCCCATGGGGAGCCGGGGCGGGCGAGCCGTACGGCGCCGACGAGCGCGACCAGCGGCACGATCGCCCCGAAGACCGCGATGCGCGCCTTGCCCTTGCTCAGGGCGATCAGCGCGAACAGGAAGTTCATGCCGATGGTGGTGAGGGCGCCGCCGCGGTCCTGCAGCTCCTGCTGGGTGAGGTCGTTGACGCCGAACGGGGAGAACCCGGCGAGCAGCAGCCCGACGAGCGCGGCCGTGAGCACGACGATCTCGACGCTCTTGCGGCCCTCCTCGGTCCAGTAGACGTCGTCCAGGTGCAGGATCAGCGCGAACTCGTCCAGCACCAGACCCGCGCCCATCCCGAACAGCACGGCGGCGACGGCCGCGCCCGCGCCGTGCCGGTCGCTGGCGACCGCGCCGAAACCGCCGACGACGGTGAGGACGACGCCGGGCACGACGTGGTGGATGTGCAGCCCGCCCGCCCTGACGTTGCCGAACGGGCCCTTGCCGGCCCGGATCAGACGGGTGATCACCCGGGTGACGAGGAAGGTGAACATGAAGGCGGCGAGGGCGAGCAGCAGCGGGAGCTTGCCCGGTTCGACGATGTTCCGTACCCACCAGTGCCCCATATGCGCACCTTATCCCTGGGCGGGACGGGCGGCTCCAGGACCGCCGGGTAACCTTCGCCGGTGCTCAAGTCCTCCCCCCTCGACGGCCTCCGCTTCGCCTTCGGCACCCTGACCGTGCTGCCCGTCCGGGTGCACCGCTGGGACCGGCAGGCCGCCCGCGGCGGGATGCTGAACGCCCCCGTGGCCGGGCTGGTCGTCGGCGGCTGCGCGGCCGGACTCGGGCTGCTCCTGCTCCTCCTGGGCGCCGGCCCGCTGCTCGCCGCCGTCGCCTCCGTCGCCGCACCCGCCGCGCTGACCCGCGGGCTGCACCTCGACGGGCTCGCCGACACCGCCGACGGGCTGGGCAGCGGCAAGCCCGCCGAGGACGCCCTGAGGATCATGAAGCAGTCGGACATCGGACCGTTCGGCGTCCTCACCCTCGTGCTCGCGCTCCTGGCCCAGGTCGCCGTGCTGGCACAGCTCTACGGCGACTCCTGGGCCCGGGGCGCCGCGGCGGCCGTGACCGCGGCGGTCACGGCCCGGCTGGCCCTCACCCTCGCCGCCCGCACCGGCGTACCGGCCGCCCGCCCGGAGGGCCTGGGCGCGGCGGTCGCCGGGGTGGTCCCGGTGCCGGCCGCACTGGCGGTCACGGCCCTCGTCACGGCGGCCGTGGCGGCCGCAGGCACGGCCTTCGGCGCGTACGGCGCCGCGCAGGCCGCGGGCGCGGTCCTGCTGGCCCTGACCGCGGCACACCTCCTGCTGCGCCGGTGCGTGCGCCGGTTCGGCGGGGTGACGGGGGATGTCTTCGGGGCGCTGGAGGAGACGGCGGCGACCGCGGCCCTGGTGGTCCTGGCCTGCGGCCGTTAGCGCAAGCCGCCAGCGGCTAGGATCTTCGCCCGTACACGGACAACAGTTTGGTGATTCGGGGGGAATCCGTGCTGAGGCTGCGCCGCACCCTGGCCTGGTCCATAGACTTCGCGCTGGTGGCGGCGGCAGCCGCCCTGCTCGCGATCCTCACCTTCCACAGAATCGGCGCCCTGGTGACCGACGTGCCCTCGCTGGCCACGAAGGGCGGCCTCGACCTGGTGACCTCGCGCGGTGACGTCATCGGCGCCTCCGAGCACCTCGGCCTGTCCCTGTGGGACCAGATCGTGCTGGACGTGGAGGAGGCCTTCGGCGCGCTCGTCGTCGTCACGTTCCTCTACCAGTGGGCCTGCCTCACCCTGCTCGGCCGGACCCTCGGCAAGGGCCTGCTCGGCCTGCACGTCACCCCCCGGCTGTCCCGGCACTCCCTGCGCCGGGCCGCCGTCACCACCGCCGCCGACGTGGCCGTGTACGCGCTGGCCTGCGTCCTGCTGATCGAGGGCAGGTTCCTGCTGTCGGTGCTGGTGTGGGCCACAGCGGTGCTGCTGTTCCTCATCAACGCGCTGCCGGTGTTCCTCCCCGGCCGCCGCTCCCTCGCCGACCGGCTGGCGGGCACGTCCGTCGTGGGCGCGTTCCAGCGCCCCTAGGCCCCGGACTCCTCGATTCCGGCGGCCGTGACCATGGCGCGTTCCCCGGGGTGCGGGAGGCGGAAATGGCCACGCCGCCACGCACAGGTGAACACCCGCAGGAATGAGCGAGGGCGCACACGCGCGTAGTCTCGTCCCGGGTGTTCGCCGACAGGGTGAAGGCCCCGGTTGCCACCTGCGCCCAGGTTTGGACCCAGGGTCGGCTCTCGGGCCCGGTCGACCCACCCCTTGCGGCGGTCTCCCTACAGGGCGACCGAGGATTCGCAACGGCCACAGCAACTTCACATCGGAAGCGAGAATTCACCACCGTGACTGCTCTGACTCTCAGCACCGCAGCGGCGCCCGGCCTGCGGGCCGACGCGATCGTGATCGGTGTCGCCAAGGGCACTGGATCCAGGTCTGGGGACCTCGTCGTGGCGCCGGGCGCCGAGGCCGTGGACAAGGCGTACGACGGCAGGCTGGCCGGCGTCCTGGAGACCCTCGGTGCCTCGGGTGCCGAGGGCGAGCTGACGAAGCTGCCCGCACCGGCCGGCTTCAAGGCCCCGATCGTCGTGGCGGTCGGCCTGGGCGCGGAGCCGGACGCCAAGAGCGAGGACGAGGGCTACACCGCCGAGGCCCTGCGCAAGGCCGCCGGTGTCGCCGCCCGCGCGCTCGCCGGCTCGAAGAAGGCCGCGTTCGCGCTGCCGATCGACGGTCCGGGCGCCGTCGGCGCGATCGGCGAGGGCGTGCTGCTCGGCGCGTACTCCTTCGACGTCTACAAGGAGAACGGCAAGGACGCCAAGGCCAGGAACGGCAAGGCGCCGCTGGCCGAGGCCGCGCTGCTCGGCGGCAAGCCGCGCGACGCCGCCCACAAGGCGGCCGTCGCCCGCGCCCTCGCCGTCTCCGAGGAGCTGAACCGCGCCCGCGACCTGATCAACATGCCGCCGAACGACCTCAACCCGGCGGCGTTCGCCGCCGAGGCGCAGGCCGCGGCCAAGGAGCACGGCATCAAGGTGCAGGTGCTCGACGAGAAGGCCCTGGCCAAGGGCGGCTACGGCGGCATCCTCGGCGTCGGCGGCGGCTCGGCCGCGGGCCCGCGCCTGGTCAAGCTGTCGTACACGCACCCGAAGGCCGACAAGCACCTCGCGTTCGTCGGCAAGGGCATCACCTACGACTCGGGCGGCATCTCGCTGAAGCCGGCCGGGCACAACGAGACGATGAAGTGCGACATGAGCGGTGCCGCCGCCGTGTTCGCCGCGGTCGTCGCCGCCGCGCGCCTCGGCCTGGAGGTCAGCGTCACCGGCTGGCTGGCGCTGGCGGAGAACATGCCGTCGGGCAACGCCACCCGCCCCGGTGACGTCCTGCGCATGTACAGCGGCAAGACCGTCGAGGTCCTCAACACCGACGCGGAGGGCCGCCTGGTCCTGGCGGACGCGCTGTGGGCGGCCTCGCAGGAGAAGCCGGACGCGATCGTGGACGTCGCGACCCTCACCGGCGCGATGATGCTGGCGCTGGGCAGCCGGACGTTCGGTGTCATGGCCAACGACGAGGCGTTCCGCTCCACGCTGTTCGAGGCGGCGGAGGAGGTCGGCGAGCCGGCCTGGCCGATGCCGCTGCCGGAGCACCTGCGCAAGGGCATGGAGTCCCAGGTCGCCGACCTCGCGAACATGGGCGAGCGGATGGGCGGCGGGCTGGTCGCCGGTCTCTTCCTGCGCGAGTTCGTGGGCGAGGGGATCACCTGGGCGCACCTCGACATCGCCGGCCCGGCGTTCAACGAGGGTGGGCCGTTCGGGTACACGCCCAAGGGAGGCACGGGTTCCGCTGTACGGACGCTGGTGCGGCTGGCGGAACTCACAGCTGCGGGTGACCTGGGCTGATGGTCGCCCACTAGCCCGGTTCCACCCGTCGTACGGCGCCCTGAAGGGGCGTGGGGGCTGTTCGCGCAGTTCCCCGCGCCCCTTCAGGTCGGCCGCGGCCCTGTTCATTTCAAGGGGACGTGGGGTGTCTCACACTCCAGCCCGGCGTCTCGTCCGCCTCGAACAAGTGCAAAGATGGAGCCCGGCAGGACAGGGCCCCCACCGAAGGGCCGAAGCATCAAGCGGCCGGACACCAGCCGCCCGCCGGTCATAGGAGATCGGCGTAAGGCGCACATGCATGGAGGACGTGACGTGGCGAACGACGCCAGCACCGTTTTCGACCTAGTGATCCTCGGCGGTGGTAGCGGTGGTTACGCCGCGGCCCTGCGCGGGGCGCAGCTGGGCCTGGACGTCGCCCTGATCGAGAAGGACAAGGTCGGCGGCACCTGCCTGCACCGGGGTTGCATCCCCACCAAGGCCCTGCTGCACGCGGGCGAGGTCGCGGACCAGGCCCGCGAGAGCGAGCAGTTCGGCGTCAAGGCCACCTTCGAGGGCATCGACGTCCCCGCCGTCCACAAGTACAAGGACGGCGTCATCGCCGGCCTGTACAAGGGCCTGCAGGGTCTGATCGCGTCCCGCAAGGTGACCTACATCGAGGGTGAGGGCCGGCTGTCCTCCCCCACCTCCGTCGACGTCAACGGCCAGCGCATCCAGGGCCGCCACGTCCTGCTGGCGACCGGCTCCGTGCCGAAGTCGCTGCCGGGCCTGGAGATCGACGGCAACCGGATCATCTCCTCCGACCACGCCCTCGTCCTGGACCGCGTGCCGAAGTCCGCGATCATCCTGGGCGGCGGTGTCATCGGCGTCGAGTTCGCATCGGCGTGGAAGTCCTTCGGCTCGGACGTCACGGTCGTCGAGGGCCTGAAGCACCTCGTCCCGGTCGAGGACGAGAACTCTTCGAAGCTTCTTGAGCGCGCGTTCCGCAAGCGCGGCATCAAGTTCAGCCTCGGCACCTTCTTCCAGAAGGCCGAGTACACCCAGGACGGCGTGAAGGTCACCCTGGCGGACGGCAAGGAGTTCGAGGCCGAGCTGCTCCTCGTCGCCGTCGGCCGCGGCCCGGTCTCGCAGGGCCTGGGCTACGAGGAGCAGGGCGTCGCCATGGACCGTGGCTACGTCCTGGTCGACGAGTACATGCGGACCAACGTCCCGACCGTCTCCGCCGTCGGTGACCTGGTCCCGACGCTCCAGCTCGCGCACGTCGGCTTCGCCGAGGGCATGCTGGTGGCGGAGCGTCTGGCCGGTCTGAAGGTCGTTCCGATCGACTACGACGGTGTCCCGCGGGTGACGTACTGCCACCCGGAGGTCGCCTCCGTCGGTATCACCGAGGCCAAGGCCAAGGAGATCTACGGCGCGGACAAGGTCGTCGCTCTGAAGTACAACCTGGCGGGCAACGGCAAGAGCAAGATCCTCAACACCGCGGGCGAGATCAAGCTCGTCCAGGTGAAGGACGGTGCCGTGGTCGGCGTCCACATGGTCGGCGACCGCATGGGTGAGCAGGTCGGCGAGGCCCAGCTGATCTACAACTGGGAGGCGCTGCCGGCCGAGGTCGCCCAGCTCATCCACGCCCACCCGACGCAGAACGAGGCGATGGGCGAGGCGCACCTGGCGCTCGCCGGCAAGCCGCTGCACTCCCACGACTGAGCCTTCGGTCAACGGGCGCGACGACACAGACTTCCGCAATTCGTAAGGAGCAACCGAAACCATGGCGGTTTCCGTAACCCTTCCGGCGCTCGGTGAGAGCGTCACCGAGGGCACTGTCACCCGCTGGCTGAAGGCCGAGGGCGAACGCGTCGAGGCCGACGAGCCGCTGCTCGAGGTCTCGACCGACAAGGTCGACACCGAGATCCCCTCGCCCGTCTCCGGTGTGCTGTCCTCCATCAAGGTCGCCGAGGACGAGACCGTCGAGGTCGGCGCCGAGCTGGCCGTGATCGACGACGGCACCGGTGCCCCCGCGGCCGCCCCGGCCCCCGCCGCCGCCGAGGCTCCGGCTCCGGCCGCTCCGGTGGCTGAGGCCCCGGCCCCCGCCCCGGCCCCCGAGGCCCCGGCCGCCCCCGCCGCTCCGGCCGGTGGCGCCCAGGGCACGGACGTGGTCCTGCCCGCGCTCGGTGAGTCCGTCACCGAGGGCACCGTCACCCGCTGGCTGAAGTCGGTCGGTGACTCCGTCGAGGCCGACGAGCCGCTGCTCGAGGTCTCCACGGACAAGGTCGACACCGAGATCCCGGCGCCCGCCTCCGGCGTGCTCCTGGAGATCGTGGTCGGCGAGGACGAGACCGCCGAGGTCGGCGCCAAGCTCGCCGTCATCGGCGCCGCGGGTGCCGCCCCGGCCGCCGCTCCGGCTCCGGCCGCCCCGGCTCCGGCCGCCGCTGCCCCGGCCGCTCCGGCCCCGGCCGCTCCGGCCCCGGTTCCGGCCGCGCCTGCCGCCCCGGCCCCCGCCGCTCCGGCCGCGCCCGCCGCTGCCGCCCCGGCTCCGGTCCAGCCCGCGGCTCCGGCGCCCGCGCCGGCCCCGGTCACCCCGGCCACCGCGCCGACCTCCCCGACCGCCACCCAGGCGACCGACGAGGGCGCGTACGTCACCCCGCTGGTGCGCAAGCTCGCCGCCGAGAACGGCGTCGACCTGGCCACCGTCAAGGGCACCGGCGTCGGCGGCCGCATCCGCAAGCAGGACGTCATCGCCGCCGCCGAGGCCGCGAAGGCCGCCGCCGCTGCCCCGGCTCCGGCCGTCGCCGCTCCGGCTGCCGCCGCGAAGAAGGCCCCGGCGCTGGAGGTCTCCCCGCTGCGCGGCCAGACCGTCAAGATGACCCGCATCCGCAAGGTCATCGGCGACAACATGGTCAAGGCGCTGCACGAGCAGGCCCAGCTGTCGTCGGTCGTCGAGGTCGACGTCACCCGCCTGATGAAGCTGCGCACCAAGGCGAAGGACGGCTTCGCGGCCCGTGAGGGCGTCAAGCTGTCCCCGATGCCGTTCTTCGTCAAGGCCGCGGCCCAGGCGCTGAAGGCCCACCCGGTCATCAACGCCCGGATCAACGAGGCCGAGGGCACGATCACCTACTTCGACACCGAGAACGTCGGTATCGCGGTGGACTCGGAGAAGGGCCTGATGACCCCGGTCATCAAGGGCGCCGGTGGCCTCAACATCGCCGGTATCGCCAAGGCCACGGCCGACCTGGCCGGCAAGGTCCGCGCCAACAAGATCACCCCGGACGAGCTGTCCGGCGCGACCTTCACCATCTCCAACACCGGTTCGCGTGGCGCGCTGTTCGACACGATCATCGTGCCGCCGAACCAGGTCGCGATCCTCGGCATCGGTGCCACGGTCAAGCGTCCGGCCGTCATCGAGACCGAGGAGGGCACGGTCATCGGCGTCCGCGACATGACCTACCTGACCCTCTCCTACGACCACCGCCTGGTCGACGGCGCCGACGCGGCCCGTTACCTGACGGCGGTCAAGGCGATCCTGGAGGCGGGCGAGTTCGAGGTCGAACTCGGCCTCTGACCTGGCGGCCTTCGGGTCGAGGATCGGAACGAAGTCGAACCAGGCCTCTGATCTCCCTGATCAGTCAGCACGACGGAGCCCCCGCCCGGAGTTCATCTCCGGGCGGGGGCTCCGCTCGTGCGAGCGGAGTGCCGCTGGGCGAGGCTGCGGCCCACCAGCGCGAGCCAGCCGCCCACGGCGAGCTGGTCCTGGGCCTCGACCTCCATGCCCAGCTCTGCGCCGCCGACGGCGCCCTCGCTCTCGTCGAGCCCGAGGGCCGGCAGCTCCCGGATCTCCCCCACCAGCCGCCGAGGAACTGCCCCAGCTCAGGGAAACCGGATGTGGTCGGCGAGCAGGGTCAGCCGGTCCAGGATCTCCGCGTCGGCCAGGCCCACGCCGGCAGGGCGTAGAACCCGCCGAGCCGGGTCCTCAGCCGCCCCGGCGGGGTGCGCACGTACTCCCGCAGCCGGCTCTCGGCGGCGGCGAGCGCGGGGCGGGTGTGCCAGGTGTGCCGCAGATACGCGGTGAGGGCCGCGCTCGGCTTCTCCTCGGTGTCGCCGGCGGGCGTGGACACCTTGTCCACCTCGGCTCGGCTTCTTCATGGCCTCACCGATCCGTCACGGACTCCAACGCCCCTGACACACAACCGCGTTGGCACTCCGCCCAGGAGCGCCGCGCCGGCGAGGCGGAATGCCTCCGTCCCTCGGCGGGCACCACTCTGTAACAGGCATCACCTGTGGCGAGAGCGACCGCACCCCTCCCGTCGGGGGCCGCCGCCGTATTGTCTAAGGGTCCCGCCGACCCGCCGGGTCCGCACTGCCGAGGAGCCCTCATGACCGCGCCCGTCGTCCACTCGCTGCGCGAACAGATCCGCGAGCACATCGTGGAAGGGATCGTCAGCGGGCGCTGGCAGCCGGGTGAGCGCATCGTGGAGCGCCGTATCGCCACCGAGCTGGAGGTCAGCCAGACCCCGGTCCGCGAGGCCCTGCGCGAGCTGGAGTCGCTGCGCCTGATCGAGTCCGCGCCGAACAAGGGCGTGCGCGTACGGAACCTGACCGCGGCGGACCTGGAGGAGAGCTATCCGGTCCGAGCCGGGCTGGAGGCCATCGCGGCGGAGCTGGCGGCCGACCGTCTCGCGGAGGACTGCTCGGCCCTGGAGCCGCACGTCCTGGCCCTGTACGAGGCCGACCGCGAGGCCGACGGCACGGCCCAGGTCCGCCACACCGTGGGCTTCCACCGCGAGCTGGTCCGTGCCGCGAACAACTCGGTGCTGCTGCACACCTGGGAGGGCCTGGGCATCGAGGTCTTCACGGCGCTGTCCATCCGCTGGCTGGGCACGGTGCAGCAGTCGTACGCGGAGGAGCACGAGGAGCTGGTGGCCGCCTTCAAGCGGCGGGACCCGCGGATCGCCGAGATCGTGAAGGCTCATGTCCTGGGGTGCGCGCCGCGCGCCTGATGCAGTCGAGCAGACCTACGCTCACCTGCGAAAACAAGGCGAAACCGCGTCACCCGGTGCCATCACCCAAGGCACCCCGTGCCTACTTTCTCGGAATCGAGACGTTTTCGAGGTCAACCCTTTGATCGATCATCGATCAGGGAGTTACAGTCGCCGACGGACTTCCACCGAAGTCCGCGCCCTGTCCTGCCAAAGACCTAGGGCACCCCCGAACCCTTACCGATGAGGGAACCCCCTTCGACTGAGGAAGGCGGCGACATGACCGACCCCAACGCCATCCAGCCGAGCGCGCTCGACCAGCTCCCCGACCGCGACCCGGAGGAGACCGCCGAATGGCAGGCCTCCCTCGACGCCGTCGCCAGGGAGGCCGGGCCGCACCGCGCCGCGTACCTGATGCGGCGCACGCTGGAGCGCGCCGAGGCGGGCGGCATCGCGCTGCCGAAGCTCCTCGAGACGGACTACGTCAACACGATCCCCACCTCCGCCGAGCCGGGCCTGCCCGGTGACCCGGAGATGGAGGCCCGTATCACCGCGTGGAACCGCTGGAACGCGGCCGCGATGGTGACCCGTGGCAGCAAGCACGGCGTCGGCGGGCACATCGCCACCTTCGCCTCCGCGGCCTGGCTCTACGAGACCGGCTTCAACCACTTCTTCAAGGGCAAGGAGGGCGACGGCTCCGGCGACCAGCTGTACATCCAGGGCCACGCCTCCCCCGGTATCTACGCCCGCGCCTTCCTCGACGGCCGGCTGAACGAGCACCACCTGGACAACTTCCGCCAGGAGGCGGGCGGGGGCGGACTGCCGTCGTACCCGCACCCGCGCCGGCTGCCCTGGCTGTGGGAGTTCCCGACGGTGTCGATGGGCCTCGGCCCGCTCTCGGCCATCTACCAGGCGCGTTTCAACCGCTACCTCACCAACCGCGGCATCAAGGACGTCTCCGCCTCGCACGTGTGGGCGTTCCTCGGCGACGGCGAGATGGACGAGCCGGAGTCGACGGCGGCCCTCGCGCTCGCCGCCCGTGAGGAGCTGGACAACCTCACCTTCGTCATCAACTGCAACCTGCAGCGCCTCGACGGCCCGGTCCGCGCCAACTTCAAGATCGTGCAGGAGCTGGAGGCCCAGTTCCGCGGCGCCGGCTGGAACGTCGTCAAGACGCTCTGGGGCACCGCCTGGGACGAGCTGTTCGCCCTCGACACCACCGGCGCGCTGGTACGCCGCCTGCGCGAGGTACCGGACGCGCAGATCCAGACGTACCAGACCCGCGACGCCGCATACATCCGCGCCGACTTCTTCGGCAAGGACCCGGCGCTCGCCGAGATGGCGAAGCTGCTGAGCGACGACAAGATCCTCGAGGTCTTCCACCTCTCTCGCGGCGGTCACGAGGCCCGCAAGGTCTACGCCGCGTACAAGGCCGCCGTCGAGCACAAGGGCGCGCCGACCGTGATCCTGGCCCAGACGGTCAAGGGCCACACCCTGGGCGACGGCTTCGCGTCGAAGAACGCCAACCACCAGATGAAGAAGCTGACGGTGGACGAGTTCAAGACGATGCGGGACCTGCTCGGCCTGCCGATCAAGGACAGCGACTTCGTCGACGGCGTGGTCCCCTACGGCCACCCGGGCGCCGACTCCCCCGAGGTCCGCTACCTCCAGGAGCGCCGCGCGGCCCTCGGCGGCCCGGCCCCCGCCCGCCGCACCCACACCCTCGCGCCGCTCCCCGCGCCCGCCGAGAAGGCCTTCGCCTCCTTCGACAAGGGCTCCGGCTCGCAGAACGTGGCCACCACCATGGCCTTCGTCCGCCTCATCAAGGACCTGGTCCGCGACAAGGAGACGGGCAAGCGCTGGGTGCCGATCGTCCCCGACGAGGCGCGCACCTTCGGCATGGAGAGCCTGTTCCCCTCCCTCGGGATCTACTCCCCCAAGGGCCAGACGTACGAGCCGGTCGACCGCGACCAGCTGATGTACTACAAGGAGGCCAAGAACGGCCAGATCCTCAACGAGGGGATCACCGAGGCCGGTTCGATGGCCGACTTCATCGCCGCATCGTCGTCGTACGCGACGCACGGCGAGGCGATGATCCCGTTCTACATCTTCTACTCGATGTTCGGCTGGCAGCGCACCGCCGACCAGATGTGGCAGCTCGGCGACCAGCTCGGCCGCGGCTTCCTCGTCGGCGCGACGGCGGGCCGTACGACCCTGACGGGCGAGGGCCTGCAGCACGCCGACGGCCACTCCCCGGTCATCGCCGCGACCAACCCGGCCGCGCTGACGTACGACCCCGCGTTCGCCTACGAGATCGCGGTCATCGTCCGTGAGGGTCTGCGCCGGATGTACGGCGAGGCCAAGCCGGGCGAGGACCAGAACGTCTTCTACTACCTGACGGTCTACAACGAGCCGCTGCCGCAGCCCGCCAAGCCGCAGGGCCTCGGCATCGACGAGGGCGTCGTCAAGGGCCTGTACCGCTTCAACACGGCGGAGTCGGCGGGCCTGTCCCCGGCTGCCAACGCCCCGCGCATCCAGCTGCTGGGCTCCGGTACGGCGATCCACTGGACCCTGGAGGCGCAGAAGCTGCTGGCCGAGGAGTGGGGCGTGGCGGCGGACGTCTGGTCGGCCACCTCCTGGACGGAGCTGCGCCGCGACGCGCTGGAGGCCGACGCGGCCCTGCTGCGCGGCGAGGAGCGCGTGCCGTACGTCCGCCAGGCGCTGCAGGGCGCCGAGGGCCCGGTGCTGGCCGTCTCCGACTACATGCGCCAGGTCCCGGACCAGATCGCGCAGTGGGTCGAGCAGGACTGGTCCTCGCTGGGCGCCGACGGCTTCGGTCTGTCGGACACCCGTGAGGCCGCCCGCCGCCACTTCGGCATCGACGCCCAGTCGGTCGTCGTCGCGGCCCTGGCCCAGCTCGCCCGGCGCGGCGAGGTGAAGGCCACGGCGGTCAAGGAGGCCCGGGAGAAGTACGGGCTGTAGGCACTGACGTGCACTGAGGTGCACTGAGATCCTGTGAAGGGGTACGGCGACCTGCCGTACCCCTTCTTTGTCGCCGCCTCCTTTGCCGCTGCTTCTTTGTCAGTGGTCCCCGGCATGATGAAGAGATGCGTGCGGCTCGGCTCATCAGGATGGTGCTTCTGCTGCAGTCCCGGCCGTCCATGACCGCCGCGGAACTCGCCCGGGAGCTGGAGGTGTCGGAGCGAACGGTCACACGCGACGCGCAGGCGCTGTCGGAGGCGGGCGTGCCGGTGTACGCGGACCGCGGGCGGACCGGTGGATACCGGCTGGTCGGCGGGTACCGGACCCGGCTGACGGGGCTGGCCAGGAGCGAGGCGGAGGCGCTGTTCCTGAGCGGGGTGCCGGGGGCGCTGCGGGAGATGGGTCTGGAGGACGCCGCCTGCGCGGCCCGGCTGAAGGTCTCCGCGGCGCTGCTGCCGTCCCTGCGCGATGCCCCGGACAGCGCGGCCCGGCGCTTCCATCTGGACGCGCCGGCCTGGTTCCAGGAGCCTCGGACGCCCGCGCTGCTGCCGGTGGTCGCGGAGGCGGTGTGGGACGACCGCCCGGTCACCGCCCGGTACCGGCGGGGCGAGGACGAGGTCGAGCGGCTGCTCGAGCCGTACGGGCTCGTGCTGAAGGCGGGCGTCTGGTACCTGTGCGCGCGAGTGGCGGACGGCGACTCCGCCCGGACGTACCGGACCTATCGCATCGACCGGTTCAGCGCTGTGGAGCCTCTGGAGGAACGGTTCACCCGTGATCCGGACTTCGATCTGCCCGGCCACTGGGCCGAGCAGGCCGAGCGGTTCGCCCGCTCGATCCTGCGCGCCGAGGTCGTCGTACGGCTGTCCCCGGAGGGCGTGCGCAGGCTGCGGTACGCCGTCGAGCCGGTGTCGGCGCGCGCGGCACTGAGCGGGCTGGGCGAGCCGGACGGGGCGGGCTGGGTGACGGTGACGCTGCCGGTGGAGTCCGAGGAGGTCGCGTACGCGCAGCTGACGGCGCTCGGGGCGGAGGCCGAGGTGCTGGCCCCGGAGAGCCTGCGGGAGCGCTTCACGGCGGACGCCACCCGTCTCGCGGCGCTGTACGGCCGCGGCGACGCCGGATAACGATCCGCCGTGACTGAGGGGTACTCCGCGTGCGTCCCACCGGTGGAGGCCCGATGCTGGTGCCGTGATGGACGAGACGGAGTTCTGGGAGCTGATCGACGCCGCCCGCGAGAGTGCCGAGGGCGACCCCGAGGAACAGGCCGACGTGCTCGTGGACCGGCTGCTCCAGCTGGACCCCGACCTGGTCCTGGACTTCGCCCGTCACTTCGAGGCCCGCTACAACCGCGCCTACCGCTGGGACCTGTGGGGCGCCGCCTGGGTGCTGCTGGACGGGGCCAGCGACGACGCGTTCGACTTCTTCCGCTGCTGGCTGATCGGCCAGGGCCGGGAGGTCTACGAGGGCGCCCTGCACGAGCCGGACTCCCTGGCCGAGCTGCTGGGCGAGTTCGACGAGGAGATCGACGGCGACGGCGAGGAGCTGGGCTATGCGGCGGACGAGGCGTACGAGCAGCTGACCGGCACCGTCGCACCGGATCTGGGCATCGCCCCGGCGCCCGCCGAGCCGGAGGGCACGCCGGTGGATTTCGAGAACGAGCGTGCCCTCGCCGAACGGTTTCCCCTGCTGTGGGACCGTTTCCGGGAGTAGCCGGCGCCGGCTCGGCCGGCCGTGCGCCCGCGGGTGGCGTCGGCCGGCGCGGAGGCCTGCCGGTCGGCCCCCACCGCGTGGTGCAGCGGCGCGGCGTTGGCCTGGCCGAGGGCGGACGCGGTGGCCGCGGCGGGCCCGAGGACGACGGTGGCGACCGCGCGGACCACCGCCCAGGGGCCGCGCGCCCGCCGCGTCCGGCGACCCCGTTGCGTGGTCTCGTCCGTGGTCCCGGCACACGTACGACTGCTGTTCATGATCCCCACCTCCGGTCGGCTGGTGTCGTTGCCGACCGTAGGGCGCGGGGCTCGGAGGAGGCTGCGTGGCGCCTAGGGGCTTCCTGTGGGCGGCGCATGGGTGGTCCCGAGGGTGACCGCGGGGGTGGTCCGGCCCTGCAGCCGGGCGGCCTTGTCCCTGATCTCGGGGAGGCGGTCGGTGAGGGCGGCGCCCGGGCAGTTGGTCATGAAGCCGTCCTTGTGGCCGGCCAGGGCGGGCAGGGTCGCGGTGGCCCCGGTCCTGAAGCGGCTGAGGCTGTTGCTGGAGACCAGGCGGACACTGGTGCGCGGGTCGACGTCGGCGAGGCCGAGTTTCCAGGCGGCCAGGGCGGCGATCGCGTCGGTCATGGCCTTGGGCACGGGGCTGCCGGCGGTGAAGGTGCCGATCGCGGCGATTCCGGCGGTGCGGTGGTTGAAGCCCTGGGTGTGGGCGCCGGTGACGGCCCGCTCGATGCCTCCGGCGCGGCCTTCGTAGATGGTGCCGCAGCGGTCGACGAGGAAGTTGTAGCCGATGTCGTCCCAGCGGCGGTCACCGGTCTGGCCGGCGTACAGGTGGCGGATGATGGTCGGCGCGTCGGCGCAGTCGTAGCCGCCCGGCGAGTCGGTGTGGTGGAGGAAGACCGCGACCACCTTGTCGTCGTAGCGCGGGGGCGGCTGGGTGCGGCCGGCGGTGCCCAGCCAGACGGAGCGGGGCACGATGTGCGGCCGGGCGGCGCGGTGGACGGCGGGGGCGCGGGCCGGAACGGGCTGTTCGGGGCGGGCCACGGTGATGGGCTCGACGCCGCGGGCGCACAGGGCGAGCGCGAGGATCGCCACCAGGCCGGGCAGACTGCCGAGCAGCACCAGCACGGCTCCGGGTATCCGCCGCGCGGACCGGCTCCGGGTGCCCGGTGGCCCTGGTGCTCGCGGCACCCGCGGGGGCCCGGGCGGTTCCTGCGGCGCCGGTGTGCCCAGCGGCTCAGGCGGCTCGGGCGGTTCCGGAGTGCACGACGTCTCGGGCGCCTCGGCTGTCTCGGGTATCCCTTGCGGATCAGGCGGACCCAGCGTCTCCCGCGGCTCAGAGGGCTCAGACGGCTCAGGAGTGCACGACGTCTCGAGCGCCCCGGCTGTCTCCGGTATCCCTTGCGGATCAGGCGCCCCCGCCGGCTCCGGACTCCCCGGTGGCGCGGCCGTCTCCGCCGGCTCCGGTCTCTCCGGCACCTCTGTCTCCGGTGGTCCCGATGTCCGCGGGGTTCCCGGTGTCTCCGTGTCCGGCGGCCCCGAGGTCTGCGGGGCTCCGGTCGTCTGCAGTGTTGTTCGGTCGGGCATGGTCCCACTCTCGGGTCGATGGGTCGTGCCCGCGATGTGCGCTGTGCCACCTGGCGGAACCATCGTCCCGGTCCGGCACGTTTCCGTGGGTACACACATACATGGCCGGTTCGCCGCCCGGTGGCCGCTGTCGTGTGTGGGTGGGTGACTGATCACCGGGCCCGTCCCGTCCGTACTGAGGGGTCCGAGAGAAAGGCGGCTCCGTGGACCTGCTCGACCTGCTGCTCGTGCTGGTGATCCTCGTCTACGCGGCGTCCGGTTACCGGCGCGGGCTGGTGGCCGGCTGTGTCTCGCTGGCCGGGTTCGTCGGCGGTGCCGCCGTCGGTGTGTGGGTGCTGCCCTGGGTGACGGGCCTGGTGGAGCGCGGCACGACGCAGGCGACGGTCCTCGCGGTGGCGACGGTGCTGGTGCCTGCGGTGGTGGGGCATGAGCTGGCGGGCCGGCTGGCGCTGCGGCTGCGCGGGGAGCTGGACCGGGGGCCGCTGCGGGTCGTGGACGGGATAGGGGGCGCGGCGGCGAACTCGGTCGCGGTGCTGATCGTGGCCTGGGTGGCGGCGAGCGTGCTGGGCGCGGCCCCCTCGCAGACGCTGGCGACGGCGATACGGAACTCGACGCTGCTGGGCGCGGTGCAGGAGGCGATGCCGGACACGACGCCCGCGTGGTTCTCACGGGCCACGTCGGCGCTGACGGAGGCGGGTTTCCCGCAGGTCTTCAACCCGTTCGAGAACGAGTCGACGGCCCAGGTGGCCCGGCCGTCCGGCGACAGCGTCACCCCGGCGGCGACGAGCGCCGCGAAGCGCAGCACGGTCAAGATCGAGGGCGTGTCGGGCAGCGAGGGCCGCGAGGGCAGCGGTTTCGTCTACTCCGCACAGCACGTGATGACCAACGCCCACGTGGTGGCGGGCATCGACCACCCGAGCGTGCGGGTGGGCGGGGTCGGGCCGTCGTACGCGGCACGGGTGGTGCTCTTCGACCCCGACCGGGACGTGGCGGTGCTGTATGTACCGGGGCTGCGCGCCCCGGTGCTGCGCTTCGACACGAGCGCGGCGCGCGGCGACTCGGCGGTGGTCGCGGGCTATCCGCAGGACGGCAGCCTGAATCTGCAGGCGGCGACGGTGGCGAGCCGGGTGCAGGCGACCGGGCAGAACATCTACAGCGACGCCACGGTCACCCGCGACATCTACTCGATCCGGTCCACGGTCCGCCCGGGCAACTCCGGCGGTCCGCTGCTGACCACGGACGGCAGGGTCTTCGGGGTGGTCTTCGCCCGCTCCACCTCGGACGCCGAGACGGGATATGTGCTGACGGCGGACGAGGTGGCCGGCGACGCCCAGCGCGCGGCCGCGGCGACGGCGCCGGTGGACACGGGCCAGCTGGTCAGCTCGTAGTCGTCATACGTTCCGGCCCATGAGTACGTCGTCGACGTACGCGCCGTCGAGGAGGAACTCCTCCGGCTGCACCCCCTCGACGACGAACCCCTCGGCCTCGTACAGCGCACGGGCCGGGGCGTTGTGCCCGAGGACGCGCAGGCTCAGCCGCCGCGCACCGCGCCCGCGGGCCTCCGTGACGGCTGCCCGGACCAGCGCGCGCCCGAGCCCCTGCCCGCGCGCCTCCTCGGCGACGGCGAGGCCCTGGATCTGCAGCACGTGCGCGTTCGAGGCGAGCCGGGTGGGCCGGGCGAGCCGGACGTAGCCGACGACCCGCCCGTCGGCCTCGGCGACCAGGTAGTCCTCCGGGGTATGGCGCTCGTCGAAGAACGGCCCCTGCGGCGGGGGCGAGACCGCGTGCAGGGGGGACCAGGTGGCGCGGTCGAGGAGGGCGAGATCCTCCTCGTCGTCGGCCACGGCGACGCGTATGTACGGCTCCGGCATGACGATCACTCTACGGCGCGCGGCCGGTGCGGCTCAGGGGTTTTCACCCGGGCATGCTGGAGCCATGGAACGTCTCCGTATCGCGGTGGCCGGCGCGTCCGGGCTCATCGGCAGCGCCCTGGTGCGGTCCCTGACCGCGGACGGGCACGAGGTGGTGCGGCTGGTGCGCCGCGCCGCCTCGGGCCCGGGCGAGGTCCGCTGGGACCCGCAGGGGCAGTATGTGGACGCGGCGGGGCTGACCGGCTGTGCCGCGGTGGTCAATCTGGCCGGGGCCGGGATCGGCGACCGGCGCTGGACGCCGTCGTACAAGCGGCTGCTGCGGGACAGCCGGGTGCTGGGCACGGCCGCGCTGGCGGAGGCGGTGGCCTCGCTGCCCGAGCCGCCGCGGGTCTTCGTCAGCGGCAGCGCGATCGGCTTCTACGGCGACACCGGCGACCGGGTGGTGGACGAGCAGGCGCCGCCGGGCGACGGCTTCCTGCCCTCGCTGTGCGTGGAGTGGGAGGAGGCGGCGGCGCCCGCGCAGGAGGCGGGGGTGCGGACGGTGTTCGCGCGGACCGGGCTGGTGGTGGCCCGTGGCGGCGGGGCCTGGGGACGGCTGTTCCCGCTGTTCCGGGCGGGGCTCGGGGGGCGGCTGGGCGACGGGCGGCAGTACTGGTCGTACATCGCGCTGCACGACGAGGTCGCCGCGCTCCGGTACCTCGTCGAGAACGACACCTTGTCCGGGCCGGTCAACCTGACGGCCCCCGAGCCGCTGACGAACCGTGAGATCACGGCGGCGATGGCCCGGGTGCTGCGCCGTCCGGCGCCGTTCCCGGTGCCGGCACCGGTGCTGCGGGCGGTGCTGGGTGAGCTGGCCGGGGATGTGCTGGGCAGTCAACGGGTGGTGCCGAGGCGGCTGCTGGAGTCGGGGTTCCGGTTCGCGTTCGCGGGGATCGACGAGGCGATCCGGGCGGCCTGACGTCCGCGATACCGGCGGCCCGACGTACGCCAGGGATGTCCTGCGACCTCTTGTGACCGTATGCGACCTCCATGCGACCGTGCCCTGTCCATGCGCGACTGTTTGTGACCGATCACGGACCTAACCTCGACCCGAACTCGAGTATCCCTGGAGCCAGTTGGGGGCATGACGTCTCCACCGGCCGCGCAACCACAGGAGGGGCCTCGTGCTTGAGCCCGTGTACCAGGTGGACGTCGTCATCGTGGGAGCCGGAATCGCCGGACTCTCGGCGGCTCATCGGCTGACCAGCGCAGGAATCTCGACCGCCGTCCTTGAGGCCGCCCCGTACGTCGGCGGCCGCATGTCGACGGAGAAGGTCGACGGCTTCCGGCTGGACCGCATCGGACAGCTGCTGTCCACGTCCTACCCCGAACTCCGCACGACCCCGGGCCTGGACTCCCTGGTCCTGCGTACCTTCGCTCCCGGCGTCCTGCTGCACCGCGACGGACGCACCCAGCGCGCGGGCGCGCCGGCGACCGGAGGGAGCGCACGGGGCGCACGGAGCGCACTCCATGCGGTGCGCGCCCTCGCAAGCGCCCCCAGGGGGCCGGCGGCCGTCCCCGGCCGGGTCGGCGCGCCGGTGGGCGGCGCGGTCGACCAGGCCCGGCTCGGCGCCGCGCTCGGCCGCATCGCGGCCACCCCCGTGGAGCGCGTCCTGGCCCGGCCCGAGATGCCCGCCCGACAGGCCCTGGCCCAGCGCGGGATGCCGGCGCGCACGATCGACGGCTTCCTGCGCCCGCTGCTCGCCACACTGCTGTGCGACCCGGAGCTGACCACCTCCAGCCGGTGCGCCGACCTCGCGCTGCGCGCCTTCGCGAGCGGCCGCCTGTGTGTACCGGAGGGCGGTGCGGACGTGCTGCCGGAGCTGCTGGCGCGGGCGCTGCCGCCCGGCACCGTACGCACCGGCGTGCGGGTGACCTCGGTGTGCACCACCTCGGTGACCACCGCCGAGCACGGCGAGATCCGCTGCCGGGCGGTGCTGCTGGCGACGGACGCGCGGGCCGCGGCGGGACTGCTGCCGGGCCTGAGGGTGCCCGGCTTCCACCCGGTGACCGTGGTCCACCACACCACCGACGATCCGGCGGCGGCCTTCGCGACGGGCACCTCGCTGCTGCTCGACGCCGACCGCGGCGGACCGGTGGCGCACACGGCGGTGCTCAGCAACGTGGACCCGAGCCGGGCACCGGTCGGCCGGGTGCTGATCTCCTCGACGGTCCTCGGCACACCGCCCGAGGGCATCGACACCGCGGTCCGCATCCACCTCTCCCGGCTCTACCGGACCTCCACGCGCCGCTGGGAGACGCTGGCCGTGCACCACACGCCGGAGGCGGTCCCGGCGATGCGCCCGCCGCACGACCTGCGCCGCCCGGTACGACTGCTGGCCGGCCTCTACGTCTGCGGCGACCACCGCGACACCAGCACGGTCCAGGGCGCCCTGCACTCGGCCCACCGGGCCGCGGCCGCCCTTCTGGCGGACCTGGGTGCGGCGGGGTCGATGCACAGGGCGGACCCCGCGCCGACTCTGCCAAGGGCCGCCTAGCGCGCCCCCCAGAGGCGCGGAAAACCGCGCGACCGGCTAACCCAGCGCCGCCACCTTCTCCCGGTACCCCCGCACCGGTGCCGCGTCGCGGTACGGCTCCAGTCGGCGTTCGAAGTCCTTCACGTACTCGATCGCGCGCGCGGACCGCATCTCCGCGGCCTGCCCGGCGGCCTCCGCCGCCAGCGCGCAGGCCTGGTCCAGTTCGCCGAGGCCGAGCCGGGCCGTGGCGAGGACGACCCGGCAGAAGAGCCTGCTGCGGGCGTACGAGGGCGCGCGGAGCTGGAGCGAACGCTCGGCGTGCTGGGCGGCCGCCCGGAACTGCTGCAGATCCCGGTGGCAGTGCCCGAACTCGTCGGCGAGCTGCGCCTCGTCGAAGAACTTGGCCCAGTACGGCACCTCGTCCCCGGGCCGGGCCGCCTCCAGGGCGCGCTCGGCCCGCACGAGCGCGGCCGTGCACGCCCGCACCTCGCCGAGCACGCCGTGCGCCCTCGCCTCGGAGGCGTGCAGCAGCGCCTGCACGACCGGCGGACCACCGGTCCCGGCGCCCTGCTGGGCGACCCGGGCCAGCTGCACGGCCTCCCTGCCGTGGCCGAGGTAGACGGCCTGGCGGCTCATGGTGACCAGCACATAGGAGCCGTACGCCCGGTCGCCCGCCGCCTGGGCGAGCCGCAGGGCCTGCACGAAGTACCGCTGGGCGAGTCCGTGCGCGGCGATGTCGTACGACGTCCAGCCGGCGAGCCGGGTCAGATCGGCCGCGGCGCCGAACAGCCGGCGGCCGGTCTGCTCGTCGTAGCAGCCGCGGAGCATCGGCTCGCACTCGTGCTCCAGGTAGCGCACCAGGGCCTGCCGGGCGTGGCCGCCGCCGAACCGGTCGTCGAGGGTGCGGAACAGCTCGCCGACCGAGCGCAGCGCGCCGATGTCGCCGCCCGTGACCCGGTGGCCGGGGGCACGCTCGGCATGGCCGCGCGCCCGGGGCGGGACCACCAGTGCCTGCCGGCCCGGGGGCTTGACCGGGGCGGGGCGGCCCTGCGGGGGGACCCGGGCCGCCGGTTCGCGGGCCACCTTGTCGTCGGGCTTGCCGATCAGCCAGTCCCGGCTGGGCACCACGAGCCCCGCCGGGGTGAACGCGATCTTGCGCAGCTCGGCGTGGCTGCCGGAGTCCTTGCGCCACAGCCCGCTGACGATGTCGACGGCCTCTTCCGGGGTGGCCGCGAACTCCAGCCCGGCGTACACCGGCGCACAGGCGTCCAGGCCGAGATCCTGGGCCGTGAGCCGGCGCCCGAGCCGACGGGTGAAGACCTCGGCGATCAGGGCGGGCGTCGTCCCCCTCGGCTGCTGTCCGCGCAGCCAGCGGGTGACGGAGGTCTTGTCGTATCTGAGGTCCAGCCCGTGCTCCAGGCCGAGCTGGTCGACGCGACGGGCCAGACCCGCGTTGGAGAACCCCGCTTCTGCGATGAGCGCGGCGAGCTGACGGTTGGGGGTGCGCTGCGCGGGTCGGTCCGTCATCTGCGGTGCGGTCTCCTGCCTACCGGGCCCTGAAGCGCCCGGATTGCCGTTGAGCTGCCCTTATAGCCTCTCGACCGGCGTGAATGTAGCGGAGAGTGAGCGGGCCATCACACCCTTCACCGCGTATTCATCCGATCGTGTGAGGAACCTCCCCAGGGCTGACGTACACCGGTCGGACGTACAGTGGCGTGGGCGCGTTACGTGCCTGACACACCGATTGCTCGGTCGCTGAGGGAGGCGCTTGCCGTGAGTGAGTTGCGGTTCGTCCGCATGGGGTTCGGTGCGGATGCCGTCGATTACCAGGAGGCCTGGGACGAGCAGCGCCGGGTGCACACGGCCCGGTTCGCCGACGAGGTCCCGGACACCGTGATCCTCCTGGAGCACCCGCCGGTGTACACGGCCGGCCGGCGCACCGAGGACAGCGAGCGCCCCCTGGACGGCACCCCGGTCATCGACGTGGACCGCGGCGGCAAGATCACCTGGCACGGCCCGGGCCAGCTGGTGGGCTACCCGATCCAGAAGCTGCCCCGCCCGGTGGACGTCGTCGCCCATGTACGCCGCCTGGAGGAGGCGCTCATCCGCACCTGCGCCGAGTTCGGCCTGGAGACCAGCCGGGTCGAGGGCCGCAGCGGTGTGTGGGTGCTCGGCGACCCGATCGAGCAGCGGCCGGTGCTCGGCGGGCTGTCCCTGGACTTCGACCCGCGGCTGACCGACGACGAATTCGACCCGCGGCTCAACGGCCCCGAGTACGCCCCCTCCAACGCGGGCCAGCGGCGCGAGGACCGCAAGATCGCCGCGATCGGCATCCGGGTCGCCAAGGGCGTCACGATGCACGGCTTCGCGCTCAATGTGAACCCCGACAACAAATGGTTCGACCGGATCATCCCGTGCGGCATCCGGGACGCGGGGGTCGCCTCCCTCGCGGGCGAGCTGGGCCGGGACGTCACCATCGAGGAGGTCCTGCCGGTGGCCGAGCGCCACCTCAAGGACATCCTGGAGAACGCGGAGCTGAAGCCGCGCGTGATCGAGAAGACATCGGCGGCATAGAACAACCGTCTCCGAACCACCAAATCAACGGGCGTACCCTGGGGAACGCCGAAGAATCAATCGCTAGGGAGCCGGTCGTGTCCGCAGTCGCACCCGACGGACGCAAGATGCTGCGCCTGGAGGTCCGCAACAGCCAGACCCCCATCGAGCGCAAGCCCGAGTGGATCAAGACCCGGGCGAAAATGGGCCCCGAGTACACGAAGATGCAGAACCTCGTGAAGAGCGAGGGCCTGCACACGGTCTGCCAGGAAGCCGGCTGCCCGAACATCTACGAGTGCTGGGAGGACCGCGAGGCGACCTTCCTCATCGGCGGCGACCAGTGCACCCGGCGCTGCGATTTCTGCCAGATCGACACCGGCAAGCCCGAGGCGCTGGACCGCGACGAGCCGCGCCGCGTGGGCGAGTCCGTGGTCACGATGGACCTGAACTACGCCACCATCACCGGCGTCGCCCGCGACGACCTGGAGGACGGCGGCGCCTGGCTGTACGCCGAGACCGTGCGCCAGATCCACCAGCAGACGGCGGAGCGCGAGGGCGGCCGTACGAAGGTCGAGCTGCTGGCCCCCGACTTCAACGCGGTTCCCGAGCAGCTGGCCGAGGTCTTCTCCGCCCGGCCCGAGGTCTTCGCGCACAACGTCGAGACGGTCCCGCGGATCTTCAAGCGGATCCGCCCCGGCTTCCGCTACGAGCGCTCCCTGAAGGTCATCACCGAGGCCCGCGACTTCGGCCTGGTGACCAAGTCCAACCTGATCCTCGGCATGGGCGAGACCCGCGAGGAGGTCAGCGAGGCGCTGAAGCAGCTGCACGACGCCGGCTGCGAGCTGGTCACCATCACCCAGTACCTGCGCCCCTCCGTCCGGCACCACCCCGTCGAGCGCTGGGTGAAGCCGCAGGAGTTCGTGGAGCTGAAGGAGGAGGCCGAGCAGATCGGCTTCTCCGGTGTGATGTCGGGTCCGCTGGTGCGGTCCTCGTACCGCGCCGGGCGCCTCTACCAGATGGCGATCGAGAAGCGCGGTACCTACATCGCCGCCCAGGCTGTGTGAATTCACGCACAAGTGATTACCGGCCAGTAATGGCCAACTCGACGCGGTCCTGACCGTCCTCGCTGATGAGGGCGGGCATCAGGGCCGCGTCAGCGTTTCAGCGCTCTGTATCAAGGCTTCATTGGCGTTTGACCGGTCGGACACGCCCTGGTAACACCAATCAGTGACTCTGGTATCACGCCTCGTACACCACCCGCTTCCGAGGGGGGACCTCGATCATGCAGGCCGCGCCCGTACGCGCCACCGCCATCCCGTCCTTCACCGACGCCCTGCGCGCCGTCGAGTCCCTGCTCATGAGCGGCGGTCAGCGCACCGCCCGCCGCAACGCGTGGACCTCTGTGCTGGAGGACCGACGTCGTGCCAAGGACCGGGTCGAGACGCAGCGTGTCCTGGAGCAGGCCGCCGGCCGCTCCTGAGCCCCTCCGCAGTCCCTCCTCACCGGGCACTGCCGTCGAAGGCGCTCCCCGGGGCACGTAGACTTCGTGGCATGGCGAGGAAGGAAACCGCGGCGGACGCCGCGAACGCAGGGCGACTGAAGCAGATCGCTCTCACATACAAGATGACCCGCAAGGCCGACAAGAAGATCGGTCTTGTACTCGGGGCCGTCGGCATCGGCACCCTCGCTGTCTTTCTCGCGATCGGCTTTCTGCTCGGCCACCCCGTCTACCTGGGCATCTTCGGCCTGCTGATCGCCGTGCTGGCGACGGCGATCGTGTTCGGCCGCCGGGCCGAGCGCGCCGCCTTCGGCCAGATGGAGGGTCAGCCGGGCGCCGCGGCCGCCGTACTGGACAACATCGGCCGGGGCTGGACGACGACTCCGGCGGTGGCGATGAACCGCAGCCAGGACGTGGTGCACCGGGCGGTCGGGAAGGCCGGCATCGTGCTGGTCGCCGAGGGCAACCCGAACCGGGTGAAGGGCCTGCTGGCCGCCGAGAAGAAGAAGATGAACCGCATCGTCGCGGACGTCCCCGTGCACGACGTGATCGTCGGCACCGGCGAGGGCCAGGTCGAGCTGAAGAAGCTGCGCACGACCATGCTGAAGTTCCCGCGCGTGCTCACCGGCCCCCAGGTGACGGCCACCAACGACCGGCTGCGGGCCATGGGCGACCTGATGAGCAACATGCCGGTGCCGAAGGGCCCCATGCCCAAGGGCATGCGGATGCCGAAGGGCCGCTGAGCCCCCTGCCGGCCGCCGCCGGTCAGTTCAGCCTCCGAAACTCCCGCCCGCAGTAGACCATCGGCGACCCCTCGCCCAGCCGTACTCCCGTTACCCGGCCGATCAGGATCGTGTGATCCCCGGCCGGGTAACGCGCGTATGCGGCACAGTCCAGCTGCACCGGCGCCTGCTGCACGGCCGGCAGCCCGGCGGGGCTCGGCTGCAGCAGGGCGTCGGAGAACTTGTCGGCGCCCTTGGTGGCGAACAGCAGGGCCAGCGGCTGGTGCTCGGGAGCCAGCACGCTCACCGCGAAGTGGTCGCACCCGGCGAAGACCGCCGCCGAATCGGCCGCGTCCGCGAGGCACACCAGGATCAGCGGCGGCTCGAGGGAGACCGAACAGAAGGAGCTGGCCGTGAAGCCGCGCGGGGTGCCGTCCTCACAGCGGGCGGTCACCACCACCACGCCCGACGGAAAGCGCGCCATGGCGTCCCGGAAGACCTCGGGAGTCACCTCGGCCGCCATCACATCCTGTGTATCGGTCATACCGCGTACGATGCCGCCGGGGGTTTGACCGGGCAACTGGATGAGGGCATCCGGGCCATTGGCGGGCACGGGTGCATGCCGGGTTGCGAAAAGCCAGGACGGGCCCGCGGCCGCGGACGGTCAGATCCGGACCTCTACGGTCTTCGCCAGCCGGTCGTGCAGGCCGCGGCCGTCCCGGTCCCAGACCAGCGCCGGAATCGCGAGGCACAGCAGCACCGTGCGGAGCAGCGAGCGCAGCGGGTTGGCCGTGCCGGTCTCCAGGGCCACGACCCGGATGCCGAACAGCCGCTTGCCCGGCGTGAAGCCGATCGTGCCCACGGTCAGCACGCTCATGACGAAGAAGACGCCGAGCGCCCAGTTGTTGGTGGCCGGGACCTTGTAGCCGTCCGTGATCAAGCCGTATGCGATCAGGACACTCAGGCCCCAGTCCACGGCGAGCGCGCCGAGCCGCCGGCCGGGCCGGGCGATGGAGTTCGGCCCCTCCTCGGGCAGGCCGAGCTGCTCACCCCGGTAGCCGAAGTCCGCACCGGCCTCTTCCATGGCCGCGCGGGGCCCGGAGAGCCACGATCCGAGTGCTTGCCTGTTGTCCACCCGTCCACGGTACTGCGCCCGGATTCGGACACTACGCCGAGGGGTGTGTCGGGGCTACGGTGGATACGTGACCGGTTAACTTCTGCGAAACAAATGGGTCACGCCCGAGAAATCACCCGTCCCTAGGGTCGAGGCCAGCGTGTGCCACCGCACTGGCCGCACGAACGATCTACCACCCCGGCGAGGACGGTCGGGAGTAGGAGGAGCTGGATGTTCCAGAACGCCGACGAGGCCAAGAAGTTCATCGCGGACGAGGACGTCAAGTTCATCGACGTCCGCTTCTGCGACCTGCCGGGCGTCATGCAGCACTTCACGGTGCCCGTCGAGGCGTTCGACCCCGACGAGGAGCTGGCCTTCGACGGATCGTCGATCCGTGGTTTCCAGGCCATCCACGAGTCCGACATGGCCCTGCGCGCCGACCTGTCCACGTCCCGCGTGGACCCGTTCCGCCGGGACAAGACCCTCAACATCAACTTCTTCATCCACGACCCGATCACGGGCGAGCAGTACTCCCGTGACCCGCGCAACGTGGCGAAGAAGGCGGAGGCGTACCTGGCGTCGACCGGTATCGCGGACACCGCGTACTTCGGTCCCGAGGCCGAGTTCTACGTCTTCGACTCGGTCCGCTTCGCGACCAGCGCGAACGAGAGCTTCTACCACATCGACTCCGAGGCGGGCGCCTGGAACACCGGCGCCGTCGAGGACAACCGCGGTTACAAGGTCCGCTACAAGGGCGGCTACTTCCCGGTCCCGCCGGTCGACCACTTCGCCGACCTGCGCGCCGAGATCTCCCTGGAGCTGGAGGCGGCCGGCCTGAAGGTCGAGCGCCAGCACCACGAGGTGGGCACCGCCGGCCAGGCGGAGATCAACTACAAGTTCAACACGCTGCTCGCCGCGGCCGACGACCTCCAGCTCTTCAAGTACATCGTGAAGAACGTGGCCTGGCGCAACGGCAAGACCGCGACCTTCATGCCGAAGCCGATCTTCGGTGACAACGGCTCGGGCATGCACGTGCACCAGTCGCTGTGGAGCAACGGCGACCCGCTCTTCTACGACGAGGCCGGTTACGCGGGCCTGTCGGACACCGCCCGCTACTACATCGGCGGCATCCTCAAGCACGCCCCGTCGCTGCTGGCCTTCACCAACCCGACGGTGAACTCGTACCACCGTCTGGTGCCGGGCTTCGAGGCGCCGATCAACCTGGTGTACTCGCAGCGCAACCGCTCCGCGGCCATGCGTATCCCGATCACCGGCTCCAACCCGAAGGCCAAGCGCGTCGAGTTCCGCGCGCCCGACTCCTCCGGCAACCCGTACCTCGCCTTCTCGGCGCTGCTCCTCGCGGGTCTGGACGGCATCAAGAACAAGATCGAGCCGGCCGAGCCGATCGACAAGGACCTGTACGAGCTGGCTCCCGAGGAGCACGCGAACGTCGCCCAGGTCCCGACCTCCCTGCCGGCCGTCCTCGACTCGCTCGAGGCCGACCACGAGTTCCTCCTCCAGGGCGACGTCTTCACGCCGGACCTGATCGAGACGTGGATCGACTTCAAGCGCACCAACGAGATCGCGCCGCTCCAGCTGCGTCCGCACCCGCACGAGTTCGAGCTGTACTTCGACGTGTGACAGACCGATCCCCCGGGATCAGCAGGCCCCTCGGCTCGTGCCGGGGGGCCTCGGTCGTGTTCGGCCCGGGTGTCGCCGACGGTCTCCGGCCAGGGCGAGCGGCATGTCCGGATCTGCAAGTTACACGACATTGCTGACATGGGCAGGCCACTCATAGCGTGAGGGACATGGCTACGACGACTCTGCGTGACCTCAACGGCTTCGATCAGACCCCGGCCTCGCTCGCCGATTCGACCCTGATCCTCATCGACTACCAGAACACCTACACCCGTGACGTGATGGAACTGGAGGGCTGGCTGGCCGCCCTGGACGCGGGCGCCGAGCTGCTGGCCCGGGCGCGCGCCGCGGGCGCGACGGTCGTGCACGTCATCAACGACGGCGGCGCGGGAACGCCGTACGACATCCGCGAGGAGATCGGCCGGATCCACCCGAAGGTCGCGCCGGCCGAGGGCGAGGCGGTGGTCGTCAAGCAGGTGCCGAACGCGTTCCACGACACCGATCTGGCCGCGCACGTGGACACCGCCGGGCACAAGGACCTGGTGATCGCGGGGTTCATGACCCATATGTGCGTGGTGTTCACCGCCCAGGGCGCCTTCCTGCGCGGCAACCGGCCGACCGTCGTCGCCGACGCCTGCGCGACCCGGCCGCTGCGCACCGCCGTCGCCGAGGTGTCCGCCGAGCAGCTCCACCACAGCGCGCTCGCGACGATCGACGACCTGTACGGCGTCGTCGTACCGTCGGCCGAGTCGCTCGGCTGACCGCTCACTCGTCCGGCGGCTCCGGCACCCGCCAGACGATCCGGAACCGCTCGGCCTCGGGCAGGCCGAGCGGGCCCACCGGGCTGATCTGCTTGATCAGATAGCCGAAGACCATGTGATGCGCGTCCTCCGAGACCTCGTCCCAGGTGTCCGGAGTCACGATCATCACCTCGCGCATGAGGCTCAGGTCCGATTCGTTCTCCAGCATCTCGGCCCGGTCGTCCCGGTCCATCGTCTCGTCGGCGCGCATGGCAAGGATCGACTCCGCGAGGAGATTGGGCTCGCGGCGAAGGCGCCTGAGGATCTCCCGGCAGCCGTACCGGAACGCCGCGTACGCCTCCATGGCCTCCCGGTCGGGATTCCGGTAGCCGTACGGCGCGCCCTCCTCGGCCCCCACATAGTCGCCCTTGAGCGTGTGCAGCAGCACCCGCAGCGCGTGTTCGGCCCCCTGCTCCTCGATGAACCTGACCATCGCGCGGACCCACGTGTCCTCCGACACCAGCGGCTCGTGCGGCACGGCGAGCGAGGGATGGATCTCGATGGCGCTGAAGGGATTGATCAACGCGCCTATGACCAGCTCCGGGGTCCACCTGCCGTCCTCACCGCCCCAGCCGCCGCCCAGCAGCTCCTGGAACGACTTCAGCGCGCCCGACTCCCCTTCGTGGATCGCGCGCCACAGCGGCAGGAACCGGGCGGTCTCGGAGTGCTCGTCGCGCGACGGGCTGCACCGCCCGGCCAGGACCATGACGATGTCGTGGACGGTTTCCCAGCGCGGCACCCGTATCCCGTTGACGGCGGACCGCACGCTCTCATGGCTGGCGTCCGACAGCAGGTCCTCGCGGCCGCGGATGAGCGTGCTCACCTTCCGGAAGCTCAGCCGGCCGGCCGCGCGGTGCAGTTCCTGCAGCGCCTCGGCCAACTCCCGGTGCGGGCCCCCTGGTTGGGGCGAGACGGTGGAGGCAGACACCTGAGTTCCTCCCCTTCGGGGTGTCATGTTCGGCAACACCGTAGAAGCCGCAGGCCAGGGCGGAGTCAGCTTTCGTCAAGTTCGCCGTCCCGCCCGCCAAACCGTGACTCGCGGCCCATCGGCGAGGTGAGCATGGAGAGGGCGCCGACGGAGCGCCTTCGCCCGAGGAGTTGCGCGCATGCACATCCCTGCCTACGCCCATGCCACGATCCGTGCCGCGCTGCCAGGCCGGCCCACCTCCCGCCAGGTCGGCGGCCTGCACTGCTGTCTGTGCGACGAACCGTTCGGCGAGGACCTGGCACCCGTACCGCTCGGGCCGACACCGACGTCCGGGCTGTTCGGATGCCGCCCCTGTCTGACCCGGCTGGTGACACGGGCACGTCGGTCACGCGATGCCCGGCTGGTCCGGGACGCCGAACGGGTGCGGACCGAGGCAGCCCTGTGGGAGGCGAGGCGCGAGCGGTATCTGGCCGGTGTCACGAGCGTGCGCGAGGCGGCCGAGGCCGTCGCCCGGCTCGCGGACGAAGGGACCGTGGAGCCGCTGCGGATCGCCTGGCTGTATGTGTCCCTGGAGTCGGCGTACGCCTGGGCCACCAGGGACACCCCCGAGCCACCGGAGTCCGTCGGCCCGGACGACACGGCTCTCAAGGACGAGGACTTCCGCCTGGGCCTGGAGATGATCTGCGCGCGCGAGGCGGTCGCGCACCGGCTCGCCTACCACCTGATCAACGAGGGCGCGCCCGACGATCCGGAATCCTGCGCGGAGCTGGAATGCCCCGAGGACTGCTCCGGGCGGCACGGCACCGACCACGTCGACTGCGGACCCGACGCGATCTTCGAGGACCTCGCGGAGCACGGGGTCGGGATCGAGCGCCCGCAGGACGACCCCATGCCGGTGGCAGCGCCGGAGCGGCCGGTGCGCACGGTGGACAGCGAGGGTCTGATCGCCGTACTGGCGCAGGCCGGTGTCGCTGCGGACGACCCGGAAGTCCTGGTCGGTGCGGGGGCGGTCGGGCTCGTCGACATGGCCTGGCGGTACGGGCCGCTGGAGGAGATCCGCGAGGCGGACGGCGGGCCGAGTGCCGGCGAGATCCTCGCGCAGAGCGCCGACCTGCACCGCAGGGCCCGGGCCGCCCTCCTCGCCGCCCGGGAGGAGGGGCCCGAGGCACTGCTCGCCTTCCAGGCCGTCGCCTCGGACGTGGATCTGCCGTGGGCAGGGGGATCGCGCTTCACCCTGCGGGGCAGTGGCGCCCCGACCGAGGAGTTCGTGCGGAGGAGCGGCGACTGGGTCCGGTACACGGCGAAGGTGATGCGCGAGCAGGGCTGGCGGGCAGGCGTGCTGCTCTCGGCCGCCTCGGCGGCGACCCTCGGTGCCGCCTGCTTCGGCATGCCGGGCTGGCCCGCCGTGGTCGCCTCCGTCATGGAGCGGCTCGCCGCCCTGGACCGCTCGGACGCGCCCGCCGCCCTCGCCGACCTCCCCGCGGTGGAGGCCGCGTTGCTCGCGGCGCCGGACCGGCTGGGCGTGGCCGCCCTCGACTGGCTGGCCGACCGCGGCCTGCTCGGCCTGTGACAGCGGGGGGTGCCGCGGTGAGCTGGGACGACATCACGCTGACGGTCCTCGCCGCGTTCGGGTGCGTCACGCTGCTGCTCGCGCAGATCGACGACGTGCTCGGCAGGCTGCCGCGGATCATCCGGGCCTGGCGCCGGATACGGCGGGAGCTGGACGACACGGGCGAGGGGCCTCCGGGCGGTCCGGACGCGGGGTGAGGGCGACCTTTTACGCAACCTTTTGTGCTTCCCAGACTTCCTATTGTCGGGGGATCATCCCTCCTGGCCCTGCCGGACGAGAGAGGTTGAAACGGGGATGACGGAACAGGACGACTGGGAGCGGGAGTTCGATCATCGGTGGGCGAATTCCGCCGAGCACAAGGAGCCCTCCGCCCGGGCCCGGATGCTCGCCGCGCGCTGGAAGGAGAGCCCGCCGGACCCGGCGCCCTTCCGCGCCGAGGCCGATCCGGTGCGGCGCCGGGCGTCATGGGCGTCGACGGCCGTGGTGTTCGGCTGTGTGATCGTGGTCATGGTGCTGATCGGGCTGGTGCAGTTCGGCTCGTCGCACTAGGGCGGCTCACAGGTACGTTTTGCTGCTCCTAGGGCCGTTCGGAACCACTTCATGGGATTGGGCAGGTGCACACTGGACAGCGGGACGAGTGCCTGACTGCGGGGTGATGCAAGATGCAGAGCCGCTTCCGGAGCGATCGACGGCTGACCGTGCGCATGGGGCTCACGCTGTTCCTGCTCGGTCTGCTGTACGTGGGCTTCATCGCCGCGTTGATCACGCTGCTGAGGTCCTGGGTGCTGGTCGTCGTGCTGGTCGGAGCGATGTTCGTGGCGCAGTTCTGGTTCTCCGACCGGATCGCCATGTTCGCGATGCACGGGCGGGTCGTGGAACGGGAGGAGTATCCCGAGCTGCACGCGGTAGTCGACCGGCTGTGCGCGATCGCCGACATGCCCAAGCCGGTGGTCGCGGTGTCCGACATGGATATGCCGAACGCGTTCGCGACCGGCCGCAATCCCGACCACGCCGTGGTCTGCGTGACCACGGGGCTGCTACGGCGGCTGGAGCCGGCCGAACTGGAGGGCGTGCTCGCGCACGAGCTGTCGCACGTGGCGCACAAGGACGTCGCCGTGATCACGGTCGCGTCCTTCCTCGGTGTGCTGGCGGGGCTGATCGTGCGGTTCGCCTTCTACTCGCAGATCTTCGGCGGAGGTCGCAGGGACCAGAACACCGCCGCCGTCTTCGCCGCGGTCATGGGCGTCTCCGCGGCGGTGTACGCGATCAGCTTCCTGCTGATCAGGGCGCTGTCCCGGTACCGGGAGCTGGCGGCCGACCGGGCGGCCGCGCATCTCACCGGCCGCCCCTCGGCCCTCGCCTCGGCGCTCACCAAGGTCTCCGGGGACATCGCCCGGATCCCGACCAAGGACCTGCGCACGGCCCAGGCCTTCAACGCCTTCTACTTCACCCCGGCGACCGGCAAGGAGCCGGGCATCGAGCGGTTCTTCTCCACGCACCCGACACTGGAGCAGCGGCTGGACCAGCTGGGCCGGATCTCGGCGGAGCTGGGCGAGGCCACCACTCCCGGGAAGGCGGGCTGAACCCATGGCACTGCGGAAGGCGGGCTGAGCATTGGGGCTGCTGGACATCCTGCTGGGTCGTACGAAACCGGTCGCGCCCGATCTCGACCAGCTCTTCGCGCTGCCGTCGGCGGCCGTGACCCTGCAGGCCGCGGCCGGTTTCACACCGACCGGGACCGGCGCGGTGTGCTTCGCCACGGTGGAGGGCGCCGCCTTCGAGCAGACCCACCGGGAGGTGCAGGCGCTGCTGGACGCGGACACCGACCGCAGTGGCCCGCCGGTGGAGCTGCGGCGGGACGACTACGGCTACTCCTGGCTGGTCTCCGCGCGCGGCCCGGAGCAGCTGCCGGAGCTGGTCAACGATCTGCACGCGGTGAACAGCGCGATGGAGGTCAACGGCTTCGGCCCGCAGCTGCTGTGCTCGCTGGCCGGCTTCACGGATGACGCCGGCCGCAGGCTGGCGCTGGTCTATCTGTACAAGCGCGCCGCGTTCTACCCGTTCGCCCCGCTGCCCGGTGGCGGCGAGCGCCGGGACAGCGCACTGGAACTCCAGGTGAAGGCGGCACTCGCGAACGATCTGCGGATCGAGCAGGACCTGAGCCGCTGGTTCCCGGTGTGGGGCGCCCCCGGTCTATGACCCAGGGCGCCCTCCGCCTCACCTGCTCTTCTCCCTCTCCTGCCGACGGGCCTCGTAGGGGCGCTCACGGCGGTAGCGCCGCTCCCACTTGGCCTGCCGGTCCCGGCGCTCGCGGTAGGTGCGGTAACTGTCCGGCGGGGGCGCGGTGCCCGTGCCGGAGGGTGGTGTGGTGCCGGGTGAACCGCGTCCGTGCGTCGCGTACAGATACAGCAGCGCGACGGCGGCGAGCCACCACAGATGGTTTCCGATTCCGAGGATCACCAGGACGACGGTCCCGGACGCGACGATGCCACGCATGACGGACCTCCCCCGTGAGGTGAGAGTGGCTGGGGTGGAGTGTGTCGGCTTCGTGCCGTTTGTTCAGCGTAGGGAGACCGCCGTACCACTCGCATCCCGTTTTCCGCATGCGGACTTCTCGTCGGTCACCAGGCGACGGGCAGCTCGGCAAGGCAGTGGAAGACGGGGTTCTCACGGAAGCGGAGCTGAGACGCCTCGCAGGCCAGACGGAGGGTCGGCATCCTGGTGAAGAGGGAGCCGAGGGCGAGGGTCACCTCCAGCCGGCCCAGCGACGCGCCGAGGCAGAAGTGGGCGCCATGGCCCCACAGCAGATGGGCGGAGGCGTCGCGGTGGATGTCGAGGCGCTCGGGGTCGGGGAAGACGGCGGCGTCGTGATTGGCGGCGAGCAGGCTGATCATCACCGACTCGCCCTCCCTGACCAGGGTCTCGCCGATGCGGACGTCCTCGGTGGCCTGGCGCACGACGCCGTCCTGGATGATCGACCAGAAGCGCATCGACTCCTCCACGAACTTCGGCAGGAGCGCACCGCCCTCGGCGAGGACCTCGGCGCGCAGCGCGTCATCGGTCAGCAGGCTCAGCGTGCTGACCGCGATCTGCGTGGCGGTCGACTCATGGCCGGCGATGAGCAGCAGCTTGAGGACGGCCAGGAAATCGGCGCGGTCGAGTTCGCCGGTGGACACGTGGTTGAGGACGAGACGGCTGACCAGGTCGTCACCCGGGTCGCGCTCCTTGGCGCGCGCGTTCTCGTCGAGGAACGCGATGATCCGGTGGTGCGCCGCCAGGGAGAGGGCCGGGTCACCGTCCGTGAGCAGGATCTGGGTCTGCTCCAGGAAGAACGGTGTGTGCTCGTCCGGGATCCCCATCAGCCGGGCGATGACCAGCGCCGACACCTTGGTGGCGAAGTCCCTTACCAGGTCCGCGGGTTGCGGGCCGGCCGCCAGCGCGTCGGCCGCCAGGTTGGTCAGCTCCTGGACCCGGGGCCGCAGCGCGCGCACCCGGCGCACGGTGAACTCAGGGGCGACCATCCGGCGCAGCCGGCCGTGCTCCGGATCGTCCATGCGCAGGAATCCGCTCGGCCGGCTGTCGGCGGGCACGGGGATGCGTAACGGAAAACCGGGCCGGGTCTCGTCGGCGCTCAGCCGGGGGTCCTTGAGAGCGGCCTTCACATCCTCGTGGCGGGTGATCAACCACACCAGCTGTTCCTCACCGGCGCCTGCCGGCAGGCGGACCAGCGTCGGCGGGCCGTCGCGAACCACACCGAGGGCCGGCGGCGGCGACATCGGACACACGCGGGCCAGCGGCCAGTCGAGCACGGTGGAGCATGCGTCGGGCATGGCTCTCCCCCTTCATCGCGTACGAATACCCGCGCCGTGCGGCATCCCCGGCGGCGGGTGCCCCAACCGGACCACACAAGCACCCACCGCTGACGCCCCGGTGACGGCGAGAGTGCCGGATCGCGGGGACGTGGCCGGTGGGTGAGGGGCGCCGGGTGCTCCAGGGAACGCGGGGCACCCGGCGCCGTGGACGGGGGTCAGCGGCTGTAGCGCATGAACGCCCGGACCATGTGGCAGGTCGTGTCGGACGGCGGGCGCATGCCGATCTCCTGCGCCGCGCTGCGGATCCGCTCGTCGCGGGCCTGGGCCGGGAGGTAGATCCCCGAGTCGAGCAGGGCTATGGCGAGGCGCATGGCCTTCAGACGGCGGTTGTGGGTGACGTACCACTCGCGCGGCCGTCCGGCCGGCAGCGGCCGCTTCGTCACGGGCTCGTAGGGCGAGTCGAACAGCACGGGATGCTGGACGGTGGACTGGGTGGGCAACGGCTTCGGCTTCAGGGCGGCAGCGGGCACAGGCATCCTCCTGTCGCAGTCAGGGCACCCACCGGACAGTCCGGCGATGCCCTCGAACACTGCTTCCAGTCTACCGCCGGGCACTGACAATCGAAGGCCCGCAGGAGCGCACAACACCCCAGGTGGGGATGGGAATTGTGGCCACGTCACACAGGGTCTTGGCGATGCGTGTGAGGCGGATGTAATTCGAACAGCGCCCTGCGGGGCCGTACGGCGCAACGGCGGCGCAGCGGCGGTGGATCCTTGCCGGATCAGCGGCCCAGCGCGTTCAGGACGGCGTCCGCCATGGCGCGTTCCCCCGCGGGGTACGGATGGAGCGGCAGCGTCGGCGAGGTCGGGAACAGCCCGGAGATCCAGGGAGTGGCGGAGCAGCTGTCATGGCCCCGGGTCGGGGTGAGCGTGTCCACATACGTGGCGCCGCCGGCCCGGGCGGTGGCGGCGACCGTGTCGTTCAGCTCGCCGAGGACCGAGCGCAGGAAGCCCAGGTCCCCGGTCGTGACCGGCAGCTTGCCGAGGCACTGCCCGGGATCGTCGGGCAGCACCGCCGGATAGCCGACGACCAGTACCGCCGCCCGCGGGGCGCGCGCGTGGATCAGCTTCAGGTCGCTGCCGAGTTCCGCCCCGGCGGAGTCCAGCCGCGCGCCGAGCGTGTCCTTGTAGAAGTCGCGGCAGGGGGTGCCGAGCGGATCGGTCACGGAGAGGGCGGAGCAGATGGCGGCGACATCGCCGAATCCGAAGTCGGATGTGCCGAGGTTGTCGCCCGCGACGGTGAGCGTGACCAGGGTGGTGTCCGGTGTGACGGCGTCGAGCTGGGGGCCGTTGACGACGATGGCACCGGCGTCGGTCTGGGGCGTGGTGAGTGCGCCGACCTTGGCGCCGGCGCAGGTCACGTCCCGGTACGCGCCCGGGGCCAGGGACTGGGCGACGAGCCGGCCGTAGTCGTGGTCGGAGCGCATGCACAGGCCGGCGGACTGGGCGGGGATGCCGGCGCCCGCGGCGTAGGAGTCCCCGAGCGCCACATAGACGCCGCCGGCCAGGTCGCCGCCGCCCGGGACCGAGGCCTCGGCGGGGGCGGCGGTGCCGAGGGCGCCGGCCAGGAGCACGCCGGCGGCGGCGGACGTCCAGGTCATGGCCTTGCGTGCGCGGCGGGTCCGCCGGGCGGTGGTGCGGGTGCTCGTCAGTGCGGCTCTGGGCACGGGTGCTCCTGGGGAGGTGTGACGACGGGATCACGACGGAAACGCAGGTCCGATACCGGCCGGTAACGTCTTCGACATCGTCGTGGCCCTCGCCCCGGCGGACCATGTGCCCGCACACCGCGGCAAGTTGGCCCGGTTGTGCCCGTGCACAACCTTCCCGTGCGCCGGGCGCCGCTCGGTAACCTGCCGGTCATGAGCCGCACACCGCCGCCTCCCGCCGCGATCGCGCCGGTCGCGGCCGTACTGCTGAGCCGTGCCCAGGACCTGGGCCTCCGCATGGCCCGCCGCATCCGCGCCGAGGTCGGCTACTACGGCGGCCAGGGGCCCGTCACGTTCGAGGAGCTGACCGCCTCCTGCCGGCGCAACGCCGAGCTGGTCTTCGGGCAGTTGGCCGACGGCTGCACGGGCGCCATGGAGCCGGCCCAGGAGACGGGCCGCAGGGCGGCACGCGAGGGAGCGCCGCTGGGGGAACTGCTGCACGCCTACCGCGTCGGCTCCGAGTTCCTGTGGTCCGAGCTGGCGGCCGAGGCCCGTGCCGCGGGCGCCGTCACCGCCGACACCATCGTGGCCCTGGCCGCGTGGTGGGTGAACGAAGGCCTGGCGGCGGCGGCCAGCGACGCCTACCGGGAGACCGCCTCGGAACTGCTGCTCCAGCGCGACCGTGAGCGCTCCGTGCTGGTCGAGGCCCTGTTCACGGGCGCGCTGACCGATCGCACCACCCTCTGGGAAGCCGCCGACGCGCTCGGACTGCCGACCGAAGGGCCCTTCGTCGTGGTGGCGGCCGGTGTCCCCGCGCCGGGACGCGAGGGGCTGCCCGGCATCGAGCCCCGGCTGCTGGCCGAGCAGGTCCGCTCGGCCTGGCGGCTGTTGCCCGACCTCCAGATCGGCGTCTTGGCGACCCGTGGTCCGGACGGCGATGAGGCCGCCCTGCGCGTCCTCGGCGGCTTCGCCGCGTCCCGGGTCGGCCTCAGCCCCGCGTACCGGGCCCTGCGCGACACCCCCAGGGCCCTGCGACAGGCCCGCCTCGCACTGGCCCGGGTGCCGAAGGGGGCGACGGGCGTCGTCCGGTTCGACGACGGCCCCCTCGCGCCGCTGGTGGCCGCGGCGCCGGAGGAGGCCGCCCGGATCGCGCAGGCGGTCTTCGCGCGCGTGCTGGAACTGCCGCCCGAGGAACGGGGCCGGCTGCTGGAGACCCTGGAGCAGTGGTACGCGGCCGGGGGCTCCGCGGCCGGTGCGGCACGGCAGCTGTACTGCCACCGCAACACCGTCCGCTACCGGCTGCGCCGGCTGGAGGAACTCACCGGCCGCTCGCTGCGCGACCCCCGCGCGGTCGCCGAGCTGTCGGTGGCCCTGCAGGCGCTGCGCCTGGTCCCGCCGGGTGCCGAGTACCGTGTGCCGCATGGAAATCTGGATCAATCCGGCCTGCTCCAAGTGCCGTAGCGCGATCAGCCTGCTCGATGCCGAGGGGGCCGAGTACACCGTCCGCCGCTATCTGGAGGACGTGCCGAGCGAGGACGAGATCAGGGCCGTACTCGACCGGCTCGGCCTGGAGCCGTGGGACATCACCCGGACCCAGGAGGCGGACGCGAAGGAGCTGGGGCTCAAGGACTGGGCGCGGGACGAGGCGTCGCGGGAGCGGTGGATCACGGCCCTCGCGGAGCATCCCCGGCTCATCCAGCGGCCGATCATCACCGCCGACGACGGAACGGCCCTGGTGGCGCGCTCCGAGGACGCGGTACGGGAGGCCCTGGAGCACAACAAGGGCTGAGCTGCGCCCAACACTCGTGTGACGCAGCCCACTTCACCGACTCCTGCGACGGCTGAGCAACCCCGTTCGGTATCTCGTACATAGCGGCGTACGCTCCCCTACCTCTTCAGGAGGCGCGCATGTCGCGCAGGAGAACTCTCGGTACGAAGAAGAAGATCGCGCTGCTCGTCAGTGCCGCGGCGGTGGCGGGCGGCGGGGCCTTCGCACTGGCCACGACCTCCAACGCCGCCCAGCCGGCGCAGGGCGCCAAGACCCTGTCCGCCGGGGACTCGACCGTCTGCCAGGGGCTGGCCACGGCCCACGGCAACAACGACAGGTTCATCGCGGACCAGAAGGCGCACCCGGACGCGCAGTCGGCGGCCCGGATCGCCAACCGCGAGGCGGTCATCAAACAGATCGAGGTCCAGCAGAAGGCCGCCGGATGCACCGTTGGGGAGTCGGCTCAGGGCTCCCAGGCGGCGCAGGGCGGGGTCAGCGGCGCCCAGCAGGGCAGCGGCGCTCAGCAGGGCAGCGGCGCTCAGCAGGGCAGCGGGCAGCAGACCGGCTCCGGTCAGCAGGCGGGGCAGCAGGCGGGCGGCGCGCAGCAGAGTGCACAGCCCTCGCAGAGCGCCGCCGGTGGCGCGGGTGCCGGTGGTGCCGCGGGCTCCGGCCAGCAGGTCTGCAAGGGCTCCACGGTCACGCTCTCCGGCGAGGGCGGCGCCCCGGCCGCGTCCAGCAGCCAGTTCCCGGCGGGGACGACCCTGAAGGTCACCAACCTGGACAACAACAAGTCCACGACGGTGAAGGTCACCTCGGTCTCCGGCAGCTGTGCGCTGCTCAACAACGCGGCCTTCGAACAGGTCCGGGAGCCCGGCAAGTTCCTCATCCGCCATGCGCTGATCGAGAAGGTGGGGTGAGGCTCGGGCACCGGACAGGAAAGCGGTGAGGGTCCCGCTGTTCGCGGCCACGAGCAGCGGGACCCGCACGTCCAGGGCGCGCGGCGGATACGCCGTCTTGACCCGGCGGAGCAGTGGGCCGGGTCGAGGAGGAACAGGCGGCGGATCCGCGCGGGGCGCGCACGACGTCGTATGCGGTCCCGAAGGGGTGCGGGGCCGCGTCCGGTGTGCGGCTCCGCCGCGCACCTCACCACGTGAGCCGTGACACAGAACCCCCAGGTAACACGGGGTTCACATACGAGCAACGGCCGGGAAATCGCCTGTTGACAGGCTGCCGGGCAGATCGACGCGGCGCCCCGGTGCCGTAGCGCCGCAGCACCCGCACCGAGTGCGCCCGACCCACCCCCGAAGGATGTGGCCCCGTGACCTTCAAGGCTGAGTACATCTGGATCGACGGCACCGCGCCGACGGCCAAGCTCCGTTCCAAGACGAAGATCATCACGGGTGCCCCGGCCGGTCTCGACGCGCTGCCGATCTGGGGCTTCGACGGCTCCTCCACCAACCAGGCCGAGGGCCACTCCTCGGACCGCGTGCTCAAGCCGGTCTTCACCTGCCCCGACCCGATCCGCGGCGGCGACGACATCCTGGTGCTGTGCGAGGTCCTCGACACCGACATGACCCCGCACCGGTCCAACACGCGGGCCGCGCTCGCCGAGGTCGCGGAGCGGTTCGCCGCGCAGGAGCCGATCTTCGGCATCGAGCAGGAGTACACCTTCTTCGACGGCACCCGCCCGCTCGGCTTCCCCGAGGGCGGCTTCCCGGCCCCGCAGGGCGGTTACTACTGCGGTGTCGGCGCCGACGAGATCTTCGGCCGTGACATCGTCGAGGCCCACCTGGAGAACTGCCTGAAGGCGGGTCTCGCCATCTCCGGCATCAACGCCGAGGTCATGCCCGGCCAGTGGGAGTTCCAGGTCGGCCCGGTCTCCCCGCTGGAGGTCTCCGACCACCTGTGGGTGGCCCGCTGGCTGCTGTACCGCACCGCCGAGGACTTCGGCGTCTCCGCGACCCTCGACCCCAAGCCGGTCAAGGGCGACTGGAACGGCGCGGGCGCGCACACCAACTTCTCCACCAAGGCGATGCGCGAGGGCTACGACGCCATCATCACCGCGTGCGAGTCGCTCGGCGAGGGCTCCAAGCCGCTCGACCACGTCAAGAACTACGGCGCCGGCATCGACGAGCGCCTGACGGGCCTGCACGAGACGGCCCCGTGGGACGAGTTCTCCTACGGCGTCTCCGACCGCGGTGCCTCGGTCCGCATCCCGTGGCAGGTCGAGAAGGACGGCAAGGGCTACATCGAGGACCGCCGCCCCAACGCCAACGTCGACCCGTACGTGGTGACCCGCCTGCTGGTGGACACCTGCTGCTCCGCCCTGGAGAAGGCCGCCCAGGTCTGATCCGCCCCGCTTTCCCCCAGGGGCGCCCGCCACCACGGCGAGCGCCCCTGCGGCGTGTCCACGCCGGCGAACAGCCCGAACTCGGCGGCAGCCGCCGCGAGGTGCGGGGCCCTCAGTCGTCGCCGTCGTCCCCTGCGGCAATGCCGCGACGCGACGCTGGTCGTGGGTCTGGTCGTGGGGCTGGGGAAGGGAACGGCGTTGATCATTCGTGGGGTGCACACCTTGGCGCGCTGACGGCGGCGGCAGTGGTGGCCGACGGCTCCGTCTCGGCATATGGACGGGGTGGTGTCCGGCCGAGCAGGCTCGTGGCCAGCGGCAAGGGCCGAATAGCCGGTCCGGCGGCACATCCCGCGTCAACTTCCCGCCAAGGAAGTGTCCAAGCAGTGAGAGGAGACTCCTGCCCGGCGCCGGTGTCTGCTTCAATGGGCCCATGGCCAGCTTCCAGAAGATCACCGCGACGGGTCGCCATGACCTCGAGCCCTTCTGGCCCTCCCGTCAGCACCACGACTTCGACCGGGTGTGTTGCCGCGCGACGAACGCGCGGGCCCTCTAAAGCCGTCACCCCCGGCCTTCGGCCAGCGCGAAGCGACGTACGTCCCCCGGCGAGCCCCGACCACGAATCGCGGCCGTCGCCCCGACCGACGAACTTCTCGCGCGAAAGAGCTGACCTCTCATGGCGACCTCTCGTTCTCTCTCCTCCGCCTCCACCCTGACCGCCCCCGCCCGGCACCGGCTGCGCGCCGTCGACCGGGACGAGGTGGTAGACGTCGCGGACTTCCTGCCGCCGGGCGCCACCTGGCTGCCCGCGCCGCAGCACACCCTGCCCACCCTGCCCGGCCAGCCGCCGATGGTCGGCTACCTGGTGCTGGTCCCGGCCGACCAGCGGCCGCCGTTCCTGCCGGTCGCGGTGCCCGACCAGCCGCAGCCGGCCCCCGACGCGGACGCCGGCCCGGGCGCCGAACCGCTGGTGCGGATCGACACCGTGCGGCGCACCGCCGGCATCGGCAGCCGGGAACTCGACCTCACCTACCTGGAGTTCGAGCTGCTCGCGCACCTGGTGGCGCATCCGCACCGGGTGCACACCCGCGACCAGCTGGTCACCACGGTGTGGGGCTACGGCCATGTCGGCGACGGCCGCACCGTCGACGTGCACATCGCCCGGCTGCGCCGCAAGCTCGGCGTCGAGCACCGCCAGGCGATCCAGACGGTGCGCCGGGTCGGCTACAAGTACACCCCGCCGACCGGCCGCTGACCCCTCCGGTCCGCTCTGCCCTCGGCAGATTCCCCTGCCGCCGCGCGTCCCGAGCGGGCACGATCAGCGCATGAGACTTCTGGTGCTGGGCGGTACGGAGTTCGTGGGGCGGGCGGTCGCCGAGGCCGCGGTGGCGCGCGGCTGGGAGGTGACCGCCTTCCATCGCGGGCGGCACCAACCCCCGCCCGGGGTCCGGTCGTTGTACGGCGACCGGACCGCGTCCGACGGCCTCGCCGCACTGGCCGCCGACGCGGGCTCCTGGGACGCCGTGATCGACACCTGGTCGGGCGAGCCCCGTGCCGTGCTCGCGGCGGCCCGGCTGCTGCGGGGCAGGGCCGCGCGGTACGCGTACGTCTCCAGCCGGTCCGTGTACGCCTGGCCCTGGCCCAGCCTGGGCCGGGCCGCCGGCACCGGGGCGCTGGTCGAGGGCGCCGCCGCCGACGCCGGGGCGACCGACTACGCACGGGACAAGCGGGGCGGCGAACTCGCCGCCGTCGAGGCCTTCGGCGCGGCGGACTCACTGCTGGTGCGGGCCGGGCTGATCCTCGGCCCGTACGAGAACGTGGGCCGGCTGCCCTGGTGGCTGGCCCGGATCGCCCGCGGCGGCCCGGTGCTGGCCCCCGGGCCGCGCGAGCTGCCGGTCCAGTTCATCGACGCCCGCGACCTGGCCGCATGGCTCCTAGGAGCGGTGGAGCGGTCGCTGAGCGGGCCGTACGACCTGATCGGCCCGCCGGGGCACAGCACCATGGGCGAGCTGCTCGACCTGTGTGTCCGGGTCACCGGCGCGGACGCCGAGCTGCGCTGGACCGGCCCGGAGGCGATCCTGGCCGCCGGGATCCAACCGTGGACCGAACTGCCGGTGTGGACGCCACCGGACAGCGAGCTGTACGAGTGCGTGCACCGCACCGACGTCTCACGGGCGCTGGCCACCGGGTTGGCATGCCGCCCGGCCGCCGAGACGGTCGCGGACACCTGGCGCTGGCTGACGGAGATCGGCGGCGAGGCACCGCTGCGGCCGGACCGCCCGCCCGTCGGCCTCGCCCCCGAGACGGAGGCGAAGGTGCTGGCCGGGGCCGATGGTGTACCTGGCACCACCCCCGAAGACGGGTCCTCGGGCGAGTGACCCGCGCTCCGCCGTCCGTGAGACTGACGGCATGAACACCGATACGAAGAGAAGCGACTTCCGCACCCTGGCCAGGGAGGCACTGCTGGCCGCCGTGCAGGGGCTCGTGCTGGCCCTCGTGGTGCTGCCCTGCGGTGTGGCGTTTCTCGTCCTGACCCTCGTCTCCGTCGCGCTCATCCCGCTCGGCGTCGGGCTCGTCACCACTCCGGCGATCCTCACCGCCGTACGGGCTCTCGCGGACGCCCGCAGGAAGCTCGCGGCGGAGTGGTGCGGGATCCGGATCCCGGCGGTGTACCAGCCGCTCCCGAAGAGCGCCAACCCGTGGTCGCGCACGGCCGCCCTGCTCCGGGACCCGCAGGTGCGGCGGGACGTGCTCTGGCTGCCGGTGGACATGACCGCGGGCTTCGTCACCGCGCTGGTACCGGCCGTGCTGGTGTTCTACCCGGTCGAGGGCTTCCTGCTGGCGGCCGGGCTGTGGCGGGCGTACGTGCACGGTCCGGGCGACACCTACTGGTACGCCTTCGTGCCGGTGTCCGGCGAGGTGAGCGCCGTCGGCGCGGCCGCGCTCGGCGCCGTGATCCTCGCCGTCGGCTGGCGCCTCACCCCGCGCCTGCTGACCGCGCACTTCCGGCTCACCCGGGCCGTGCTGGGCGGCGACGCGGAACTCGCCGAGCGGGTCCGGGTACTGACCGAGACCCGGCGCGACGCCGTGGACAGCTCCGCCGCCGAACTGCGCCGCATCGAACGGGACCTGCACGACGGGGCACAGGCCCGGCTGGTCGCCATGGGCATGGACCTCGGCACCATCGAGATGCTGGTGGAACACGACCCGGCGCAGGCGAAGCGGCTGCTCGCCCAGGCCCGCCGGAACTCCGCCGAGGCGCTGGAGGAGCTGCGCGACCTGGTGCGCGGCATCCATCCGCCGGTCCTCGCCGAACGCGGGCTCGGCGACGCCGTACGGGCCCTCGCGCTGCGGCTGCCCCTGCCGGCCGAGGTGAGTGTGGACCTGCCGGGCCGCGCGGAGGCCCCGGTCGAGTCGGCGGCCTACTTCGCGGTCAGCGAGGTGCTCACCAACGCCGTCAAGCACTCCGGCGCCGACCGGCTCTGGGCCGACCTGCACCACACCGACGGCCGGCTGCGGATCACGGTCACCGACAACGGCAGGGGCGGCGCGGTGATCGGCGCCGGGTCGGGGCTCGCCGGGATCGAACGCCGGCTCGGTACATTCGACGGCGTCCTGGCCGTCAGCAGCCCCGCCGGCGGCCCCACCCTGGTGACGATGGAGATCCCGTGCGCGTTGTCCTAGCCGAAGACCTCTTCCTGCTGCGCGACGGGCTGGTGCGGATGCTTCAGGCCTTCGGCTTCGAGATCGCCGCCGCCGTCGAGTCCGGCCCCGAACTCACCCGGGCGCTGGCCGAGTTGGAGCCGGACGTGGCCGTGGTCGACGTACGGCTGCCGCCCACGCACACCGACGAGGGCCTGCAGTGCGCGCTCGCGGCCCGCAAGGCGCGGCCGGGGCTGCCGGTGCTGGTGCTCTCCCAGCATGTGGAGCAGCTGTACGCGCGCGAGCTGCTCGCCGACGGCAACGGCGGGATCGGCTATCTGCTGAAGGACCGGGTCTTCGACGCCGAGCAGTTCATCGACGCCGTACGGCGCGTGGCGGCCGGCGGTACGGCGATGGACCCGCAGGTCATCCAGCAGCTGCTGTCCCGGCGGGCGAACGACGACCGGCCGCTCGCGGGACTCACCCCGCGCGAGCTGGAGGTGATGGAGCTGATGGCGCAGGGCCGGTCGAACGCGGCCATCGCGGCCCAGCTGGTGGTGACGGAACGGGCCATCGCCAAGCACACCTCCAACATCTTCACCAAGCTGGGCCTGGAGGTGTCGGACGACGACAACCGGCGCGTGCTGGCGGTGCTCGCGTACCTCGACCGGGACCGGTGACCCGGGACCGGTGACCGGGACTGGTGAACGGGACTGGTGTGACCTGCCAACTCCCCTGTTTCTCCGAGGAATTTGTGAAACCGGTGAACACCTCTGAGGCGGCGTGCGTATGGAAGGGCGCCGCTTCACTCCTGTCGGGCGCCTCGATGCTGCCCCGCAAGGAAGTCAGAGGAGTTCCATGGGACGCAACACACGAAAACGCCGTACGCCGCTGGCCGCGAAGGCCATAGCCGCATCGGCGGCCCTAGCGCTCGGTGGGGGCGGGCTGATCTGGGCGAACTTCTATGCCTCTGCGCATGAATCGAACAACCAGGCATGGGGAGGCAACCAGACCAAGGCCGCCACGGCGCAGGTCGCGACGATCTCCTGTCCGGACGTCGGCCAGAAGCTGATGCACGTGCCCTACTCGGCCCGCCAGGGCGTGGCGACGGAGCTGGCCAACCTCGACAAGCAGATCACCGAGGCCTACACCCGGCTCGCCTCGACCCGGAACGCGCAGGCCAGTGATCCGAGCTTCGTGCAGAACGCGATCGTCGGTCCCCTCAAGGACAAACGGACGGCGACGATCGACCGGATCCGGATCGACATCCAGCGTGTCGGCGGTTCCTTCAACAACGCGCTGAGCCAACTCGCCGCCTGCACGACGCAGGCCGCCAACCAGACCACCGCCGGGGGGCAGCAGAACAACGGTGGTCAACAGCAGAACAACGGCGGCCAGCAGCAAGGCAACAACAACGGCGGTCAGCAGCAGGGCAACAACGGTGGCCAAGGCGGTGACGGGCCGGCCGCGGCGGACTTCGTGGACATCACGAAGGTCGCCCCGAACGTCCAGGGCAAGCCGCAGAACTCCGGCAACGCCTCGACGGGCACGTTCATCACGCGCTGCGGCGTGAACGCCAACCAGAACCACAACAGCGACAACGTGATCGTCGCGCCCGGTGTGACCAACGGTGCCCACCACGTGCACGACTACGTGGGCAACCAGAAGGTCAACGCGTTCTCCAGCAACCAGACCTTCCTGCAGGGCGGCACCAGCTGCCAGAACCGGAACGACCTGTCGGCGTACTACTGGCCGGTGATCCGCGAGCAGGACGGCACGCAGGAGAAGGACGCGAACGCCGACGGCGGCGGCAAGGACCTCAACGTCGGCAAGATCCTGGTCGCCCAGCAGGCGCAGATCAAGTACGTCGGCAACCCGTCCAGCAAGGTCGTCGCGATGCCGCAGTTCCTGCGCATCATCACCGGTGACGCCAAGGCCTTCGTCAACGGCACGGCCAACGCCAACGCGCACTGGAGCTGCACCGGCTTCGAGAACAAGGTGCAGCTGACCACGCAGTACCCGATCTGTCCGCAGGGCAGCAAGGTGGTGCGCTCGTTCGCCTTCCAGAGCTGCTGGGACGGCGTGAACATCGACAGCGCCAACCACCGTACGCACGTGGCCTTCGCCGATCCCGCGAGCGGGGTCTGCCCGAACGGATTCAAGGCGATCCCGCAGCTGACGATGCGCCTGGTCTACAACGTGCCGCAGCCCGTCGTCCAGGCGGACGGAACCGTGAAGAACGCCTACGCGGTCGACGGCTTCCCTGAGGAGCTGCACAAGCCGATCACCGATCACGACGACTTCATCAGCGTCACGAACGGCGGCCTGGCCAACAGGATCGCCAACTGCATCAACAACGGCCAGAAGTGCGCATGACCCCCTGACACGGGCCACGGAACGAGGCCGGTGACGGACCCCCCTCCCGTCACCGGCCTTTCCGTGTGCCTCCGCCGTCTCAGCCGCTGTGCATGGAGTGGGAGGAGTGGTTCGTGCCCATCTCCACATCCCCGCCGAGCGTGGAGCGCAGCGCCTTGACGACCCCGTCGTCACCGACGGCGACCCACTTGCGGCCGACGAGGTAGAAACCGCCGTAGTCCTTCGCGTCGTTGATCCACTCGCGCTGGCCGCGGTCGGTGGCGAAGGTGGCGAGGATGAACCTGCCGTCGCCGTTCCTGCAGATGGCCTGCCGGAGTTCATCGGCGTCGGTCTGCATGTTCGGCTTGCACTTCACCTCGGCGGCCAGGCTCTCCAGGCTGCCGGTCGCGGTGGGCGGGACCGCCCTGGTGTCCCCGCCCGCACCGCAGCCCGCCAGCGCCAGTACGGCCGCGGCGGCCGGCAGCAGTCGTGTCACCCTCATCTGTTCCTCCGGTCCAGTGGGCCAAGCATGCCTCAGCTCCTTCGGATACGGCTCCCGGCCGCCCGGCGCTCAACCGGGTCACCCATCCGGTGGTGACCAACCGCCGGCTCGCTCGTTCTGCATGACGTGCAGTCACAGGATGTAGCCCAGCGTCACGCACCCGCCTCCGCCGGACACCACGGACCGGTCGATCTGGAGCAGGCCGAGGCCGCGCTCGTCGAGCACTATCCACGGCTGGTCCGGATCGCCTACCTGGTGCTGCCACCGGGCCTCGGCCGCAGCCGCCGGGTGCTGACCGCACACTCCATGGCCCAGCGCTCCCTGCCCCGGGGCCGTCAGCAGCAGCCCGTGATCCCGGCCCAGGCCGCGGACCGGGAAGGCGACCCGGGGTACGCCTTCCTGCGCGAGCGCGTCCTGTGCACGGCCCTGGAGGCGACCCGGCCCCGCAAGGGCCTGCCCCGGCTCTCCCAGCTGCCGCCGCTGCTGCCCCAGGTGTGGGGCCTCAGGCTGTTCCCGCGCTCGGGCGGTGCCGACGAACTCGCCCTGGACCAGCGGCTGTCCGCGCTGTCCGGCCCGGCCCGGGCCGCCTATGTGCTGCGCGGCCTGGAGGAGCTGTCCGAGGCCGAGATCCGGGAGCTGCTGACGGCCGCCGGGGTCGATGACCCGGGCGGCGCGCTGGCCTCGGCGAACAGCGTGCCGGCCCAGCCCGCGCTGCTCTCCTCCCCCGAGTTCGACGCCTGTCTGCTCCAGGCCCGCCCCACCGATCTGATGCGCCGCCGCCAGCACAGCAAGGCCGCGCTCGCCGCCGCCGCGGCCCTCGCGGTGTGCGGGGCGCTGGTCGCCCTGCCGGGCGACGGCTGGGGACCCGACGGAGCCGCCGCGCCCGTGTACGCCACGAACCCGGCCGCCGAGGCCGCCCTCGACCCCGGCAGGCTGATCCGGGTCTCCCCCGGCGCCTGGGAGTCCGCCGCCCGCACCGACTTCTCGACATGGCCGGCGCGCGGCCCGCTCACCGGCGACACGGCCCTGCTGCGCCGCGCCCTCGCGGTGTGGGCCCGCCCCGGCGGCACGGTCCATGTCTCGGCGACCCCCGGCACCGACATCGGCGGCCCGGCCGGACCGCCCCAGCTGCTGTACGCGGGCCAGCTGGACAACGCGCGCGTGGTGGTGCTCTACGACGGTCTGCGCATCACTCGCTACGCCGAGCCGGCCGACGGCACCCAGGGCGCGGCCCTCGACTTCGCCCGTGCCGACGGCGCGGCCGGCGCCGAGGCGAGCGCCCTGGTGCTGGGCCGGTCCGACGGCAACGTGCAGTATCTGACCGCGCCCTGGGTGAAGAAGGCGGCCTCGCGGAACCTGATGAAGCCGGACGCGGCCGCGACCCCGCTGACGGTCACCGACGGCATCACGGCGCCGCTGGCCAGCCCCGCGCTGCGGGCCGGCAGCTGCACGTCCTGGACGGTGCTCCAGCTGACCGGCGCCTCCGGCACCGAACTCACCACCGACCTGGGCGAGTTGATGCCGGCCCACCTCACGGCCGGCGGGCCCGGCTCGGCCGGCGAGGTGTCCGACGCGGCCGGGCGGGCGGCCTGGGCGCCGTTCGCCTGCTCGCTGGCGGCGGAGCGCTCCGTCGGGGTGCGCAGTGTGAACGCCTGGACGTTCGCCGAGCAGCCGCTGCCCGACGGCAGCGGGGCGGCCCAATGGGTGTGCACCCGGGCCGAGACCTGGCGCGGCGACGGTACGGGCTCGCTGGCCCAGTTCCACGCACCGGGCGGGCGGGCCGCGGCGGTGGTCGCCAGGGGCACGGACGCACGGTCCTGTGGGCCGCGTGATCCCCATGTCCTCGCCGGGGTGTTGTGGAAGTCCGGCGCCGGGCACTGGTACCTGCTGGCGGCGGGCGACAAGGACACGGCGACGATCCAGGCGGGCGGCGGGGTCACCGCCGCCGGACAGGGCCGGTTCCTGGTGGCTCGGGCCAAGCAGGGCGCACGTGCCCAGCTGAAGGGGACCCTGGTGGACGGGCGGGCGATCAGCGGGCTGCAGTAGTGAGCCGCGCGGGAGCGGACACCTGCAGAGAAGCGGTTGCTGACATCCGCGTAAACAAGGTCTGCCGGAGGGGTTCTCAGTCGGCCTACCCGCCAGTACATTGACGCCATGTCTAACACGCAGGCCCGGGTGCCGCTCAAGGCACGCAAGGTGTCCTTCTCCTGGGAGGACACACCGCTGCACTGGGTGCCGGGGGATCCGTTCACCACGCACACCATCAATGTGCTGCACCTCCTGCTGCCCGCCGGTGAGCGCTGGTTCGTGCACGTGTACAAGCAGGTGCTGCCGTACATACGCGACGAGCGGCTCCGCGAGGACGTCATCGGGTTCATCGGCCAGGAGGCGATGCACTCCCAGGCCCACGACGAGGTACTGCCGCACCTGCGGGAGCAGGGCCTCGATCCGACGCCGTACACCGCGCAGGTCGACTGGTTCTTCGAGAAGCTGCTCGGCGACCGGACGCTGCCGCCGGGCCGGCCGCGCCGATGGTGGCTGATGGAGCGGGTCGCGCTCATCGCGGCCATCGAGCACTACACCGCGTTCCTCGGCAACTGGGTGCTCAACGCCGAGGAACTCGACCGGCGCGGCGCCGACCCGACCATGCTGGACCTGCTGCGCTGGCACGGCGCGGAGGAGGTCGAGCACCGCTCCGTCGCCTTCGAGCTGTTCATGCACGTCGACGGGGGCTACCGCCGGCGCGCACGGACCTGGGCCACGGCCTTCTCGGCGCTGGTGTTCCTGTGGCAGCGCGGGACGCGCTTCTTCATGGAGAACGACCCGACCCTCATCGACGGCAAGGCGAGCTTCAAGGACCTGTACGTCCGCGGCCGGCAGGGCCTGCTCCCGTCGACCGGAGACATGATCAGGTCCATCCCCCGCTATCTGAGCCGCGACTACCACCCCTCCCAGGAGGGCGACACCGAGCAGGCCGTCGCCTATCTGGCCTCCTCCCCCGCCGCTACGGCGGCGGAGAAGAGGGCCGCCTGATGACGAAGCTGCGTACCGTCGCCCTCGTCGCGGGCGCCGCCCTGCTGGCCCGGCGGGCCCTGCGCCGCCGTATCCAGGTCTCGCCGCTGTGGCCGATGCCCGCGCTGGAGGTGCCCACCTCGGGCCGGCCGCGCTCGCGGGCCCTGCGGCTGCTGGTGACCTCGCGCCGGACGGTGGCCGACGGGGTCGTCCAACTGCGCCTGGAGGGGCAGGACCTGCCGCGCTGGGAGCCCGGCGCGCATCTCGACCTCGTCCTGCCGTCAGGGCTCGTGCGGCAGTACTCGTTGTGCGGCGACCCCGAGGACACCTCCTCGTACACCGTCGCGACCCGGCTGGTCGAGGACGGGCGGGGCGGCTCGCGCGAGGTGCACGAGCAGGTGAGAGAGGGCATGGAACTGGAGGTGCGGGGGCCTCGGAACCGTTTTCCGCTGGTCGGGGCGGAGTCGTATCTCTTCGTCGCCGGCGGGATCGGCATCACCCCGCTGCTGGCGATGGTGCGGACGCTTCCGAAGGACGCCGACTGGCGGTTGCTGTACGCGGGGCGCGACAGGGCCTCGATGCCGTTCCTGGAGGAGGTCGAGAAGCTGGGCCTGGACCGGGTGACCGTCGTGGCGGGGCGGCCCGACCTCGACGCCCTCGAAGCGGGCGAGGGGACTGCCGTCTACTGCTGCGGCCCCGAGGGGCTCATGGCGGCCGTCGCGGCACGCTTCCCGGACGTCCGCCTCGAACGGTTCGCGCCGCGTATGTCGTCCGACGGCAACACGGAGTTCGAGGTCGAACTCCGGTGCAGCGGGCGGACGTTGACCGTGCCGGCCGACTCCACCGTGCTCGCCGCCGTACGCCGGGAACTGCCGGACACCGCCTACTCCTGCGAGCAGGGGTTCTGCGGGACCTGTCAACAGCGGGTGCTGGAAGGGGAGGTCGAGCACCGGGACGAGCTGCTGACGGACGAGGAGCGCGCCGACTCGATGCTGATCTGCGTGTCACGCGCCCGGAGCGATCGCCTGGTGATCGACATGTGATCACCTGCGGCCGGATCCGGTCGGTAAGGTGTTCGCATGAGTACCGGGGTTCGCCGCAGGATGGGCGTCGAGGAGCGGCGGCAGCAGCTGATCGGCGTCGCCCTCGACCTGTTCAGCCGACGCTCGCCCGACGAGGTCTCCATCGACGAGATAGCGACGGCTGCAGGCATCTCGCGTCCGCTGGTGTACCACTACTTCCCCGGCAAACTCAGCCTGTACGAGGCCGCGTTGAAGCGCGCCTCGGAGGATCTGGCGGGCCGCTTCGCCGAGCCGCACGAGGGCCCGCTCGGCGCCCGGCTGCTGCGCGTGATGCGCCGCTTCTTCGACTTCGTGGAGGAACACGGCCCCGGCTTCTCGGCGCTGATGCGCGGCGGACCGGCCGTCGGCTCCTCTGCCACCAACGCGCTCATCGACTCCGTGCGGCAGGCCGCCTACGAGCAGATCCTGTCCCACCTCGGGGTCGCCGACGCGCCCCCGCGCCTGGAGCTGGTCGTCCGCTCCTGGATCTCCCTGGCCGAGTCCACGGCGCTGATCTGGCTGGACGGCCGGCGCATCCCGCGCGGCGAGCTGGAGATCCAGCTGGTGCACGACTTCGCCGCGCTGGCCGCGGTCAGCGCCGCCTACGACGAGGACATGGCGACCCTGCTGAAGACCATGGTCGAGGACGAGCCGGCCGACGGCCCCTTCGCGGAGCTCGTCGGCCGGCTGATCGCCCTCGGTTCCTAGAGCCTGTCGACCGTTACCGGTCGAACTTCCGGTACGACGGGTCCAGGTCGCAGACCTCGGCGGAGGCGTGCAGGGCGATGCCCGTGTCCGCCACATGCTTCCGGAGCAGCTCCAGGGCCGTCTCCGTGAGCCTCGCCTTCGTCTCGTCGCTGCGTCCGGCGAGGAGACCGATCATCACGTGCACGATGGCGTGCCCGCGCGCCCCGGGATCCTCGTACCCGAACACCGTGTACGCGCTCGGCCGGAACTGCGTCTTGCAGGCCTCCGGCTTCGCCGCCGCGATCTCCACGGTCGCCTCGTGCAGCGCCCGGGCGAAGCCCTCGCGGTCGAAGGCGTTCTCCACGATGTCCGAGTAGTCGATGGTGATCTGCGGCATGCGCGCTCCTGTTCTACGGCTGTGCCCTCAGCCTAGTTCGCCGCCCGCGTGAACACCGCCACGGTCCGCGCCGGGACCGTGAACGTGCCCGAGCCGGCCGTGTAGGAGGAGGTCTTCACCACCGGGTCGGCGCCGGAGGTCTGGACCGGGTGCAGCCGGTAGTGCGTGCCGGCGAGCGCGCCGACCGTCTGCTCCTGCCGCTGCGGGGTCGCGTTGAAGACGACGACCAGGTCACCGAGTTCCATGGTGATGACCCCGGGTGTCTCGTCCTTGCCGGACAGCGGGAAGGACAGCTCGCCTTGCACCCGCGCGGCCGTCGAGAGCGAGAACGCCTTCTCCGTCGTACGGATCCTCAGCAGGTCCTGGTAGGCGGCGGAGGCGCCGGTGATCTGCTCGCAGCCCACCCTGACCGTGCTCAGCAGCGGCTTGGCGTAGTCCCACTTGGACTGGTTGTCGGCCGCCATGGGCAGTCCGCGTCCGAAGCCGTTGCCGTCGGCGCAGTTCCAGTGGATGGCGTTGAACCAGTCGCCGCTGTCGAAGGAGTTGCGGTCCAGCGACTTCGAGCGGAGCAGGTCGGTGCCCGCCTGGGACAGGGCCGGCCCCTGCGACAGTCCGGCCGTGGCCATCGCCAGGACCTGCATACGGGCCCGGTCGGACGCCGAGGTGTCCTTCGGGAGCTTGTAGGTCAGCGCGTCGAACAGCGACTCGTTGTCGTGCGCGTCCACATAGGCGAGGGCGTCACCGGGTGCGTCCGCGTATCCGGCGGGCGAGCCGTTGTAGTCGATCTCGGCGCCGGTGACCTCCTTGCCGTCGGTGTCGGTGAAGCGGTACCGGGCGAGGTTGCCGCTCAGCCCGACCTTGATCAGGTCCTGGTAGTGCAGCAGCCGGGCCTTCTGCTCGGCCGAAGTGCCGTTCGCCGTCGAGGAGTTGGGGTCGGTGTACAGGCCGGACGCGAAGCCCTGGACGCCAGGGTCCGCGTCGAAGGGGCTGCCGCCGCGCACCGCGTCACGGGCCCGGTCGGAGAAGGTGGCGATGCCGGTGCCGGCCATGTTCTTCTGCGTGGCCTGGACGAACCGCGCGTCGTTGGCGACCTCGCCGAAGTTCCAGCCCTCGCCGTACAGGATGATCTTCTTGCCGTCGACACCGTCCTTGGCGACGGTCAGCGCGTCGAGCGCCTTCCTGACCGCGAGGATGTTGGCCTTCGGGTGGTGGCCCATGAGGTCGAAGCGGAACCCGTCGACCTTGTACTCCTTCGCCCAGGTGACGATCGAGTCCACGACCAGCTTGCCCATCATCGCGTTCTCGGGCGCGGTGCCCGCGCAGCAGGTGCTGCTGGCGACGCTGCCGTCGGCCAGCAGCCGCTGGTAGTAGCCGGGCACGACCTTGTCGAGCACGGATGTGTCCGCCTGGCCGCTGGCCGCGGTGTGGTTGTAGACGACGTCCATGACGACCCTGAGGCCGTCCTCGTTCAGCGCCTGGACCATCTTGCGGAACTGGACCGTACGGGCGGTGCCGTCCGGGTCGGTGGCGTACGAGCCCTCGGGGACCGTGTAGTGGTATGGGTCGTAGCCCCAGTTGTAGGCGTCCTTCGCGGCGCTCTTCGCCACGCACGCCTGCTGCTGGTCGGAGTCGGCCGGGTAGGAGGCGAGATCGCAGTCGGGCTTCGACTGGTCGGCCTTCTTCTCCGGGACGGTGGCGAAGTCGAAGGCGGGCAGCAGATGCACGTACGACGTGCCGGCCTCGGCCAGCGCGCGCAGGTGCTTCGACCCGTCGCTGTTGCGGTCGGTGAAGGCCAGATAGGTGCCCGGATGCTTCGAGGTGGGGTCGCCGATCGAGAAGTCCCGGATGTGCAGCTCCTGGATCTGCGCGTCCTTGAGCGGGACGGCCTTGGGCTTGCGCAGGCCCGACCAGCCGCTCGGGGCGAGGGACCGGTCGTCCAGGTCGGCGACGAGGCTGCGCTCGGAGTTCGCGGTCAGCGCGACCGAGTAGGGGTCGGTGACCTCATTGGTGACCACCTTGCGGACGCTGGGCGCCCAGACCTTCACGACGTACCGGTAGGGCTTGTCCTTCCAGGACGCGGGGCCGGTGACGGACCAGACGCCGGTGGTGGCGTTCCGGCGCATCTTCACGGCCGTGCCGTCGAGGTCGAGGTGGACGGACTGCGCCGTGGGCGCCCACACGGACAGGGTCGGCCTGCCGTCGTGGAAGACCGGCCCGAGCGTGTCCTTCGTCGCACCGGAGTACAGGTCGTCCAGCGCACCGGCGATCTGCACACCGGTCGCGGCCAGCACGGCACCGTTCGCCGCGCGCTGCGAGGCCACCAGCTGCCCGCCGAGCGCCGAGCGCACCCGGTCCCGGTCGCGCGGGTCGACGGACCAGGCGGTGTAGTCCTTCAGGTGCGGGAACTTCGCCTTCTGGGCGTCGGTGAGCGTGGTCGGTGTCAACCGCAGCCAGCGCTCGTCGTCGCTGGTCAGCGCACCGTTCTTGACGGCGATGGAGCCGTCGTGGGAGTAGAGCAGCTGGGTGGAGGCGGCGCCGTCGACGCCGTTCCAGGCCACCGTGTTCCGGTCGATCCAGATCGCCTTGGACGTGGTCAGGTCGAGGGCGGCCGCACTGCCCGCGGGCTGCGGCAGCAGGTACTTCTCCTGGCCGTTCAACAGCCACACCTCGTAGCCGTTGGACTTGAGGTCGAGTGACTGGTCGGCGGGAAGATCCTTGTCGTCGCCCTTGTGGATGATGTAGCTGAGGCTGGTGGCACCCTCGGTGAGCGGTACCTCGAAGACCGCGCCATAGGCATCAGTCTTCACCGGCTGCAGCGGGTTCGACCAGTCGGTGGGGTGCGCGGCACCCGTCCAGACGTGCAGACCCCAGCCGTCGTAGTTCCCGTCGGCGCGGTGGTAGTGGATGACCGCCTTGGTCTTGTCCTGGGCGGGATGGTCGGGCCGCTGCGTGAGGACGTCCGCCTTGCCCTGCTCGACCCAGACCTCACCGGTCCTGGTGACGTCGATGGAGCGGTCGGTGGAGACGTCCTTGTTGCCGTCCTTGTCGATGACCAGGAAGCCGATGTTCGAGGCGCCCGGCTTCAGCTTGACGTAGGCGAAGGCGCCGTAGGCGTCGCGACCGACGAAGGGGTGGCTGTTCGGCCAGCTGGTCGACTCGCCGTCGGCCAGGTCGCCCCAGGCGTACAGGCCCCACTTGTCGTAGTCGCCGTCGGTGCGCTTGTAGTGGACGATCGCGTAGTCCCGGGAGGAGGCCGTGGGGACCTCGGGTGCGGGCGGGGTGCCGGTGGTGCTGCTCGCCAGGGTGCTCGCGGTGTGCCCGGCCGAGTCGATCACGACCGCCTTGTAGCGCAGGGCGGTGCCGGCGGGGATGTCCTTGCCGAGGGTCTGGGTGACCTTGTAGGGGGCGTGGTCGGCGGAGCCGAGCGTCTTCCACCCGCCGTTGCCGACCTGGGCGGCGAAGACCACGCGGTTGAGCTGACCGCCGTCCACGTCGGCCGTGACGTCCACGGTCCCGGTGGCTCCGGCGGCCGGGGCCGTCAGGGTGAGGGTCGGCTCGGTGGCGGGCGCGGCGAGGGTGCCGGTGGCCTTGAGGACGACGGCGGTACCGGCCGGGACGGTGACGGTGACCTTGCGGTCGGCGTCGGACTTCACCTCATCGGAGGTTCCGTAGACGCCCCGGTACGACATGTCCGCCGAGCCGGTGGCGAAGGTGGCGGACTTCGCCTCGTCCGCGTTGTTGAGCGCGACGACATACTCGGCGCCCGTCTTCGCGTCCGTACGGGTGAAGGCGTAGACGCCGGCGCCGTCGGCCGCGTACCGCTCGGTCTGGACGCCGTCCGTCAGGGCCGGGTTGTCCTTGCGGAGCTTCGCGAGGGCGGCGATCTCCTTGTACAGCGGTGCGCTGGTGTCGTACGAGTCGCTCGCGTGGGTGCGGTCGGTGCCGATCTCGTCGTCGTCCAGGTAGTCGGCAACCTTGGAGGCGAACATGGTCTGGCGGGCGTCCTTGTCGCCGCCGGAGCCGGTGAAGCCCTGCTCGTCGCCGTAGTAGACGACCGGGTTGCCCCGGCCGAGGAACATCAGCTCGTTGGCCAGCTCGTCCTTCTTGAGGATCTCGGCGTCGGTGGCCTTCGGGTTGTCCTGCTTCAGGAAGTACCCGATGCGGCCCATGTCGTGGTTGCCGAGGAAGGTGACCTGCTCGTACGCGTTGGCCTTGTCGGTCGTGTACTTCCAGTCGTCACCGAAGACACTCGCGAGCCGCCCGGCGCTGCCGCTCTGGGAGGCGTAGGCGCGGGCCGCGTCCTGGAAGGGGAAGTCGAGGGTGGCGTCGAGGCGGCCCTGGGTGACGTACGGGGAGGTGAGGGAAGTGTCGGCGGAGTAGACCTCGCCGAACATGAAGAAGTTCCTACGGCCGTGCCGGGCGGCGTACTGGTCGAGCGCGGTCGCCCACTGCGTCCAGAACGGCATGTCGACGTGCTTGACGGTGTCGATCCGGAAGCCGTCGATCGCGAAGTCCTTCACCCACCGCTCGTAGATCTTCTCCATGCCGTGGACGACCTCGGGACGCTCGGTCCACAGGTCGTCCAGGCCCGAGAAGTCGCCGTAGGTGGTGGACTCGCCGGCGAACGTCGAGTCGCCCCGGTTGTGGTACATCGTCGGGTCGTTGAGCCAGGCCGGGACCTTGCTGTCGCTCGTGACCTTCGGGGTGTACGGGAAGGAGGCGGTGGAGACGGCCGGGAACTTCCTGGTCCCGTCGGCATAGTCGGCGTCGTCGAAGGGCCTGCCGTCCTCGGTCAGATAGGGGAAGGCGCCCTTGGAGAGGTAGTCGGAGGACTTCTCCTCGTGGTCGACGACGTCGGCGGTGTGGTTGGTGATGACGTCGAAGAAGACCTTCATGCCCTTGGCGTGGGCCTTGGAGATGAGGGCCTTGAGGTCCTGGTTGGTGCCGAAGTGCGGGTCGACCTGGGTGAAGTCGGTGATCCAGTAGCCGTGGTAGCCGGCGGAGGCGTTGCTGCCCGTGCCCTGCACGGGCTTGTTCTTGAAGATCGGCGCCATCCAGATGGCGGTGGTGCCGAGGCCCTTGATGTAGTCCAGCCGATCGGTCAGGCCCTTGAGGTCGCCGCCCTGGTAGAAGCCCTTGTCGGTGGGGTCGTAGCCGGTACTGAGGCGGGAGCCCGTCAGTCCGCCCCTGTCGTTGGACGTGTCGCCGTTGGCGAAACGGTCCGGCATGACGAAGTAGAACTGCTCGCGGGTGTCGTCGTGCCGGGCGGGCTGGGCGGCGAGGGCCGCGTCCGAGGGAGGTGCGGGCGGGGTGGCGGCGTGTGCCGCCAGTGGCTGGATCAGGGCGGCGGCGAGGGCTGCGGCGGTGACGGCCGCGGCCCGTCTCGCTCTGGGTATCACGCGGTAACTCCTAGCGAATGCGGCTCTCTTGGGTCCGACCCCGCGTGACCGTATCCCCAACGAAAGCTTTACAGCAAGAGTCTTGAAACTCATAGCAAGAAGTTTCAGCGTCAACCTTGACGCGCCCTTCCCAAGGGCCGCACGCTCACCGACGGTTGAACGCTGTCTTTTCTTTCGGAGCCGCACATGAGCAGACACCGCCCCCCGGGTGTCCTCGGCCGCACCGCCACCGCCGCGGCCGCAGGCGCCCTCGCACTGGCCGGAGCCATCGCGCTTCCGGCAACGCCCGCACAGGCGAAAACCACCGCCAAGGGCGACGTCATCGCCAACCTGTGGGAGTGGAACTGGGACTCCATCGCCACGGAGTGCACCGACGTGCTGGGCCCGGCCGGCTACGGCGCGGTCCAGGTGGCGCCGCCCGAGGAGTCCCTGAAACAGTCGTCGTACTACTGGTGGGACGTCTACCAGCCGTACTCCTACTCGCTGAACAGCCGCTTCGGCAGCCAGGCGAAGTTCAGCGCCATGATCACCGCCTGCCACAAGGCGGGCGTGAAGGTCTACACGGACGCGGTGATCAACCACACCGCCGCGCAGACCGGAACCGGTTACAACGGCACGACGATCACCAACAAGTACGCCACCCCGAACTGGTCCCGGTCGGACTACCACGACTCGTCCGACTGCCCCACCTCCGACCTCACCATCCAGGACTACTCCAACCTCACCCAGGTCCAGAACTGCGAGCTGCTGGGCCTGCCCGACCTCAAGACGGGGTCCGACACGGTCCGCACGGGCCTGGCGAACTACCTCAACTCCCAGCTGGCGCTCGGCGTGGACGGCTTCCGGGTCGACGCGGCCAAGCACATCCCCGAGGCCGACCTGGCGGCGATCGAGTCCAAGCTGACGAACACGGCGTCCGGGACGGCGCCGTACGTCTTCCAGGAGATCTACCCGGGTTCGACCCCGCAGCCGAGCGACTACTACGCCTCGGGTGACGTCCTGGACTTCACCTACGCGAGCAAGCTGAAGTCCGCGTTCCAGGGCAACGTCTCCGACCTCTCCTCGATCGAGAGCAGCGGCATCCTGCCGGCGGCGAACTCAGTGTCGTTCGTGACGAACCACGACACGGAACGCAACGGCCTGCACATGTCGTACAAGGACGGCGACACCTACAAGCTGGCCAACCTCTTCCAGCTCGCCTACAAGTGGTCGACGCCGACGGTGTACGCCAGCTGGGAGTGGACCCAGAGCGACCAGGCCCCGCCGAACTCCTCGGGCTTCGTCACGAACACGGACTGCACCGCCGGCGCCTGGTACTGCCTGGACCGCGACACCGCCGTCGTCGGCATGGTGGCCTGGCACAACGCGACCGACACGGCGGCCGTCTCCGACTGGCAGACCAAGTCGTCGTCCGTCATCGGCTTCGGCCGCAGCGGCAAGGGCTTCTTCGCGCTGAACAACGGCACGAGCAGCGCGACGTACACCTTCGCCACGGGCATGGCCGACGGGACGTACACGAACGTGATCGACGGCGGGAAGACGACCGTGACCGTCTCCGGCGGCAGCGCGTCGCTCGCGATCCCGGCGAAGGGCGCGGTCGCCTTCTACAACTCGTCCTACACCTGCACGGTGGGCTGCTCCGACGCGGGCGGCGGCTCCGGCGACACGGTGAACGCGACGTTCGACGAGTACGCGCCGACGACGTCCGGCACGAACGTGTACGTGGTCGGCTCCGTCCCGGCCCTGGGCGGCTGGGACACCTCGAAGGCGATCCAGCTGTCGTCCACCGGCTACCCGTTCTGGTCCGGCGAGGTGAGCGTGCCGGTGAACACGTCCTTCACCTACAAGTACATAAAGAAGGACAGCTCGGGCAATGTGACCTGGGAGTCCAACGCCAACAGATCGGCGACGACGACCACGTCCGCGCTGTCCCTGGACAACTCCTGGAACGTGGCGGACACCGACGCCACCGACGTCACCTTCCACGAGAACGCGACCACCGACTGGGGCACCAACGTCTACGTCGTCGGCTCGATCGCGTCCCTCGGCTCCTGGAACACGAGCGACGCGATCCCGCTGTCCTCGGCGTCGTACCCGGACTGGAGCAAGCTGGTCATCGTCCCCAAGAGCACGTCCTTCACGTACAAGTACGTCAAGAAGGACGGCTCCGGGAACGTGACCTGGGAGTCCGGGACGAACCGCTCGTACACGACGGGCAGTTCGTCCGGCTACACGACGAGCGACACCTGGAAGTAACCGGTTCACCGGTCCGCTCCCCCGCGGGGCGGACCGGCCTCGCCGCGATGGGGGTCAGCAAAAGGCCCGGGCGAACCCGGCGAGATTGCGCGGGCAAGCCCATGTCTCGGGCCGGATCTCCTCATCGGCCAGGGCCGCTTCATGGGCGGCGTCGCGCTCCGGGTGGGCCAGCATCTCCAGGACGTACCGAAAGCTGTCCAGCTCGGCATCGAGCGGCATGTCGTCACATGGATGCGCTTCATGTTCACAGGGAATCTGCCCAAGAGCACGTTCGACCGCGCCCATCGCCTCCAGAACGCGGGTCTCGGCCGCCGCGTCCGGATGGGCGTGGATCACGTAAGGGCCTATCAGGACCAGCCCGAGAGTCCACAGGGCGGTCTCCGGCCCGCCGGCCGCCACGCTCGCCTCGAGATTCCTTGCGCATTCCACCACCGCGCGCTGCGCATCACCGAGGTAGCAGCCCTGCCGGATCTCGTCCCACTCCTCGATCAGGCGGTCCCACTCGGCGGGGGTGGCGGGCGCCGGGACAGGGGGCAGCTCATCGTCGTCGTACCGGTCCTCGACCGGGTCTGCGTTGGCCATGATCAGAGGATGACATGAAGGTCTGACACCCCCGGCCCCTGCGCTGCCGGCAGGAACCGGGGCCCCGTGTCGTGTCAGAGCCTCAGCAGCTCGACTTCCCGGTGTAGATCGCCAGCGCCGTGTTGGTACCCAGGGTCGCCGTGAACTGGCCCGAGCCGTTGACGGTCACCGTCGTGTTGTTCTGCACATTGCAGTACGTGCCGGCCGCCAGCGAGGTCTGATACGTGCGGGTCAGTGCCGAGGACTCGTGGTTGATCGCCACGAACCCCTTGCTCCCCCGCCCGAACGCGATCGCGTTGTTGCCGTTGTCCCACCAGTCGGAGACCGCCTGGCCGCTTGTCGCGTTGCGGAAGGCGACCATGGACTTGATCTCCGGCCAGGCGTGCTGGCACTTCCAGCCGTCCTGCCAGCAGGCGTTGACCGTGCCGCCGTTGGGCGGCCCGGCGTCGGCGTCGGACCACTCGTAGCCGGAGTTGATGTCCGGGGCGCCGTAGGGGTAGGCGAGCATGAAGACGTTCGCCAGGGTGTAGTTCGCGCCGGCCTTGTAGTTCAGGGTGGAGCCGTTGCGTTCCGTGTCGTGGTTGTCCACGAAGACACCCGCCACCGAACTCTTCAGATAGCCCCAGCCCTCGCCGAAGTTGGTGAGGTAGGCCAGCTTCTCGTTGTTGAAGACGCGCTTGAGGTCGTAGGCGTAGCGGAACTCCTGGACGTCTCCGTTGCCGGTGTATTCGGAGGGCTGGACGGCCTCGTTCGCGCCGTAGATGACCTCCTGCTTCCAGTAGACGGAGGGGTTCGTCAGGCGGCTCTTGATGTTGGCCAGGTCGTCCGCGGGGATGTGCTTGGCCGCGTCGATACGGAAGCCGTCGACGCCCAGGGAGAGCAGGTCGTTCATGTAGCCCGCGATCGTCCTGCGGACGTGCTCCTCGCCGGTGTCCAGGTCGGCCAGGCCGACCAGTTCGCAGTGCTGGACGTTCCAGCGGTCCTGGTAGTTGGTGACCTGGGACGTGCAGTCGTCGAGGTCGGCGGAGGAGTACAGGCCCGGGTAGTCGTACTTCGTATACGACGAGCCGCCGGTGCCGGTGCCCGATCCGGCCGACATGTGGTTGATGACGGTGTCGACCACGACCTTCAGGCCCGCCGCGTGGCAGGTGTTCACCATGTTCTGGAACGAGGTGCGGTCGCCGAGGCGGCCCGCGATCTTGTACGACACCGGCTGGTACGAGGTCCACCACTGCGGGCCCTGTATGTGCTCGGCGGGCGGGGAGACCTGGACGTATCCATAGCCTGCTGGGCCGAGGGTGCTGGTGCACTCCTTGGCGACCGAGGCGTAGTTCCACTCGAAGAGGACGGCGGTGACGTCCTTGGTCCCGGGCGGGGAGGCCTGTGCGGTAGTTGGGTACATGCCAACCGTGGTGGCGGCCGCGAGAGCGAGCGCCGCGGGGAGGAATCTGCGTGCCATGTGGGGGTCCTTCGTCTTTGAAGGCGCTTGCTGCAATGTTCAGCAAACTTGCGGTGACGCAGATGTTAAATGGCCCGCTGTCCGAAAGACAGCGGGCCGTGGTGAAGTTGATGCAAGAATTTTCAGACGGGCCGTCAGGCCACGGTCGTCCACCACACGGTCGTGTCGGCCGGCACCTTCGCCCCGCCGTCCGCCTCGGTCACCTCACCGCTGGTGAGCAGGACCTGGCCGTAGGACGGGGTCGTCACGGACTCGCCGGTCGTGTTCGTCACGCAGACGAACTCGCCCCGCCGGAAGGCCAGGACGCCCTGCGGCGCCCGCAGCCACTCCACCGCGTCGCCCGCCCCCAGGTCGGGCCGCGTCCGGCGCGCGCTCAGCGCGGAGCGGTACAGCTCCAGCGTCGAGCCCGGTACGCCCGTCTGCGCCTCGACGCTCAGCTCGCCCCAGCTCTCCGGCTGCGGGAGCCAGCTGCCCCCGCCGCCGAAGCCGTACGACGAGCCGTCCCGGGTCCACGGGATCGGCACCCGGCAGCCGTCGCGGAAGCCGTCCTGGCCGGCGCCCCGGAAGTACGCGGGGTCCTGGCGCACCTCGTCGGGGAGGTCCACGACGTCCGGCAGGCCCAGTTCCTCGCCCTGGTAGATGTATGCCGAGCCCGGGAGGGCGAGCATCAGCAGAGTCGCCGCCCTGGCCCTGCGCAGGCCCAGTTCGCGGTCGCCCGCCGTGCGGATCTGGGTGCCCAGGCCCGGCGGGTTGGCGAAGCGGGTGGCGTGGCGCGTCACGTCGTGGTTGGAGAGGACCCAGGTGGCGGGGGCGCCGACCGGGCGCATCGCCTCCAGGGTGCGGTCGATGACCGTGCGCAGTTCCTCCGCGTCCCATTCCGCCGACAGGTACTGGAAGTTGAAGGCCTGGTGGAGTTCGTCCGGGCGGACGTAGTTGGCGGTGCGCTCGACGGTCGGGGTCCACGCTTCGGCGACGAAGATGCGCTCGCCCGCGTACTCGTCCAGGATCGTGCGCCACTGACGGTAGATCGCGTGCACGCCGTCCTGGTCGAAGAACGGCATGACATCGTTGCCCAGCAGTTTGAGCTGGTCGTGCGAGCCGAGGTCGGGCAGGCCGTCGGCCTTCACCAGGCCGTGGGCCACGTCGATACGGAAGCCGTCCACGCCCATGTCCAGCCAGAAGCGCAGGATCGAGCGGAACTCGTCGCCGACGGCCGGGTGTTCCCAGTTGAAGTCGGGCTGCTCGGGCGCGAAGAGGTGGAGGTACCACTCGCCGTCCTCGACCCTCGTCCATGCCGGGCCGCCGAAGATGGACTCCCAGTCGTTCGGGGGGAGTTCGCCGTTCTCGCCCTTCCCCGGGCGGAAGTGGTAGCGGTCCCGCAGCGGCGAGCCGGGGCCCTCGGCGAGGGCGCGCTTGAACCACTCGTGCTGGTCGGAGGAGTGGTTGGGCACCAGGTCCACGATGATGCGCAGGCCGTGGTCGTGGGCGTCGCGGATCAGCGCGTCGGCGTCCAGCAGATTGCCGAACATCGGGTCGACGGCGCGGTAGTCGGCGACGTCATAGCCGGCGTCGGCCTGCGGGGAGGCGTAGAAGGGGCTGAGCCACACGGCGTCGATACCGAGGTCACGCAGATACGGCAGGCGGGAGCGCACGCCTTCCAGGTCGCCCATGCCGTCGCCGTTGCTGTCGGCGAAGCTGCGCGGATAGACCTGGTAGATGACCGCGTCCCGCCACCAGTCGCGGCGGTCGGCTACGGCGGCGGAGGCGAAGTGGGGGGCCGGTGCGGCAGGGTGCTGCTGGCTCATGGCGTCCTTGGAGGGTAACGGGTTTCGGGTCATGGGCGCGTGGGTGCGGTGGCGGATGCCGGGGGCCGGGGGTGTACGAGGCGGCCGCGGTCACAGCGGGGTCGGATGGAGACCGCGGCCGCCTACCCGCGCATCGCTGTGCGCGGGAACTCTGGTGCGCAGCGGGCGTTCAGCCCTTCGTGCCGCCCGCGGTCAGGCCGGTGACGAGGTTCTTCTGCACGAGGTAGAAGAACACCGAGACCGGTATCGCGATCAGCACGGCGGTGGCGGCCATGTAGTTCCACTGGGCGTCGTGCTCGCTGACGAAGGTCTGCAGGCCGACGGCGAAGGTGTACTTGGAGTCGTCGAGCATGAAGGTGGTCGCGAAGGCGACCTCGCCCACGGCGGTGATGAAGTTGTAGAAGGCGGCTACCGCGAGACCGGGCCGGGCCAGCGGCAGGATCAGCCGGAAGAAGGTGCCGAAGGGCGTGAGCCCGTCCACGCGTCCGGCCTCGTCTATCTCGAAGGGGATGGTGTCGAAGTACCCCTTGAGCAGCCAGGCGCTGTACGGCACGGCCGTGGTGCAGTTGATGATGATCAGCGACCAGTAGGTGTCGATGAGGCCGAGTTCGCTGAAGATCTCGTACATCGGCACGATCAGGATGGCGATCGGGAAGGCCTGGGTGAGCAGGAGCACCCACATCAGCTGCTTGTAGCCGGGAAAGCGCATGCGCGAGACGGCGTAGCCGGTGGTGGCCGCGACGAACACGCCGATGAAGGTGGTGCCGAGGGCCACGATCATCGTCGACTTGAACCAGTCGAAGAAGGCGGTGTGCTGCAGCACGAAGCTGTAGTTGGAGAAGGTGAGCTTGCCCAGGATCTTGCCCGGGTGCAGGTAGTCGTCCTTGTCCGGGCCGAGGGAGAGGTAGATCAGCCAGGCCACCGGGGCCAGTGCGATCAGGCTCGCGAGGGCGAGGCCGCCGTGCAGCAGGGCGGCGCCGAGCGGGCCGCGTTCGCCGCGCCGGCGGGTGCGGCGCGCGGGCTCGGCGGCGGGGGCGGGCCCGGCCTCGGTCTTCTCAAGGGTCTGGGTGCTCATGGCGGCGGCTCCTGCGGCGTCAGACGGCGAGCTGGTCATTGCGCTTCAGCCAGCGGAAGTAGAAGGAGGTGAAGACGGTCAGGACCGACAGCAGCAGGACGCCGTACGCGGCGGACTGGGCGAAGTCGCGCGGCTGCTGTCCGAAGCCCAGGTAGTAGGCCCAGGTGACGAGGATCTGGGCGTCGGGCGCACCGGTGGGGCCGAACAGCAGGAAGATGATGGCGAACTGGTTGAAGGTCCAGATGATGCCGAGCAGTACGACGGTGGAGCTGACCGAGCGCAGGCCGGGCAGGGTGACGTGCCGGAACTGCTGCCAGGCGCTGGCGCCGTCCATCTCCGCGGCCTCGTAGAGCGTGGAGTCGATGGACTGCAGGCCGCCGAGCAGGGAGAGCATCATGAACGGCACACCGCACCAGGTGTTGACCATGATCGCGGCGAACCGCTGCCAGAAGGTGTCCTCCAGCCACTGGGGCTGGGGCAGGTGGAGCGAGCCGAGGAACTGGTTGAGCGCGCCGGAGTCGGCGAGCATGATCCGCCAGGAGAAGACGGTGACGAAGGTCGGCACGGCCCAGGGCAGGACCAGCAGCAGGCGGTAGAAGGTGCGGCCGCGCACCTTCTGGTTGAGCATGAGCGCGAGGCCCAGGCCGATGGTGTAGTGCAGGGCCACGCAGGCGGCCGTCCAGAAGACGGTCCACAGGAAGTGCGACCAGAAGCGGTCGTAGGACAGCGGGCCGAACAGGATGTCCTTGTAGTTGTCGATCCCGATGAACTTGTAGGTGGCGGCGATGTGGTTGACGCCGATGGTGCGCGCCGAGTTCAGGCTGTTGGCGTCGGTGAGGGTCAGATAGAGGCCGCGCAGCAGCGGATAGCCCACGATGACGCCGAGCACGATGACGACCGGCGCGATCATCGCGTAGGCGTACCAGTGCTTCTGGAATCCGTTTTTGATGCGCTGGCCCAGGCCGGGCCGCGGCGCGCGGTCACCGCGGCGGTTGCCGGTGGCGCGGTCGATGGCGACTGTCATGTTCGACACCTTCGGGAGATCAGGGGGCGGGCCTGGGCACAGGCCGGTGGCCGTCGGATCCCTCCCCTCCTCGCAAGGGGATCCGACGGCCACGCGGGCTCACTTGCTGAAGTCGGGCACCAGCTTGGCGACGGCCACCTCGGCGTTGCTCAGACCCTTGTCGAGGGACTCCTTGCCGCCGGCGACCTTGGGCAGCTCGATGTCCAGCGGACCCCACAGGGAGCTGTACTCGGGCAGTTCCGGGCGGGGCTGGGCGGCGGACAGGACGCCCTGGTAGCCGGCGATGCCGGGGTCGGCCTTGACCTTGTCGGTGTAGGCGTCGGAGCGGGTCGGCAGGGTGGAGTTCTTCAGCGCGATGGTCTCCTGCGAGGCCTGCGAGGTCATGAACTTCACGAACTTCAGGGCCGCTGCCTGGTGGGCCTTGTCGGAGCCGGCGTAGACGGAGAGGTTGTGACCGCCGGTCGGGGCGCCCGCCTTGCCGGTGGAGCCGGCCGGGACGGTGGCGATGCCGAGGTTGGACTTGTCCTTGAAGGCGCTGCCCTTGTAGAAGTTCGTGATCTCCCAGGGGCCCTGGACGATCGCGGCGACCTTGCCGTTGACGAACGCGTCCTGGATGTGGGCGTAGGCGTCGGCGGTGGTGTCGGCCTTGTGCAGGCCCTTGCCGGAGAAGGTGCTCAGCCAGGTGCCGTAGGCCTTCTTGGCGGCGGGCGAGTCGACGGTGATCTTCTTGGCGGCGGCGTCGACGGTGTCGGTGCCCTCGCCGTAGAGGAAGGTCTGGGCGTAGTAGGCCTGGGTGGAGCCCCAGTAGCCGTCGGCGCCGGTCTTGTCCTTGACCTTGGCGGCATCCGACTTCAGCTCGTCCCAGGTCTTGGGGGCGTCGGTGATGCCGGCCTGCTTGAACAGGGCCTTGTTGTAGACGAGGGCGAGGGTGTCGGTGACCAGCGGGACGCCGTAGGTCTTGCCCTGGTACTGGGCCTGCTTGATCAGGCTGGGCTGGAACTTCGCCTGGTCGGCGAGGGCCTCCGTGCCGTCCAGCGGCAGGAAGTAGCCCTTCTTCGCGAAGGCCGGGGTCCAGCCGACCTCGGAGCGCAGCAGGTCCGGGGCGCCGGTGGCGCCGGCCGCGGTGTCGAACTTGTTCTGCGCCTGGTCGAAGGGGACGTTGACGTACCTGACCTTGATGTTCTTGTTGGCGGCCTCGAACTGCTTGATCAGGGCCTGGTACGTCGGTGCCTCATTGGTGGCGTTGGAGGTGTCCCACCAGGTGATGGTCACCGGGCCGTCCGACTTGCCGCTGTCGCTGCTCCCGCCGCCGCAGGCCGTCGCCGCCAGGGCGAGGGACGCCACCAGCGCGGAGGCCGCTATGCCACGCCGCATGAGTTCTCCTTGAGGGTTGAGCCCGTGTGGTGCGGGGGCGGTCCCGTCCGCCGTCCCCACTGTCGTGCCGACTGCGCCGTTGCGGCGGCCGGGCGACTGGGAACGTAACAGCGATGTAAGCGTTGCGAAAGACCTTGCAGAAAAAAAGTGCAAGGGAACACGATGGTTACCCGCCCGTGACCGGCGCTCGACCCCCGCGCAACCGCGCATTGGGGCCTGTGGGGCGGTTTCGGCGGCACTTGTGCAAGACTCTGCAAGCTCTTGCCACCATGACTTCGAGGGAGCGCGATGAGGCAGCAACCGACGCCGGGCCGTCCGGCGGGCCGGGCCCGGCGTCCGGCCGGTGTGCAAGGCGACATACGACCGGTACAGTCCAGTGCCGTGACCACACGGCTTGCCGACATCGCTGCGCAGGCGGGGGTGAGCGAAGCGACCGTCAGCCGGGTCCTCAACGGGAAGCCGGGCGTCGCCGCCACCACCCGCCAGTCCGTGCTCGCCGCGCTGGACGTCCTCGGCTATGAACGCCCGGTGCGGCTGCGGCAGCGCAGCGAGGGGCTCGTCGGCCTGATCACTCCGGAGCTGGAGAACCCGATATTCCCGGCTCTGGCCCAGGTCATCGGCCAGGCGCTGACCCGCCAGGGCTATACGCCGGTGCTGGCCACGCAGACCCCGGGCGGGTCGACCGAGGACGAGCTGACCGAGATGCTCGTGGACCGCGGGGTCGCCGGGATCATCTATGTCTCCGGGCTGCACGCGGACACCACCGCCGATATGCAGCGCTATGAGCGGCTGAGGGCGCGGGGCGTGCCGTTCGTGCTGGTGGACGGGTTCTCACCGAAGGTGCAGGCGCCGTTCATCTCGCCCGACGACCGGGCCGCGATGACGCTGGCGGTGACCCATCTGGTGTCGCTCGGGCACACCCGGATCGGGCTGGCGCTCGGGCCGAAGCGGTTCGTGCCGGTGCAGCGCAAGATCGAGGGCTTCGTACGGGCCGTGCAGGACCAGTTGGGGCTCGCCGCCGAGGTGGTCGAGACGGAGCTGGTCCAGCACTCGCTGTACACCCTTGAGGGTGGTCAGGCGGCCGCGACGGCGCTGATCGAGCGGAACTGCACGGCCGTGGTGTGCGCCAGCGACATGATGGCGCTCGGCGCGATACGGGCGGCCCGGCAGCGGGGCCTGGAGGTGCCCCGGGACGTGTCGGTGGTCGGCTTCGACGACTCCCCGCTGATCGCGTTCACCGACCCGCCGCTGACCACCGTGCGGAAACCGGTTCCGGCGATGGGGCAGGCCGCGGTGCGCACGTTGCTGGAGGAGATCGGCGGGACGCCCGCGCCGCACAGTGAGTTCGTGTTCATGCCGGAGCTGGTGGTGCGTGGTTCGACCGCTTCGGCACCGAATGTCCTCCGCGCGTCGTAGAAGGTGCGTCGCGGACCCGACCTTGGGATGATCTGGCGAGGAAGCCTTTTCTGGCAGACTTGATGCCTATGAGTGACTGGGCCGTGACAGAGCCGGAAGGTCGCGAGGAGGTGGCCGTTCCGCAGGCCGTCACGGGTGAGGTCGGTCGGGGTCCGCGGGGCGTGCTGGGCCGGCTGCGGCGGCCGCGCCGGCCTCGGCTGTGGTTCGAGGTCCTTCTGATTGCGGTGAGTTACTGGACGTACTCACTGATCCGCAACGCCGTGCCGGAACAGAAGGGCAAGGCGCTGCGCGACGCCGACTGGATCTGGCGCGCCGAGCACCATCTGGGCATCGCCTTCGAGCAGTCTGTCAACCACGCCCTGAACTCGGTTTCTTGGCTGATCGTCGGCATGAACTACTACTACGCCACACTGCACTTCGTCATCACGCTCGGCGTGCTGGTGTGGCTGTACCGGTGGCATCCGGGCCGGTACGCGGCGACCCGGCTGGCGCTGTTCGCGACCACGGGTGTGGCCCTGGTCGGTTACTATCTGTTTCCACTCGCCCCGCCACGGTTGATGCGCGGCGGGCATTTCGTGGACACCGTGATGGTGCACCACACCTGGGGCTCGATGGCCTCCGGCGATCTGAAGCACATGTCGAACCAGTACGCGGCGATGCCGTCGATGCACATCGGCTGGTCGCTGTGGTGCGGGCTGACGATCTTCGCGCTGGCGTCCGTACCGTGGGTGCGGGTGCTGGGCCTGCTCTACCCGGCGACCACCCTGCTGGTCATCGTCGCCACCGCCAACCATTTCTGGCTGGACGCGGTGGGCGGTGTGCTGTGTCTGACGTTCGGTTTCAGCGTGGCGCGAGTGTGGTATCGCGCGCTGCCGTACGCGTTGCCGCGGGTGGCGCCGGGGTGGGCGCGGAAGCGGGAGCCCGAGCCGCAGCCGGCCGGGGCGTCTGCGCCGTAGCCCTGCCGCAGGGGCGTCGTGTGGTGTCGGGGCGGTGGCCGCCGGTGGTCGCGCGTCACGTCGCGTCGCCGTAGAACAGTTCCTCCACCACCGTGCGTGCCCTGCGGGTGGTGCGGCGGTACGCGTCCAGCATGTCGCCCGCGTGCCCGGCGCCGTAGCCCAGGTAGCGGCCCACGGCGGCCAGCTCTCGGGGCTCGGTGGGGAAGGTGTCCCCGGCCCGGCCGCGCACCAGCATCACCGCGTTGCGCACCCGGGTGGCCAGCACCCAGGCCTCGTCCAGGATCTCCGCCTCCTCGGCGGACAGCAGCCCGGCCTCGCGGGCGGCGGCCAGCGCCTCGCGGGTGCGGGTGGTGCGCAGCCCGGGGTGGTCCCAGCCGTGCCGCAGCTGGAACAGCTGGACCGTCCACTCGACGTCGGACAGGCCGCCCGGGCCGAGCTTGGTGTGCAGCCTGGGATCGGCGCCCCGCGGGAGCCGCTCGGACTCCATCCGGGCCTTCAGCCGGCGGATCTCGCGTACGGCGTCCTCGCCGAGGCCGTGGGCCGGGTAGCGGAGGGGGTCGATGAGGGCCGTGAAGCGCCGGCCGAGGTCCTCGTCCCCGGCCACGTGTTCCGCCCGCAGCAGCGCCTGGGACTCCCAGACCAGGGACCAGCGGCGGTAGTACGCCTCGTACGCCTTCAGGGTGCGCACCAGCGGTCCCGACTTGCCCTCCGGGCGCAGATCGGCGTCGATGAGCAGCGGCGGGTCGGCGCTGGGCAGCTGGAGCAGGCGGCGCATCTCGGCGACGACCTTGTTCGCCGCGGCGGCCGCCTCGTGCTCGTCCACGCCGTCCTGCGGTTCGTGCACGAAGACGACGTCCGCGTCGGAGCCGTAGCCCAGCTCGTGGCCGCCGAACCGGCCCATCCCTATGATCGCGAAGCGGGTGGGGAGCGTGTCGCCCCAGCCGTCCCGGACCACCGCGCGCAGGGTGCCGGCGAGGGTGGCGGCGGTGAGGTCGGAGACCGCCGCGCCGACCCGGTCCACCAGGGCGCCCTGGTCGGCCTCGGCGGGGCTGGTCTCGGTGCCGTAGGAGCCGACGATGTCGGCGGCGGCGGTGCGGAACAGCTCGCGGCGGCGCACGCCGCGGGCCGCGGTGACGCCCTGCTCGGCGTTCTCCGCGCGGCCCACGGCGGCCAGGATCTCCTGCTCCAGGGGGGTGCGCTCGCGGAGCGTGAGGCCGGCTCCGCGCATGCCCGTGCCGTCTCCGTCGCCCAGCAGGGCCACCGCTTCGGGGGCCCGCAGGAGCAGGTCGGGGGCGAGGCGGCCGGCGGACAGGACGCGGGCCAGGTTCTCCGCCGCCGCGCCCTCGTCGCGCAGGAGGCGCAGGTACCAGGGTGTCTTGCCCAGCGCGTCCGAGACCTTGCGGAAGTTCAGCAGGCCCGCGTCCGGATCCGCCGAGTCGGCGAACCAGCCGAGGAGGACGGGCAGCAGGGTGCGCTGGATGGCCGCCTTGCGGGTCACGCCGGAGGCCAGGGCCTCCAGATGGCGCAGGGCCGCCGCCGGGTCGGCGTAGCCGAGCGCGACGAGGCGTTCGCGGGCCGCTTCGGGGCTCAGGCGGGTCTCGCCCGGGGCGAGTTGGGCGACCGCGTCGAGGAGCGGGCGGTAGAAGAGCTTCTCGTGCAGGCGTCGTACGACGCCGGTGTGCCGTTTCCATTCGCGGATCAGCTCGGCCGCCGGGTCGGTGCGCAGGCCCAGGGAGCGGCCGAGGCGCCGCTGGTCCTCCTCGGCCACGGGGACGAGGTGGGTGCGGCGCAGGCGGTACAGCTGGATACGGTGCTCCATGGAGCGCAGGAAGCGGTACGCCTCGTCGAGGCGGGCGGCGTCCTCGCGGCCCACGTAGCCGCCGGCGGCCAGGGCCTGGAGGGCGTCCAGGGTGGTGCCGCTGCGCAGGGCGGGGTCGGTGCGGCCGTGCACCAACTGCAGGAGCTGGACGGCGAATTCGACGTCGCGCAGGCCGCCCGGGCCGAGCTTGAGTTCTCTTTCGATCTCGGACGCGGGGATGTTCTCGACGACGCGCCGGCGCATTTTCTGCACGTCCGCCACGAAGTTCTCGCGCTCGGCCGCCTTCCAGACCAGGGGTTCGAGCGCGTCGATGTACGCCCGGCCGAGTTCTGCGTCGCCGGCCACCGGGCGGGCCTTGAGCTGGGCCTGGAACTCCCAGGTCTTCGCCCAGCGTTGGTAGTAGGCGAGGTGGGAGGAGAGGGTGCGGACGAGGGGGCCGTTGCGGCCCTCGGGGCGGAGGTTGGCGTCCACCGGCCAGATGGAGCCCTCGACGGTGGTCTCCGAGCAGATCCGCATCAGATGCGAGGCGAGGCGGGTGGCGGAGGTGAGGGCCTTGGCCTCGGTGGTGCCTTCGGCTGCCTCCGCTACGAAGATCACGTCCACGTCGGAGACGTAGTTCAGTTCGTGGCCGCCGCACTTGCCCATCGCGATCACCGCGAGACGGCAGGCGGCCGCGTCCTCGGGGGCGTGCGTCTTCGCTATGGCCAGGGCCGCGCGCAGGGTGGCGGTGGCGAGGTCGGCGAGTTCCGCGGCCGTCTCGGCGACGTCCGTGGTGCCGCAGACGTCGCGGGCGGCGATGGAGAGGAGGCAGCGGCGGTAGGCGACGCGCAGGGAGACGGGGTCGGTGGCGTCGGCCAGGCCGCGCTCGAACTCCGTGACGCCCGGGTGCAGGTCCTGGGGCTCGTAGGTGACCAGGGCCTGCCAGTCGGCCGGGTGGCGGGCCAGGTGGTCGGTGAGGGCGGCGGAGGCGCCGAGGACGCCGAGGAGGCGGTCGCGGAGGGGTTTGGCCGCGATGAGGGTGTCCAGCAGTTCACGGTGGGCCGTGGGGCCGTCCTGGGCCTCCACGAGGCGGACCAGGCCGTGCAGGGCCAGGTCCGGGTCGGCGGTGGCGCCGAGGGCTTCCAGGAGGAACGGGTCGTCGCGGACGGGGGCGAGTTCCGGGCCGTCGAGGAGGCGCTCGGCGGCGGAGGGGTCCGTGAAGCCGTGTCGGAGCAGGCGGGTGAACGTGCTGCTTCTGCGCCCCGGCGTCATCTCCGTGGCCTCCCTCGGGTGCGATCGTCCTGGCCAGAGCCTAACCGGCGACGGGGGCGGGGGCTTCGTGCGTGTGCCTGCGGCGCTTGGGCGGTTCGGGGCGGGTGCCTGCGGCGCCTCGGCGGTTCGGGGCGTGGGGGTGGCGGCGCGTGTGCCTGCGGCGCCTCGGAGGTTCGGTGCGGGTGCCTGCGGCGCATGGGCGGTGCGGGGCGTGGGGGTGCGGCGCGGGTGCCTGCGGCGCGTGTGCCTGCGGCGCATGGGCGGCTCGGTGCGGGGCGTGGAGGTGCGGCGCGGGTGCCTGCAGCGCGGGTGCCTGCGGCGCATGGGCGGCTCGGTGCGGGTGCCTGCGGCGCCTCGGCGATTCGGTCGTGGCGTGGGGGTGCGGCGCGTGTGCCTGCGGCGCCTCGGCGGTTCGATGCGTGCGCCTGCGGCGCCTGGGCGATTCGGTCGGGGCGTGGGGGTGCGGCGCGTGTGCCTGCGGCGCCTCGGCGGTTCGATGCGTGCGCCTGCGGCGCCTCGGCGGTTCGGTCGGGGCGTGGGGGTGCGGCGCGGGTGCCTGCGGCGCGTGGGCGGTTCGGTGCGGGTGACTGCGGCGCCTGGGCGGTTCGGTGCGGGGTGCCCTCTTCGGGTGCGGGGTGCCCTTCGGGTGCGGCGCGGGTGCCTGCGGCGGCCTGTGGTGGTGCGTCTTGGCTTGGGTGCGCCTGTGGTGGTTTTTGAGTCGGTGCCGCGGCGGGTGGTGGCCGTCCTCGGTCCGGCGGGCTGTTTCTGGCCAGGTTTCGGTGTTTTCGCCGGCCTCTGCGGGCGGACACCACCCGCCACGTCCCCTTCCCGCCGTGGGCGGCCCTCCCGACGTGCGTGGCTGCGGCAGGCGGTCCGTGTGGGCAGTAGTTCATCCGCTCTTCACCGTCTGGGTTGGGTGCCGTGGGGTGCGGGCATGTTGGCGTGTGCATGCTCTGTCCGCACCGCCAGCCCCGTCCCACCCCCACACCGGAGGTTGATGTGTCCGGCAGTTCCGTGTACCGCCGTACCCGTACCGTCGTGGCGTCCGCAACGGCCCTCGCCGCGGCCGCGGTCGGGCTGTGGACCGGGATCGGCACCGGGTCCGCGCACGCCGCGGGCGCCGTTCCGAGCCCGGATCACGTGGTCGTCGTGGTCTTCGAGAACCACGCCTACAGCCAGGTCATCGGCTCCTCCAAGGCGCCGTACATCAACTCGCTGAAGTCGGGAGGTGCCAACCTGACCCAGTCGTACGCCGAGACCCACCCGAGCCAGCCCAACTACTTCGCCCTGTTCTCCGGTTCGACGCAGGGCATCACGGACGACAGCTGCTACACGCCCGGCTTCTCGTCGGCGCCCAATCTCGCGTCCGAGATGATCGACGCCGGGCGCAGCTGGGCCAGCTACAACGAGACCCTGCCCAGCCAGGGCGCGACCGACTGCAGCAGCGGGGACTACGCGCGCAAGCACAACCCGTGGTTCGGGTTCAGCAATGTGCCGACGGACAGCGCGATGACGTTCGACCAGTTCCCGACGGACTACTCGACGCTGCCCCAGCTGTCGTTCGTCACCCCGGACCTGTGCAGCGACATGCACGACTGCTCGGTGTCCACCGGCGACACCTGGCTGAAGGACAACCTGGGCGCCTACGCGAGCTGGGCCAAGACCCACAACAGCCTGCTCGTCGTCACGTTCGACGAGGACAACCGGCTGAGCGGCAACCGGATTCCGACCGTGCTCTACGGGCAGCCCGTGACCCCCGGGTCGTCCAGCTCCACGACGTACGACCACTACGACCTGCTGCGCACCCTGGAGGACAGCCAGGGGCTGTCGTCGCACGCGGGCAACGCGGACTCCGCCCAGGACATCAGCGGTATCTGGGCGTCCTGACGTGTACGTAGCGGACAGCCGCGCGAGTACGCCGGCGTCCGCGGACGGTGCCGTCCGGCCAGTGGCCGGGCGGCGCCGTGCCGCGATCGCCCCTACCGTGCTCGCGCTCGGAACCGTCAGCCTGGTGACGGACGTGTCGTCCGAGATGGTCACCGCCGTTCTGCCGTTGTACCTGGTCACCGGGCTCGGGCTGTCTCCCTTGGGGTTCGGGCTGCTCGACGGCGTCTACAACGGTTTCTCGGCCCTTGTGCGGCTGGTCGGCGGGCATCTCGCGGATCGGGGCGGTGGGCGGCACAAGTGGGTCGCCGGGGTCGGGTACGGCATATCCGCCGTGTGCAAGCCGTTGCTGCTCGTCGCGCATTCGCTGACGCCGATCGGGCTGGTTCTCGCCGCCGACCGCACGGGGAAGGGGCTGCGGACCGCTCCGCGCGATGCCCTCATCTCGTTGTCGAGCACGGCCGAGTCCCGGGGGCGTGCCTTCGGGGTGCACCGGGCCATGGACACCGCTGGGGCGCTGCTCGGGCCGCTGGTCGCCTTTCTGATCCTGCGGGCGACGGTGGACGGGTATGACGCGGTGTTCACCGTCAGCTTCTGCGTCGCGGTGCTCGGGGTGCTGGTGCTGGTGCTCTTCGTGCCGGGCGGGCGGGGTGGCGCGGTCGCGGCCGAGCGGCCCACTCTGCGGGGTGCGGTGGGGCTGTTGCGGCGGCGGGGGCTGCGGCGGATCGCCGTGTGCGCGCTGTTGTTGGGGCTTGCCACGGTGAGTGACTCGTTCGTCTATCTGCTGCTTCAGCGTCGGCTGGGCGTGCCGGACCGGTGGTTCGCCCTGCTGCCGCTCGGTACGGCCGCCTCGTTCCTGCTGCTCGCGGTGCCGCTCGGGCGGCTCGCGGACCGGGTGGGCAGGTGGGCCGTGTTCGTGGGCGGGCACGGTGGTCTGCTGATCGCGTACGCGTTGCTGCTCACGGCGTGGCGCGGATCGGCGCTGCCGTATGTCGTCCTCGCCTTGCACGGCGCCTTCTACGCGGCCACCGACGGGGTGCTGATGGCGGCGGCCTCGGACGGGGTGCCGGAGGAGTTGCGCTCGTCGGGGCTGGCCCTCGTGCAGACCGGGCAGGCGATGGCCCGGTTCGCCTGCTCACTGCTGTTCGGCGCGGCCTGGACGGTGTGGGGCGACCGGGCGGCGCTGGCGGGGGCGGCCGTGGCGCTGGCCGCGTGCGCCCTGTTCTCCCTCACCCTGCGCCCGAAGGGAACGGTGCCCGCATGACCGTACGCAGCCGCATCCTGATCCTGGTCTCGGCCGTCGCCGTGCTGGCGGCGGTCGGGGTCGCCTCCGTGCTGCACGCCTCGGCCCGGGCCGACCGGCGCAACCACACCCAGGCGGGCGGTCCGCGGGTCACGCCGGGCGCGGTGACGCTGACCGGGCGGGGGTCGATGCTCTTCCGGAACATGGCGTGGGGACCGCATCGGGACGAGGTCGTCAGCGTCCCGGCGGGCGATCCGGCGGGGGCGCGTACCTCGTCGGGCGTCAAGTGCCTGCGGTTCTACGCCGCTTCGGGGACGGGTGTGTGTCTGCAAGCGGTGCATGGGGCGGTTTCGGACACGTATCGGGCGCTGGTCCTGGATGATCGGCTGCGGACTATGCACACGTACGACGTGCCGGGGATTCCGTCGCGTGCCCGGGTCTCCCCCACCGGGCACTTCGCCGCGTGGACGGCGTTCGTGGGCGGTGACAGCTACGCCGGTACGAACTTCTCGACGCGCGCGGCGATCGTGGACACCAGGAGCGGTGAGCTGATCCCGTCGCTGGAGGACTTCCGGATCCTCAAGGGCGGGCATCCGTACCGGGCGCCGGACGTCAACTTCTGGGGCGTGACGTTCGCCCGCGACGACCGCACCTTCTACGCGACGCTCGCGACCGGGGGCGGCACCTATCTGGTGCGGGGCGATCTGCGCGCCCGTACGGTCACCACCCTGCACACGAACGTCGAGTGCCCGTCCCTCTCGCCCGACGGCACGCGCATCGCCTACAAGAAGCGGGTCAAGGGCCTGCCGAAGGACGCCCCTTGGCACCTGTACGTCCTCGATCTGCGCACCATGCGCGAGACCCCGCTGGCCGAGCGGAGGAGCGTGGACGACCAGGCGGTGTGGCGGGACGACCGTACGGTCGTGTACGCGCTGCCGGGTGACTACGGAGCCGATCTGTACCAGGTGCCGGCGGACGGCTCGGGGGCGCCTCGGCAGATCAGCAAGGCCGCCGTGTCACCGGCGTACGTCGGATAGCCACACCGCCGTCAGCGGCGTGACCTGCGCCGATCCGGGGTCGTTGACCAGGCTATGAAGAAGATCACCGCTCTCGCCGCGCTCACCGCGGCCGGTGTCGCGCTCGCCGCCCCGGCCCACGCCCACGACGGCGACCACGGCCGCATCAACGTCGCCGGCCGGACCCTGTCCGGGGAGAAAATCTGCGAGCAGGCACTCGGGCTCGTCCCCTTCGCCGTACCGTGGTCAGGCCAGTCGGTGTACGACGCCTGCAGCAATCAGGGCCACGTCAGCACCCCCGGCCACGTCGGTCAGGACGCCCGGTCCCGGCAGCCCGCTCCCGTGTCCCAGATCGACTCCGAGTCCGACTGGGAGTGATCCGTCGGTGATCCGCTGACGCTGAGGTGCGGGCGGGCGGCGGACGCCCTGGGGCCGGCGGTCCATGACCGTCGGCCCCAGGGGTCGGTTCGCCGGAAAACAGGTCCGACCTGCGCCTACAGCACCGGCAGGTTCTTGCGCAGCTCGAACGCCGTGACCTCCGAGCGGTACTCGTGCCACTCCGCCTGCTTGTTGCGCAGGAAGAAGTCGAAGACGTGCTCGCCGAGGGCCTCGGCGACCAGGTCGCTGCGTTCCATCAGGGCGAGGGCCTCGCCGAGGTTCTGCGGGAGGGGTTCGATGCCCATCGCGCGGCGCTCGGCGTCGGACAGCGCCCAGACGTCGTCCTCGGCGCCCGGCGGAAGCTCGTAGCCCTCCTCGATGCCCTTCAGGCCCGCGGCCAGCAGGAGGGCGTAGGCCAGGTACGGGTTGGCGCCGGAGTCGATGGAGCGGACCTCGACCCGCGCGGAGCCGGTCTTGCCGGGCTTGTACATCGGGACGCGGACCAGGGCGCTGCGGTTGTTGTGACCCCAGCAGATGTACGACGGGGCCTCGCCGCCGGCGCCCGCCGTGCGCTCGGAGCCGCCCCAGATGCGCTTGTACGAGTTCACCCACTGGTTGGTGACCGCGGAGATCTCCGCGGCGTGCTTGAGCAGGCCCGCGATGAAGGAGCGGCCGACCTTGGAGAGCTGGTACTCGGAGCCGGATTCATAGAACGCGTTCCTGTCGCCCTCGAAGAGCGACAGGTGGGTGTGCATGCCGCTGCCGGGGTGCTCGGAGAAGGGCTTCGGCATGAAGGTCGCCTGAACGCCCTGCTCCAGCGCGACCTGCTTCATGACCAGGCGAAACGTCATGATGTTGTCGGCCGTGGAGAGCGCGTCGGCGTAGCGCAGGTCGATCTCCTGCTGGCCCGGGGCGCCCTCGTGGTGGGAGAACTCCACCGAGATGCCCATCGACTCCAGCATGGTGATCGCCTGGCGGCGGAAGTCCATGCCGACGTTGGTCGGGGTGTGGTCGAAGTACCCCGAGTTGTCGGCCGGGGTCGGGCGGGAGCCGTCCAGCGGGCGGTCCTTCAGCAGGAAGAACTCGATCTCGGGGTGGGTGTAGAAGGTGAAGCCCAGGTCGGAGGTGCGGGCCAGGGCGCGCTTGAGCACGTACCTCGGGTCCGCGAAGGACGGGGAGCCGTCCGGCATGAGGATGTCGCAGAACATGCGGGCGGTGCCGGGGGTCTCCGCGCGCCACGGCAGGACCTGGAAGGTGGAGGGGTCCGGCTTGGCGATCATGTCGGACTCGTAGACCCGGGCGAAGCCCTCGATGGCGGAGCCGTCGAAGCCGATGCCCTCGTCGAAGGCCTGCTCCAGCTCCGCGGGGGCCACGGCGACGGACTTGAGGAAGCCCAGCACGTCCGTGAACCACAGGCGTACGAACCGGATGTCGCGCTCCTCCAGTGTCCGGAGCACGAATTCCTGCTGCTTGTCCATCTTCCGCTACCCCATCCTTGCTGGTCAGGCCGCCTGTCCCCAGTCCCGCGGGAGGCGGTCGGGCACCTGAGCATCCCACCACAACACCATTTCATGCGCGTTGCGGACCTTGATCGCGGATGCGTCCACGGCCTGAACGCCTCTCGTACGGCAGGTGTACTGCTGTGCTGCCCATCTTGCCTGCTCGCACCGACATCCGTAATGGCCGATCCGCTTCCGGCGTGAGCGAGACCACGCCCATTTAATTTGCATCTCAGATGCAAGTTTTCATAGCGTTCCGACCAGTCGAGATCCGAGGAGTTCCGATGCTGTCCGAACAGTCCGCGGCCACCGTCCGCGCCAGCCTCCCCGCCGTCGGCGCGGCCATCGGCGAGATCACCGAGCGCTTCTACGCCCGGCTCTTCGCCGCCCGCCCGGAACTGCTGCGCGACCTGTTCAACCGCGGGAACCAGGCCTCCGGCGCCCAGAAGCAGGCCCTCGCCGGATCCATCGCCGCCTTCGCCACGCACCTGCTGGAGCACCCGGACGCCCGGCCCGACGCGATGCTCGGCCGGATCGCCCACAAGCACGCCTCGCTGGGCGTGGCTCCCGAGCACTACCCCGTGGTGCACGAGCACCTCTTCGCCGCCATCGCCGAGATCCTCGGCGAGGCCGTGACGCCCGAGGTCGCCGCCGCCTGGGACGAGGTCTACTGGCTGATGGCGAACGCGCTCATCGCCGTCGAGAAGCGGCTGTACGAGGAGAGCGGCACGACGGTCCGGCGGCCGTGGGAGGTCGTGGAGCGCGTCGAGGAGACGGCGGACGTCGCCACCTTCCGGCTGCGGCCGGCCGACGGCGGCCCGGTGCGCGACTTCCGCGCCGGTCAGTACGTCTCCGTCCAGGTCGAACTGTCCGACGGCGCCCGGCAGATACGGCAGTACAGCCTGTCCGGGGCGCCGGGCGAGGCCGTGCGCCAGTTCAGCGTCAAGCGCGTTCGGGGCGACGCCGCGACGCCCGACGGCGAGGTCTCGAACCACCTCCACGCGCGCGTGCGCGCAGGCGACGCCCTCGAGCTGTCCGAGCCGTACGGCGACCTGGTCCTGGACGCCGGGCCGGACACCCCGCTGCTGCTCGCCTCCGCGGGCATCGGCGTGACCCCGATGATCGCGATGCTCGCCGATCTCGCGGCGGCCGGCCATCACGGCCCGGTCACCGTCCTGCACGGCGACCGCTCCCCCGCCGACCATGCCCTGCGCACCGACCACGAGACGTACGCGGACAAGCTCCCGGACGCGTCCGTGCACTTCTTCTACGAGCGCGACGCCGAGCCGGGCTCCGCCACCGGCCTGGTGGACCTGGCCGACATCGCGGTGGCGGAGGGCACGCACGCGTACCTGTGCGGTCCGCTGCCGTTCATGCGCGCGGTGCGTACCCAGCTGATCGGGAAGGGCGTGGCCCCGGCCGACCTCCACTACGAGGTCTTCGGCCCGGACCTGTGGCTGGCCCAGGGATAGGGAGCCCAGGGATAGGGATAGGAATAGGACCAGGCCTGTCAGAGGAGTCCGGCGGTCGACGACGGACTTCGGACAGGGACGTCAATCGCCCTGCGGGGACCGGGAGATGCCCAGCAGCAAGGGGCCGGTGGGGTCGGAGACGATGTCCGCGACCGTGACGGGGTCCAGCGCGGCGAAGAACGCCTCCTGGGCCCGGCGCAGGGCGCCGCGCAGGCGGCAGCCGGAGTTCAGCGGGCAGGGCGTCGGGCCCTCGCAGTCGACGACGTCGCCGTCGCCCTCGAAGGTGCGCACCACCGCCCCGACCGACGCCGTACGGCCCTTCTCCGTCAGTGCGAGGCCACCCCCGCGGCCGCGCCGGGCGTCGACGAGGCCCAGGTGCTGGAGTTCGGCGACAACCTTCGCGGTGTGCGTGTAGGGCACGTCCATGTCGGCGGCGACCTGGCGGGTGGTGGGTGTGGCGTCGGGGGCCACGGCCAGTCGCATCAGGACGCGCAGGGCCAGGTCGGTGGAGCGCAGGAGCCGCATACCAGGAGCGTAGGTAATACGCATCCACGGTTCAAATTATCCCGCGGTGCCCCCATCCTCCCTCTTCCCTCGCTCGCCCCAGCCGTTCCTTTGCCCTGCCCTCCCTACGGAAGGCCTTCCCTTCCCCATTACGATCAGCGGGCCCCACCCTTCCCGATGCCGTCCCTTTCCCCAGAAGGACACCTCATGGGTTCCGCCAAGAACAGCAACGCGGCACGCAAGGCCCGGATAGAGGAGATGCGCCGCGCCGAGCGGGCGCGCGATCGCCGCAACCGCGCGCTCACCATCGCCGCGAGCGTGGTGGTCGTCGCCGGCCTGGTGGTCGGCGGCGTGGTCCTCGTGAACTCCCAGTCGCACAAGAAGGACTCCGCGAGCGCCACCAAGGGCCCCGCCGGTGACTCCGGCGACTCCGGGCACTGGACCACCGGCAAGGACGGTCTGAAGACCTGGAGCGGCAAGCTGGCGCGGACGCATGTGGCGAACAGGGTGGCGTACCCGATGCACCCGCCGGTCGGCGGCAATCACAACCAGATCTGGGCGACCTGCAACGGCACCGTCTACACCAAGCCGCTGCAGGACGAGAACGCCGTGCACTCGCTGGAGCACGGCGCGGTCTGGGTGACGTACACGGACAAGGCGAAGAAGGCCGACGTCGACGCGCTGACGGCGAAGGTGAAGAAGACGCCGTACTCGCTGATGAGCCCGTACGAGAACCAGGCGGCGCCGCTGATCCTGTCGGCGTGGGGCCACCAGGTGGCCGTCAAGAGCGCGGACGACCCGGAGGTGAACAAGTTCTTCGCCGCCTACGTCCAGGGTCCGCAGACCCCGGAGCCGGGCGCCGCCTGCACCAGCGGGGCGATGCAGTGAGGCGGCGGCACATCGGCTGGATCGCCGGCGCCGCGGCGGCGGTGCTCGTCGCGGCCGGCGCGATCACCTACGCGGTCGCCGAGGACTCCGGCGGCTCGGACATGAAGACGCCGGGCGCGGAGTCGGCGGACGCCGGGTTCGCCCGGGACATGGCGGTGCACCACCAGCAGGCCGTCGAGATGTCGTACATCGTCCGGGACCGTACGAAGAACGAGGAAGTGCGGCGGCTCGCCTACGACATCGCGCAGACGCAGGCCAACCAGCGCGGCATGCTGCTCGGCTGGCTGGATCTGTGGGAGCTGCCGAAGGTGTCGGCGAAGCCGCCGATGGCCTGGATGGGCATGGGCGACATGCCCGAGCGCGGGGACGGCTCGCTGATGCCGGGCATGGCGACGGACACCGAGCTGAAGAAGCTCCAGTCGCTGGACGGCAAGCAGGCGGAGACCCTCTATCTGCAGCTGATGACGGAGCACCACAAGGGCGGCATCCACATGGCCGAGGGCTGTGTCGCCAAGTGCACCGTCGGCGTGGAGAAGCGGCTCGCGCAGGGCATGGTCGACGCGCAGCAGTCGGAGCTTCAGGCGATGGCGCAGATGCTCAAGGAGCGGGGTGCCGCGCCGCGTTCGTGAGCGGCGTTGTGTGAACGCCATATGTGAACAGCGGATGGACAGTTCCGTTACACAACCGTGAGGGATGAAAGGAACAATTCGCCCTACCTGACGGGCACTTGAGCTTCTCTTGACCTTTACGTTCCCCGCGCATGAACGGTTCATCGAAAGAGTGACCCCCATCATGTGATCCATCCGACCGGCCGAACCGCCGCGGACCGGCACGTGGACGCATGACGTACCGACCACTACATGCATGCGAACCGCATCGCAGGGGGTTCTATGAGATCCAACCGCGCCAAGCTGCGCGCTGTGAGCATGGCAGCGACACTGCCGATGGTCGCCGGCGCGCTGGCGCTGGGCATACCCGCGGCGCACGCCACGGACAGCCCCGCTCGTGACACACTGAAGGGCACCAAGCCTCTCTGGGCCACGGCCAAGGCGGACAAGGGCGCGACCTCGAACAGCGCCCAGGTCAACGCCCGGGTCTACCTGGCCGGCAAGAACGCGGCCGGACTCGCCGCCTACGCCAAGGCCGTGTCCGACCCCAGCTCGCCGCTGTACGGCAAGTACCTGAACGCCAAGAAGGCGCAGTCCCAGTTCGGGGCCACCAAGGCCCAGGTGGCCGCCGTCAAGTCCTGGCTGACGTCGTCCGGGCTGAAGGTCACCGAGGTCACCCAGCACTACGTCGCCGTCTCCGGTGACGTGGCCGCCGCCGAGAAGGCCTTCGGCACCCAGCTGCACAACTACGCCAAGGGTTCGGCGACCTACCGCGCCCCGGCGCAGACGGCCTCCGTGCCGGACAGCCTCAAGGGCGCCGTCCTGACCGTCACCGGCCTGGACAACGCCCCGCACAAGGCGAACCACGACGACCAGCTGCCGCCGCCGGACGCCGTGTTCAAGAACGCCGGGCCGTTCTCCTCGTACTACGGCTCGGAGACCGCGAGCACGCTGCCGGACGCGTACGGCCAGAAGATCCCGTACGCGATCAAGGGCTACACCGGCAAGCAGCTGCGCTCCGTCTACGGCGCCGGCGACTACACCGGCAAGGGCGTCCGGATCGCCATCACCGACGCCTACGCCTCGCCGACCATCGCCTTCGACGCGGGCACGTACGCGGCGAAGAACGGTGACGCGGCCTGGAAGACCAGCCAGCTGCACCAGGTCCTGCCGGACAGCTACACCAAGACCAAGGAATGCGGCGCGGCCGGCTGGTACGGCGAGGAGACCCTCGACGTGGAGGCCGCGCACGCGGTGGCCCCGAACGCCGACATCACCTACGTGGGCGCCGCCTCCTGCTACGACGAGGACCTGCTGGGCTCGCTCAGCAAGGTCGTCGACAACCACCTGGCCGACATCGTCTCCAACTCCTGGGGCGACGTCGAGGCCAGCCAGACCCCGGACCTCGCGGCCGCCTACGACCAGGTCTTCCAGCTGGGCGCGGTGCAGGGCATCGGCTTCTACTTCTCCTCCGGTGACGACGGCGACCAGGTCGCCAAGTCCGGTACGAAGCAGGTCGACACCCCGGCCAACTCCGCGTGGGTCACCGCGGTCGGCGGTACCTCGCTGGCCGTCGGCAAGGGCGACACGTACGAGTGGGAGACCGGCTGGGGCACCGAGAAGGCGACCCTGTCGGCCGACGGCAAGAGCTGGACCAACTTCCCCGGCGCCTTCACCTCGGGCGCGGGCGGCGGCACCAGCAAGACGGTCGCCCAGCCGTACTACCAGAAGGGCATCGTCCCCGACGCGCTGGCGAAGGCGAACAACGCCACCGGCAACCGCGTCGTCCCGGACATCGCGGCCATCGCCGACCCGAACACCGGCTTCCTGGTCGGCCAGACCCAGACCTTCCCGGACGGCTCGCAGCAGTACAGCGAGTACCGCATCGGCGGCACCTCGCTCGCCGCTCCGGTGATCGCGGCGGTCCAGGCGCTGGCCCAGGAGGCGCGCGGCGGCAAGGCGATCGGCTTCGCCAACCCGGCGATCTACTCCAAGTACGGCAAGAAGGGCGTCTTCCACGACGTCACGGACAACCCGACGGGCTCCGGCCTGGCGGTCGCCCGCGTGGACTTCGCCAACGGCCTGGACGCCAAGGGTGGCCTGCTGTACTCGGTCCGCTCCCTCGGCAAGGACAGCTCGCTGTCCGCGGTGAAGGGCTACGACGACGTGACGGGCGTCGGTTCGCCGGCGGACGGTTACGTCCAGTCGTACGCGAAGGGCGCGCAGAAGCAGCACTGACGCGCTGACGCTCCGCTGAGCACGCGGGGGGGGCGTGGGGTCCTGGTGACCTCACGCCCCCCCTTTTGCGTTGCCGCGGCTCGCGTCACCGCGACTTGAGCGCGGTGATGAACGGTCCTCGACGGCACGGCTTCGATGTCCGGTTCCACGCAACGGAGTTGCCGACCGACCCGGGGTCACGTGTCCCGCCCGTCCTGCTGTCCGCCACGGCGCCGGAGGAGTCGGGTGGGAGCCCGGCTCTCCTGGACGCGCTCGCCGAGCGGTGGGGCGTGGAGCGGTGCGGGCAGAGCCATGTAGCACGACTCTTCTCGTCACATCCGCACCGACACGCTCCGTCGGCGAGTGAGCAGGCGTCAGAGGATCACCCTAAAGGCCTAATAGTGTGTCAATAACACCTTCTTTTCAAGCCACTTGACCTCCTGTCCGCCCCTCGGAGACCTGGCGCCCGGAGCCAGAAATGCCCCGATCGGCACTATGTCGGAGATCCTCCGGTATCGCCGATAAGTCAGCTATGAGTACTTTTGGTCTCACGCCGGCTGACGGGCCGGCATCTCCGAGACACGAGACAGGAGAACGATATGAAGCTCGCCCGTTCCAACATGGTGACCGCCGCTGTCGCGGGTGCGGCAGCTCTCGTCGCGACCGGCATCACCTACGCCTCGGCCGCCTCCGTCCCGGCGCCCGAGGCAGCCCCGACGGCCGCCGCCGGCGCGCCCCGGGACGGCGGCACGCAGGGCAAGGGCAACGAAGGTGGTCGTCACGAGGAGGAGGGCCGTATCCAGATCAACGAGCGGTCCTACTCCAGCCACCCCGGCGACTGCATCACCGTCGTCAGCGGCCTGGGCGCCAAGACCCTGAACATCCGCAACGACAGCGACAAGACCGTCGAGGTCTTCCGCGGGGCGGTCTGCGACAACGGCGGTCCCATCGCCACCGTCGGCCCCCACAGCGACAGCTTCGGCGTCCACGCGTGCGACACCGACGGCATCGAGGTCGACAACGGCGTCGTGGCCAGCTTCCGCGTGGTGCGGCACCACGACCACGACGACCACGACAACTAGTCCGAGGTCGACCGTACGACATGGAGCCCCGGCCCGCCGGAATCGGGCCGGGGCTCCGGTCCCGACCATTGTCCGACAACCCCGTGCCGTGCACACCCTGCCCGAGCCGGACGCCAGGCGGCGCAGCCCGGCGTCCGGGCGGCCGTTCCTGCCCTCACCGGCCGACCCGCCTGGTGACTTCCGCCCGAACACCGCCCGTTGACGCAGGTCCCGGGGGCACGGCCGCCGGTTTCGTTCCGGCGCTTCCCCTACCCCCGAACGGGTGGGAGCGAGGCCCTGAGCGACGCTTCGCCGCCGGGTCGGGCGCGCGCCATCGGCGGCGACATTCATATCCGCGCGTATCCGCGACACCGCGGGGTGAGCGAGGTGAGTATGCGCCTGGTGGAGGACGCGAGCGACGACACCTACATCCTGGACATCCGCGACATCACATTGACCCCGGCGTTACCGTGGCTCGGGCACCAGGTCCGCTGGGAGATGGACGGCCACCTCAAGGAGACCGTCGACCTGACCCGGGTCACCTGCAATGTGATCATGAAGTTCGGTCCGGTGAAGATGCTGGACAAGAGCTACCGGCTCCCCGATCTGCTGGCAGGCATGGGCACGAGGCTCTCGGGTGACCCGAGGCTGCCCGCCGGGCCGTGGAAGCAGGCGTGGAACCTCCGGCTTCCCGAGACGGTGCCGGTGGCCCGGCACCGGATCCGCCTGCGCGCACGGACGGGCAACGGCAAGAACTTCCTGGCCCTGGACATCCCTCTGGACTTCAGCCACCGATTCCGCCCGGCCGCGACCGCCAACAGCGCCTCGCGCGTCCTCCGCCTCACACGATCGCAGGCGGAGCGGGGCGCGCGCGGCCGAGGGTGGAAAGAGTGGAAAGAGGCGAACGGCAGAGTCGTCTGGGGCGAGTGAGGACGCGGGCTCGGACCGCGGCAGCCGGCCCCCCGGGTCAGTGGTGCAGCGCCGCCGATTCCTCCGGTACGTGGGAGGCGACCAGCCTCTCCCGGCCGGCCGGTGGAGTCCGGCGCCGGTCGACGGCGTACGCCAGCGCCGCCACGCCCAGCCCCAGTACCGCCAGGGCCGCGCCCGCCGGCGCCGGGGACGTCGTACCGAAACCCGCCGCGAGGGCCAGGCCGCCGATCCAGGCGCCGCCGGCGTTGGCCAGGTTGAAGGCGGCCTGGTTGGCGGAGGAGGCCAGGGAGGGGGCCGCCGACGCCTTCTCCATCACCATCAGCTGGAGCGGGGAGCCGGTGATGAACGCCGCCATGCCCAGCAGGGTCACCGCCAGCGCCGCGCTCCACTCGGCCCGCATCAGGAGCGGGAAGAGGAGCAGCACCGCCGCCAGTGCGGCGAGGCCGCCGAACAGCGTTCCCCTGAGCGAGTGGTCCGCCAGGCGGCCGCCCAGCAGGTTGCCCGCCGTCGCGCCCACGCCGAACAGGGCCAGCAGCAGCGTCACGTCGGACTCGGCGTAGCCCGCCGTGTCCGTGAGCATCGGGGTGACGTAGCTGTAGGCCGCGAAGAGCGCGCCGAAGCCCGCCACCGTCGTACCGAGGGCCAGCCACACCGGGAGGGACCGCAGGGCCGCCAGTTCACCGCGCAGGCCGGTCGACGAGGCGGGCCGGCCCCCGTCGCGCGGGATCAGGAGTGCCAGCGAGGCGATCGCCGCCAGGCCGATCACGCTGACGCCCAGGAACGTCGCGCGCCAGCCCAGGTGCTGGCCCATGAGCGTGGCCACCGGGACGCCCGCGATGTTGGCGACCGTCAGGCCGAGGAACATCAGGGAGACGGAGCGGGCCTTGCGCTCCGGCGGGACCATCGACGTCGCCACGACCGCGCCCACGCCGAAGAAGGCGCCGTGCGGCAGGCCGCTGAGGAAGCGGGCGGCGAGCAGGGAGCCGTTGCCGGGGGCGAACGCCGTCAGGGCGTTGCCCGCGACGAACAGTCCCATCAGGGAGATCAGGACCGTGCGGCGGGGCATACGGGCAGTGAGCGCGGCGAGCAGCGGGGCGCCGATGACGACGCCCAGCGCATACGCCGAGACCAGGTGTCCGGCGGCGGGGATCGAGATGTGCAGGTCGCTCGCGACGTCGGGCAGCAGGCCCATCATCACGAACTCGGTCGTACCTATTCCGAAGGCGCCGACGGCCAGGGCGAGCAGGGCCAGGGGCATGAAGGGGCCTTTGCCTTTCGAGGTGAGGGAGCGGAGTTCCGTACCAGCCTATGTTCAGCTACGGAACAAAGTCTCTCGGGCCCGGTATTCCAACGGGTTACGAGGACGTGTCGAGCTTCACACGGGCGGCCACCGGAAGGTGGTCGCTGCCCGTGCGCGGCAGCGTCCAGGAGCTTTCCGGCTCCGCGCCCCTGACCATGATCTGGTCGATCCGCGCCATCGGGAACGACGCCGGCCAGCTGAACCCGAAGCCGCTGCCCGCCGCGCCCTGCGTGGAGCGCATCTGGGAGGTGACCGCGTTGAGCGAGCGGTCGTTCATCGTGCCGTTGAGATCACCGAGCAGGACGACCCGCTTCAGCGGCTCGTCGGCGATGGCCTCGCCGAGCGCGTCGGCGCTCCTGTCGCGCTGCCGGGCGGTGAAACCGGCCTCCATCTTCACCCGGACCGAGGGCATGTGGGCGACGTACACCGCGACCGGTCCCTTGGGGGTCGTCACGGTGGCGCGCATCGCGCGCTTCCAGCCGAGCTTGATGTCGACGTCCCGCACATCGGTCATCGGGTACTTGCTCCACAGGCCGACCGTGCCGACCACCGCGTGATACCTGTACGTCGGCGCGAGCGCCTGCTCGTAGACGGGCACGGCGGTGCCGGGGACCTCCTCCAGGGCGAGGATGTCGGCGCCGGAGGCGGCCACCGAGCGGGCGGTCGCGGCGGGGTCGGGGTTACCGGCGTTGACGTTGTGGGTCGCCACCATCAGGTCGCCGCCGGAGCCCGACTTGTCGGTGAGCAGTCCGCCGAAGAGGTTCAGCCACACGATCGCCGGGAGGAGGACAGCGATCAGTGCCGTCGCCGACCTCCGGACCAGGGCCAGGAGCAGCAGCAGCGGGATGGCGAGGCCCAGCCAGGGCAGAAACGTCTCGGTGAGACTGCCGAGGTTGCCCACCCGGTTCGGGATGCGCGAGTGCAGCACCATCACCAGGGCGAGCAGCAGGGCCAGCGCCGCCAGGATGATGCCGCGGCGCCAGATGCGTGGATCGCCGCGCCAGCCGGCGAACAGGCGGTGCAGCAGGCGCCGAAGCCGGGATCCCGGTCGCTCGGGCCCCGAGCCGCCGTCCGCCGTCTCCGTCATGTATGCCTGCTGCGCCATACCGTCTGCCTCACTGCCTGCCGTGCACACCGTCGTTCCCCCGTGTGTTCTTCCGACCCTAGGGGATGATCGGCTCCGATCTCGCCGTCCCATGACGGCCGTACGGAAGACGAGGACGAACGGGGCGGGGCCGCGAGTTCCGTTCACCCCCGGGACGCGTGGGTCTGTGACGAAACGCGCACATGAGTGCTACGAGGCTGTCGAGCTGACGGGTCGTAGGCCCGCGAGGACGGTGTCCACGATCTGCTCGGCCAGGCCCTCGGGCAGGTGGGCACCCGGGCGCAGTACGGAGCGGACGAGGATCGGACCGACGAACAGGTCGTTCGCCAGCTCCACGTCGACGTCCGGTCGCAGTTCGCCGTTGCGCTGCCCGCGGCGCAGCACGTCGATGACGAGACGGCGCCGGGGCGCTATGACGTTGTCGTGGTACGCGGCCCAGATCCTGGGGTTGCTCTTGATCTGGGCGTGCGCGTTGTGCAGCAGCGCCGAGGAGCGGCTGGCCAGTCCTCGCTGCCGCAGGTTCTCGAGCAGGACGACGAGGTCGTCGCGCATGGAACTGCCCGGGAGTTCGGGATCGGGGGGTTCGGCGGCGCGCACGACGTCGATGAACAGTTCCTCTTTGCCGCTCCAGCGGCGGTAGATGGTGGCCTTGCCGACGCCGGCCGTGCGCGCGACCCGCTCGATGGAGAGTTCGGCGAGCGGTACGCCGTCCTCCAGGAGCTTCATCACGCCTTCCAGAATGGCCCGTTCCACGGCCTCGCTACGGGGTCGTCCCCGCGCGGGCCCGTCCGGTCGCGACCGGCTGCCGGCAAGGCTCACGTCGATCCGTCCTCTCGCTGTGCTGCGGAATTGTCCCGCAGCCGCCTCCTTCCCCCGTGCGATCCAGTCTGCTGTCACTCCACGTCACTCCGCGTCACTCCGCGGTGGCGACCAACTCCGTCTCCTTCTCGCCCTGCTGAGCGGCCGGCGGCTTGCCCGGCAGGAACAGGGCCGTCACCACGGCGCCGGCCAGCGCGACGCCCACCCCGCACAGCGCGGTGACGTGCATGGCGTGCAGGAAGGCGTCGGCGGCGGGTGCGACCAGGGCCTTGCCCTGCGGGCCGAGCTTGTCGGCGACACCGAGGGTGGCCTCGATGGACTCGGCGGCCTTGCCGCGCAGGGCGGGCGGCAGCATGCCGAGCTTGCCCTCGATGCCGTTGCGGTACGAGGTGGCGAGCACCGAGCCGAGGACCGCGATGCCGAGGGCGCCGCCGACCTGGCGGAAGGTGTTGCTGAGCGCGGAGGCCGAGCCGGCCTTCTCGCGCGGCAGCGCCTGCATGATGACGACCGAGGTCGGCGTCATGATGTGCGCCATGCCGGTGCCCATGAGGAAGAAGACGACCTCAAGGATCCAGATCGGCGTGTCGGCCTCGAAGCCGGCGAACGCGGCCAGCGTGGCGGCGATCAGCACCAGGCCGCCGGTGGTGGTGGCCCTGTTGCCGAACCGGTCGACGAGCAGCCGGGCGCGCGGCGCGAAGATCAGCTGGGCGCAGGCGAGCGGCAGCATCAGCACACCGGACTCCAGCGGCGAGTAGCCGCGCACGCTCTGGGTGTAGAAGACACCGAAGAACGTGACGCCCATCAGCGCGAAGAAGACCAGCGCGATGGCGCTCATGGCGGCCGAGAAGACCTTGTTCTTGAAGTAGGTGACGTCGAGCGACGGGTGGCTGCTGCGCTTCTCGAAGACGACGAAGCCGGCGAGGACGACGAGACCGGCGATGATCGTCGCCAGCACCTTCGCGTCGGTGAAGTCGGCCAGCTCGCCGCCCTTGATGATGCCGTAGACCAGCAGGACGAGGCCTACGACGGACAGGACGACGCCGACGGGGTCGAGGCGGCCCGGCCTCGGGTCGCGGGAGTCGGGCACCAGCCAGGTCATCAGGATCAGCGCGAGGATCACGATCGGCACGTTGACGAAGAAGACCGAGCCCCACCAGAAGTGGTCGAGGAGCGCACCGCCGGTGATCGGGCCGATGGCGATGGCGAGGCCGACGCCGCCGGCCCAGATGCCGATGGCCTTGGGCTGCTCCTCGCGCTCGAAGACGTTCATCAGCACGGCGAGGGTGGCCGGCATGACGAAGGCGGCACCGAGGGCCATCAGCGCGCGGTAGGCGATCAGCTGGCCGGGCGAGCCGGACTCGGCGGCCAGGGCGGAGCCGATGCCGAACACGGCGATCCCGCCGAGCAGCACCTTCTTGCGGCCGAGGCGGTCGCCGATGAGGCCGGCGGTGAACAGCAGGCCGGCGAAGACGAGGGTGTAGGCGTTGATCGCCCACTCGATCTGGCCCTGGGAGGCACCGAGGCCGATCGGCGCGGGGCTGGAAATGGTCTTGATGGCGACGTTCAGGATCGAGTTGTCGAGCACCACGATCAGCAGGCTCAGCATCAGCACGCCGAGGATCGCCCAACGGCGCCGGTGCACCGCTTCCGGTATCCGGGAGGCAGGGACGGGACTTGTCATGTGTTCGAGCGTACGATCATTTCGATACGGAACGGTCTCGTATCTTACTTCTTTACCAAGGCCTTACACGGATCGCTTCCGGCCACCGACGGGGATCACAGGGGGTCCCCCTGGCCCTGACTGGCACGAGGTGCCACCATGGAGTCGATCCGGGGACGCCGTCAGGGCGCCTCGAGATGACTGAAGGAGCCGTTGCCATGACGCAGCTTTCGGCTGCCCAGAACGCGCAGAGCGCGCACTCCGCATCCTCCGACGGCAGCAAGGCGCTGTACGGGGGGAAGAGCACCCGGCGCATCACCGTTCGCGACATCACCCTCGCCAAGGAACGCGGCGAGAAGTGGCCCATGCTCACCGCCTACGACGCGATGACCGCGTCCGTCTTCGACGAGTCCGGGATCCCGGTGATCCTCGTCGGCGACTCGGCGGGCAACTGCCACCTCGGGTACGAGACGACCGTGCCCGTCACCCTCGACGAGATGACGATGCTCTCGGCGGCCGTCGTACGGGGGACGAACCGCGCCCTCGTCGTCGGCGACCTGCCCTTCGGCTCCTACCAGGAGGGCCCGGTGCAGGCGCTGCGCTCGGCGACCCGGCTGGTGAAGGAGGCCGGGGTCGGCGCGGTCAAGCTGGAGGGCGGCGAGCGGTCGCACGAGCAGATCCGGCTGCTGGTGGAGTCCGGCATCCCGGTGATGGCCCACATCGGGCTGACCCCGCAGTCCGTCAACGCGATGGGCTACCGCGTGCAGGGCCGCGGCGAGGAGGCGGCGCAGCAGCTGCTGCGCGACGCGAAGGCCGTGCAGGACGCGGGTGCGTTCGCGGTCGTCCTCGAACTGGTCCCGGCCGAGCTGGCGGCCGAGGTGACGCGGGTGCTGCACATCCCCACGGTCGGTATCGGCGCGGGGCCGGAGACCGACGCGCAGGTCCTGGTCTGGACGGACATGCTGGGGCTGACCTCCGGCCGGGTTCCGAAGTTCGTCAAGAAGTACGCGAATCTGCGTGAGGTCATGGGCGACGCGGCGAGGTCGTTCGCACAGGACGTCGTCGGCGGAACGTTCCCGCTGGAGGAGCACTCCGTCCACTAGGCGTCGCCACTGAGCCACTGCGGCACCATCCCGGCAGCCCCGCTGATCTTCCCCCGTCAGCGGGGCTGCCCCCGTTCTTGCGCCTAAACCGGCGCCGCTCTCGCGGAAGTGGTTGCTCGCCGTCGTGGTTGCTCAATTGATGGTTGCGGTGCTCGTCGGCAAGCTGTCGGCGCCTTTGTCGGTGGGCTGTCGGTGGTCTGTCGGTGGGCTCTGGAACCGTCTCTGCCATGACACGAATCGACAAGAACCCCGTCGGCGCGAGCCACGCAGTGACGGTGCGGGGACTGGTCAAGCACTACGGCGAGACCAAGGCACTGGACGGTGTCGACCTGGACGTGCGCGAGGGCACCGTGATGGGCGTGCTCGGGCCGAACGGCGCCGGCAAGACCACCCTCGTACGGATCCTGTCCACCCTGATCACCCCGGACGCCGGAGCGGCCACCGTCGCCGGCTATGACGTCGTACGGCAGCCGCGGCAGCTGCGCCGGGTGATCGGGCTGACCGGGCAGTACGCCTCGGTGGACGAGAAGCTGCCCGGCTGGGAGAACCTGTACATGATCGGCCGGCTGCTGGACCTGTCCCGCAAGGACGCCCGCGCCCGCGCCGACGCCCTGCTGGAGCGGTTCTCCCTGACGGAGGCGGCCAGGCGCCCCGCGAGCACGTACTCCGGCGGCATGCGGCGACGCCTGGACCTCGCCGCGTCCATGATCGGGCGGCCCGCCGTGCTGTACCTGGACGAGCCGACGACCGGCCTGGACCCCCGTACCCGCAACGAGGTGTGGGACGAGGTGCAGGCGATGGTCGGCGACGGCGTCACCGTGCTGCTGACCACCCAGTACATGGAGGAGGCCGAGCAACTCGCCTCCGAGCTGACCGTGGTGGACCGCGGCAAGGTCATCGCGACCGGCGGGATCGAGGAGCTGAAGGCCCGCGTCGGCGGTCGTACGCTGCGCGTGCGGCCCGTCGATCCGCTGCAGCTGCGCCCGCTCGCCGCGACCCTGGACGAGCTGGGCATCACCGGGCTCGCGAGCACCACCGTGGACCCCGAGTCCGGGACGCTGCTGGTGCCGATCCTCAGCGACGAGCAGCTGACCGCCGTGGTCGGCGCGGTCACCGCGCGCGGCATCACGATCTCCTCCATCACCACCGAACTGCCCAGCCTGGACGAGGTGTTCCTCTCGCTCACCGGCCACCGTGCCGGTACCCCGCAGAACGCCGCGCCCGCCGAACCCCGCGAGGAGGTCGCCGTATGAGCGCAACCACCGTAACCACGACCGACGTCGACGTCCGGATTCCGCTGCGCGGGCATCTGCGGCACACCGGCGCGCTCATCCGCCGCAATCTGCTCTGGATCCGCCAGGACCCGGAGTCGATGTTCGACGCCGTGTTCATGCCGATCGTGTTCACGCTGCTGTTCGTGTACGTCTTCGGCGGCTCGATCGGGCAGGCGCTGGGCGGCGGTCAGGACCGGTACATCCAGTACGTCATCCCCGGCATGCTGGCGATGACGAGCATGACCCTGTCGCAGGGTGTCGGCACCGGTTTCAGCCAGGACTTCAACAGCGGTGTGATGGACCGGTTCCGGTCGCTGCCGATCGGCCGCGGTACCGTGCTGTTCGCGAAGATCGCCGTGGAGCTGGCGCGGATGCTGTTCGCGACGGTCATCCTGATGGTCGTCGGCGCTCTGGTCGGGTTCCACATCCACCACTGGGCGGGCCTGTTCGCGGCCGTGGGCCTGTCCGCGCTGTTCGCCTCCTCGATCATGTGGGTGTTCCTCACCCTCGGCGTGATGCTGAAGAACGCGCAGTCGGTGCAGGGCGTGGGCTTCCTGGTGCTGTTCCCGCTGCAGTTCGGCTCCTCGATCTTCGCGCCGCCCACGTCGATGCCGGACTGGCTGCGGCACTTCACCGACTACAACCCGCTGTCCGCGCTGGCGGACGCGGCCCGCGGACTGATGGTGGGCGGCCCGGTCGCGCACCCGATCTGGGTCACGGTGGCCTGGTCGGTGGGGATCACGGTGGTCATGGCGCCGATCGCGATCCACAAGTTCCGTACCAAGACCTGACGTTCACGCCCCGGCATGAACGTCACAGCAGGGCGGTGGCCTCCGCGAGGGAGAGGCCACCGCCCTCGGCGTACGCGGCCGCGTATGCGTCCGCGTCGAGCACCTCCCGGATACGGGCCTCGGTGAGGGCGTGGAACCGGCGCTCCATGCCGGAGACGACGTGGCCCGCCGGCAGCAGGGCATCGGCGGCACCCAGGCAGCGGGCGCCGTCCGCGGCGCGGCCGCCGCCGTCGAGGCCGGCCAGGGCCATCGCGGCGACGCCGAGACAGGTCGAGGACAGCTGCGGGGTGACGGCCTCGGACAGCGGATCCCGGGCGAGGCCCAGGGCGTCGCGGACGCGGTCCAGGGACTTCTCGGGCCGCCGTTCGAGGGCGTCCACAAAGGCCTCCTGGGTGAGGATCATGGCGTCGAAGACGACGAAGTGCGCGATCTTGAACTCCTCGCGCAGCAGCACGAGTTGCTCGCGCGCCTCGCCCGTGCGGCCGGTCATGGCGAGCCAGGCGGCGAGGAAGATCCGGGCGGCGGGCATCGCCTCGTTTAAGGCGCCGTCCCCGTCGGCGATCACGTCGCGGAGCATCCGCTCGCCACGCTCCAGCTCGCCCTCCTCCATGAGGACGTTGCCGAGCCGGGCGTTCAGGATGGCCATCTGGGCGCGGGCGCCGAGGCGCTCGGCGTGCTCGACGGCCGTCTCGTAGTCGGCGGCCGCGGCCCGGTAGGCGCCCTTGCGTTCATGGGCCTCGCCGCGCGCGGACAGCGCCTCGGCGGTGCCGTACGCGTCGCCGAGGCGGCGGTAGATCTCCAGGGCCTCCTCGGCGTCGCGGGCGGCGTCGCCCGCCCAGGTGGCGCGGTTGGCGAGCAGGTTGGCGCGCATGCCGAGGACCCAGGCCAGCTCCCACTCGAAGCCGGGGGCGTCCCGGCAGGTCCGTACGGTGGCGTCGATGATCGTGCGCAGCCGCTCCATGCCGCCGGTCATCATCACGGCGTAGAACCACAGCGCCCCCGGGGCCCGGCAGGTCTGCGGCAGACCGGGCTCGTACGCCTCGGTGATGGCCTCCAGCTTGGCCCGCGCCTCGGGTGTCTGCCAGGCCTCCAGCTCGGTCTCCATGCAGGCGAGATGGGCCAGATGGACACCGCGCCGGGCCTCGGCGAGCACCTCGCCGGTGTACGGGGGCGGGGTGTCGGTGCAGCGCCGCCAGACCGGACGGGCGGGGCGGACGGGTGCGGCGAACGGGTCGGGGCCGAGCGCCATGACCTCCCGGCACCAGACGCGGGTCTCGATGCGCTGGTCACGCATCTGCCAGAACCACAGCAGGGACAGCACCAGGCACAGTGCCTCCTGTTCGTCGCCGAGGGCGACGGCGTGGCGCAGGGCGGTGCGCAGGTTCTCGTACTCCAGCTGGAACCGGTCGATGGCGGTGCGCTGTTCGGCGCCGCGCAGCAACGGGTCGGTGGCGCGGGCGAGTTCGCGGTAGTACGTCAGATGGGCGCGCTCGGCCTCGCCGCGGCGCCCGGTCTCGGCGAGCCGTTCGGCGGCGTACTCGGCGACCGTCTCCAGCAGCCGGTAGCGCATCCCGCCCGCATCCGAAGGGGCGGCGACCACCAGGGACTTGTCCACCAGGGAGCCGAGCGCCTCCAGGGCGACGGGGCCGCAGACGGCCTCGGCGGCGGCGAGGTCGCAGCCGCCGGCGAAGACGGACAGCCGGGCGAGGACGTCCCGTTCGTCCGCGTCCAGCAGGTCCCAGGACCAGTCCACGACGGCCCGCAGGGTCTGCTGGCGGGGCAGCACGGTGCGGCTGCCGGAGGTGAGCAGCCGGAAGCGGTCGTCGAGCCGGTCCGCTATCTGGCGCGGGGTCAGCATCCGCAGGCGCGCCGCCGCCAGCTCGATGGCGAGGGGCAGTCCGTCGAGCCGCCGGCAGATCTCGGCGCAGGCACCGGGGTCGTCCCCGGTGCGGAATCCGGGCCGGGCCGCCGCGCCCCGCTCGGCGAGCAGCCGCAGCGCGACCGGCTCCGGCAGCGGCTCCACCGGACGCAGCAACTCCCCCGGCACGCCGAGGGGTTCGCGGCTGGTGGCGAGGACGACCAGGCCGGGGCAGCGGGACAGCAGCCGGGCCACCAGCGCGGCCGCGGCCTCGACGACATGCTCGCAGTTGTCGAGGATGATCAGCATCCGGCGTCGGGCGCAGTGCTCCAGAAGCCGTTCGAGCGGGTCGTCGTACCGGTCGGTGACCGCGCGTATGCTCTCGGCGCCGGCGCCGTGCAGCACGGTCTCGCGGGCGCCGATCGCGGTGAGCACGGCCTGCGGTACGGCCTCGGGGTCGTCCACGGGCGCGAGTTCGGCCAGCCACACCCCGTCGCGGACGGTGTGCCGTACCGACTCGGCGGCCTCCTGGGAGAGCCGGGTCTTGCCGGCGCCACCGGGCCCGAGCAGGGTGACCAGGCGGTGGGTGGTGAGATCGGCGCCGATGGCCTCGATGTCGGCCTCCCGGCCGACGAAGGAGGTGAGCCGGGCGGGCAGGTTGCCGAGGGCCCGGCCCGCCGGCTCCACGGGACCCTGGGTCAGCAACTCGGCGTGCAGGGAGCGCAGTTCGGGGCCGGGGTCGGAGCCGAGCCGGTCCGCGAGCAGCCGTCGTACGTCGTCGTAGGCGGCGAGGGCGCGGGCCGGGCGGCCGGTGTCGCGCAGGGCGCGCAGCCGCAGCGCCTGCAGCGGCTCGTCCAGCGGGTGGTCCTCGCACAGGGCGGTCAGCGCGGGCAGGGACTGCTCGGCGTGGCCGAGGGCGAGGGCGGCGGTGTGCCGGGCGCGCAGGGCGTCGAGCCGGCGGGTCTCCCAGCGGGCCGCCTCCGCGGTGTGGTCGGGCAGGTCGGCGAGGGCGGGGCCGCGCCACAGGGCGAGCGCGTCGTCCAGGACGGCGGCGGCCTTGGCCGGGTCGCCGTCGGCGAGGACCCGCAGCGCGTCGCCGGTCAGCCGCTCGAAGCGGGTGAGGTCGATGTCGTCGGGGGCGGCGGTGAGCCGGTAGCCGCCCTCGGCGGAGGCGACGGCGTCGGCGCCGAGGGCACGGCGCAGCCGGCCGACCAGCGCCTGCAACGCCCCGGCGGCGTCGGCGGGCGGATCGGCGCCCCACACCTCGTCGACCAGCACGGCCGCGGGCACGGTCCGCCCGGCGCGCAGCGCGAGCACGCCCAGCAGGGCACGCAGCCGCGCCCCGCCGACCGGGACGGCCGTACCGTCGGGGCGGAATACCTGGGTGGTGCCGAGCAGCCGATATCGCACGGGGACCATTGTCGCCGGAGCGGTCGGCGGCGGTCACCGGGTTTCGGCGGCGTGCCGTCCGGAACCTCCAGGGTGACGAGGACACCGCGGGTGCGGCGAACCCGCCCCGGGCCGCCGCCGTCCCGCGACCCGGCCGGTGGTCGGGCGGTCCGGGACGCCGTGGTTCTCCATCTGCCAGTCCTCATAGAACACCCTGATCCGTGCCATCCCGCCAGGTTCCAGGAACCGGAGGGCGGGCGCGAGACGTTTCCCCCATGCGTCCGCGGCCGGTACGGTCGCACTCCCGACCGTCCCCGCCCCGCACAGGAGCCCGCCGATGACGACCGCCACCACCCGCCGCGGCGACCGCCGGGTCAGTCCTGTGTTCCTCGGGATCGTGGCCGTGACGGCCGTCACGGGCTGGGCCACCTGGACCGGGTACGCCGCGCAGCCGGGCGTCGCCGTGTTCCTGTTCGTGACGGCGGCCTGGATCGTCTCCCTGTGCCTGCACGAGTACGCGCACGCGCGCACCGCCCTGCACGGCGGGGACATCACGGTCGGCGCGAAGGGCTATCTCACGCTGAACCCGCTGAAGTACACGCACGCGGTGCTGAGCATCGTGCTGCCGGTGCTGTTCGTGATCATGGGCGGGATCGGTCTGCCCGGTGGCGCGGTCTTCATCGAGCGCGGCCGCATCCGGGGCCGGTGGAAGCACAGCCTGATCTCGGCGGCGGGCCCGCTGACGAACGCGCTGTTCGCGATGGTGTGCACCGCCCCGTTCTGGCTGCACGCGCTGGACGGCGTGCCCGCCGACTTCCAGTACGCGCTGGCGTTCCTGGCCCTGCTCCAGGTGACGGCGGCGATCCTGAACTTCCTGCCGGTGCCAGGCCTGGACGGCTACGGCGTCATCGAGCCCTGGCTGTCGTACAAGGTGAAGCGCCAGGTGGAGCCGTTCGCGCAGTACGGTCTGCTGTTCGCGTTCGCGCTGCTGTGGGTGCCGTCGATCAACCACGTGTTCTTCGACCTGGTCGACACCATCCTGCGCCACCTGGGTGTGGGCGACTACCCGCGCTACTGCGGCCAGGAGCTGTACCGCTTCTGGCGGGGCACCCCCGACATCTGCCAGGTCACCCCGTGACGGACTTGCCCTGCGCCGCGGCGGCCCGGCCGCGCTTGACGTAGTACCAGGTCATGTTGGACGTCAGGCCCGCCAGCAGCACCCAGACGATCCCCAGCCAGCTGCCCTGGGCGAAGGAGACGACGGCGGCGGCCACGGAGAGGACGCAGACGGCGAGGGTGTAGAGGGCGATGCGGGGCATGACGGGGGGCTCCTGTCGGATCCTGACGGATCCAGTCGGGGACACTGCTCGGAACTGCTTCGCCGACCAGTGTCCCCCATGGGGTCATACGTCCGTGACGCGGAGCCCGGCGTGTGCCTTGTAGCGGCGGTTGACGGAGATCAGGTTCGCGACCAGCGACTCGACCTGGTGGGCGTTGCGTAGCCGGCCCGCGAAGACGCCACGCATGCCGGGGATGCGCCCGGCGAGGGCCTGCACGATCTCGACATCCCCCCGCTCCTCGCCGAGCACCATCACATCGGTGTCGATCTGCTCGATCTCCGGGTCCTGCAGCAGGATGGCGGACAGGTGGTGGAAGGCGGCGGCGACCCGGGAGTCCGGCAGCAGGGCGGCGGCCTGCTCGGCGGCGCTGCCCTCCTCGGGCTTGAGGGCGTAGGCGCCCTTCTTGTCGAAGCCGAGCGGGTTGACGCAGTCCACGACGAGCTTGCCGGCCAGTTCGTCGCGCAGCGACTTCAGGGTGTCGCCGTGGCCGTCCCACGGTACGGCGACGATCACGATGTCGCTGCGGCGCGCGGTCTCGGCGTTGTCGGCGCCCTCGATGCCGTGGCCGAGTTCATCGGCGGCGGCCCGGGCGCGCTCGGCGGCGCGGGAGCCGATGATCACCTTCTGGCCGGCCCGGGCGAGCCGGTAGGCGAGGCCTTTGCCCTGCGGTCCGGTGCCGCCGAGCACGCCGACGACGTACCCGGACACGTCGGGCAGGTCCCAGGGGTCCTTGGCGGGGGCCTTGCCGGGGGTCTGTGCGCTGTCGGAAGAGGTCGTAGAGGTCATGGGGCGACTCTACGTCCGTGCGGGGCGCGGCACCGGGTCAGGTGAGCCGGTGCACCGGGACCCGGCGGAAGGTGATGGTCTCGTAGGCGCTGAAGTCGCCGGTCTCGTAGAGGAGTCCGACCGTGTCCGGGTCGACGCGGACCAGGTCGGAGTAGGCGGCGGGCAGTGCGTCGACGGTGAACGCGGTGCGCCAGGTGGTGCCGTCGTCGGCGGAGGCGCGGATCGTCATCAGGGCGCGGCGGGCGGGGTCGGCCGGGCCGGAGCAGAGGAGCAGGTCGGGGTCTCGGAGTTGGAGGACGGCGGCCTCGCAGACGGGCGCGGTGAGCCCGGCCTGTGGCCGGAAGGGCTCGGTCAGGCTCTTCCCGCCGTCGTTCGAGTGCGCGTCGGCGCGGGTGCCGGGCGCGCGGGAGTCGTTGCGGGTGTTGAAGTAGACGCGTCCGTCGGGGAGTTCGGCGGCGCTGGTCTCGTTGACGTTGACGTACCCGTCGGTGCTCTCGTCGACGTACCCGAGGTACCAGTTCTCGCCCCGGTCGTCGCTGAGCAGGCAGTGGCCGCTGTTGTACTGCGGCTCGGCGCCGGTGTCGGTGCCGGTGGGCGGCAGGGTGTGGTTGGCGGGGACGAGGACGCGTCCACCGCCGAGCTGGAGGGCGTGGCCCGGGGTGGTGGCGTACCACCGCCAGCCGGGCCGCTTCACCTGCGAGGTGACCTCCCTGGGCGCGGACCACGACACCCCGTCGTCATCGCTGTGCCGCACCCACACCCGCCGCCCGTCGGCGTCCTCGACCAGCCCGCGCAGGACGGCGTCCTCGGTGGCGCGGGCGGCGGCCCGGATGTGCACGAGCAGGATCCGGCCGGTGTCGAGGACGACCGGGGCGGGGTTGCCGGCGAGGTCCTCGCCGTTGCTCGCGGCGACCTGGAGCGGCCCCCAGGTACGGCCGCCGTCCACGGACCGCTTGAGCACGATGTCGATGTGCCCGTGATCGGCGGCGGAGTCGACCCGCCCCTCGCAGAAGGCGAGCAGCGTCCCGGTACCGGTGACCACGACCGCCGGGATCCGGAAGACGGCGTAGCCGTCGTGTCCGGCGCGAAAGGGAACGGTGACGTCTGTCATCGGGCGACTCCTCGGGATCGTCAGGGCCGGTGATCGCACGGGGACAGGTGCATGTCCCCGGGGCGGGCGAATTCCGGGTGAACTCCGTGTCACGAGTGGCCGGTTACGGCAGGATTCGGCCACATGGACGCCGTACGGGTCGCGCTGCTTCGGGAAGTGCTCGCCGGGACCGAGTGGCTGGGGGCCACCCGCAGGTTCGCGGGGGTGCTGCGCGGGTCGGTGGTGGCCCACGGGGGCGGGCTGCTGCTGGTGGGCACGCCCGGGTACGAGCCGTGGCATCTGGCCGCGCACCTGGTGGACGAGGCCGCGTGGTCGGGGACGCCCGAGCTGGCCCCGACGCTCGTACGGCATCACGCGCGCCCGTCCGGCCCGCCCCACCTGGCCGTCGGACCGGGGCGGATCGAGGCGGCGCGGCGCGGTGAGACCCTGCTGGTCGTGGCGCCGGAGGAGCCCGCGCCGCTGCTGGAGCGTGTGCACTCGGCTCGGCGGGCCGGGGTCACGGTGCTGGCCCTGGGACCGTGCGGCGGCGAGCTTGCGGCCATGGCGCACGACATGCTGGCCGTGCCTGACGAAGCGGAGCTGGACCTGGACACCGTCCAGCACCTGGTCAGCGCGGCGGCGGGCGAGAACGGCAGCTCCCCGAGGGTGCGGCGGAGCTTCCGCGACCGGCTGTCGAGGCTGGCCGAGATCCTGACGGCACCGCCGCCTGTCCCCTGGTGACATGTGCCCTCCGGGGCTGTGTCCCGGTGAGCGGGTGGAAAAGCGGTTGCCCGGTGATCCCCGCCCGGCCGAGCATGCGTGGAGTGACCCGAGCCTCGCTTCTCCCCGACCTCTCCCCCTGGAAGGCCTCCGTGGACTTCCGGCGCCTGTGGAAGTCCGGCCTGATCAGCAACTTCGGCAGCTTCCTCACCTTCGTCGCGCTCCCCGTCCAGCTCAAGGACCTCACCGGTTCCGCGGCGGCGGTCGGCGCGATCGGGGCCGTGGAGCTGCTGCCGCTCATCGTCTGCGGTCTGTACGGCGGCGCCCTCGCCGACGCGCTCGACAAGCGGAAGCTCATCGCGTGGACGGAGGCCGGGCAGGGTCTGCTGAGTGCCGTCCTGCTGGTCGACGCGCTGCTCCCGCACCCGGCGGTATGGCCGCTGTACGCCGTCGCCGCCCTCTCCTCCGCCCTGGGCTCCCTGCAGCGCCCGGCGCTCGACTCCCTGTGGCCCCGGCTCGTCGCCCACGACGACATGCCCGCCGCGGCCTCCCTGAACTCCCTGCGCTGGACCGTCGGCGGAGTCGCCGGCCCGGCGCTCGCGGGCGTGGTCGTCGCCTACGCGGGCCTCGGCTGGGCGTACGCCGCCGACCTGCTGACCTTCGCCGTCTCGCTGGCGTACCTCGTGCGGATCGCCCCCTCCCCCGCCTCCCACGAGGCGTCGAAGCCCTCGCTGAACGCCATCGTGGAAGGCGCCCGGTACGCCTTGCGCCGCAAGGAACTCCTCGGCACCTATGCCGTCGACCTCGCGGCGATGTCCCTGGCCATGCCGCTCGCTGTCCTGCCGTTCCTCGCCGACGAGCTGCACGCCGACTGGGCGCTCGGGCTGATGTACGCCGCCCTCCCGGCCGGAGCCATGCTGGTGAGCCTGACCAGCGGCTGGGCGTCGCGGATCCACCGGCACGGGCTGATGGTGGTGCTGGCGGCCACGGGCTGGGGCCTCGCGGTCGCGGCGGCCGGAGTCTGCGGCAACGTGTGGCTGGTCCTGCTCTTCCTGACCGTCGGCGGCGGCTTCGACATGGTGAGCGGGATCTTCCGGGCGGCCATGTGGAACCAGACGATCCCGGACGAGCTGCGCGGCCGGCTCGCCGGGATCGAGCTGCTGTCGTACTCGGTCGGCCCCCAGCTCGGCCAGGTCCGGGCGGGCGGCCTGGCCGCCTGGGCGGGCGTACGGACCTCGGTCGTCTCCGGCGGGCTGGCCTGCGCGGGCGCCCTCGGGCTGCTCGCGCTGTGCCTGCCGCGCCTCATGACGTACGACGCCCGGACCAACGAGCACGCGGTGCGGATGCGCGAGCGCCGCGCCACTGCCCCACAGGCCGTGGGCTGATCACTCGTCGTCGGTGTTGCCGCGCGCGGACGCGTCGTGCCAGCGGGGGTCGTTCTCCCACTGCAGGTTGCGTTCTGCGGCGGTCTCCATCGCGCGCCGGGCCTCCTCGGGGGAGGTGTACGGCCCGAAGCGGTCCTTGCCCGGGCACTCCGGGCCCTCCTCGACCTTCTTGTGTTCCAGGCAGTAGTACCACTCGCCCGGCTTGCCGACGGTGCGCTTCTTGAACAGGGCCATGAACAGCTCCTCTCGCCATCGACATGTTCCCCCATGCCGGCTGGATAGACTCGCTGGCATGTCTGGCCAGTCGCTACTCGTACCAGGGGAGCTGTCTCCCACCCGTTCGGTCCCCGGCAACATCCGCCGTCCCGAGTACGTCGGCAAGCCCGCGCCGACGCCGTACACCGGACCGGAGGTGCAGAACCCGGAGACCATCGAGGCGATGCGGATCGCCGGCCGTATCGCCGCGCAGGCGATGGCGGAGGCCGCGAAGATCATCGCGCCCGGGGTCACCACGGACCAGCTGGACAAGGTCGCCCACGACTACATGTGCGACCACGGCTCCTACCCGTCCACGCTCGGCTACCGCGGCTTCCCGAAGTCGCTGTGCACCTCGGTCAACGAGGTCATCTGCCACGGCATCCCGGACTCGACGGTCCTCAGGGACGGCGACATCGTCAACCTGGACGTGACCGCGTACATCGGCGGGGTGCACGGCGACAACAACGCCACCTACCTGGTCGGAGACGTGGACGAGGAGTCGCGGCTGCTGGTGGAGCGCACCCGCGAATCCCTGAGCCGCGCGATCAAGGCGGTCAAGCCGGGCCGGCAGATCAACGTCATCGGCCGGGTGATCGAGTCCTACGCCAAGCGCTTCGGCTACGGAGTCGTCCGTGACTTCACCGGTCACGGGATCAACTCCTCCTTCCACTCCGGCCTGATCATCCCGCACTACGACAGCCCGCACGCGACGACGGTCATGCAGCCCGGCATGACGTTCACGATCGAGCCGATGCTGACGCTGGGCACCCACGAGTACGACATGTGGGACGACGGCTGGACGGTCGTGACGAAGGACCGCAGGCGGACGGCCCAGTTCGAGCACACGCTGGTGGTGACGGAGACCGGCGCGGACATCCTGACCCTGCCGTGACGCCGCGCTCCGCTCAGGCCCGTTCTCTTCGGAGAGCGGGCCTTTTTCCTGCCCTGAGCTGCCCCTGTCTCATGCCCTGAGCTGCTCCTGGTGTTTTTCCGACAGACCGTCGGTAAACTTACCGACAGCAGGTCGGCAAACCGAGGAGTGCCCATGGAGCCGTTCTCGACCCTCATCCGCACCGCGTCCCATGAGCAGCACACGGAGGCGGAGACGTCGACGTTCATGAGTGACCTGCTCGGCGGCCGGCTGGGCGTGGCCGCCTACGCGCGCTACACCGAGCAGCTGTGGTTCGTGTACGAGGCCCTGGAGAGCGGTGCCGGGCGGCTGGCGGCGGACCCGGTGGCCGGGCCGTTCATCCGGCCCGAGCTGTTCCGGCTGACCGCGCTGGAGCGGGACCTGGCGCATCTGCGGGGGCCGCGGTGGCGGGCCGGGCTGAGCGCACTCCCCGCCACCAGGGCGTACGCCGACCGGGTCCGCGGCTGCGCCGAGCACTGGCCCGGCGGTTACGTCGCCCACCACTACACCCGCTACCTGGGCGACCTGTCCGGCGGCCAGATCATCCGCGACCGGGCGGAGAAGACCTGGGGCTTCGCGAAGAAGGGCGACGGGGTCCGCTTCTACGTCTTCGAGGGCGTCCCCAACCCGGCCGCGTTCAAGCGGAGTTACCGCGAGCTGCTGGACGCAGCCGACGTGGACGACCTGGAGAAGCAGCGCGTGGTCGCCGAGTGCAAGCGGGCCTTCAGCCTGAACACGGCCGTGTTCAGGGCTCTGGGCGAGGAGTTCCCGCTGAGCGCGTAGCGTCCGGGGCGGCTAGCGCTCCAGGAACACCCGCCCGCCGACCTCCACCCACCCGTGCGGCTGCGGTGCGGTCAATATCTGGGAGCCCTTGCCCTGGGTGATGTTCAGGGCGCGGCCCAGCAGGTCGGTGAGGAGGATGGCCGCCGCGCCGGTGGCCTCGTCCTCGTCGATGCCGTCGTTCCGGCCGGGGAAGGCGCGGGCGCGGATCCGTCCGGCCGCCTCGTCCTCCCAGGCCCAGGCGTAGATCCACTCACCGGGCGGGGGCACGTCGAGGGCGTCGACCTCTGCCGCCGTGCCGTACCGGCGCAGGGTGCGCGGCGGGGCCCACTCCGCGCGGGCCTCGATCCAGCTGAACTCGCCGTCCAGCCGGGCGCCCACCACTCCGGCGGGCGTGACCAGTTCGGGCACGTCGAGCAGCCAGGCCGTGCCGACGCACGGATGTCCGGCGAAGGGCAGGCGCAGGGTGGGCGTGTAGATGTCGATCACGCCGCGCTCGGGGTCGTCCACGAACACGGTCTCGCTGAAGCCGAGTTTGGCCGCCAGCGCCTGCCGGTCGCTCCGCTCGGGCAGCACCGAGCCGTCACGGACGACACCGAGTTCGTTGCCGTAGCCGCCGTTCGGTCCGCAGAAGACGCGGAGTACGTCGTAGTCAGTCACTTGGGAATTGAAACATCGCGGCGGCCGCGAGCGCGTCCCAGGCCGGGGGGCCGCCAGGGAGGGGGGAGGTGGCAGTGGGTATCACGGCGTAGGGCAGCTCGGCGAGTGCGGTGCCGTAGGACCGTTCCAGAGCGGCCCGCCCGCGTTCGGTGCCCGGTCCGGGCGGGCGTGCGGCGATGTTCTTGAGGTGGTACTCGTGGGCCTTGGTGATCTGTTCGGCGCCGTACTGCCACTTGTCGCCGTCGGGCAGCCGGGTCAGCTGCACGCACTCCGGCGTCCGCCCTTCCGCCAGCGCCGCCACCGCCCGGTCGTGGCCGTCGAGGAGGAGCCAGCCGTCGAGGAAGGTCACCCACCACAGCAGGACCGGCGCGGCCGTGCCCTCGCGGACGTGTTTGCGCTGCGCCTTGACCCTGCCGGAGTCCGGTGGCGAGAGCGGGCGCAGCGGCAGGACCCCGTGCCAGCCGCCGCCGCAGTACAGCCCGAGCCTGCCGCCCGGCCACTCCCGTACGAAGTCCTCGTCCCAGATGCCGGGCGGGAATCCGGTGCGCAGGGCCAGTTCCCAGCGGCCGTCGCTCAGGGGGGTGCCGGTCGCCGCCTCCAGCCGGCGCGCGTACTCGTGCGGCCAGTTGACGGACGATCGCTGCCGGTCCGCGCGCAGGGGCGGCAGCGGCGGGCGGTAGCCGGCGAGGCGGTGCAGATGCAGGTCGGGGCAGCAGGAGCCCACCGACCGGCCGAGCAGCAGGGGACGTCCGGACTGCCGCAGCAGCAGCCTGCCGCCGTCGGCCGTCTCGAAACGGAGCGGCGGCGGACCCGGGCGGTCCTCGATGTCCAGCACCAGCCGGTCGGCCCCCAGCAGTTCCCTGCGCGCGTTCCCCATGCCCGTCACTCTCCCACTGCCGGCTCCTCCCCCGCGCAACGGTGTGAGACCTGAATCACGACCCCGGAGGGTATGAGCGAGGTAAGGCTCAGGTAAGTTAGGCCAGCCTCACCACACCAGATCCGCCAGGAGCCTGCATGCGAGCCGTCCGACTGACCGTCACCGCCGCCACGACCGTGGCCGCTCTGACCGCCCTCACGGCCTGCACCGCGAAGAGCGACGCCGAGGACGGCGACGCCATCCGGGTCACCGCGGCCGACTCCACGTGCGGCACCTCCGCCACCTCGGTCCCGGCCGGCCAGGTCACGCTGCGGATAGAGAACAAGGGCTCGAAGGCCACCGAGGTCGAGATCCTGTTCCCGGACGACCGGATCGTCTCCGAGAAGGAGAACATCGGACCGGGCACCAAGTACACGCTGACCGCCGAGGTGAAGGCCGGGTCGTACGAGATCGCCTGCCGGCCGGGCATGAAGGGCCACGGCGTCCGGCAGAAGCTGACCGTGACCGGCGGCGGCAGCACCGCCGAGCGGGATCCCCGGCTCGACCGGGCCGTCGCCGAGTACCGCCGGTACGCCCAGGACCAGGCCGACGAGACGCTGCCGAAGGCCGAGGCCTTCGTGAAGGCGGTCAAGGCCGGCGACCTGGGCGCCGCGAAGAAGGCCTACGGCCTCTCCCGCCTCGGCTGGGAGCGCACCGAGCCGGTCGCGGAGTCCTTCGGTGACATCGACCCGAAGGTCGACACCCGTGCCGACGGCCTGGAGGACGGCCAGAAGTGGACCGGCTGGCACCGGCTGGAGAAGGCCCTCTGGCAGGACAAGAAGATCGGCGCCGAGGAGAAGGCACTCGCCGATCGGCTGGTGACCGACCTGCTGGACTGGCAGAAGCGGGTCGGCAAGGCCGAGATCACCCCGACCTCCATGGCCAACGGCGCCAAGGAGCTGCTGGACGAGGTCGCCACCGGCAAGGTCACCGGCGAGGAGGACCGCTACGCCCACACCGACCTGATCGACTTCAAGGGCAACGTCGAGGGCGCCCAGAAGGCGTACGAGCTGCTGAAGCCGGTCGCCGCGAAGAACGACCCGGCGCTGACCAGGGAACTGGACAAGCAGTTCACCGCCTTGAACGGCGTGCTCGACACATACCGCTCGGACAAGAACTCCTACGACTTCGTCTCCTACGACAAGGTCACCGGGGACCAGCGCAAGGAGCTGTCGGACGCGGTGAACGCGCTCGCCGAGCCGCTGTCCAAGCTCGCCGCCGCGGTGGTGAAGTGAGCATGGCCGACAACAGCAGCGGCAATCCGTCGCGCCGGGCGCTGATCGGCTGGGGCGGTGCCGGGCTCGCGCTCGGTGCCGCCGCGGCCGGCGGCGCGGTGGCGATGGCCGACGCGGGAGGCGACGTCGACCCGGCGGCCGCCGACGCGGGCGGCGCCGTCGAGTTCCACGGCGCCCACCAGGCGGGCATAGCCACCCCCGTGCAGGACCGGCTGCACTTCGCCGCGTTCGACGTGAAGACCGGCGACCGCGAGGAGTTCGTCCGGCTGCTCAAGGACTGGACGGCGGCGGCCCGGCGGATGAGCGCGGGCAAGCCGGTCGGCGGGGGCGCGTACGGCGGGCTCGCCGAGGCCCCGCCGGACGACACCGGCGAGGCGCTCGGCCTCAAGCCGTCCCGGCTGACGCTGACGATCGGGTTCGGGCCGTCACTCTTCGAGAAGTTCGGGCTGCGCGACAAGCGGCCCGCGGCCCTGGTCGACCTGCCCAAGTTCCCCGGCGACAACCTGGAGAACACCCGCACCGGCGGTGACCTGTGCGTCCAGGCCTGCGCCGACGACCCGCAGGTCGCCGTGCACGCCATCCGCAACCTGGCCCGCATCGGCTTCGGCAAGGTCGCCGTACGCTGGTCGCAGCTCGGCTTCGGCAAGACCTCGTCCACGACGCCGGACGCGCAGACGCCCCGCAACCTCATGGGCTTCAAGGACGGCACCCGCAACATCGCGGGCACCGAGACCGGCCGGCTGACCGAGCACGTGTGGGTCGGCGACGCGGACGGCGACGCGAACTCGGCCTGGATGACCGGAGGTTCGTATCTGGTCGCCCGGCGCATCCGGATGAACATCGAGACCTGGGACCGCACGTCCCTGCGGGAGCAGGAGGACGTGTTCGGGCGGGACAAGCGCGAGGGCGCCCCGGTCGGCAAGGCCAAGGAGCGCGACGAGCCGTTCCTGAAGGCGATGAAACCCGACGCGCACGTCCGGCTCGCCCATCCCGACTCCAACGACGGGATCACCATCCTGCGCCGGGGCTACTCCTTCACCGACGGCACCGACGGCCTGGGCCGCCTGGACGCCGGCCTGTTCTTCCTGGCCTACCAGCGGGACGTGCGCAAGGGGTTCATCCCGCTGCAGCGACGGCTGTCGGCGCACGACGCACTCAACGAGTACATACAGCACGTGGGTTCGGCGGTCTTCGCGGTGCCTCCCGGCGTCCGGGACGAGGACGACTGGTGGGGCCGCACGCTGTTCTCCAAGGAGGCGTAGCCCGTGTTCTCCAACTATCTGATCGGCCTGCGCGAGGGCCTGGAGGCGTCGCTCGTCGTCTGCATCCTGATCGCCTACCTCGTCAAGACCGGCCGCCGGGACGCGCTGAAGCCGATCTGGACCGGTATCGGTGTCGCGATCGCCATCGCGATGGGCTTCGGCTGCGTCCTCGAATTCGGCTCCCAGGAGCTGACGTTCAAGGCGTCGGAGGCGCTCGGCGGCTCGCTGTCGATCGTCGCCGTCGGCCTGGTGACGTGGATGGTGTTCTGGATGCGGCGCACCGCCCGGCATCTGAGGTCGGAGCTGCACGGCAAGCTGGACGCGGCCCTCGCGATGGGCACGGGCGCGCTGGTCGCCACCGCGTTCCTGGCCGTCGGCCGGGAGGGCCTGGAGACCGCGCTGTTCGTGTGGGCGTCGGTGCACGCGGCGAGCGACGGCACTCCGCGCCCGCTGGTCGGCGTCGCCCTCGGCCTCGCCACCGCCGTCCTCCTCGGCTGGCTGTTCTACCGGGGCGCGCTGAAGATCAACCTGGCCAGGTTCTTCACCTGGACCGGCGGCATGCTGGTCGTGGTCGCGGCGGGCGTGCTGGCGTACGGCGTCCACGATCTGCAGGAGGCCGACTGGGTCCCGGGGCTGACGCACCTGGCCTTCGACATCAGCGACACCGTCCCGCCGGACAGCTGGTACGGCACGCTGCTGAAGGGCGTGCTCAACTTCCAGCCCGACCCGACCGTCCTCCAGGTCACGGTGTGGCTGCTGTACCTGATCCCGACACTCGCGATCTTCCTCGCCCCGGTAGGGTTCGCCTCCGGGAAGGGGAAGGTGAAGGGACCCGATGAGCAGGGATCGCAGCCCGCGCAGGCTCCGCAGGGGTGACCGGAACACACTGCTCCGCAGGCGTGACCGGAACGTCCTCATAGCGGCCTCGCTGATCGCTTTGTCGTTGACGGCGAGCGGATGCATGGTGGTGCACGGGGAGCGGGAGGTGCTCCCCTCCGCCACCCGCGCCGAGGCCGCGAAGGCGGTCACCGCGTTCACGACCGCGTACAACAAGGCCGACAAGGCCTACGACAACTCCCTGGACGCGCCCTATCTCACCGGCCCGTTCGGCGACATCACCGCGGCGCGGCTGAAGGCCGGGCACGCCAACAGCCCCTCCGGCAACCCGAACCACGTGCCGTTGAAGCTGTCGGACGTGAAGATCACGATCCCGAAGAAGGCGGGCTGGCCGCGCTGGTTCGTCGCCGACGCCCAGGGCAACAAGACCGGCACCGCGCGCTGGCTGATGGTGTTCACCCGGGGCGACCTCGGCGAGCGCTGGCGGGTGGCCTATGTGACCCTCGTGGCGCCCGGCGCCGTACCGGCGTTCAAGACGGACCAGGACGGCTGGGCCGAGGCGGTACCGGCCGACTCCGCCCAACTCGCCGCCGCGCCCGGGAAGTTGAGCGCGGACTACGCGACGTACCTGAAGAAGGGCGGGCAGGTCTTCGCCGACGGTGCGTACACGAGCGTCGAGCGTGCGGGCCGGGTCAAACGGGCCAGTAAGCCGGGTCTGGTCACGCAGTTCATCGACCGGCCGCTGACCGGCGGCGGCTACGCGCCGCTGGCGCTGCGCACCGGGGACGGCGGCGCGCTGGTGTTCTTCACGACGCACCACTACGAGAAGCAGACCGCCTACGCCGGGACCACGGTCCCCGCTCAGGGCAAGGACGTACAGGCGCTGACAAAGGGCGAGGTCAAGCAGTCCCTGACGCTGGAGTTCATGTCGGCCGAGGTCGCCCTCGATCCCGCGGGCAGCGGCAAGGTGTCGGTGCTGGGGCGGGTGCCGGGCCTGACCTCGGCGCAGGGCGAGTAGGACACCCTGAGGGGCGGGCTCGCTCAGTGCCGCAGGGGCCAGGCGGTGCCGGAGTGGTCGCCGTAGCGCGCACACGCGTCCGTGAGCACCTCCAGCAGGCTGAGCGGGTCCGGCAGCGGATGCTCCGGCCCGCGTACCCACCGCACCCGCTGGTCGTCGTCACCGGGCAGCCGGGCGGGCGGTACGAGGACGTACGACCCCCGGCAGTGCCAGCGCAGGCCGGGGTGCTCGTCCATGGTCTCGGGATGGCAGTCCAGCTCACACGGCCACCACTCGTCCTCGTCCTCGGGGGTGCCGCGGGTAAGGGTGAAGAACAGCATGCGGCCGTCGTCGCTCTCGGCGACCGGACCGACCTCGACACCGTCGGCGAGCAGCCGCGCGAGCGCCTCCCGCCCGGCCTCCAGGGGCACGTCGAGGACGTCGTGGGTCATGCCGGTGGCGGTGATGAAGTTGGCCTGCGGCTGGTGCCGGGCCCAGCGCTCGATCTGGGCGCGGTCGGTGGTGGACTGGGTCTGCCAGGCGAACGACACCGGGTGCCGGGCCGGGGTGGGACAGCCGACGCGGTCGCAGGAACAGCGGTAGCCGGGGGCGGGGTGCGCGGCGGGGGCGAGCGGCAGGCCCGCCGCGGCAGCCGCGAGCAGCTGGGCCTCACGGCCGCCGTCGTCGGCGGCCTCCTTCGGGCGGCGTCCGAGCAGCCACTGGGAGAGTTTGCCCTGCCGGCCGGACCGGCCGCCGAACGTCGCGCTCATCTATCCCCTCGCCCCGCTGGTCGCCTCGCTGGTGTGCGGACAGTGTGCCTTATCGTCCCATCTTCATGCCCTTCGGGGTGTCCGGGGTCCGATTCCGTGCAGGGCGTAGTCGACCAGGGTGTCCGTGTAGTCGTACGTGATCGGGCCGGTCCTCTGCAGCCAGCGCTGGGCGAGCGGCGAGACGAACAGCTCCAGGGCGATCCGGGGATCGACCTCGGCCCGTACGGCCCCGGCGGCCTGGGCGGCGCGCAGCCGGTCGACGTACAGCTGGAGCTGGGGTTCGAGGAGCTTGCCGACGAACTCGCGGCCGAGCGGCTCGTTGACCACGCCCTCGGCGGCCAGCGCCCGGGAGGGCACCTCGAAGCGCGGGTCGAGGAGCTGGTCCACGGTGATCCGCAGCACCGCCTTGAGGTCGGCGGCCAGGTCACCGGTGTCCGGGATGACGTACGGCTCCTGCCCCGCTTCCTGTGCCGCCTGCGCGGACAGGTCGAAGAACGCCTCCAGCAGGACGTCCGCCTTCGACGACCACCAGCGGTAGATCGTCTGCTTGCCGACCCCGGCCCGGGCGGCGATCCCCTCGACGGTGGTCCTCGGGTAGCCGACCTCGCCGACCAGGGCGAGGGCGGCGGCGTAGATCGCGCGGCGGGATCTGTCGCTGCGGCGGGCGGCGTCGGGGGCCGGCTTCTTGACCATGGGGCGACGCTAACAAGCCACGGCGGTCACGCGGGCGGCTCCTCGGGCGGCCATGGGTCTCCCCAGTCGGCGTCCCGGGCCGCCTTGTACAGGTCGCCGTGGCGTTTGGTGACCGTCGTACGCGCCAGGCGCTCGTCGGCCTCGCACAGGTCCAGGAGCACCTGGCCCTTGCGGATCTGCGGGCGCCGGACGACGCGGGAGGGGGCCGGTTCGGCGGGCAGGCGGGTGGCGACGACGTACGAGAACTTCTCGTCCTCGTACGGCAGGGTGCCGCCCTTGACCTGGCGGTGCAGGGAGGAGCGGCTGACCCGCGCGGAGAAGTGGCACCAGTCCTTGCCGGGCTCGATGGGGCAGGCGGCGCTGTGCGGGCAGGGGGCGACGACGTGCAGGCCGGCGCGGACGAGCCGGTCGCGGGCCTCGATCACGCGGGCGTAGCCGGCCGGGGTGCCGGCCTCCACGATCGCCACGGTCCGCGCGGCGGCCGCGGCGGCGTCGACGAGGGCGGCGCGGTCGGGCCCGGCGAGTTCGTTCAGGACGTAGGAGACCGTGACGAGGTCGGCGTCGCCCAGGGTGAGGTCCGCGCCGATCCGGGCGTGCTGCCAACGGGCGCCCCGCAGGGCCGGGTTGGCGGCGGCGATCTCCCGGCCGAGGGCGAGGGCGGGCTCGGCCCAGTCCAGCACGGTGACGCTGCGCTCGCCGGGCCAGGTCGCCGTGACGGCCCAGGTGGCGGCGCCGGTGCCGCCGCCGACGTCGACATGGCTGGCGGGCGTCCAGTCGGGTACGGCCGCCGCGAACGCCTCCAGCGCCGCGCGGACCGCCTCGAAGGTGGCCGGCATCCGGTAGGCGGCGTAGGCGATCACGTCGGCGCGGTCGCGGAGGATCGGGGCGTGGGTGGGGGTGTCGCCCCGGTAGTTGGCGATGAGCCGCTCTACGGCTGCGGCGGCCTGCCTGGGCGGGAGTCCGTCGAGCAGCTCGGCGAGACTCCTGCGGAGGGCTTCGGCCGGGGGTACGGGGGCGTTCACCCGGTGATTCTATGGCGCCCGGTGTCTGTGCCGGCCCTGCTGGGGGCTACGCCCCCAGACCCCGCTCGCCCACCCTCCCACCCGTCTCGGTCGGCCGGAAGGGCACCGTCACGGAGGCCGGCTCGGTCGGCGGGGAGGGCACCGTCGGCACAGGGGCTCGCTCGGGCGGGTGGGACGGCGCCGGTGCAAGGGCTGGCTCGGGTAGCCGGCAGGGGCTGGCTCGGGCGGGTGGGAGGAATGTCGGCACAAGGGCTGCCTCGGGCGGCTGGGAGGAGTGTCGACACAAGGGCTGGTTCGGGCGGGTTGGACGGCGTCGACACAGGGGCTGGCGCGGGCGGCCGGGAGGAGTGTCCGCACAGGGGCTGGCTCAGGCAGCCGGGACGGCGCCGGTGCAGGAGCAGACTCGGGCGGCCGGACGGCGTCGGCATAAGCGCTGGTTCGGGCAGCCGAGACGGCGTCGGCACAAGGGCTGGCTCGGGCGGGTGGGACGGCGCCGGTGCAGGGGCTGGCTTGGGTGGGTGGTGGGGGACTCTGCGGGGTGCTGGTCGGGTGGGTGGGGTGTGGGGGTCAGATCACTGCTCTTGCCAGGTGGGTCGCCAGTGCTGCTCTCGGTGTGCTGTTCGGTGGGCGGCGTTTCGGGTGGACCGTGTTGGCCAGCAGGATCAGGAACGTGTCCGTCCTCGGGTCGAGGACGAGTGACGTGCCGGTGAAGCCCGTATGCCCCGCCGCCCCGTTGCCCGCGAGTTCGCCCATGAACCATGGCTGGTCGACGGTGAAGCCGAGGCCGGGCGGGGTGAGCAGCAGTTCGACGAAGTCGGGGCCGAGGATGCGGGCAGGGCCGTAGGAGCCGCCGGCGAGCAGGGTGCGGCAGAAGACCGCGAGGTCGGGGGCGGTCGAGAAGAGGCCCGCGTGTCCGGCGACCCCGCCGAGCGCCCAGGCGTTCTCGTCGTGGACCACGCCCCGCAGCATCCCGCGGTCCGCCTTGGCCCACGGCCGCCGCTGGTCCTCGGTGGCGGCCGCGCCGCGGCAGGGGCCGAAGGTGGTGGCCGTCATGCCGAGCGGACGGGTGATGCCCTCCTGGACGAGGACGTCGAGCGAGCGGCCGGTGATGCGCTCCAGCAGGGACTGGAGCAGCAGCATGTTCAGGTCGGAGTAGCGGTAGCGGCCGGGCCGGGCGGTCGGGGCCTCGGCGCGCAGCAGGGACAGCCGGGTGGCGTCGTCCCGGCAGTCGTACAGCGGCAGCTCGGGGCGCAGCCCTGAGGTGTGGGTGAGCAGCTGCCGCACGGTGACGCCGTGGGCGGCGGCGGCATGGAAGTCGGGCAGGTAGTCGCCGACCCGGGCGTCCATGCCGAGGGTGCCGCGTTCGATCTGCTGCACGGCGGCGACGGAGGTGAACAGCTTGGTGAGGGAGGCCAGGTCGAAGGGCGTGTCGACGGTGGCCGGGACCCGGGCGGCGGGCGCCAGTTCGATGCCGGTGTCGGTCTCGGGGTCGTAGCCGGCGTAGCGGACGGCCCAGCCCGTGGCCTCGGCCACGGCGATCACGGGTCCGCGGCCGGCGAGCACGACGGCGCCGGCCGCCCAGGGGTGCTCTCCGGCGGTCAGGGCGTGCACCTCACCGACCAGGTGCCCGAGTTCCACGGGGTCGAGCCCGGCCCGTTGCGGTGTGTCGACGCGCAGTCTCGGTGCGCTCAGCTCTCGTCTCCCTCCGACCCCGCACGGGTGTTCCCCCGTGTCGTCCAGGGACGGCACAGTCCCACGAAGCAGGCCGCCGCGACCAGTGCTCCGGCCAGCTGGACCAGCGCCATGGGTACGGCGGTGTGCTCTCCGGCGACGCCGACGAGCGGCGAGGCGACCGCTCCGACGAGGAAGGAGGAGGTGCCGAGCAGCGCGGAGGCGGAGCCGGCGGCGTGCCGGGTGCGCAGCAGGGCGAGGGACTGGGCGTTGGGCAGCGTGATGCCCATGGCGGACATCAGGACGAACAGCGCGGCGGCGACGGGGGCGAGGCCCACCTCGCCGAGGGCGCCGGTGGACATCAGCAGCAGGGCGGTCGCGGCGAGCACGATCATCGCGAGGCCCGAGGCCAGCACCTTCTCCAGGCTCACCCGGCCGACCAGCAGCTTCCCGTTGACCTGTCCGGCGACCACCAGCCCGACCGAGTTGAGGCCGAACAGCAGGCTGAAGGTCTGCGGGGAGGCGCCGTAGATCTCCTGGATCACGAACGGGGACGCGGATATGTAAGCGAACAGCGCGGCGAAGGCGAAGCCACCGGCCAGCATGTAGCCGGTGAAGGGCAGGTCGGCGAGGAGGGCGCGCATCGCCCGCAGCGCCGTACCGGCTCCCCCGGCGTGGCGCTCGGCGGGCGGCAGTGTCTCCGGCAGCCGCAGCCAGACGAGCGCGGCGAGCAGCACGCCGACCACCGTCAGGACCACGAACACGCCCCGCCAGTCGGTCACGCGCAGGATCTGCCCGCCGATCAGCGGCGCCACGATGGGCGCGGCCCCGGAGATCAGCATCAGGGTGGAGAAGAAGCGGGCCATGGCCATGCCGTCGTACAGGTCGCGTACGACAGCCCGGGCGATGACGATCCCGGCGGCGCCCGCGAGGCCCTGCGCCAGCCGGAAGGCGACCAGTGTCTCGACGTTCGGTGCGAGGGCGCACAGGGCGGTCGCGAGGAGGTAGACGCCGAGGCCGGCGAGCAGCGGCCGGCGCCGGCCCCAGCGGTCGCTCATCGGGCCGACGACCAGCTGCCCGAGGGCCATGCCCAGCAGGCACGCGGTGAGGGTGAGCTGGACGGTGGCGGCGGGCGCGTGCAGGGACCTGGTGACCTCCGGCAGGGACGGGAGGTACATGTCCATGGCGAGCGGGGGTGTCGCGGTGAGGCCGCCGAGGACGAGGGTGACGAGCAAACCGGTGCGGCGCGCCGCGCCGGCCTGCGCCGGGGCGCTGGGAGACGGAGGAGACGTGGGAGACGTGGGCTGTGTTCCCGGTGCTTCCGGTGTTCCCGGTGTTCCCGATGGCTGTGCCGCCGCGCGCTCTCGCATGCGCCCCTCCCTTGTTCAGAAGCCCCCTGCCGGACTCGAGACCGGGACCATGCTCTCAGCTCGTACGGATTTCCGGGGCACACGCTAGCGAGGACGGGGCATCGGTGGAGCGGAAGGTGTGCTGGGGGGCGCACACGACGGGGGGCGCACACGACCGCCGTCGCCGGGTAACCGTATGGCGGACGACAGATTCCGCATCGCGGACGTTCCGCCTACGCTGCGGTGCCATGACTGACAGGCAATCGAAGATCGCGGTGGTGACCGGCGCCGGTTCCGGCATCGGACGGGCCGTCGCCGTGGAGCTGCTCGGGGCCGGCTGGTCGGTGGCGCTGGCCGGCCGGCGCGCCGAGCCGCTGGAGGAGACGGCGGCGCTGGCCCCGGAGGGTGCCGCGCTGGTCGTGCGCACCGACGTCTCCCGCCCCGAGGACGTGGACGCGCTGTTCGCGGCGACGGTGGACCGGTTCGGCCGGGTGGACCTGCTGTTCAACAACGCGGGGACCTTCGGGCCCGGCGGGGTCCCGGTCGAGGAGCTGCCCTACGACGCGTGGCGGCATGTGGTGGACACCAACCTCAACGGGGCGTTCCTGTGCGCCCAGGCGGCGTACCGGCGGATGAAGGAGCAGGATCCGCAGGGCGGCCGGATCATCAACAACGGCTCCATCTCGGCGCACACGCCCCGCCCGCTCTCGGTCGCCTACACCGCGACCAAGCACGCGCTGACCGGCCTCACCAAGTCGCTGTCCCTGGACGGGCGGCCGTACAACATCGCGGTCGGGCAGATCGACATCGGCAACGCGGCGACCGACATGACGGCCCGGATGCAGACCGGCGCGCTGCAGGCGAACGGGGAGGTGGCTCCGGAGCCGGTGATGGACGTGGCCGATGTGGCGCGCACCGTACGGCACATGGCCGAGCTGCCGCTGGAGGCGAATGTGCAGTTCGCGACGGTGCTGGCGACGGCGATGCCGTACATCGGGCGGGGCTGACTCCATTCATACAAGCGGAATTTGAACATCCGCGGTATTGCGGCCCGTCGAGCACATATGCTCAACTTTCTCCACGAGAGCTTCACAGTTGGAGTACGTTGATTCCGCGGCCACACCGAGGGGGGAGGCGGCGGCCGTTCCACCGGGCCGGGAGTTGGGGGTGGACCTCGCGCGGGACGCGGGGTACACACCGGCCGGTGGAACGGCCGCCGCACATTTCAGCTCGCCGTACGTCCGAGCCGTCTTCAGCCGTCTTCAGCCGTCTTCAGCCGCATGAGCCGTTTCAGCCGCTTGAGCCGTTTCAGCCGCTTGAGCCGTTTCAGCGCCGGTGCCGGCCGCCGGACTCCGCCGGCCCCGCGACGCCCGCGGCCCGCGCGACCTCCGTGTCCGCCTCGGCCGCCTCGGCCATCGCGGCCGCCGCGACGGCCCTGCGGCGGCGCTTCACCATCATCACCGCCCCGGCCGTCAGCAGCAGTGCCGTGACCCCCGCGCCTTCCGCCACCCGCACGGTGGACGAACCGCCCGAGTTCGCCCCGGGCGCGGCCGCCGCCTGGGCCGCGTTCCGCGCGGGCGCCGCACCGGATCTCGCGCCGCCCTCGCTGAGCGGATCGACCAGCGTGCCCACGGCCTGCGCCGAACGCCCGCGTCCGAAGCCCCAGTCGAGCAGCGCGGCGGTCTGCTCGTAGACGGCGATGCCGCCCTCGGCGGGGTGCATGACCGTCACCAGCAGGGTGCGCCCGCCCCGGGTGGCCGCGCCGGTGAAGGTGTTGCCGGCGTTGCTGGTGTAGCCGTTCTTGACGCCGATCAGGCCGTCGTACGTCCTCAGGCCCAACGCCCCGGTCAGCAGGCGGTCGGTGTTCTGGATCTGGAAGGTCTTCTTGCCGCCCGCCGGGAAGTTGGCGGTCCGGGTGCCGCAGTAGCCACGGAAGTCGGCGTCCTTCAGGCCGTGGCGGCCGAACAGCGAGAGGTCGTACGCCGAGGAGATCTGGCCCGGGTGGTCGAAGCCGTCGGGGCTGACCACATGGGTGTCCAGGGCCTGCAGGTCCTTGGCCTTGGCCTGCATCTCGGCGACGGTCTCGGCGATGCCGCCGTTCATATGGGAGAGCACGTGCACGGCGTCGTTGCCGGAGCGCAGGAACACGCCCTGCCACAACTGCTCGACGGTGTAGGTGAGGCCGGGCTTGATACCGACCAGGCTGGAGCCGGCCGGGACGTCGAGGACGTCGGAGTCCTTGACGGTGTACCGCTCGGTGCGGTCGAACTTCTTCAGCACGGTGTCCGCGAACAGCATCTTCAGCGTCGACGCGGGCGCGAGCCGCCCGTGCGCGTTGAACGAGGCGAGCACCTCGCCGCTCTCGCAGTCGGCGATCAGCCAGGAGCGGGCGGTGAGCTTGTGGGGCAGCCCGGAGGCGCCGCGCACCTGGACGCCGGTACGGGCCAACCGCTCGCCGCCGATGACCGCGGTCGCGGAGGCCTCGGTGGCCGTGGACAGGGGAAGGGCGGCAGCCGCCAGCCCGATGACGGCACGCCGGCTGAGCCGGGAACATTCACGCACTCCGGGACCGTACACCGCGCCCAGCAGGGGATTCCCGGATCACAGGGCGGTGCGGCTCGGAATTTGCCGCGTTATGAAAATACGATGAGCTGCCCGCGATTCCCGGGCCTTGCACATCCCTTACCCGGGTGGCTCAAAGTTTCCTCCCCAGCTTGCGGCCGAGTTGAGCCGGCGGACAAGGGCCGCTCCGGTTACGCCTGTCCGGTCTCGAAGCGGGCGATCAGCCCGTCGTCGTCGACGGTGAAGTTCCACCTGGTGCGCATCTCGCCCCAGGTGTCGTTGCGGTAGCGGGCGACGAGGGCTCGTCCGCCGCCGGACTCGTTGTCGACCTCCATGTGGCCGTGGGTGGAGAAGATCTCCCGGTCGATCCAATCGGCGAGGTCGCGGTCGGAGCCGTCGTCGGCCATGGTCGCGCCGCGCGCGAGGAGCTTCATGAAGCCCTCCCGGTCATGGGAGTTGACGGCGTTCACAAAGGCCCGGACGGTCGGATCGCTGAGCTTGGCTGGCTGAATCGTCATGGCGCAAGGCTCACACCGCCGGCCCCGGCCCGCCACCCGAACGCCCGCCACGACGGGCCGACAGGTGTCGGACCTGCGACGGTGGAAACCCGGGAGGAACCCGTCCGTGTGTCCGTGTGTCCGCCTGTCCTGTCCTGCATGGGAGTCACCGTGAGCTGTCTCGACCGACGTGATCTGGGCCTGCTGCTGCTCCGGCTGGGGACCGGCGGGGTGCTGGCCGCGCACGGCGCGCAGAAGCTGTTCGGCTGGTTCGGCGGGCACGGTCTGGAGGGCACCGGCCAGTTCATGGAGTCCGTCGGCTACGCGCCAGGCAAGGCGAGCGCGACGGCGGCGGGCCTCGCGGAGGCGGGCGGCGGCACCCTCCTCGCCCTGGGCCTGGCGACCCCGGCGGCGGGCGCCGCGGCGGCCGGCGCGATGGCGGGGGCGGCGACGGTCCACCTTCCCAACGGCTTCTTCGCCCAGGGGGGCGGCTACGAGTACGCGACGAGCCTGGGCCTGGCGGCCACGGGCCTCGCCGTCGCCGGTCCCGGCCGCCTCTCCCTCGACCACGCCCTCGGTCATGTCTTCGACCGCGGCTGGATGGTGCCGGTGGCCCTGGGGGTGACGGCGGCGGCGACGGCGGCGGTGATCGGCGCGCGGAGCTGCCGGGTACGGACGAAGACGGAGGGGGAGCAGGAGGCGCTGTTCGAGGAGTTCGAGGAGTAGCCGGTACGGCGGTGCCGCGGGGCGTGGCAGGCTGCCGGGCATGACCGATCCGGACACCCCCGCCTCCACCTCCGTCTCCGCCCTCTGGCCCAGGATCGACGAACTCTGGTCCCGTCTGGAGGCCACCCGCACCCACACCGGCACCGAGGGTCTCCTCCTCCGCGTCCTGAAACTCTCGGAGGAGGTCGGCGAGGTCGCCGAGGCGATCATCGGCACGACCGGCCAGAACCCCCGCAAGGGCATCACCCACACCTGGGAGGACGTACAGGCGGAACTGTGCGACGTGGTGATCACCGCCCTGGTGGCCCTGCGAACGCTGACACCGGAGGCACGGGAGGTGTTCGAGGCCCACTTGAAGGGAGTCGGGGAGCGTCCGCTCGTGCCGCCGGCAAAGACCCGCTCTCCCGGAGATTGAGCCGGCAGACGAGTCGGGCTGTACGCCGGGTTCTGTTCCGAGAGGTCCTCGCGGGCCTCTCGGCGACGGCCATCCATCTAGGGCCGGCGTTGCCGCCGGCCTCGTGCGGTCTACCCGCGGACTCGGGCGGGCAGCCCTCGAACGTCCGCGCAGGGCGCTTTTCACGGCGCCCCTTTTGACCTTGCTCCGGGTGGGGTTTACCTAGCTGCCCAGGTCGCCCTGGGCACTGGTGGTCTCTTACACCACCGTTTCACCCTTACCAGGGGCCGAAGCCCCGGGCGGTCTGCTTTCTGTGGCACTGTCCCGCGGGTCACCCCGGGTGGCCGTTAGCCATCACCCTGCCCTGTGGAGCCCGGACGTTCCTCGGGAAGCCCCCTAAGGGGACTCCACGCGGCCGTCCGCCCGGCTCGTCTGCCGTGTCGACCATGGTACCGGGCGCCGGGACCGGCGCGGGCCGGCGGCCGTGGCCAGTACCGAGCCGGCCAGGATGAGGGCGAAGGCCGCCAGGATCGTGGGACTCAGCGGCTCGTTCAGCAGGAGCGCGCCCGCCGCCACCGCGACCGCCGGGTTGACGTACGTGATCACCGTCGCCCGGGTCGGGCCCGCCTCCTTGATCAGCTCCAGGAACGCCACGAAGGCCACCGCCGTGCAGAGCACGCCGAGGCCGGTCAGGGCCGCCAGGGCGGAGGGAGAGGGGACGGCGGAGGGGTGGGTGAGGGCCGCCGCGGGGGCGTAGACCAGCGCCGCCAGGGTCAGGCAGATCGCCGTCAGATGCAGCGAGGGGACGTCCTTCAGGCGGCGGGCGGCTATCAGCGGAGCCGTCGCGTAGCCCACGACCGTCACCAGCACCTCGGCCAGGGAGCGGGCGTCGCCGCCGGCGAGGTGGGGCAGGGTCAGCACCGTCACGCCGCCCAGGCCCAGGGCCAGGCCGGTCAGACGGCGGGCTCCCAGGTGTTCGGTGTCGCCCGACAGGCGGGCCACGACGACGCCCACGATCGGGACGCCCGCGATCAGCAGGCCCGCCGTCGAGCTGGACAGGTGCCGTTCGGCGTCGGTCAGCGTCATCCAGGGGATCAGGATCTCCAGCAGCGCGAAGGCCAGCAGGGGGCGCCAGTGGGCGCGTACGGTCCCGAGCAGGCCGCCCTGGCGTGCGGCGAAGGGGAGCAGCAGGACCGCGCCGAGCGCACAGCGCGTGAACACGACCACCGGCGGGGAGACCTCGTCCACCGCCACCTTGATCATCAGATAGGGGATGCCCCAGATCACTCCCATCAGGGAGAACAGGAACCAGCCTCGTGCAGTCATGCGATGAGTTTCGGCCAGCACCTCACCGGGAGTCTTGAACGCTGTTGCGGTACGCCGCCGGCGTCACCCCGAGCACCCGGCGGAACCAGCGGGTCAGATGCGCCTGGTCGGCGAAGCCCACCAGCCCCGCCACCTCCGCCGGGCGCAGGCCCGCCGCCAGCAACGTCCGCGCCCTGTTCACCCGGTGCTGGGCGAGCCAGGCGTACGGGGGTATGCCCATGGTCGTACGGAAGGCCCGTAGCAGCTGGTAGCGGGACAGGCCCAGGTCGGCGGCGAGGCAGGCGAGCGGTGGCGGTGCCATGAGTTCGTCGGCGAGGCGGTCGCGGACCGTCAGCGCGATCGCGCCCGCGCCGGGGATCACGTCGCACACGGGCCGGGCCGTGGAGTGGCGGCGGGCCAGGGCCGTGAGCAGCCAGGGGAGGCGGGATTCGGCCTCCAGGGGGTCGGGGCAGGCGCTGAGTTCGGTGTGGGCGCGGCGGAGGGCGGCGGCCAGCTCGGGGTCGTCTAGGAGAGGCTCGTGGAAGTACGGGCGGTCGCCGAGGATGCCGTCGGTCAGCAGCGACGGGTCGGCGTACAGGGCGCGGTAGGCGTAGCCGTCGGTGGCGTTGCCGGGGCCGCCGGTGTGCATCTCGCCGGGGTCGAGGACGACGATGGTGCCGGGGCCGGTGCGGATGTGGCCGCCCCGGTAGTCGATGACCTCGTGGCCGCCGACGCAGACGCCGATCGTGTACTCGTCGTGGGCGTGCGGGGCGTAGGTGTGCCGGCGGAAGTTCGCCGTCAGGAGGTCCAGCGGGGGTCCGCCGTGGCCCAGCCGGGCGCGCGTCCACAGCGCCTGCTCCGCCATCCCGCGTCCCCCTTCTCACCCCTGCTCACCGCGTCCCGGCTCTGGGTGCAACGCTTTCAGGCCCCGTTTCCATGCCGCGCCCAGGCCGGCTCGTCGGGACAGCACCGTGGATCTCCAGGACGACCATGCTCCCGGATCTCGGCCACGCTCGAACTCGCCTGGCCCATCGGCCACTTGATGCTGCCGGACCGGCGCAAGGACGTCAGCGTGGTGCGGCTGTACGCCGATGGCCCGGCGGGCTCGTCCGGGCACTCACACGGCCGTGAAGAGGATCTTCGATGTCCCGGGATCGGCCTGGGCGAGCCGGACCCGAAGCCGTTCGCCGAGCGGGAGCCGGTCGCCCTCGATGCGGCCGATGACGGCCGGGGAGACCAGCTGCACGGTGCCGACGGTCGGCCGGTGTTCGTCGACGTCCACCACGCACCCCTCGAAGACGTCCCCGACCCGGTCCCTGAGCAGGGCCGCCTCCACGATGTCCACGCACTCGCGCTCGACCGTGCCGGCGATACGGGCGCCGTCGGCCATCCGCCGGGGCAGCGCGTCGAGCGCGGCGAGCACCCAGTCGGGCGGGGCCTGACCGGCGACGGCGGCGAGGCAGATCTCGGCGGCGTAGCGGTCGGCGAGGCGGCGCAGCAGGGCGGTGCAGTGGGTGTAGGGCGCGGCGACGGCGGCGTGGGTCGTGATCGCGGGCAGGACGCCGTCCCGGAAGACGGTGTAGCCGGCGCCGCGCAGCAGGGCCGTGCACTCCTGGAGGAAGGCCGCGTGGCGGGTGTCGTGCGGGTCGAGGGTGCGGATGAGGGCCGCGTACGACACATGGTGCGGCCAGTCGATGTGCAGCGCGGTCGCGGTACGGCGCAGCCGGGCGACGGCGCCGTCGGGGGCGGCCGGGAGGGTGCGCAGCACGCCGGTGCCGTGGGCGAGCATCAGATCGGCGGCGGCCATGCCGGTGAGCAGGGAGAGCTGGGCGTTCCAGCCCTCGGTGGGCAGCGGGGCCCGGTAGCCGAGGACGTAGGTGTGGTCCTGTTCGGTGATCTCCTGCTCGGGCACGTTCAGGGAGATGCCGCCGCGCTCGCTCTCCTGCCGTTCCCGGGCCTCGCCGATCTCCTTGAGCAGGGCGACCGGCTCCTCGGCGGTCCCGGCCTCGATCTGCTTCTGCACGCCCGCGTAGTCGAGCTTGGCGCGGCTGCGGACCAGGGCGCGGCGCACGTCGACGGCGCCGGTCCGGCCGTCCGCGTCCAGGTCGATCGTCCACAGCACGGCCGGGCGGACCTGGTCCGGCAGCAGGCTGGCCGCGCCCTCGCTGAGCACGGTGGGGTGCAGCGGGATCCGCTCGTCGGGGAAGTACAGGGTGTTCACCCGGCGCTGCGCCTCCGCGTCCAGCGCCGCGCCGGGTACGACGAAGGCGGCGACGTCGGCGATGGCGTACCGGACCCGGTAGCCGCCGCCCCGCCGGGACAGGTGCGCGGCCTGGTCGAGGTCGGTGGAGGCGGGAGGGTCGAGGGTGAAGAAGGGGATGTCCGTGGCGTCGTACGACGGCAGGGCCGGTTGTCTCGCCGCACGCTCGGCCTCCTGCGCGACCGGGGGCGGGAAGGCCTCCGGGACGCCGAGTTCGGTGCGCAGCGCGGCGAGGGCGGCCCGGAGGGGGGCTTCGGGGGCACCGGTCACGCGGATCTTGCGGCGGGGCATACAGCGAGCGTAGGTCGCGGCCGCAGCGGCGGCACGCCGTACCCTGTCGCGGAGGTCTATGTGAGGAGTACGTGTGCTGGTCCTGCTGCCGCCCTCGGAAGGCAAGGCGAACCCGGGCGAGGGCGCCCCGCTGGCGCTGCGGTCGCTGTCCCTGCCGGGGCTCGCCGACGCGCGGGAGGCCGTCCTCGCCGAGCTGGTCGACCTGTGCTCCGGTGACGAGGAGAAGGCGCGCGAGGTGCTCGGGCTGAGCGAGAGGCTGCGCGGCGAGGTCGCGAAGAACGCCGGCCTGCCGACGGCCGGGGCCCGCCCCGCCGGGGAGATCTACACCGGTGTCCTCTACGACGCCCTCGGTCTGGCCGGCCTGGACGCGGCGGCGCGGCGGCGCGCGGCGGACTCGCTGCTGGTGTTCTCCGGGCTGTGGGGCGCGGTGCGCGTGACGGACCGGATCCCGTCCTACCGCTGCTCGATGGGCGTGAAGCTGCCGGGGCTCGGCGCGCTGGCCGGGCACTGGCGGGCGCCGATGGCCGAGGTGCTGCCCGAGGCGGCCGGGGACGGCCTGGTGCTGGATCTGCGGTCCTCGGCGTATGCGGCGGCCTGGAAGCCGAAGGGCGAGGTCGCGGGGCGTACGGCGACCGTGCGGGTGCTGCACGCGCCGACGCGGAAGGTGGTCAGCCACTTCAACAAGGCGACCAAGGGCCGGATGGTACGGAGCCTGCTCACGGCCGGCGCCGCGCCGAAGGACCCGGCCGAACTGGTCGAGGTGCTGCGGGAGCTGGGGTACGTCGTGGAGGCGGAGGCGCCGGCGAAGGCCGGGAAGCCGTGGTCGCTGGATGTGCTGGTGGAGGAGATCCACTGAGATCATTGCATCATGCGCAACGACCTTTGCGCATGCTGCATCCGCTGGGCACGATGAGGACATGACCTCACCGCTGTCCTCCTCTCCGGCTGCCTCCGTACTGGATCTCGCGCCCGTCGTGCCCGTGGCGGTCCTCGCCGACGCCGCCGACGCCGTACCGCTGGCGCGGGCGCTGGTGGCGGGCGGGCTGCCGGCGATCGAGGTGACACTGAGGACTCCTGCGGCGCTGGACGCGATCCGGGCGATCGCCGCCGAGGTGCCGCACGCCGTGGTCGGCGCGGGCACGGTGATCACACCGGAGCAGGTCGGCGCGGCTACGGCGGCCGGGGCGCGGTTTCTGGTCAGCCCCGGGTGGACGGACGTCCTGCTGGAGGCGATGCGCGGTTCGGGGGTGCCGTACCTGCCCGGGGTGTCGACCGCCTCGGAGGTCGTGGCGCTGCTGGAGCGCGGAGTGCGGGAGATGAAGTTCTTCCCGGCGCGGGCGGCGGGCGGTACGGACTATCTGAGGTCGCTGGCCGGGCCGTTGCCGCAGGCCCGCTTCTGCCCGACCGGCGGGATCGGGCAGGCGACCGCGCCGGAGTATCTGGCCCTGTCCAACGTCGGCTGCGTGGGCGGCAGTTGGATGGTCCCGGCGGACGCGGTGGCCGCCGGCAACTGGGCCCTTGTCGAGGAGCTGGCGCGGGTCGCCGCGGGGCTCAGGGGCGCAGATGGGCCGTGTCGTTGAACAGCCGTACGCTCGCGTTGCCGTCTGCGTAGTACGCCACCGCCGACAGCGAGGCCGCCGAGAGTTCCATGCGGAACAGGGACTCGGGCGGGGCGCCGAGGGCGAGGCGCACGAAGGTCTTGATCGGGGTCACGTGCGAGACCAGCAGGACCGTGCGGCCCGCGTACGCGGCGACCAGCTTGTCGCGGGTGGCGGCGATCCGGGTGGCCGTCTCGGCGAAGCTCTCGCCGCCGCCGGTGGGGTGGGCCTCTGGGTCGGCGAGCCAGGCGTTCAGGTCGTCGGGGTGGCGGTCGCGGACCTCGCCGAAGGTGAGGCCCTCCCAGGCGCCGAAGTCCGTCTCGCGCAGTCCGTCCTCGATCGTCACGTCGAGGCCCAGGCGGGTGGCGACGGCGGCGGCGGTTTCGCGGGTGCGGGTGAGAGGGGAGGCGAGGACGGCCTCGATGGTGCCGCGCCGGGCGAGGGCCTCGGCCACGCGGTGGGCCTGTTCGCGGCCGGCGGCGGAGAGGGCGGGGTCGGTGCCGCCGCTGCCGGAGAAGCGCTTCTGGGGGGTGAGGGGGGTCTCGCCGTGGCGGAGCAGCACGAAAGTCGCGGGGGCGCCGAGGTCGGGGGCGCTGCTCCAGCCAGGGGCACTGGAGAGGCGCTGCTCGCCGGAAGGTGCCGCCGCGTCACGGCCCGCGGCTGCGCCGGCCTCACCGCCCGCGGCCGCGGACCACTGCTCCCCCCTCGTGCCCGCGTCCATCGCCTCGTTCGCCAAGCGGTCCGCGTGTTTGTTCTGCTCCCGGGGCATCCACTCGTAGGTGACCTGGTCAGGGGGAAAGACCGACCTCGACTGCGTCGCCAGGGGCTTCATGTCGGGGTGTTTGATCTTCCAGCGGCCCGACATCTGCTCGATGACCAGCTTGGAGTCCATGCGCACATGCACCATGGCCGCCGGGTCCAGGGCGTGGGCGGCGCGCAGGCCGGCCAGCAGGCCCCGGTATTCGGCGACGTTGTTGGTGGCGACGCCGATGTACTCGGCCAGCTCGGTCAGCGTCTCCCCCGTCGCCGCGTCGCTCACCACGGCGCCGTAGCCGGCCGGCCCGGGGTTGCCCCGCGAGCCGCCGTCGGCCTCGACGATGAACTCCCTCACCGGTGAAGCCCCTTGTCCCTCTACAGACCCGACTCGGCCGTGCGCACCAGGATGCGGCCGCAGTTCTCGCAGCGCACCACGGTGTCCGGTGCCGCCGAGCGGATCTCGTTCAGCTCGGTGATCGCCAGCTCCTGACGGCAGCCCTGGCAGGTGCGGGCGTACAGCTTGGCCGCACCGATGCCGCCCTGCTGCCCGCGCAGCTTGTCGTAGAGCTTGAGGAGGTCGGCGGGGACCGCGCCCGCGACCACCTCGCGCTCCTTGGTCACCGTGGCGGCCTCGCCGTCGATCTCCTCGAAGGCCGCGTCCCGGCGGGCGGTCGCGTCGTCGATCTTCGACTGGACGGACGCGACGCGCTCGGTCAGCTCGTTCACCCGCTCCTGTGCGGCCTCACGGCGCTCCATGACCTCCAGGACCACATCCTCCAGGTCGCCCTGGCGCTTGGCGAGGGAGGCGATCTCGTGCTGGAGGTTGGACAGGTCCTTCGGCGAGGTGACCGCGCCGGAGTCCAGGCGCTGCTGGTCCCGGGCGGCGCGCTGGCGCACCTGGTCCACGTCCTGCTCGGCCTTGGTCTGCTCGCGGGCGGTGTCGCTCTCCTCGGTCTGCGCGGCCACCAGCAGGTCGCGCAGCTGCGTGAGGTCCTTGGTCAGCGAGCCGATCTCGGCGTGCTCGGGCAGCGACTTCCGCTTGTGCGCGAGCTGCTGCAGGCGGACGTCGAGGGCCTGGACGTCGAGGAGTCGGATCTGGTCGGCGGGCGCGGCGTTCAGTTGGGGGCTCCTGCGGAATCAATAGGGGCGCGCGAAGCGCCCGCTGGAAGGGTGGTGGACGCCGCGTGGGCGGTCCAGGGGTCGGTGACCGTCTTGGAGACGTGGACGCGCAGGTCCCAGCCGTGACGGTCGGAGATCTCGTCGAGCTGGCTCGCGGCCAGCTCGCACCAGGGCCACTCGGTGGCCCAGTGCGCCGCGTCGAGCAGCGCGAGGGGGCCGCGGGCGACCGCCTCGGAAGCCGGGTGGTGGCGCAGGTCGGCGGTGAGGAAGGCGTCGACGCCGGCCGTGCGGACCTGGTCGAAGAGGCTGTCGCCGGAGCCGCCGCTGACCGCGACCGTGCGGACGACGGCCTCGGGGTCGCCGGCCACCCGGATGCCCTGGGCGGTGGCGGGCAGCCGCTCGGCGGCGCGCGCGGCCAGTTCACGGACGGTCAGCGGGTGGTCGAGTTCGCAGACGCGGCCGAGACCGCGGCGGCCCTCGGGGTCGGTCGGGTCCGGTACGAGGGGCCGTACGACCCTGAGGTCGAGCGCGCCGGCGAGGGCGTCGGAGACACCCGGATCCGCCGTGTCGGCGTTGGTGTGGGCGACGTGCAGGGCGATGTCGTTCTTGATCAGCGTGTGCACGACACGGCCCTTGAAGTGGCTCGCCGCGACCGTGGTCGTACCCCGCAGATAGAGCGGGTGGTGGGTGACCAGCAGGTCGGCGCCGAGCTTCACCGCCTCGTCGACGATCTCCTGCACGGGGTCGACGGCGAACAGGACCCGCGTGACCTCCTGGTCGGGGTCGCCCACGACCGTGCCGACCGCGTCCCAGGACTCGGCCCGCTCGGCGGGCCACAGGTTCTCCAGCGCGGCGATGACTTCAGACAGACGGGGCACGAAGCAAAGGCTACCTGGCTGGCCTGCGCGGCCGTACCGCATCCTGCTTCCCCCACTCTCGGCTGCGCTCGAGCGGGGGACCCCCAGCTCCGCTCAGCACAAAGGTCCCGGTTTCCTCAGGTGAATCGCTTCTGCGCCATCCATTTGTGTGAAGCGGGCATCGGCCGGTCCCACGCCTGTGCGTACGAAAACTAGCTTCGTCGCCGGAGGTGACCGAACGATGACGGCCTGTGCGATCGAACCCCCCTCCACCGGCGAGGACGGCGGTGTGCCGGGGACGGGGTGCGCCATCACGGCGGACGGGGCGTACGCGGCCCGGCTCGCCCGAAGCGGCGACTGCTGGTTCCCGGAGCGCTGGACGCTGGACGGCCCGGAGCCCTACGCGGTGCCGCTGCCCGGCAACCAGCCGGAGGAGCCCGGCACCGAGGTGCAGCCCCTGTCCGACGGCCGGGTGCTGATCCACCGGCTGGTCGAGCACCGGCACGCCTTCTCGCTGCTCTACCCGACCGGACCCGCCACCGGCGAGCTGCCGCTGGGCGTGGTGGACTGCCCCGAGCCCGGCTCCCGGCTGACGCTGCTGCCGCCGGCGCCGGACGGCGTGCGGGCCTACGCCCTCGCCGTCGGGCCGCGATCGAGCGTGGTCTGGCTGGTGGCGGGCGGGGCGTTCGGCCCGGAGCGGCTCGCGGAGGTGCCGGGGCGCTGTTCGGGCGGGGTCTGGCTGGACCGGGGCGGGCGGATGCTGGCGCTGGACCGCGCGCCGGGCGGCGGGCCGGTGAAGACGGTGGTGGTGGATCTGGAGCGCGCGGAGGTCTCGCCCTTGCTGCAGATCGCGGCCGGGAGCGCGGACCGGCTGCTGCTCGCCGACCCCGACAGCGGGCTCCTCCTCATCTCCTCCGACGCGCCCTCGCCGGGGCAGGAACGATTGGGCTGGGGGGTGCTCGGCAGCACCCTGCCGGTGCGCTTCCCGGAGAGCCTGCGGGTGCCCGACTGCGCGGTGACGCCGTTCGCGATCCAGCCCGGTCAGGTGCTGATGCCGGAGAACTGCGCGGTGGCGCTGCGCGTCGAGGGGCCGTTCGGCGGCTGGGTCGCCATCTGGCGCCCGGCGGGTCGGCAGGTGAGTCATCTCCCAGCGCCCGAGGGGTGGTTGGCCGGGGCCGGGCTGTGGACGCGGGACGGGGTGCTGCGGCTGCCGTACGCCACACGGGAGACTCCGTGCGGCGTGACGGAGCTTGCGGTGCCCAGGGGGGAGACGGGGGGTGCGGCGGCCGGGGAGGACAGAGCCGCCGCGGCTCCGGGGGGAAGCGGGGGGCCGGGGGGACCGGGGGAGGCGGGTCTGGAGGGTCCGGTCCGGGACGGCACGGCCGGCGGGGCGCCTAAGGCGTCGCGGCGGCCGACGGAACCGGACCCTCCGGGGCCTGTGCGGGGGAAGGCGGCGGAGGCCGCCGAACGGCAGGCCGCGGGGCCGGCGATGGCGCGTCCCGTGCCGTTGCAGCAAGCACCCCTGGGACGTCTTGTAACGAACTAGTGCCGGTTGGCGTGTGCGCCTGGATTAGGCCGGTGGTGTGCCGGTTACACTCGCCCGGCTGTACGAAAGATCATGTTGACGGGGTGAATACGTCCGATGAGCGACACCAGTACGACGGAGCAGCTGTCCGCCGACTCTCTGGAGGCTGCCGGTCACGGCCGGCACCGGGGCGCGGTCGCGGCCCAGGAGAGCGAGACGGCCGCGCACGGCCGGCACCGCAAGCCGGAGGAGGAGGCCGCCGAGGCGGCCGCCTGACGGTTTGCGAGCGAGGAGGGGGCGTCCACCGGGCGCCCCCTCTTCCCCTTTTCTCACCGCGATGCCTCACCCGCGATGCCTCACCGGCGTTTCCTCACCCGCGTTTGAGCCCCAGTACTTCCGCCGCCGCGAAGGTCTCCCCCGGTGGCCGGTCCGCGTAGTGCGGGGTGAGCAGCGCGTCGAGTTCGTCGTAGGTGAACGTCTCCTGCTTGCTGTCGAACCTGGCCTGCACCCGTGGCCGTTCGACGATCGCGACCATGCCGCCGTGCACGACGAGCAGCTGGCCGTTGACGCCGGCGGCGGCCGGTGCGGCCAGGTAGCCGACGAGCGGGGCGACGTGCTCGGGGGCGAGCGGGTCCAGGCCCTCGTCGGGCAGCCGGAAGCCGGCGAACACGTCCTCCGTCATCCGGGTGCGGGCGCGCGGGCAGATCGCGTTGGCCGTGACGCCGTACTTGGCGAGGGCGAGGGCGGTGGAGGTGGTCAGGCCGACGATGCCGCCTTTCGCGGCGGCGTAGTTGGGCTGGCCCGCGGAACCGGCGAGGAACGCCTCCGAGGAGGTGTTCACGATCCGGCCGTAGACCTTCTCTCCCCCGGCCGCCTTGGACCGCTCCCGCCAGTGCGCGGCGGCGAAGTGGGTGGTGTTGAAGTGGCCCTTGAGGTGGACGCGGATCACCGAGTCCCACTCGTCCTCGGTCATCGAGAAGACCATGCGGTCGCGCAGGATGCCCGCGTTGTTGACGAGGATGTCCAGCTTGCCGAAGTCCGAGACGGCCAGCTCGACGAGTTCCCGGGCCTGCTGGAAGTCGGCCACGTCCCCGGTGTGGGCCACCGCTTCGCCGCCCTGGGCGCGTATCTCGGAGGCGACCTCTTCGGCGGGTGCCGCCGACGCCTCGCCGGAGCCGTCCCGACCGGGCCGCCCGTAGTCGTTGACTACGACGGCCGCGCCGAGCCGGGCGAGTTCCAGGGCCTCGGCCCGGCCGAGCCCGCGTCCGGCGCCGGTGACGACGGCGGACAGCCCCTGAAGTGGCAGTGCCATGCCGGTCACCGTCCTCAGATCTCGATGCAGGTGCGCAGGGCGGTCCCGGTGCGCATCTGGTCGAGTGCCTCGTTGATCTCCGCCAGGGGGACCCGGTGGGTGATCAGGCCCGCCAGGTCGATCCGGCCGGCCCGCCACAGGGCGATCGCGCGCTCGTAGGAACGCAGCACATCGCCGCCGCCGTACATGGACGGCAGGATGCGCTTCTCGTCGAAGAACAGCTCGAACATGTTGAGCTGGAGGAAGTCGTCCATGGCGCCGGCGCCGACCACGACGAGGGTGCCGCCGCGCCGGGTGTTCTCGTAGGCGGTGCGGGCGGTGGCCGACCTGCCGACGACCTCGAAGACGTAGTCGAAGCCCTCGCCGCCGGTGACCTGCTGCTTGGCGTCGGCCAGCTCCTCGGGCGAAACGGCCTTCGTGGCGCCGAACTTGAGGGCGGACTCGCGCCGGGAGGCGACCGGGTCCACGGCGACGATCTCCGCGGCGCCCTTCAGCCGCGCCCCCTGCACCGCCGCGATGCCGACGCCGCCGCAGCCGATGACGGCGACGGACGAACCGGCCTCCACATCGGCGGTGTTGAGGGCGGCGCCGAGACCGGTGGTGACTCCGCAGCCGATCAGGGCTGCGATGTCGAAGGGCACGTCCTTAGGGACCGGCACCGCGCAGCCGGCGTCGACCACGACCTCCTCGGCGAAGGTGCCGGTGCCGGCGAAGCCGAACACATCGGAAGAACTGCCGCTCGTCCGCCGGAAGTTCGGCGTGCCCGCGTTCATGAACCCGGCCAGGCACAGCTCGGTCTGGCCGCGTTTGCAGGCCGGACAGGCGCCGCAGGCGGGCAGCCAGCAGATGACGACCCGGTCACCGGGCTTCAGCCCCCGCACCCCCTCCCCGACTTCGAGGATCTCGCCGGCGCCCTCGTGGCCCGGCACGAACGGCGCGGGCTGCGGCAGCACGCCGCTCATCGCGGACAGGTCCGAGTGGCACAGCCCGGCGGCCCGCACCCGGACCCTGACCCTGCCGGGGCCGAAGCCCACCGCCTCGACGTCGTCGAGGACCTCCAGCTTTTCCTGGCCGATCTCGTGCAGTACGGCTGCGCGCATGGTGCGGCTCCCCTCGGAAGGACGGGTTCTACGAGTGCTGTACGACGGTGTCGGCGAGGACCGGCGCGTCGCCGCGCTCGACGGCGCTCACAGCCACCCGGACGCTCCCCTCCCCCTGCCACATGCGGATGCGCAGGGTCTCGCCGGGGAACACGACCCCGGCGAACCGGGTGCTGTACGACCGCACGCGGCTCACATCTCCGCCCAGCAGCGTGTCCACGACCGCCTTGAGCGTGATGCCGTAGGTGCACAGCCCGTGCAGGATGGGCCTGTCGAATCCGGCGTGCTGGGCGAAGTCGGGGTCGGCGTGCAGCGGGTTCCAGTCGCCGGAGAGGCGGTAGAGCAGGGCCTGGTCCTCGCGGATGGCCCGTTCGACGGTCAGATCGGGCTCGCCGGCAGGCGGCTCCAGCCGGGTGGTGGGGCCGCGATCGCCGCCCCACCCGCCTTCCCCTTTCACGAAGATCTGGGCGTCGTTGGTCCACAGCGGACCGTCGGCGTCGGCGACCTCGGTGCGCAGGACCAGGATGGCGGCCTTGCCCTTGTCGTAGACGGCGGCGAGCCGGTTGGTCGCGGTCGCGGTGCCCTCGGCCGGGATGGGGCGGTGGATCTCCAGTGTCTGCCCGCCGTGCAGGACCTTGGCGAGTTCGACCTCCACGCCGGGCAGGGACAGCCCGCTGATCACGCCGGGCGCGCCGGCGCCCGCGACGGTGGCGAAGCTCGGCAGGACGTGCAGCCGGGACTCCAGGGTGTAGCGCAGTTCGCCCGGGTCGGTGGCGGGGATGCCGGCGCCGATGCCGAGGTGGTAGAGCTGGACGTCCTTGGTGGTCCAGGAGATGTCTCCGGTCCGGGGTTCGGCCGCGAGGGCTTTGGCTGCGTCGATGGGCATACGGCTCCTGTGGCGGTTCAAGACCCCGGCACGGCCGTCCGCACCGTCGGCCGCACCGAGGTCGTCCTTGGGGCGGATCTAGAACGCGTTCCATTCCGGCGCCCTCTGTATAGCCGAGGGCCCCGCAGTTGTGAAGGCTCCTGACGAGGTGTCAGGTAACCCGCCCGATGACATTTGTACTGCCCGCGTCCGTACATACGCGTCTGCCCTACTCCGGACGCGGGTGCCATCATCGTGTTGACGGCTTGGCCGGAACCGTTCGGTTCGTACGCTGTGCCGTCGTACCGCCGCGAGGCGGGGACCAGCTGATCGGGGGAACACGGATATGACGGTGTGGCGCAGAGTACGGAGCAAGGCGCGGGCCTGGCAGGCGGCGCGGCTGCGGTGGAAGGCGGAGCACGAGCGCTGGAAGGCGGAGCACGAGCGCTTCAAGGCCGCGCAGCGGGCGGCCGGCAAGAAGGGCAGGGTCCTGGACGTCGACCATCCGGGGCCGCCGCCCACCGGCTTCGCGCTGCTGCCCTGGTTGCTGATGGGGATGGGAGCCTTCTCCAACCTGTTCCAGGGCAGGACCCCGAACCCGCTGATCGGCGGCCTGGGCCTGCTGGCCTTCAACTCCCTGTACATCTACGTCACGTTCCGCGCCTTCCACCGGGAGACGCGCGAGGCGGTCTCCACCCGGGTGGCGCTGGGGCTGATGGGCCTCGTGACCACGGGCCTGGCCCTCGGTTACGGCGGCACCTGGCTGCTCTTCTTCCCGTTGCTGGGACTCGCGACGGGCGCGGTGCTGCGCGGTCCGTGGCTGGGCCGCACGGGTCTGCTGCTGGCCGCGTACGCGGGCGCGATCTCCGGCGTCCGCGACGGCTCGGACGCCGTGAACATCGCCTACGGCACCTTCCTGTCCAGCATGGTGACCGCCGCGATCCTCGGCCTGTCCGAGGCGGTGCGGGAACTGCGCGCCGCCCGCGAGGAGCTGGCCCGGCGCGCGGTGGAGAAGGAGCGGCTGCGGTTCTCGCGGGATCTGCACGACCTGCTGGGGCACACGCTGTCGGTGATCGTGGTGAAGTCGGAGGCGGCCCGGCGGCTGGCCCCGCGCGACATGGACGCGGCGCTGGGCCAGATCACGGACATCGAGTCGGTGGGCCGGCAGGCGCTGACCGAGATCCGCGAGGCGGTGACCGGCTACCGGGAGGGCAGCCTCGCCACCGAGCTGACCCGGGCCCGCTCGGCGCTGTCCGCGGCGAGTGTGCAGTCGGTGGTACGGCAGTCGGGCACGCCGCTCGAACCGCAGACCGAGGCGCTGCTCGGCTGGGTGGTGCGCGAGGCGGTCACCAACGTGGTCCGGCACAGTGACGCCGGCCGCTGTGAGATCACCGTGGAGAGCGGCACCGAGCAGGTCCGGCTCACCGTCACCGACGACGGCAGCGGCAGGCCCGTGAGCCGGCCCGAGCCGGGCATCGGCGGGACGGGCCTGAAGGGGCTGACCGAGCGCCTCGCGGCGGCGGGCGGCTCGCTCACGGCCGGCCCGTCGCCGCGCGGCGGTTTCACGGTGACCGCCGAACTCCCGGTGGGGTCGGCGGAGCTTGCGGACGCGGTGGCTACGGCGCCCAGGGCGCGCTGACCGCCCAGCTGACGTCGTTCGTCCAGGACGTGCTGCTGTCGAAGTCGTTCGACCCGCCGTCGCTCGCTATGTACAGGTTGTAGTTGTAGTGGCGCAGATATCGCGTCGGGTAGTTGTACGAGGCGAACGAGGTGCCGGTGCCGCTCTTGCCGCTCTGCGGGCAGAAGGTGGCGTCGGCCCGGAACTGGGCGCTGCCGTCCATGGGCTGCCGGTAGAGCTTGAAGTTGTAGTGGCGCAGGAAGTCACCGGGGTAGTTGCGCGACTCGAAGGAGACGCAGGAGCTGTCGGCGAGTCCCTTGCGCACGATCCAGGTGGCGTCGCTCTTGTCGAGGGCGGAGCTGCTGGAGGTGATGGACGACAGGACGCCGGCGTTGTTCTGGTGGCGGACGTAGTCGCTGGTGCAGCAGGAGGTGGTGGCGTGCAGGGAGATCTCGGAGCCCGCGTTCAGCGTGCCGGTGCTGCCGGTCGCGCCGCCGTAGCCGACGGAGACGATATTGGTCTGGACGGCGTTGTCCGCGGCGTCGGTCGGGATGCCGGAGGTCATAACGCCCTCGAAGAAGGAGCCGATGGAGCCGTTGCTGTTGTCGCCGCCGGTGCCGAGGACGATCGCGCCCTCCTGGTGCATCGGCGAGTAGCCGCCGGCGGTCGGCTCACCGCCGGAATAGGTGGTCGTGAGCCCGCCTGATTGCGCATTTCCGTATTTCAGCGCGAAATGGTTCTGGCCGTTGTTCTTGAGCAGCGCGGTCACGAAAGGCAGTGGTCCGGTGCCGGTGTTGGAGGTGTTCTTGCTGTATCCGGCATCCGACTGGAACAGGCCGTTCTCGAGGTCGGCCTGCACCCAGGGGCCCTGCCCGTAGCAGGGCGAGAACCAGCACTCGGTGCCGAAGTTGATGGCGTCCATGTGGCCGTTGCCGGTGTCCTTGTTGTTGGTCTCTGCGTTGCCGTAGTCGAAGCAGCAGGCGCCGTTGACGTGGGTGCCGGAGGTCACCATGTACATCCCCTCGGCAGCGCCGTTCGTGGCGACGCCGGAGGTGGAGTCGTTCCGGTAGCCCATGCCGGCGGAGATCTCCAGGCCGTAGGCCTGGTGGCCGCCGACGGTCACCGGGAGCGCGTCGGCGGGCGCCCCGACATCGGCCGCGCCGGCGCCGCCGGCCCCCTCGACGGTGAGGTTGTTGTGGCGGGAGGACTGGTCGTATATCTCGGTGATGATGCAGGTCGTGCCGGAGCAGAAGGAGTCCTGGGCGGCCGCGTCGGCGTATCCGCCGGCGGCCAGCAGCCCGATGTCCGCACTCGCCCCGTCCGAGGCGCGCCGCACCCGGTAGAGCGAGCCGTTGTACGACGTGTACAGCGCCCGGACCAGGCTGTGCGCGGCGACACAGGGGGTGCCCGCGGCGGCGTAGACGTCGCAGGGCAGCGAACTCGCGGCGGCGGCCTGGGGAGCGCCGACGCCGAGGAGCAGCGCGGCGAGGGTCGCGCAGACGGCGAGGACGGACAGGGCGGCGCTTCTCAGGCGCCGGGGGCGGGGGGTTCTGGGGAGCAAGGTGCACCTCGGTTCGTCGTCAGGGCCGGTGACAGCACTCGTTCGGGATTTCGGACGACGTTCGATCGAAATACCGAACCTATTCAGCTGCCAAATTGCGGGTGGATTCCGGAAATGCAGGGGCGATTGTTTGCACGCCGTCCGCGGCCGTCAACCCCCGCTGCACCGAATCAGGGGAATTCTTTGCTGGAGACCGGTGTGCATCGGCCCCGACCACCGGAAGAAACCCGCCTCTTCAGCCATCAGTCAGACGATGTCCGCAAAACCGTCGGCACGACCGGGCCGAGCGGCCCGATGGCCGTAGGCTGAGCGCATGAACGAGATGCCCCGGGACGGCAGGCCCGCCAAGTGCATCCGGGTTCTGCTCGCCGAGGACCAGGGGATGATGCGCGGGGCCCTCGCACTGCTGCTCGGCATGGAGGACGACATCGAGGTCGTCGCCCAGCTCTCCCGCGGTGACACGATCGTCGAGGCGGCACTGCTGCACCGGCCGGACGTGGCCCTGCTGGACATCGAACTGCCGGGGACCAGCGGGCTGGACGCGGCGGCCGAGCTGCGCGAGCAGGCGCCCGACTGCCGGGTGCTGATCCTCACCACCTTCGGCCGGCCCGGCTATCTGCGCCGGGCCATGGAGGCCGGGGCGGCCGGGTTCCTCGTCAAGGACGGGCCCGTGGAGGAACTGGCCGCGGCGATCCGGCGCGTGCTCACCGGGGAGACGGTCGTCGATCCGGCGCTGGCCGCCGCCGCGCTCAGTGCCGGACCGAGTCCGCTGACGGCCCGCGAGTGCGATGTGCTGAAGGCGTCGGTGGACGGGGCCACGGTCGCCGACATCGCCGGCATGCTGCATCTGTCCGAGTCCACCGTCCGCAACTACCTGTCCTCGGCGATCGGCAAGACCGGCACCCGGAACCGGGCGGAGGCGGTGCGGGAGGCACGGCAGCAGGGGTGGCTGTGAGTCACGGGGGCTACGGGATCACCTCCGCGTTCTGATAGCTCGTCCCCCGCGGGGCGGCGCACGCGAACCAGTTCACCGGGGAGCCCGCCACCCGCCGTGGCACGACCACGGTGCTGGTGCCGTCCTTCCAGCTGCACATGACATGCCGGGTGCTGGTGGCCACCGCGCCCGCCACGAGCCGTTCGGGACCGTCGCTGTTCCCCTTGGCCAGAGGGACGGCTCCGGACATCAGCTCCCCGTCGGAGAGGGGCTCCCATTTCTTGTCCGTGCCGAAGATGAGCGATCTGAGGGGGGCGTCGCCGTAGTACAGGCCCGAGTAGTGCGAGGTCTTGCCGACCAGATCCCGGCTGCCCGGCAGGATGTTCTTCTCGATGCCGTACTTCCGCATCGCGGCCACCTGTGCCGCCGCCTCCGCCTTGTCCCGCGGCGCTCCCCACACGGACACGACCACGCGCCAGCCCGTGCCGTGGTCCGAGCCGTGCGCCACCTCCGTGACCTGCGGCACGTACACATGCCGGGCCTCGGGAGTGGAGGGCTGGGCCGCCACTGTCGAAGGCCGGTCGGCGGCGCCGGGCAGCCCGGTCACCGCCAGCGTCGCCCCCGTCGAGCCCGCCAGCACCAGGGCCGTGGCCGCCGCCACCGCCCAGCGGCGCGCTCTGCGCCGACGACCGCCGCGGATGACCGCCTGGACAGGGGCTATACCGATCTCGACCTCGTCCGCGGCGTCCGCGAGGAGGAAGGCGATGTCCGTCTGCGCCATGTCGTGGTTCTCCCGGTCCGCGCTCATCACTTCCGCCCTCCGTACATCACCGTCTCGGCCAGTGCCGGTATGGCGCGGAGTTTCGCGATCCCCTTGGCCGCGTTGCTCTTCACCGTGCCGACCGAGCAGCCCATCGCCTCCGCCGCCTGCGTCTCCGTGAGGTCCTCCCAGTAGCGCAGGACCACCGCCTCCCGCTGCCGCAGGGGCAGTTGGGCGAGCGCCTTGAGCAGCGCGCCGCGGTCGTCGGCCTGCGCGATCCGGTCCCCCGTGTCGGCCACCTCGCGCACCAGGCCCGAGTCGTCCTTCGGAGCCAGGAACTCCTTGAGCCTCTTTCTGTGCTTGCGCGCATGAAGGTTGATCATCACGCGCCGCACATACGCCTCCGGGTCGTCGGCCGCGCCGACCTTGCGCCAGGACACATAGACCCGCTCCAGCGTCGACTGGACCAGGTCCTCGGCGGCGTGCTGCTCCCCCGTGAGGAGAAATGCCGTACGCATCAGGTGCGGCCAGCGGCCGACCATGAAGCTCTGGAACTCATCGCTCCGAGCATTCTTCCCGTCCCCCATGGGCACCTCCCTTGATGTCAGAAGGAGTCCATGGACAGCCCGGACCGTTGCCTCATCCTCGGGACGCCGGAGAAATTTTTCGCGGCAGCCACAGAACCATCACCACGGCGCCGCCCAGCAGCACCGCGGTACTGGCCCGGAAGGCCAGCGCGTAGCCGTCCGTCAGCGCCGCGGGGCCGTGGCCGCTGCCCGTCCCGGCCGCGGCGACGGTCGACATCACGGCGAGCCCGAGCGAACCGCCCATCGTGCGCGAGGTGTTGACCAGTCCCGACACCACACCGGCCTCGCCCGGCGCCGCCCCCGACGTGGCCAGGGAGGCGAGCGGGGTGGCCGCCAGACCCGCGCCGAGCATCATCAGGATCCCCGGGATCATGATCGCGGTGACATACGCCTCGTGCGCGCTCATCGTCGACTGCCAGCCGAAGCCCGCCGCGGCCACCAGCGTGCCCAGCGTCGCCACGGTCCGCGCGCCCGCCACCCGCATCAGACGCGGCGCCAGCTTGGAGCCGACGACCACGGACAGCGAGCTGGGGACCAGGGCGAGACCGGCCTGCAGGGGCGAGTAGCGAAGGACGTTCTGGGCGTAGAGCGTCATGAAGTACCACATGCAGAACATGGCCGAGCCGGAGAGGAACATCGCGGCGTTCGCCGACGCGACCGAGCGCAGCCGGAGCAGGCCGAGCGGCATCAGCGGGGCCGCCGTACGCGCCTCGACCAGCAGGAATAGGGCGATGAGCGCCAGCCCGGCGAGCAGCGGGAGCAGGGTGGCGGCGGCCGTCCAGCCCTTCGCCTCCGTCTGCGAGATGCCGTAGGCCAGGGTCGCGAGGCCCGCCGTGACCAGCAGTGCGCCCGGCAGGTCCAGGCGCCGCCCGTCCCCGGCCCGGCTCTCGCCGAGCCAGACCACCGAGCCGGCCAGCACCAGCGCGCCCACCGGCACGTTGATCAGCAGCACCCAGCGCCAGTCCAGCACGTCCACGAGGACTCCGCCGACCAGTCCGCCCGCGGCTCCGCCACCGGCGCCGACCGCGGTCCAGGTCGCTATCGCCCGCGCCCGCGCCGCCCCCTCCGGCACCACGGACGTCAGCAGCGTCAGCGTCGAGGGGGCCAGCACCGCAGCGCCGAGCCCCTGCGCGGCCCGCGCCAGCAGCAGCTGCCAGCCCTCCTGGGCGAGCCCGCCGCCCAGCGAGGCCAGCGTGAACAGGCCGAGGCCGACCAGGAACATCCGCTTGCGCCCGTACAGATCGCCGGCCCGGCCGCCGAGCAGCATGAACCCGGCGAAGGCGATGGCGTACGCGTTCACCACCCACTGCAGTCCGGACCCGGTCAGGCCGAGGCCGCTGCGCATGGACGGCAGGGCGACGTTCACCACCGACACATCGAGGACGACCAGGAATTGCCCGGCGCAGGCGAGCGCCACGACCAGCCAGGTGGGCCCGGTCGTCCGGCGGGACAGGAGGCGGGATATGAACGGTGTGGTGTCGGCGGCTTCGAGCATGGATGTCATGCTCTCAACCCGGTTACGGTCCTTGCATCGGCATTTCGGACGAGCGGCACGCCCCCGGTACCAGGCCATGCCCCTCCGGTACCAGGCCCTGCGACCTAGTGCCCCGGTACTAGACCGCGCGCAGCACCGTCACCACGGCCGCCCCGCCCAGCCCGATGTTGTGCGCGAGGCCCACCCGTGCCCCCGGCACCTGCCGCTGCCCCGCCATGCCCCGCAGCTGCCACACCAGCTCGGCCGTCTGGGCCAGCCCGGTCGCGCCCAGCGGATGGCCCTTGGAGATCAGCCCGCCCGACGGGTTGACCACCCACCGGCCGCCGTACGTCGTCGCGCCCGACTCGACCAGCTTCCCGGACTCCCCGGCCGCGCACATGCCGAGCGCCTCGTAGGTCAGCAGCTCGTTGACCGAGAAGCAGTCGTGCAGTTCGATCACGTCCACGTCCTCGATGCCGAGCCCGGCGCGTTCGTACGCCTGCCGGGCCGCCTCGCGGGACATGGGCTGCCCGACGACGTCGATGCAGGAGCCGGACGCGAAGGACTCCTCGGTGTCGGTGGTCATGGCCTGCCCGGCGATCTCGACGAGCCCGGTGAGCCCGCGCCGCGAGGCGAAGCGCTCGGAGACCACCACGGCCGCCGCCGCGCCGTCCGAGGTCGGCGAGCACTGGAGCTTGGTCAGCGGCCGGTGGACCGTACGGGAGGCGAGGATGCCGGCGACGTCGTACACGTCGCGGAACTGGGCGTGGGGGTTGTGCGCGGAGTGCCGGTGGTTCTTGGCGGCGACGGCGGCGAGCTGCGCCTCGGTCGTGCCGTACCGCTCCATGTGCTCGCGGGCCGCGTCGCCGAAGATCTGCGCGGTGGGCGGGGTCATCTCGAAGCCGTGCCGGGCGGCCATGATCCCGTAGTGCCGGGCGACGGGAGAGACCGAGAAGTCCCCGCCGTCGGCTCCCCCGCCCAGCGCCCCCTTCTTCATCTTCTCGAAGCCCAGCGCCAGCGCGCAGTCGGCGGCGCCGCCTTCGACGAGCTGCCGGGCGAGCATCAGCGCGGTCGAGCCGGTCGCGCAGTTGTTGTTGACGTTGTAGACGGGGATGCCGGTGAGGCCGAGTTCGTAGGCGGCGCGCTGGCCGGCGGTAGAGGGCTGGAAGCAGTAGCCGACGGGAACCTGTTCCACGTCCGCGTAGCCGATCCCGGCGTCCGCCAGGGCCGCCTGGCCCGCTTCCCGCGCCATGTCCCAGTACTGCCATGAACGGGTCTCGGGCTTCTCGAACTTCGTCATCCCGACCCCGGCGACATAGGCCTTCATGGCGCGCAGACTAGAGCGCGTTTCATCAACTCACCAGCCCCTGACGGCCGATCAGAAACCCATGGACTGGTCAAGGATTCATTAGAAGCCCGAAGCAACGGAATAGTTGCCTGTGCATACGAGGTTTACCCGGCACTTATGACGACGGGGAGGCCTTGACCCAATGACCCACACGACGACCGACCAGCCGGCCCGGAGGGCGAGCGGCGCCGTGGTCCCGGTGCTCGCCTTCGCCGGCATCGTGGTCGCGGTGATGCAGACGCTGCTCGTACCGGTCATCAAGGACCTGCCGCAGCTGCTGAGCACCGCCCCCAGCAACGCCACCTGGGTGCTCACCTCGACCCTGCTGTCCGGCGCCGTGGCCACCCCGATCATGGGCCGGCTCGGCGACCTCTACGGCAAGCGGCGGATGCTGATCCTCAGCCTCGCCGTCATGGTGGTCGGCGCCCTGGTCAGCGCGCTCACCAGCCAGCTGCTCACCATGATCGTCGGCCGTACCCTGCAGGGCTTCGCCATGGGCGCGATCCCGCTCGGCATCGGCCTGATGCGCGACATGCTGCCGCGCGAGAAGCTCGGCTCGGCCATGGCCCTGATGAGTTCCTCCATCGGCGTGGGCGGCGGTCTCGCACTGCCCGCCGCCGCCCTGGTCGCACAGCACATGAACTGGCACGCCCTCTTCTACGGCGCCGCCGGCCTCGGCGCGCTGTCCATCGCCTTGACCCTCCTGGTCGTGCCCGAGTCCCCGATGCGAGCCGAGGGCTCCTTCGACCTGCCGGGCGCGATAGGCCTGTCCAGCGGTCTGGTGCTGCTCCTCCTGCCCATCACCAAGGGCAGCGACTGGGGCTGGTCCTCCGCCACGACGCTCGGCCTGTTCGCCGCGTCGGCCGTCGTGCTCGTCCTGTGGGGCCTGTTCGAGCTGCGCGTCACGGCGCCCCTGGTCGACCTGCGCACCACCGCACGCCCGGCCGTCCTCTTCACCAACCTCGCGTCGATCATGGTCGGCGTGGCGTTCTACGTCGTCTCGCTCGTCCTGCCCCAGCTGCTCCAGCTGCCGAAGGCCACCGGCTACGGCCTGGGCCAGTCCATGGTCGTCGCGGGTCTGTGCGTGGCCCCGCTGGGCCTGACGATGATGTTCACGGCGCCGGTCTACGCCCGGCTGTCCGCCAAGTACGGCCCGAAGGTCACCCTCATCATGGGCCTGCTGATCATCGCCGTCGGCTACGGCGGCGGCCTCGGCCTGATGGACGCGGCCTGGCAGACCGTCGTCACGTCCGTCGTCCTCGGCGCGGGCATCGGCCTCGCCTACTCCTCGCTGCCCGCGCTGATCGTCGGCGCGGTCCCGGCCTCGGAGACCGGCGCGGCCAACGGCCTGAACACGCTGATGCGGTCCATCGGTACGTCGGTGTCGAGCGCCGTCATCGGGATGGTGCTGGCCAACACGGCGAAGAACGTGGGCGGCGGCATCGCGATCCCGACCATGCACGGCTTCCGCGTGTCCTTCCTCATCGCGACGGCCGCCGTGGCGGTGGGTCTGGTGCTGGCGCTGTTCCTGCCGAAGACCGCCCGCCCGGCTCAGCAGGCCCAGCACACCCAGCTGAGGGCGAGCAGCGAGGAGGACGCCGCGCTGGAGCGGGCCGAGGAAGCGCTGCGGGGCTTCCGGGGGCGGGTCCTGGGCGCCGACGGCGCCCCCGTCGCCCGGGCCAAGGTCACGCTGATCGACCGGCGGGGTCGGCAGGCCGGTGCCACGGTGTCCGGGGAGGACGGCGCGTACGCACTCGCGGTGCCGGCTCAGGGGGCGTATGTGCTCGCCGCGAAGGCCTCCGGCCATGGGCCGCTCGCCTCTTCTGCCACCCACTCCGGCGAGGAGCGGGCCGTCGATCTGGATCTCTCGCTGCCTGGGGAGACTGTGAGCGCCTAGCGATCGGGGAGTGCCGGTCATCCGGCGGCTGACTCGCCGTCGTGGCTGGTCGCGCCCACGCGGCGGAGCCGCATATCGATACAGCCCCGCGCCCCTTTGGACGCACCCCCTGTCGAAAAGGCGACGGGGGGTGCGGCAGCATGGGTGGTCGGACTGCTGTACGACTGGAAGGCCGCTCGATGCCCGCTCCCGCACCCAAGCCCGAGATTCTGGACGCGTTCGAGGGGGCCAAGGGGTTCATGCCCCTGGACGAGGGGCTGGCGCTGTATGCGGCTGCCGTGGAGGCGGGGCGGCTGGGGCTGCCGTTGCTGGAGGTCGGGACGTACTGCGGGCGGTCCACCGTGCTGCTCGCCGATGCCGCCCGGGCCGCCGGGGTCAGCGCGCTGACCGTCGACCATCACCGGGGCAGCGAGGAGCAGCAGCCGGGGTGGGACTACCACGATCCGGAGACGGTCGACCCCGAGATCGGGCTGATGGACACGCTGCCGGCCTTTCGCCGGACCCTGTTCAAGGCGGGGCTGGAGGAGCACGTGGTCGCGCTCGTCGGGCGGTCCCCGCAGGTCGCGGCGGTCTGGAACACCCCGCTCGGCCTCGTCTTCATCGACGGCGGGCACACCGACGAGCATGCGAGCGCCGACTACGAGGGGTGGGCGCCCCATGTGGCCGAAGGGGGCCTCCTCGTCATCCACGATGTCTTCCCGGAGCCCGAGGACGAGTTCACCGGGCAGGCGCCGTACCGCGTGTACCTGCGGGCCCTTCGGTCCGGTGCGTTCACGGAGGTCTCGGTGACCGGCTCCCTGCGTGTCCTGCGGCGAACGGGGGCGGGGATCTGAGAGCCCGGTTAGAGTCACAGGCGTGTCGTACGTAGGCCCGGAGTTCGAACCCTCGCAGCCCCGCCGACCCCGGCGCGGCCCACTGACCGTGGCGCTCGCAGCGCTGGTGCCCGGCGCGCTGCTCGGCTGGGTGGTGTACGAGGCGGTGGGCGGAGGGGGCGGATCGGATCGCGCGGCTGCCCGTACCCCGGCCGCCGGCACCGCCCACGCGTCCCCCACGTCCTCGGCCCCCGCCGGCTCGCCCTCGGACGACGGCAAGCGGGCCTCGGGGGCGCCCTCGTCCGGCCCCCTGAAGGGCAAGGTCGTCGTCATCGACCCGGGGCACAACCAGGGCAACTTCCAGCACGCGACCGAGATCAACCGCAAGGTGGACATCGGGACGAACAAGAAGGAGTGCGACACCACCGGGACGTCCACGAACGCCGGCTACACCGAGGCCCGGTTCACCCTCGACGTGGCCCACCGGCTGCGCACGCTGCTGCAGCAGCAGGGCGCCACGGTGCAGCTGACCCATGACGGCGACAGCCCGGCCTGGGGGCCGTGCGTGGACGAGCGCGCCCGGATCGGCAACAGCGCGCACGCCGACGCGGCGATCTCCCTGCACGCCGACGGCTCCGCGGCCGGCAACCGCGGATTCCACGTCATCCTCCCGGGCTCCGTGCACGCGGGTGCCGCCGACACCCGGAAGATCGTCGGCCCCTCCCATGACCTGGGCGTACGCGTCGCGAGCAGTTTCCTCCGCGACACCGGTGAGCCGCCGTCCAACTATCAGGGCGCAGGTACCGGTTTCGTCACACGCACGGACCTGGGCGGTCTCAATCTGTCAACAGTTCCCAAGGTGTTCATCGAGTGCGGCAACATGCGCGATAGCAAGGACGCGGCACTGCTGACCAGCGGCGCCTGGCGGCAGAAGGCCGCGCAAGGGATCTCTGAGGGAATCGTGAGTTTCCTGCGCGGGTCGTGACCGGCGGGCGGAACCGGGCGGACAGCCGGATCTTGCGGACGGTAGTGTCTACCGACGACGAGACGACTTACGAAGGACCTGAAGTGAATATCCGCTCCCTCACCAGAGGCGACGGCGTGGTGATCGTGGCAGCGGTGGTGCTGCTGATCGCGTCGTTCCTCAGCCTCTACTCTGTCGACGGAGTCAGCAGTTCGGAGATCCCCAACGCCTGGAGCAGCGGGCCGATCATGCTGAGCGTCATCCTGGCGGGCATCATCGGGGCCGCGCTGATAGTCGTCGCTCGCGGGCTGCCGCGAGTGCCCAAGGTCGCCGGACTCGACCTCGGCCAGTTCGGTGTCGCGTTCACCGTCTTCGCCGCGTGGAGCGCGCTCGGGAACATCTTCGACCCGGCGGGCGTCCTCGACAACATCGGCAACTCCAGCGGTGGCTGGAGCGCCGGCGGCGGCCTGATCCTCGCGCTCGTGGCCACCCTGGCCATGGCCGCAGCCGCCATCGCCACGCCGCTCGTGCCCGCCCTCCAGGCCGCGCTGCTCCCGGCCGCCAAGCCGGCCGCCCCGCAGCCCTACGGCGCGCAGCCGCCCGGTGGTTACGGCTACCCGGGCGCCCAGCCGCAGCAGCCCTACGGTGCGCAGCCGCAGCCGGGCCAGCCGTTCGGGCAGCAGCAGCCGCCGGCCGCGCAGGGTGCTCCGGCGGCGGCACAGCCCGCTGCGGCGCAGCCGGCCGCGGCGGACTTCTCGCCGTTCTGGTTCGCGGTGCCGGTGACCCGTCCGCTGTTCGCGGAGGACGGCTCGCAGAACCCGATCGCCGAACTGGCGCCGGGCACCTGGTACCTGGCCGTCGAGCAGCGCGGTGCCACACTGGTCGCGCAGACCCAGGACGGCCGCCGGGGCGTGCTGCAGGACACCTCGGGCATCCAGCGCGGCTGAGCCCCGCACAGCGCCGCACACGGCCCCTCGCCCTTCCGGGCGGGGGGCCGTTGTCGTACAGTCGCCTCCCGGCTTAAGAACTGACGGTCCGTCAGGAGGCAGGCGTATGCGGCTCGGTCTGGCACTCGGCTACTGGGGGCGCGGTCCCGACGCCGGCCATGTGCCGCTCGCGCAGGAGGCGGAGCGGCTCGGCTATCACTCGGTGTGGACGGCGGAGTCCTGGGGCTCGGACGCCTTCACGCCGCTCGCCTGGATCGCGGCGCGGACGTCGACGATCAGGCTGGGCACGGCAGTTGCCCAGATGGCGGCCCGCTCGCCGACCACCACCGCGATGCACGCGCTCACCCTGGACCACCTCTCCGGCGGGCGGATGCTGCTCGGGCTCGGCCTGTCCGGGCCGCAGGTGGTGGAGGGCTGGTACGGCCGCCCGTTCCCGAAGTCGCCGCTGACCGCGACCCGGGAGTACGTGGACGTCGTACGGCAGGTGCTGCGCCGGGAGGCGCCCGTGGTCTGCGACGGGCGGTTCCATCCGCTGCCGTACCGGGGTGCGGACGGCACGGGGCTGGGCAAGCCGCTGAAGCCGGTCACCCACCCTCTGCGGGCCGATCTGCCCGTCCTGCTCGGCGCCGAGGGTCCGAAGAACGTGGCGCAGGCCGCCCGTGTCGCCGACGGCTGGCTGCCGCTGTACTGGGCGCCGAGCCGGCCCGAGGTGTACGGCGACGTGGTGCGCCGGCTGCCCGAGGGGTTCCTGGTGGCTCCGATGGCCCGGGTGCAGGTGTGTGACGACGTCGCCGAGGGGCTGCTGCCGGTCAAGGCCATGCTCGGCTTCTACATCGGCGGGATGGGGCACGCGGCCCGCAACTTCCACGCCGACCTGATGGCGCGCATGGGGTACGAGAAGGAGGCCCGGCGGATCCAGGAACTGTTCCTCGCGGGGCGGCGGGAGGAAGCCGTGCTGGCCGTCCCGGACGCCTTCGCCGACGAGATCTCACTGGTCGGCCCGCGCGAACGCATCGCCGAGCGGCTTGAGTTGTGGCGCGCGGGCCCGGTGACGGACCTGCTGGCCCTGTCCCCGGACCCGCACAGCCTCAGGGTGCTGGCGGAGCTGAACTCCTAGTGCCGCACTAGCTTCCCTTGGCGAGTTGGGACGCGGAGGGCACCTGTTCCTTGACCGGTGCGCCGGCGCTCGCGCCCGCGTCCTTCACCTTGCCGATGATGTCGTCGAAGGAACCGGCCGCACCGGCGTCGCCGCTGCGGAGCTTGGCGGGCAGGCTCTTCAGGGCCTCGATGCCGGCGCCGAGCGGCGCGAGCGCCTTGGCGAGCGTCGGGTCACCCTGCGCGTTGCGCTGCGCCGCCTTGAGCCGGTTGTAGGTGAAGGTGCCGGCCAGACCGGCCTTCACCAGGGCCGTCCTACGGCCCTTGGCGCCCTTCTTGAACGTGCCGGCCTTCCAGGGCTTCACGATCCACTGGTAGGTCGCGCCGGCCGCGAGGCCCGCGTTCGCCACGAACCGGGTCTTGGCGAACTTCTGCCGTTCGGCGGACGTGGTCGGGCTGGGGGTGTCGGCGGCGGGGACGGCCTGGACCGCCCGCGTGTCCTTCGTGCTGGTCGTCTCGCCGCTGCCGCAGGCGACGGAACCCGCGAGCAGGGCACAGGACAGCGTGAGCGCCACGAAGAGGCGCCGTATGGGTACGGGCACGGGGTCCTCCGGACGTGTCCTCCCCGAGCGGTGTGCTTCCTCCGGCAGACTCACCCCGGGCGGCCGGATCCGCCACTCGGGGACACGGTTCGGGTTTCAACGTCCGTTTCGCGGTAATCCGGCTGGTATGATCCCTCGCTATCTCTCCTACGGCGCGCATCCGGCCGGGAGGGTCATCGCAGCCGTCGCCGACGTCATGGCGCTGATCATCGGCTTGTGGATCCTGCTGTTCCTGCTGGACGCCAACCAGTCCAACGGCGCGGTCCGGTTCGTCCACGACACGGCGACCTGGCTGGCGGGCTGGGCCCAGGGCATCTTCACCTTCGACCAGGAGTGGGCACGAGTGGTCGCCGACTACGGCCTGGCCGCGGTCGTGTACCTGTTCGTGGGCCACGCCATCGCCAACCGGATGCACCGGCACTGAAAGGCCGGCGGCCTGCGTCTGCGTCTGCGGCGGGATCCGCCGGACAGGCCCTAGCCGCAGCAGTCCGGGTCCAGGCCCCCTGGCAGGTGCTCCCCTCCGAAGACCGCGCACGTCGCCTCGTGGCCGCCCAGAGCCGATACTGCGAGCAGCAGGGAGCCGGCCGTCCAGGTGGTGAGTTCGCGGGGCCAGATCGCGTCGTCCTCGAAGACGTAGCCGGTCCAGTACAGGCCGCTGTCCGGGTCGCGCAGGTGCTGGATGGACTGGAGGATCTCCAGGGCGCGGTCGGACTCGCCCACCGCCCACAGGGCCAGGGCGAGTTCGCTGGACTCGCCGCCGGTGACCCAGGGGTTCGGGACCACGCAGCGCACGCCGGCGCCGGGCACGACGAACCGGTCCCAGGACCCCGCGATCCGGGCCTCGGCCTCCTCGCCCGTGAGCGCGCCACCGAGGACCGGGTAGTACCAGTCCATCGAGTAGCGGTCCTTGTCCAGGAAGCGCTCCGGGTGCCGGCGGATCGCGTGGCGCAGTGCGCCCGCCGCCAACTCCCAGTCCGGCTGCGGCTCCTCGCGCTGCTCGGCGATGGCGAGCGCGCAGCGCAGCGCCTGGTGGATCGAGGAGCTGCCGGTGAGCAGGGCGTCCGCGGTGGGCGTGCCGTCGTCCTCGCGGCGCCAGCCGATCTGGCCGCCGGGCTGCTGGAGGGCGAGCACCCACTCCATGGCCGCGTAGACGGTCGGCCACATGCGGTCGAGGAAGGTGTCGTCGCCGGTGGACAGGTAGTGGTGCCACACGCCCACGGCTATGTAGGCGACGAAGTTGGACTCGCGGGCGCGGTCGGTGATGTCGTCGTGGGCGCCGTCGGCGTACGCGGCGTACCAGGAGCCGTCCTCGTTCTGGTGCCGGGCCAGCCAGTCGTAGGCCCGCCCGGCGGCCTCGTGCTCGCCGGCCGCGTCCAGGGCCATCGCGGCCTCGGTGTGGTCCCACGGGTCCAGGTGGTGCCCTCGGAACCACGGGATCGCGCCGTCCTCCCGCTGCACGGCGAGGATGCCGCGGACGGTCGCGGCGGCCTGCTCGGCGGTGAGGACCCCGGGCAGGACGAGGTGTTCTGTCCGGGGGGTGGTCACTCGGCGGCCGCCTCTTCGGAGAGGCGCGGCAGGTGCGGCTTGGTCGCGTAGACGACGAAGCTCTTGCCGATCAGCGGGTTCAGCGCCTGCTCGGCGACCCGGGTGGCGAGCGGCTTCTTCATGATGTCCCAGACCAGCAGCTTGTGGTACGCCCGCACCGGCAGCGCCTTGTCGTTGTCGACGCCGAACGCGCACTTCAGCCACCAGTACGGCGAGTGCAGCGCGTGCGCGTGATGGCTGCCGTACGGCTTCAGGCCCGCCTCGCGGATCTTCGCCACCAGCTCGTCGGCCCTGTAGATGCGGATGTGGCCGCCCTCGACCTCGTGGTAGGCGTCGGACAGCGCCCAGCAGACCTTCTCGGGGCCGTAGCGCGGCACGGTGACGGCGATACGGCCGCCCGGCTTGAGGACCCGGACCATCTCGGCGAGCACGCCCTTGTCGTCGGGGATGTGCTCCATCACCTCGGAGATGATGACGACGTCGAAGGACTCGTGGGGGAAGGGCAGGGCGAGGGCGTCGCCCTCCATGGCCGTCGCGGTGGCACCCTCCGGCGCCTCCCCGGCCTCCTTCATCGCCGCGAACCACTTGGCGACCTCGCGGATCTCCTCGCCGTTCTGGTCCAGGGCCACGACCTGGGCGCCGCGCCGGTAGCACTCGAAGGCGTGCCGGCCGGCGCCGCAGCCGAGGTCCAGGACTCGGTCGCCGGGGGCGAGCGGGAACCGGGAGAAGTCGACGGTCAGCACGTGGCCCTGCTTTCGGAAGAGACGCCTGCAACACTTGCCGGGGCCGCGGAGCGGCCGGGATTCTGGGCCGCGGTGGGGGTTCCTCCGCGCGGGCCCGTGGGAGCGTGGGGGCGGCCGGCGCTCACCGTGGAGCGGCCGGAGCGGGCGATGGCCTCGCGGTAGTGGGCCACCGTGCCCTCCGCGGCGCGGGCCCAGGTGAAGTGCCGGAGCACCCGCTCCCGGCCCGTCGTACCGAGCCGCCTGCGCAGCTCGCGGTCGGCCAGCAGCCGGGTGAGCGCGGCGGCCAGCGCCCCCGCGTCGCCGGGCGGCACCGCGAGGCAGGTCTCGCCGTCGCGGCCGGCCACCTCGGGGATCGCGCCGCCGGTCGTGGCGACCAGCGGGGTGCCGGTGGCCATGGCCTCGGCGGCGGGCAGCGAGAAGCCCTCGTACAGCGAGGGCACACAGGCGACCTCGGCCGAGCGGATCAGGTCGACCAGTTCGGCGTCGGAGATGCCCTTGACGAACTCGACGGCGCCGTGGAGGCCGTAGCGCTCGATCGCCGCCGCGACCGGCCCCTCCTCGGGGCGCTTGCCGACGACGACGAGATGGGCGGCCGGGTGCTCGGTGCGCACCTTGGCCAGCGCCTCCACCAGGAACACCAGTCCCTTCAGCGGCACGTCGGCGCTGGAGGTGGTGACGATCCGGCCCGGCACCTCGGGGATCGCCGAATTCGGCGAGAACAGGTCGGTGTCGGCGCCGATGTGCACGACGTGGACGCGGTCGTCGCGGACGCCGAGGTGGTCCACGATCTCCTGCCGGGAGCTGCCGGAGACGGTGAGGACGGAGGGCAGCCGACGCGAGACGCGCTTCTGCATCCGGGTGAAGGCGTACCAGCGCCGGACCGAGTACCGCCGCTGCCAGCCCTCGGCCGCGTCCAGCTCCAGCTGCCGGTCGACGGTGATGGGATGGTGGATGGTGGTCACCAGGGGCGCGCCGATGTCCCCCAACAGCCCGTATCCCAGGGTCTGGTTGTCGTGGACGACGTCGAACTCGCCGCGCCGGGCGCGCAGATGGCGGCGGGCGCGCAGCGAGAAGGTCAGCGGCTCGGGAAAGCCGCCGGTCCACATCGTCGCGACTTCCAGGGCGTCGATCCAGTCCCGGTACTCGTCCCGGCCCGGCGTGCGGAAGGGGTCGGGCTGGCGGTAGAGGTCGAGGCTGGGCAGCTCGGTGAGGGTGAGCCCGGGGTATCCCTCGTCGAGGACGGGATACGGCTGTGAGCCGATGACCTCGACCCGGTGGCCGAGGCGGGCCAGCTCACGCGAGAGGTGCCGGACGTAGACGCCCTGACCGCCGCAGAACGGGTTCCCTTTATAGGTGAGGAGCGCGATGTCGAGCGGTCGCCCGCCGTCGGCAGCGGGGTCCTTCCGGGCACCCGCACCCCGGGCCTCAGCGGTCACTCCGTGCCCCCTTCTGCCTGCACTGTCCCGCGAGACTACGACGGGACGCTAATCTAGAACAAGTTTCAGACTTGATCGTTCAAGAGGCTCCGAATCTACCGGCAGGTAGGGGCGCTGTGAGCAGTGGATCAGGTGATTCGCGCCACGGCGCGTCGCCCTGCCATGCTGTCTGATCACGTGCCCTACAGACGCCTTCACCGACTGTCACGGAACGGGACCCATGCCTGCGGAAACCAGTACGCCAGCGTCTCCGCCTCTCACCGAGCGGCAGGAGGCCCGCCGCCGCAGGATCCTGCACGCGAGCGCCCAGCTGGCCAGCCGGGGCGGTTTCGACGCGGTGCAGATGCGCGAGGTCGCCGAGTCCTCCCAGGTGGCCCTCGGCACCCTGTACCGCTACTTCCCCTCCAAGGTCCACCTGCTGGTGGCGACGATGCAGGACCAGCTGGAGCACATGCACGGCACCCTGCGCAAGAAGCCCCCGGCGGGCGACACGGCGGCCGAGCGGGTCGCGGAGACCCTGATGCGGGCCTTCCGCGCCCTGCAGCGGGAACCGCACCTGGCCGACGCGATGGTCCGCGCGCTGACCTTCGCCGACCGCAGCGTCTCGCCGGAGGTCGACCAGGTCTCCCGCCAGACGACCCTGATCATCCTGGACGCGATGGGCCTGGCGGACCCCACACCCGAGCAGCTCTCGGCGGTCCGCGTCATCGAGCACACCTGGCACTCGGCCCTCATCACCTGGCTCTCGGGCCGCGCCTCCATCGCCCAGGTGAAGATCGACATCGAGACGGTGTGCCGCCTCATCGACCTCACGGAGCCGGGCGCCCACCCGTGATCACCGCCGCCGACGCCGTAGAGCGTCCAGGAGCCGGGTGAGCACCGTGAGCGCGGCGGTACGGCGGGCCGGCCGACGGGACCATACGGCGGGGAGTACGACGCCGGCGTAGACGGCGAGGAAGACGAGGGCGGCGAGGAGGACGGGCAGCTGGGCGTTCATGGTGTTCCTTCCGGGACTCGGGGCCTGCGTGAACACCGTCGGGCGCCGGGCGCGGACACTCGCCGAACCCCGAATCCCGCCGAAGTCCCGGCGAAAGGCGCAGGTCAGGCCGTACGCTTCGGAGACATTCACCGAACGACGCCGAACGACGCCGAAAAGGATGGGGAGTTGGCCGCACCGACGGTGGGTCCCGTCGCGGACTTCTGCAGCGAACTGCACCGGCTCGTGGTCAAGTGCGGTGTGTCCCAACGGGAGATCTCCGAGGCGCTCGGCTGGAGCAGCACCAGTTCGGTCTCGGAGCTGCTCAGCGGGCAGCGGCGGAGGGTGCCGGACTGGGACGTGGTCCGGAAGATCGTGGGCCTGTGCGCAGAGAAGGGACTTGAGTCACCGCCCCCGGGCATGAGCCTGAACATCCGCTACTGGAAGAGCAGACACGCGGAGCTGGAACGCACCGCGGAGACGGCACGCGGACGGACCGGCCGGGCTTGTGCGCCGACGGCCTCGTCGACCGCCCCGAGGCTCGACGCGACGGAGTGCGTCGAGATGGGCGTCGAGGAGGCGGTGCGTCTCCTGCGCGAGGGAATCGGGGACGCGGCGTCCATCGCCGACACGCTCACGACCGCGCCGCCGGGCTGGCCCAACGCGCCGCGCACCTTTGCGCTCGATCTGCTGAGCCACTTCCCGGCCCGGGTACGCGCGGCACACGGCCTGGAGCGCGCCGCCCTGATCCAGGCCGCGCGTGTGGTGCTGGTGGCGGCGGCGGTGACGGAGACGGGGGCGGCGATTCCTGAGGAAGCCCGCGAGCTGATCCTGGACCTGGCAGACGGCTGGCATGTGGCCCACACCGACCCGCTCGCGTACCGGGACAGCCTTGAGGCCGACAGGGACGAGCACATCACACAGGAGTACCTGCGGCTGGCCACCCCACTGGCCAAGGCCTGCCCCGAGTTCACGCTCGCGGCCTTACCCGGAGCCGCCGAGGACAGCGGGGCGGTCGGCACCGGGCTCGCGGGCCTCGGGAACCTGCTCTCGGATTTCACCGGACGGGAAAGGGGATCGACTCCCCGCGGAGCGTTGCTGCGCGACCCGATCGCCTCACTCGACTCTCCCGGCCCGCGGCTGCCCAGCCTCGCGGAGGGCTATGTCACCCCGGGCTTCCGGCTGGCAGGACCGGGCCGGAGCGCACGGTCCGGGATCGCCTCGGACAAGTGGTGGGACGAGCAGCCCCTGCACGACTGCCTGGAGCGGTTTCTCGCAGCCCACTTCCTCGGTCTCCCCGCGCTGCTGGCGCCGCTCGTCGTGCTCGGCCACCCCGGTGCCGGCAAGTCGCTGCTCACGAAACTGCTCAAGGAACGGCTCCCGGCCGCCGAGTTCCGGCCCCTGCGGGTGGAGTTGCGGCACACACCGGCGGACGCCGACCTGCAGACCCAGCTGGAACACACGCTGAAACGGGACACGGGACGGGAGACGAGCTGGCCGGACTGGTCCGAGGAGTCCAGCGCTCTTCCCGTGGTCCTGCTGGACGGCTTCGACGAACTGCTCCAAGCCAGCGCCCAAAGGCTCGACCAGGCACATCAGTGGGGCTATCTGCAGGAGATCAAGGAGTTCCAGCGGCGTGAGGCGGGGCAGGGCCGCCCGCTCGTCGTGCTCGTGACGAGCCGCACGGTGGTGGCCGATCGCGCCGAACTCCCCTACACCAGCACGGTGATCCGCCTCGAACCCTTCGACGAGCCGAAGATCGAACACTGGCTCGGCGTCTGGAACGCCAAGAACGCGGGCTTTTTCACCCGGGAGGGCCTGCTGCCGCTCACCCCGGAGGTAGTCCTCCCCCACCTGGAACTCGCCGCCCAGCCGTTGCTGCTGTTGATGCTGGCGCTGTACGACGCGGTCGACAACGCCCTGAACCTGATGCGGGACCAGGACATCAGCCGCACCGAGTTGTACGACCGGCTGCTGCGGGAGTTCGTGCGCCGCCAGGTCGACAAGGACGGCCCGCTGCCTCCGACCGAGGCGACCGCCGCCGTGGACCGCGAACTCCACCGGCTGTCCGTGATCGCCCTCTCCATGTTCCACCGCGGCGCCCAGGCCATCAGCGGCGAGGAGGCCGACGGGGACCTACGGGCGCTCGGTGAGGCCGACGACAGCTCGGGGCTGCTGTTCGGCCGCTTCTTCTTCGTGCACGAGGCGCAGGCCGTCGTCACGGAGGAACGGCTGCGCTCCTACGAGTTCATGCACGCGACCTTCGGCGAGCATCTGGCCGCCCGGCTGATCGAGGGGGCGCTACGACGCCTGGACGACGGCGAGCTGTACGCCCTGCTGTCCTTCGCCCCGCTCACCGACCGGGCCCAACTCGTGCAGAACCTCCGGGACATGCTGGCGACCGACCCGACGGACCGCGCACGCACGGTCCTGGTCCCCGCGCTCTTCGAACTGTTCCGCGCCGCGGAGTGGGACCCCGAACGCACCACCGCCACGGGATACGCCCCGGTCCGGCTGCGCCGGGCGTACCGGGACGCGGTGTACGAGGTGAACCTGCTGCTGCTCGCGGTGCTGGCGGCGGGCGGTGAGGTGGTCGCCTCGGAACTCCTGGGCGCCGAGAACGAGACGACCGACACGGTGGCGGTCTGGCGACGGCACGCCCTGGGCTGGCAGGGGCAGTTGTCCAGGGAATCATGGGCGGCGCTGACCTCGTTCTTCCGCCCTGAGCGCTTCCGGCACGCTGATCCCGGGGGCCCTGACGACCAGAAGCTCGATCTGCGGATCACCACGCGTCGGGCTCCGCTCGCCGACCACAGTTTCGACTGGATGGTGGTGCGGCCGTCATCACCCGAGGCGGGCATGCCCCTGTCGGACAGGTTGGAGCAGCGGATCTCGCTCACCGCGCCGGACACGATGAACACGATCAGGCAGTCTCTGTTCACCTGCGATTTCGATACCGAGCTTCTGCTGCACACCGGCTATCCGCTGCTGCTTCAGTGGCCGCGCGTCAGCACGGAGATCGTCCACTTCGGCAAGCGGGTCCACTCGCCGACGCGCCCCCTCGTCGCCCTTCTGACCCGCGATGTGTACGCCGCCGACGCACTGCCCGCCCTGTACGGCGAATGCCTGGACGTCGTAGGCTCCATGACGCCGGATGAGTGCAGCTCGTATCTGGAGGCCGTCCTGTGCCATCTGGCCCAGGACGCGCCCGCTCTGCCCGACGAAGCGCTCGCGTTCGTCCTTCACCACCTGGGGGAAGTGACCCTCGACCGTGGGGTGTCGTTCACCGAGGCCATGGACCGCGCTCTCCTGGTCTGCCTCTGCCAGGCGTTGGACCGCGGAAGCCCCCGCCTGACCGGAGCGGTCGATGCAGTCCGCAACCTTGTGAGCCGGTACGACGGGACTGCCGAGCAGGCCCTCCTGGCGCTGACCCGCCTCAGCCGCTCCACCCACGGCTGGCGATGGTCCGGCCCCCCGCGCGGCGAGGACGCGGCCTTTCGGTTCGACGTACTGATCGCAGACCTCGACCTCCCCTCGGTCGCCACCACCCACCCCTCCGCGCTCATAGACCTCCTCCGCCTCGCCGCCGAACTCGGCCTGACCGGCTGGCTGGCCGACCACGCGGCGGAGATCCTCGCCGCGCTCCCCGCCCCGGCCTTCGGCCTGCTCCGTCCCTCCGACCTGCCCTACCTGCGCGCGGCGCTGCCCCCGGGCGCCCACGCCGAGCGGTTCGAGGAGGTGGAGCAGGCCTGGCGCGGGCCGGGAACGACGTCACCATGACGCTCCGGCGGCTACTCCTCCGGCGGAAACACCGCCTCCCCGCTGCCCAGCAGGGTGATCAGGATGGCCTCCACCGGGCAGCTCTCGGCGGCCTGCAGGATCGGTTCGTTCGCGTCGGTGTCCGGGGCCACCGGGTGGGACTGGCGGGCGGTGTCGAGACGGAAGTGGTCCGGGGCGTGATGGAGGCACTGGGCCGAGCCGATGCACACCGACCGGTCGACCTCGACGTGCCAGCGGTCGCCCATGAGTCAGGCCCCCGCCGGGAGGTGGATCATCTTGTGTTCGAGATACTCGCCGTAGCCCTCCGGGCCGAACTCCCTTCCCAGTCCGGAGTTCTTGTAGCCGCCGAACGGGCCGAGCATGTCCAGGCTGAAGGTGTTGACCGAGTAGGTGCCGGTGCGGACCTGCCGGGCGACCTCGATGCCGTGTTCCACGTCGGCCGTCCACACGCTGCCGGACAGCCCGTAGTCCGAGTCGTTGGCGATCTTCACCGCTTCCTCCTCACCGCCGTACGGGAGCAGGCAGATGACCGGGCCGAAGATCTCCTCGCGGGCGATGCGCATGCTGTTGTCGACGTCGCCGAAGAGGGTCGGTTCGACGTACCAGCCACACTCAAGACCGGCCGGGCGGCCGCCGCCGGTGAGGATCTTGGCGCCCTCCTCCTGGCCGAGCCGGATGTAGTCGAGGTTGCGCTGCTGCTGGCGGCGGGCGACGAGCGGGCCGACCTGGGTCGCCGGGTCCAGCGGGTCACCGACCCGCAGCGCGCTCGCGGCGGCGGCGAAGGCGTCGGCGAACTCGTCGTAGCGGGCGCGCGGGACGAGGATGCGGGTCTGGGCCACGCACGCCTGCCCGTTGTTCATCCAGGCCGCCGGGACGATACCGGCCACCGCCGCCCGCACGTCCGCGTCAGGGAGGACGAGCGCCGCCGACTTCCCGCCCAACTCCAGTGTCACCCGAGTGAGATGGCGGGCGGCGACCTCCATCACCCGCTTGCCGGCCGGGACCGAGCCGGTGAAGGAGATCTTGTCGATGCCGGGGTGTCCGACCAGGTACTCGCTGACCTCGCGGTCGGCCGGGAGGATGGAGAGGACACCCTCCGGGAGGCCGGCCTCCCGCGCGATCTCACCGAGGACATAGGCGTCCAGGGGGGACTCCGGGGACGGCTTCAGTACGACCGTGCAGCCGGTCAGCAGCGCCGGCGCGAGCTTGGCGGCGGCGACGAACTGGGGGACGTTCCACGGGACCACGGCCGCGACCACCCCGACCGGCTCCCGCCGGACGAGGATCGGGCCGAGGACCCCGTCCCGGCGCTCCTCGTAGGTGTAGTCCCGCGCGACCCTGATCGCCGCGTCCCACACCATCATCGCGCCGAGCGCCTGCGCGAGGACGCTCCAGGAGTACGGGGAGCCGTTCTGGGCGGAGATGACCCGGGCGATCTCCTCGTGGCGCGCGGCGATGCCGTCCTTGATGCGGGTGACGACCTCGATGCGCTCCGCCAGGGACGTGCGGGGCCAGGGGCCCTCGTCGAAGGCGCGGCGCGCGACGGCCACGGCCCGGTCCACGTCCTGCCGGGCGGCGTGCGGCACCCGGCCGATGACCTCCTCGGTGTGCGGGGAGACCACCTCGATGACGTCCTTGCCCACGGGGTCGGTCAACTCCCCGCCGATGAACAGCTGTCCGTGTTCCACAAGCTCGGCCATGGCCGTCCGCCTCCCACCGCACCGCACGTTTCTGACGCTGTTTCAGAACTGATATCAGTTCTAGTTATAGTGGGCAATGGCCGTGGGGTGCGGGTGGTGGGGCGGAGGGCTGATGAGGAAGACGTTCGATCACGGCGGGGGCGTACGGTCCGTGGCGGTTCCCATCCCGGACAACCCCCTCGGGCACACGCTGGTGTACGTCGTGGACACCGACCGCGGCCCGGTGCTCATCGACACCGGGTGGGACGATCCGGCGTCGTGGGACACGCTCGCGGCGGGGCTCGCGGCCTGCGGTACGGCGGCGGAGGAGGTGTACGGCGTCGTCATCACGCACCACCACCCCGACCACCACGGCCTGTCGGCCAAGGTGCGCGAGGCCTCCGGTGCCTGGGTGGCGCTGCACGCGGCCGACGCGGCGATCGTGCGCCGGACGCGCGGGACGCGGCCCGAGCGGTGGTTCACGTACATGGCCGCCAAGCTGACGGCCGCCGGGGCGCCCGAGGAGCATGTGGCACCGCTGCGCACCGCCCGCGGCCGGGGCCTGCCCGGCCTGGCCCCCGCCCTCCCCGACCGGGAGATCGTCCCCGGCGAACTCCTCGACCTGCCCGGCCGCCGGCTGCGCGCGATATGGACCCCTGGCCACACCCCCGGCCACGTCTGCCTGCACCTGGAGGAGGAGCACCCGGCCCGGCTGCCGGGGCATGGGCGACTGTTCAGCGGGGATCATCTCCTGCCCCGGATCACCCCGCACATCGGCCTGTACGAGGACCCGGACGACGCGACCGTGACCGACCCCCTCGGCGACTACCTCGACTCCCTGGAGCGGATCGGCCGGCTCGCACCCGCCGAGGTGCTCCCCGCCCATCAGCACGCCTTCACCGACGCGACCGGCCGGGTGCGGGAGTTGCTCGCCCATCACGAGGAGCGGCTGGCCGGTCTGCTCGCGCTGCTCACCGAGCCGCTCACGCCCTGGCAGCTCGCCGAGCGCATGGAGTGGAACCGCCCCTGGGACGAGATCCGCTACGGCTCCCGGAACATCGCCGTCTCGGAGGCCGAGTCCCATCTGCGCCGACTGGTCAAGCAGGGCCGGGCGGAACCGGTGGCGGGGAGCGAGCCGGTGGCGTACGTGGCGGTGTGAAGCGGTCCAGTGGTGTAGGGGGCCAGTGGACTGGGGGTCCAGCCGTCCAGTGGTCCAGCCGTCTAGTGGTCCTGCGGTCTTAATGAGTCGTCTTGTGTGCGGCGGCCCTGTTAAACAGGCGCATGGACCTCGTCGAAGCGCTTCTCGCCCAGCACGCCTGCGAACACGTCATCCTGCACTTCGTCCGCCGCCTCGACCTCGGTGAACCGGCCGACGTGGCCGACCTGTTCACCGAGGACGGCGTCTGGGAGTGGCCTCCGCCGGGGGACGGGCGCCGGATCGAGGGCCGGGAGGCGCTGCGTGCGTACTTCGGCTCCCGCCCCGCCGACCGGCTCTCCTGCCGTCTGATGTCCAATGTGCTGGTCACCGTCACCGGCCCGGACTCGGCGAGCGCCACCTCGTCCTTCGCGACGTACCGCGTCGACGGTTGGCAGGGAGGCGGCCCCGTCCCTGCCGGGCCGCCCGTCCAGGTGGGTCACTACGAGGACACCTTCCGCCGGGTCGACGGCACGTGGCTGATCGCCTCCCGCACCCTGCGCCTGCCCTTCGGGGGCGACACGCCGAAGGTCTAGCCTGACGTAAAGTGGCGGGGTCGTCATCACACCCGTACGGGGGAAAGCCGGTGCAATTCCGGCGCTGGCCCTCCCCCAACTCTCGGCTTCGCTCGAGCCGGGGGTACCCCCATCCGTGAGCCGTCCGACTGCCACTGGACGGTGAGCCGGACTGCCCCGCACGGGACGTTGACCGGCTCACGTGCGTCGGCGGCCCGCCGTGCACGGCACCGTCGAGGTCTACGGAGCCGAGCCGCCCGGGGTCTGACCCGTGCGCTGCCGGTTCCCCGCAGGAGAGGCAGTCGCCGACCATGAACGTCCGCCGCTGTGCCGCGGCTCTCGCCGCCGTAGGCGTACTGGCCGCCGCCGCGCCCGCCACGGCCGCCGGCCCGTCCCCGTCGCCGAAGGTCACGGTCCCGTCCGGGCTGTACGGCACCTCCGACCCGACCTACGACGGCGTGTGGCGGCAGTCGCTGACGCTGATCGCCCAACGGACCGTCGGCTACCGGCCTGCCGTGCAGGCCGTGGACTGGCTCGCCGGACAGCAGTGCGCGAACGGCGCGTTCGCCGCCTTCCGCGCCGACCCTGCCAAGACCTGCGACAGCAAGGTCATGGTGGACAGCAACAGCACCGGCGCCGCGGTCCAGGCCCTGCAGGCCACCGGCGGGCACGGCGCCGCCGTCGGCAAGGCGGTGACCTGGCTGAAGTCCGTGCAGAACAAGGACGGTGGCTGGGGCTACGCGCCGGGCGGCGCCAGCGACACCAACTCCACCTCGGTCGTCATCGGCGCGCTGGCCGCCGCCGGTTCGGACCCGGCGGACGTCCACAAGGCGGGCAAGTCCCCCTACGACCTGCTCGCCGCCATGTCCATCCCCTGCGGCGAGACCGGCGGCGGCGGACTCGCCTACCAGCCGGACAAGAAGGGCAAGCTGTACGCCAACGCGGACGCCACGGCGGCGGGCGTGCTCGGTGCGCTCGGCAAGGGGTTCGACGCGGTGACCGGCAAGGCGCCCGGCGGCAACGCGTGTGCCACCGGCAAGCACCTCACCCCGGCACAGGTCGCGGACAACGCGGGCGCGCACCTCGCGTCGGTCGTCGCGAAGACCGGGCATCTGACGTCCACGCTGCCCGGCACCATGGACCAGCCGGACTACGGCAACACGGCGGACACGGTCGTCGCGCTCGCCGCTGACGGGCGGTCGGCGCAGGCGCTGCAGTCATACACCTGGCTGGAGAAGAACGCCGGGAAGTGGGCGGCGCAGAGCGGCCCGGCCGCGTACGCCCAGCTGATCCTCGCCGCGCACGCGCTCGGCGCGCAGCCGGGTGACTTCGGCGGCACCAGCCTGATCCGGTCCCTCAACGAGCTGGGCCCGGCCCCGCACCTGGAGTCCGCCGCGCACGACACCAAGAAGTCCGAGAAGTCCGACGGCGGCTCGAAGTTCGGCGTCTGGTGGTTCGTCGGCGTCTGCCTCGTCGCGGGCATCGGCGTCGGCTTCCTGCTCAGCGGCCGGAAGAAGCGGCAGCCGTGACCGCCGTCCGCCGCGCCGCGGGCGCCCTGTGCGCCGCGCTGGTCCTCATGGCCGGGGCGGCGGGCCAGGCACAGGCCACCGGCTATCGCTACTGGTCCTTCTGGGAGCGCGACGGCGGGCACTGGACGTACGCCACGCAGGGCCCGTCGAGCGCGCGCCCCGACGACGGGGCCGTGGAGGGCTTCCGCTTCGCGGTGAGCGCGGACTCGGCGGACGCGAGCCGGCCGGGCGGGGCGGCGGACTTCGGCACGATCTGCGCGGCCACACCGGCCAGGTCCGGGATGAAGCGGGTGGCCCTGGTCCTCGACTTCGGCACCCCGGCGGACGCGCCGTCCGGCGAGCGGCCGCCGGCGCGTCGTACGGCCTGCGCGAGGGTCTCGGCCGACGCGACGGCCGCCGACGCCCTGGCAGCCGTGGCCAAGCCCCTCCGCTATGACACCAACGCCCTGCTGTGCGCGATCTCCGGGTATCCGAAGGAGGGGTGCGGGGAGCAGGTGACCTCCGGCCGGAAGAGCGGCTCGGACAGCGGGCCTTCTCTGGGGTTGCCGATCGGTGCGGGGGTGATCGTCCTTCTGGGAGGCGCGGCGGTGTGGCAGTTCCAACGGCGGCGCAATGTCTCGGGATGACTGCGGGCCGGATGTGGCTGGTCGCTCCCCCAAGTTCTCGGCTTCGCTCGAACCCGGGGGGACCCCCATCGTGGCGGAGCCGCATATCGATACGGCCCGCGCCCCTGGGGAGTTGCAGCACCGCACACTGCGAAGTGCCGTTCACCCCGGTGCCTGGTGGCTCTGGGCCCTCTCCCTCGGCACCGCCGCCACCCGTACCACCAACCCCCTCCTCCTCGCGCTCCTCATATCCGCCTCCGCGTACGTCGTGGCGACGCACCGCACCGACACCCCCGCCTCGCACGCCTACGCCGCCTTCGCCAAGCTCGCCGTCGCCGTTCTCCTCGTCCGCCTCCTCTTCGCGACCGCCCTCGGCTCCCCCATCCCCGGCACCCACACCCTCCTCACCCTCCCCGAAGTCCCGCTCCCCCACTGGGCGCAGGGCATCCGGCTGGGCGGCAGGGTCACGGCGGAGGCCCTCGTATTCGCCGCCTACGACGGGCTCAAGCTCGCCACCCTCCTCATCTGCGTCGGCGCGGCGAACGCCCTCGCCGGCCCCACCCGGCTGCTGAAATCCCTGCCCGGCGCGCTGTACGAGACCGGCGTCGCCGTGGTCGTCGCGCTCACCTTCGCGCCGCATCTCATCGCCGACGTCCAGCGGCTGCGCGCCGCCCGCCGGCTGCGCGGCCGCCCGGACCGGGGCCTGCGCGGCCTGCTGCAGGTCGGACTGCCAGTCCTGGAGGGCGCGTTGGAGCGCTCGGTCGCGCTCGCCGCCGCGATGGAGGCCCGCGGCTACGGCCGCAGTGCCGAGGTCCCGGCCCGCGTCCGCCGTACGACGGCCGCGCTCACCCTCGGCGGTCTGCTCGGCGTGTGCGCGGGAACGTACGGGCTGCTCACCGCGGAGGGCGGCACATACGGCATCCCGCTGCTGCTCGCCGGTGTCGCCGCCGCGCTCGCCGGGCTCCGGCTCGGCGGCCGGCGTTCGCTGCGCACCCGGTACCGCCCGGACCCCTGGGACGCGCGGGCCTGGCTGGTGACCGCGTCCGGCGCCGCGGTGGCCGCGCTTCTCACGCTCGCCTCCGCCGACGACCCGGAAGCCCTGCACCCGGGTGTCCTGCCCCTCGTCGCCCCCACCCTCCCCCTGTGGCCCGCCGCGGCGGTCCTCCTCGCTCTCCTCCCCGCCTTCGTCGTCCCGAAGAACCCCACGAACCCCAAGAACCCCAGGGCCCCCAAGGAGCCGTCGTGATCCGCTTCGAGGATGTCAGCGTGACGTACGACGGCGCGGCCGAACCCACCGTCCGGGGCGTCGACTTCGAGGTGCCGGAAGGCGAACTGGTGCTGCTCGTCGGCCCGTCCGGGGTGGGCAAGTCGACCGTGCTCGGCGCGGTGAGCGGGCTGGTGCCGCACTTCACCGGCGGCACCCTGCGCGGCCGCGTCACGGTGGCGGGCCGGGACACCCGCACCCACAAGCCGCGCGAACTCGCCGACGTGGTCGGCACGGTGGGACAGGATCCGCTCGCCCATTTCGTGACGGACACGGTGGAGGACGAACTCGCCTACGGCATGGAGTCGTTGGGGCTCGCGCCGGACGTCATGCGGCGCCGGGTCGAGGAGACCCTGGATCTGCTGGGCCTCGCCGGGCTCCGGAACCGTCCGATCGCCGCCCTGTCCGGCGGACAGCGGCAGCGGGTCGCGATCGGCTCGGTCCTCACCCCGCACCCCCAGGTGCTGGTCCTGGACGAGCCGACCTCGGCGCTGGACCCGGCCGCGGCGGAGGAAGTCCTTGCCGTGCTCCAGCGTCTCGTCCACGACCTCGGTACGACGGTACTGCTGGCCGAGCACCGCCTGGAGCGCGTGATCCACTACGCCGATCGCATCGTCCTGCTCCCCGCCCCCGGCGAGCCCCCGATCGTCGGCACGCCCGCCGAGGTGATGGCCGTGTCCCCGGTCCACCCCCCGGTCGTCGCCCTGGGCCGCCTGGCCGACTGGTCCCCCCTCCCGCTGACCGTCCGAGACGCCCGCCGCCGAGCCGGTGAACTGCGAGAGCGCCTGGCGAACGCCCCCGCAGCCACGGGCGGCCGGCACCGGCAAGCGACCCCGCCACCGCCCCCGGCCCGCACCAACACCGGCACCAGCACCGGACCCCGCTCCCTCTTCCGTCGCCGCACCACCCGCACCCCCGCGGCGGAAGCCACGCACACCCACATCGCGGAGACCAACGGCCTCGCCATCCGCCGAGGCCGCGTACACGCCCTGCGCCATATAGACCTGACCGTCTCCCCCGGCGAGACCATCGCCCTCATGGGCCGCAACGGCGCCGGCAAGTCCACCCTCCTCTCCTCCCTCGTCGGACTCGTCCCGCCCAGCGCCGGAGGCGTCCGTGTCGGCGGGGTGGAACCCCACCGCACCGCACCCCCCGACCTCGTCCGCCGCGTCGGACTCGTGCCGCAGGAACCGCGTGATCTGCTGTACGCCGACACCGTGGCCGACGAGTGCGCGGCGGCCGACCGGGACGCGGGCGCCGAGCCGGGGACCTGCCGGGCGCTGGTGTCCGAGCTGCTCCCGGGGATCACGGACGGCACACACCCCCGCGACCTGTCCGAGGGGCAGTGTCTCGCGCTCGCCCTGGCCGTCGTACTGACGGCCCGGCCGCCCCTGCTGCTGCTCGACGAGCCGACGCGCGGACTGGACTACGCGGCGAAGGCCCGCCTGGTGACCGTGTTGCGCGGCCTCGCCGCCGAGGGGCATGCGATCGTGCTGGCCACGCATGACGTGGAGCTGGCGGCCGAGATCGCGCACCGGGTGGTGCTGCTCGCCGAGGGGGACGTCATCGCCGACGGGCCGACCGCGCAGATCGTCGTCTCCTCGCCGTCCTTCGCGCCGCAGGTGACGAAGATCCTCGCCCCGCAGCAGTGGCTCACCGTGGCCGAGGTGCGCGAGGCCCTCGCATGAGCACCCCCTCCCCGATGAGCACTCCGCCCCCGGAAAGCCACCCGCGCCCGGCGGCCCGGCTGCACGTCATCCGCCTCCGCCCCCGCTCGCTCGCCGCGCTGGCGCTGGTCAGCGCGGTCGGTGTGATCGCCTTCGGCTGGCCCTTCCTCGCCCCGCCCGCCTCGGGGCTGAGTGCGCACGCCCAGGACGCGCCCTGGCTCTTCGCGGGGCTGCTGGTGCTGCTGGTCGCGGTCGTGGCGGCGACGATCTCCGAGTCGGATCTCGGGCCGAAGGCCGTGGCGATGCTGGGCGTGCTGGCCGCGACGGGGGCGGCGCTGCGGCCGATCGGCGCGGGGACGGCCGGGATCGAGCCGATGTTCTTTCTGCTGGTGCTCAGCGGGCGGGTGCTGGGCCCCGGTTTCGGCTTCACGCTGGGCTCGGTGACGATGTTCGCGTCCGCGCTGCTCACGGGCGGGGTCGGGCCGTGGCTGCCGTTCCAGATGCTGTCGATGGGCTGGTTCACGATGGGCGCCGGGCTGCTGCCGGGCCCGGTCCGGCTGCGCGGCCGTCTCGAACTGCTCCTCCTCGCGGCCTACGGCTTCCTCGCCTCCCTCGCCTACGGCACGGTCATGAATATGGCGGGCTGGCCCTTCATGGGCGCCGCCGCCTCGAACATCTCCTTCGACGCCCATGCCTCCGTCCCCGCCAACCTGGCCCGTTTCCTCGCGTACTGCCTGGCCACCTCGCTCGGCTGGGACCTGGGCCGGGCCGTCTGCACGGTGGTGCTGACCCTCGCTCTCGGCCCGGCCGTGCTGCGTGCGCTGCGCCGGGCCACGCGGCGGGCCGCCTTCGAGACCGCGGTCACATTCGACGGCCGGTGACCCTCACCGGGCGGATACGGCACCTCGCACAGCGCTACGGAAGCGGTGAAGCACCCCACATGACCCAGGTCACCCACGATCCTGGGTAGTAGTCCCCAATGTCCGATACATCCCCCAATACACCCCCGCTGACCTGCGCTTTGAGATCCACGCCACAGAGGCGACGTATCCCATCGATCCGGCCACAACTAGTAAAAGGGGTCATTGCGGACCGACTTCGGGCCTGCTTGTCTGGATGACGTCGCCAGGCGCCACGAGCCCTCACGGGCCGCGGCGCCGACGTATGGGGCCACCGCGTGTGGCTCGGTCATACGGGCGATCCCCTGTCCCCGACGCAAGAGGTTCTCCGTGTCCGTCTCTTTCATCCGCCGCATCGCTTCCCCGAAGAAGGCCCTCACCGCCGCCGCCGTGGCCGCCGCCACCGCCGGTATGGCGCTCTCCGCGGCGCCCGCCCAGGCCGCTCCGGCCTCGGCCTCCTCCGCTCAGGCGATCGCGAAGAAGATGATCCCGGACGCCGCGCAGTTCAACGCGTTCAGCAAGATCGTCTCGCATGAGAGCGGCTGGAACCCGTCCGCCACCAACAGCTCCTCCGGCGCGTACGGCCTGGTCCAGGCCCTGCCGGGGTCGAAGATGGCTGCCGCCGGTGCCGACTGGAAGACCAACCCGGCCACCCAGATCAAGTGGGGCCTGGACTACATGAACTCCCGCTACGGCAGCCCGGTCAAGGCCTGGAGCTTCTGGCAGGCGAACGGCTGGTACTGAGCCACCAGCGGCGCTTCACACCAAAGCCTCTGAAGGCGGCGGCCCCGATCCCCGGGGCCGCCGCCTTCGGCGTTCCCCGACCTCCGCGCGGGACCTCCGCATGGTGCACTGGGCCGGTGAGCGCAAGGGAAAGGAAAGGGGCATCGGCGGACGGGACGTACGACCCCGAGGCGCGCGGGCTGCGGCTGGTGCCGGTGCTGGTGATCCTGACGGTGGTCAGCGGGCTGATCGACGCCGTCAGCTATCTGGGCCTCGGCCACGTCTTCACGGCCAACATGACCGGCAACGTCGTCGTCCTGGGCTTCGCCGCGGCCGGCGCGCCCGGCTTCTCCGTCCCGCACACGGCCACCTCGCTGGCCTGCTTCCTGCTCGGCGCGGCGGCGGGCGGCCGGGTGGCGGCCCGCGCCTCAGGAGGTTCCCGGCGCCGGTGGGCCCGGCTGACGCTGAGCGCCGAGGCGGCCTTGATCGGCGCCTCGGCGGCGGTGGCCTTCGCCTGGCCGGACACCTCCGGCACCCGCTACGCGCTGATCGCGCTGACCGCCTTCGCGATGGGCCTGCGCAACGCGACCGTCCGCAAGCTGGGGATCGCCCATCTCACCACCACGACCGTCCTGACCATGACCCTCACCGGCCTGGCCGCCGAGTCCCCCCTCGGCGACGCCACCGGCCACCGCTCACCGCGCCGCACGGCCGCGGTGATCGCGATGATCGCGGGCGCCTGCCTGGGCGCGCTGCTGGCCCTCCACCACGGCCTCGGCATCCCGCTGCTGATCGCGGCCCTCGCCTCCGGGGCGCTGGCGGTGCTGGCATCGGGACGGGAATGAGCCTCACTGACCCCACTGACCCCGCTGACCTCGGGGGAGGCAGGAACGGGGCGTTGGGGTAGGGGTGCTCCTGCCTCCCTCGGGGTGGGCCGACCCGCCGGGTCAGCCAGTGGTGACCTGGAGTTCCTTGACCCCGTTGATCCAGGCCGAGCGCAGCCGGCGCGGGGGAGCCTCGGCCAGCCGCAGGCCGGGCATGGCGTCGGCGATCGCGCCGAAGATCAGGTCGATCTCCAGGATCGCCAGGGACTTGCCGAGGCAGAAGTGCGGGCCGCCCCCGCCGAAGCCCAGGTGAGGATTGGGGTCGCGGATGATGTCGAAGGCGTCGGGGTCGGCGAAGACCTCGGGGTCGTGGTTGGCGGAGGCGTAGAACAGCCCGACCCGATCGCCCTTCCTGATCCGGACCCCGCCCAGTTCCGTGTCCTGGGTGGCCGTCCGCTGGAAGGCGTTGACCGGGGTCGCCCAGCGCACGATCTCCTCGGCCGCCGTCCCGGGCCGCGCCCGCTTGAACAGCTCCCACTGCTCGGGATGGGTGAGGAAGGCGTGCATCCCGTGGGTGATGGCGTTGCGGGTGGTCTCGTTCCCGGCCACCGCCAGCATCAGCACGAAGAAGCCGAACTCGTCGGAGTTGAGGTTGCCCTCGTCCTCCGCCGCGACGAGCGTCGTGACGATGTCCCGGGCCGGGCACTTCTTCCGCTCGGCGGCCATGTTCATCGCGTACGCGATGATCTCGGCGGCCGACTGGGCGCCGACCTCCTCGGTGATGGCGTACTCGGGATCGTCGTAGGCGATCATCTTGTTGGACCAGTCGAAGATCTTGGACCGGTCCTCCTGCGGGACGCCGATCAGCTCGGCGATGGCCTGCAGCGGCAGCTCGCAGGCGACCTCGGTGACGAAGTCGAAGGGCCCGGAGCGGGCGCGGGCACCCGCGACGATCGCCTCCGCGCGCTCCCGGAGCCGTTGCTCCAGGGCACGGATGGAACGTGGCGTGAAGCCTCGCTGCACGATCTGCCGGACACGCGTATGTTCCGGAGGATCCATGTTGAGCAGGATGAGGCGTTGGGCGTCGATCGCGTCGCGCTCGATGTGCTCGTTGAAGCGGATGATCGCGGTGTTGAGGGTGGAGGAGAAGAGTTCCGGGTGCGTGGAGACGTATCTGACGTCCGCGTGCCGGGTCACGGCCCAGTAGCCGGTGTCGGCGAAGCCCGCGATGCCGTGCGGCTGCGGGATCCAGCGGACCGGTTCGGTACGGCGCAGCTCGGCGAACTCCGGAAGGGGCACACGGTGGTGCAGCAGGTCGGGGTCGGTGAGGTCGAACCCGTCGGGCAGCGCGGGGCAGTGCATCGTCGGCTCCCGTCGTTAAGTCCTGACGGTCCATCAGCGGGTGCCGTGAAGGTAGTAACCGGTTCTACAAGTGGCAAGGGGTACGGCAACCCCAATTGGTGCGGAATTCGTGCAGATCGAAACTTCGGCACCTGCAAGACCCTTGCGGTGATGGACATCACGTCAGCAGACTGCTGAAAAGAACTAGAACGCGTACTAGTTCTGGCACGTTCCGGAGGAGAGCCCTCGGAGAGGACCCGCACCCATGGCCGCCGAACCCGTGATCGTCGAAGCCGTCCGCACCCCGATCGGCAAGCGCGGCGGCGCGCTCGCCAATCTGCACCCCGCCTATCTCCTGGGCGAGACCTACCGTGAACTCCTCGGCCGCACCGGCATCCCCGCCGACGCGGTCGAGCAGATCGTCGGCGGCACGGTCACCCACGCCGGCGAACAGTCCATGAACCCCGCGCGCACGGCCTGGCTGACCATGGGCCTCCCCTACGAGACGGCCGCCACAACCGTCGACTGCCAGTGCGGCTCCTCCCAGCAGGCCTCGCACATGGTCGCCAACATGGTCGCGGGCGGTGTCATCGACGTCGGCATCAGCTGCGGCGTCGAGGCGATGTCCCGGGTACCGCTGGGGTCGGGTTCGAAGCACGGCCCCGGAAAGCCGTTCCCGGACGAGTGGAACGTCGACCTGCCCAACCAGTTCGAGGCGGCCGAACGGATCGCCCGGCACCGGGGGTTGACGAGGGAGGACGTCGACAAGCTGGGCCTCCTCTCCCAGGAGCGGGCCGCCCTCGCCTGGGCCGAGGAACGCTTCAAGCGGGAGACGTTCGCCGTCCAGGTGCCGACGACCGAGGAGGAGCAGTACGCCGGGCAGGGCATGTGGCGGCTCGTGGACAAGGACGAGGGCCTGCGGGACACGTCGATGGAGGCGCTGGCGGGGTTGAAACCGGTGATGCCCACGGCCGTCCACACGGCGGGCAACTCGTCGCAGATCTCGGACGGCGCCTCAGCCATCATGTGGGCGTCCAAGCGGATGGCTCGCGCCCTGAAGCTGAAGCCGAGGGCAAGGATCGTCGCCCAGGCCCTGGTCGGCGCCGACCCGCACTTCCACCTCGACGGCCCGATCGACGCGACGCGCGCGGTGCTCGGCAAGGCGGGGATGTCCCTGAAGGACATCGACCTGGTCGAGATCAACGAGGCTTTCGCGTCCGTGGTATTGAGCTGGGCCCAGGTCTTCGAACAGAACCTGGACAAGGTCAACGTGAACGGCGGTGGGATCGCCCTGGGTCACCCCGTCGGCTCGACGGGCGCCCGCCTGATCACCACCGCCCTGCACGAACTGGAGCGCGCGGACAAGGAGTTCGCGCTCATCACCATGTGCGCGGGCGGTGGGCTGGCGACCGGGACGATCATTCAGCGCCTGTAGACGCCCAGTTCACGAAGGTGGTGAAAGTGACGGGGTCGATCGTGAGGATCGGCCCCGCCGGGGTCTTGGAGTCACGGATCGCGACAGTGGCGCAGGGGGTGTCGGCGATCTCTACGCAATCACCGCCCTGGTCGCCGCTGTACGACGACTTGCGCCATGCGAGCGGGCCGAGCGGCGCGCACTCGACACATTCGCCGCCCTGGTCGCCGCTGTAGCTGGACTTACGCCACTTGCTCCCCATAGCGGTCCTCCATCACCCGTCGGATCAGCCCCGCCGAGTCCTTGATAGAGAGCGCGGCGGCTCGAAGATGATCGTAACGGAGCGAGCAGTCCTTGATGGTGTCCGGGTTCGCGGTCGGATGCCCGCTGCCGTAGCCCTCGGTGTAGACGATGCTCGGGTCGCTGACGAAGCGGAAGACGGTGAACGAGCCTTGGAGTCCCGGGTGCTCCCCGACCGAGTACGGCAGGATCTGCACGTTGATCCGGGGGTCGTCCTCGAAGGACAACAGGCGGGCAAGCTGCTCGCGCATGACCTCCTGGCCACCGATCTCTTGACGCAGCGCGGCCTCGCTGAGGATCGTCCAGAAGACCGGCGGCTCCTCCTTCTCGAAGATGCGCTGGCGAGCGAGCCGAACGGCCGCGCGATCCTCCAACTTGTCCTGATCCAGCACTCCGAGCACCGCGCGTACATAGGACGGGGACTGAAGCAGACCGTGGATCATGTGGGTTTGGAACGTGCAGATCTCCGTCGCCCGCACCTCCAGCTCAGCCACCTCCCGGAACCACGCCGGAAGCTGGCTCCGCATCACCAGCGGGTGGAGCCGGGTCAGTAAACCGCCCGTGCACAGCGCCGCGTCCGACCGCTGGCTGAAGTCCAGCGTGGGCAGCTTCCGTGCCGTCTCCACCTGGCCCACCAGCGACGCGGTGAAGTTGATGATGTCCCCGAGCTGCTTCTGTGTCAGGCCCGCCGCTTCTCGGAAGCGACGCAATTCGAAGCCGTAGTAGTCGAGCGGTGAGGCGCTCGGGTCGAGGGTGTTGACGTTGACCACGGTGGATCCCCTCTCCGGCAACGGGGCCCCACCACTGCGGGACCCGTTGTGTTCGTTCTGTAGCCCAGCGTAGTGACGCGAGGTCAACCTCGTCCTGTGAACCTCAACTTTCCCCACACTCCCCAGTACCGCATGAACCTCACCGCCGGCGAGCACTCGGTACGCCACATCCGCCGCATCGTCCGCTCACTGCTCCACGAATGGCGGCTGACGGAGCTGACGTTCGCCGTGGAGCTGGGCGTCAGCGAGCTGGTCACCAACGTCGTACGACATGTGCCGGACCGCCGCTGCACCGTACTGCTCGCGCGGCAGACCGCGGGCGTTCGGGCCGAGGTGACCGACACCTTCGCTCAACTCCCGCTCGCCAAGGGCGACTTGGACCAGGAGTCGGAAAGCGGACGCGGCCTCGCCCTACTGGACGCCGTGGTCGACAAGTGGGGTGTGTCGGCCGGTACCGCCGGAGGCAAGACGGTCTGGTTCGAGTGTCATGAGCCGATCGTGTCGGCGGACAGTTCGGTGTCCTCGTAGCGCCGCCTCCCGGGGATCTTCACCGCCGTCGGACCCGCGGCCGCGCGTGGGCCCTGGAGGAGGTACGACAGGCCGAAGCCCGCACTCACCACCGCCGCGCCGCCGACCGCGTCGAGCACCCAGTGGTTGCCGGTGGCGACGATGGCCGAGACGGTGAAGAGGGGGTGCAGGAGGCCGAGGGCCTTCATCCACCACTTCGGGGCGATGACCGCGATGACCACGCCGCACCACAGAGCCCAGCCGAAGTGCAGCGACGGCATCGCCGCGTACTGGTTGGTGAGGGCGGTCAGGGTGCCGTAGTCCGGCTTGGAGAAGTCCTGGACGCCGTGCACGGTGTCGATCATGCCGAGGGTGGGCATCAGGCGCGGCGGGGCCAGCGGGAAGAGCCAGAAGCCGATCAGGGCGAGGAAGGTGGCGAAGCCGAGGGAGGCGCGGGCCCAGCGGTAGTCGACGGGGCGGCGCCAGTAGAGGACGGCGAGGACTGTCAGGGGCACTACGAAGTGGAAGGACTCGTAGTAGAAGTCGAAGAAGTGCCGCAGCCAGCCGATCTTCACGACGGCGTGGTTGACCGCGTGCTCGATGTCGATGTGGAGGAAGCGTTCGATGTCCAGCACGATGTGCCCGTGGTGCTCGGCGCGTGCCCGGCCGCCGGAGTTGGTGCCGCCGGTCGCGGCGAGCCGGACCTGCTGGTAGGCGGCGTAGACGACCCGGATGAGCAGCAGTTCGAGGAGCAGGTTCGGGCGGGTGAGGACGCGGCTGAGGAACGGGAGGAGGGGGATGCGCCGGAAGCGGGCGGGGACGGCCGGCGCGTACCGCGTCGGGATCGGGGTCTGGTAGGAGGGGGACGTCCGGGACAGGAAGGGGACGGCCGCGGCGGCGGCCAGCGCGGCGAGCAGGACGAGGTTGTCGCGCAGCGGGTACATCGCCGGCATGTTCGGCAGCATCATCTTCGCCGGGAGGGAGGTGACGAGGACGACCGCCACCGGCCAGACGTACCGGTCGGAGGCCCGCTTGCCGACCCGGCCGACCAGCGCGAGCAGCACCCACAGCAGCTGGTACTGCCAGGCCGTCGGCGACACGGCGATGGCGGCGCAGCCGGTGATGGCGACGGCGAGCAGCAGCTGGCCGTCGTGGGCGTAGCGGACGGCGCGGCGCAGGGCGAGGGCCGCGACGGCGGCGGCGAGCACCAGGAAGAGCGCGATCTCCAGCGGGCCAGTCAGGCCGAGGCGGAGCAGGGCGCCGTGCAGGGACTGGTTGCCGAGGGCGTCGGCCTTGCCGCCGAGGCCCGTCCCGGCCATGTGGTGCACCCAGTACGTGTACGAGTCGTGCGGCAGCGCCGCCCAGGCGAGCGCGGTGCAGGCGGCGAAGGTGCCGGCCGTGGCGGCGGTGGCCCGGCGCCGGCCGGTGAACCACAGCAGCGGGGCGAAGAGCAGCATGGTCGGCTGCAGGGCGGCGGCCAGGCCTATGCACAGGCCGCTCCCGCGTTGCCCGCGTACGGTGAAGCAGCCGAGGAGGACGAGCAGGACCGGGATGATGCTGGTCTGGCCGAGCCACAGGGCGTTGCGGACCGGCAGCGACAGCATGAGCAGGCTGATCGCGACCGGCGCGGCCAGCAGGGAGGTGCGGCGGCCGATCGGCTGGGGCAGTGCGCGGGCGGCCACCAGGCCGAGGGCGACGACCAGGATGAGGGTGCCGAAGGTCCAGCCCCAGCCGAGGGCGGCCTGCGCGGAGCGGGTGAGGGGCTTGAGGACCAGGCCGCCGAAGGGGGTGCCGGTGAACTTGGTCGAGTCGTAGATCGAGCCGTTCACATGCAGGACGCCGTGCGGGCCGACCCAGGTCTCCAGGTCGGTCAGCCGCTCGGTGCGCGGTGTGGTCAGGACGACGGTCAGCTGCCGTACGGCGAGGACGGCCGCCACCGCCCACAGGCCCAGCCGGGCGGCGAGCAGCCGTGTCTCGGTCGTGGCCGTTCCGAAGGTGTCCGCCGCTCTCCCGCTGTGCTCCACGTTCGCCACGCCCCGTCGGCCTCCCGCCCCGTTGGTCCCGGCGCCGTTCACGCCGGGGTCTTCCGCGCACCCTATGAAGGGTCGCGCAGCCCCCGGAGGAGGACGCGGGAAACCCCCGCTTCACCTGACGTCCGTCCTCCTTTTGTCCGGAAGACGATAGTCGGCGGTGTGTGTGGTTGCTCTTCCGGGGCGCGAGAAGGATCACAGCGCGCGAGCGGCATGCCGTGCGCCGGGTGGGCAGACGTACCTGCGTATGCGCCGTTTGACTGCGCTGCGCAACTGAACACACACAGACCGCGAGAGGGCGCAGTCCCCTTATGGTCGTTTTCGGCCCGTTTCCTCCGGCAGCGCCCAGCGCCGCCGTACGGATCCAGGCCGTGCCCTGTCCCCGTCGAAAGGTAGGCGAGCCCCGTTTTGGCGACCGCCACAGCCGTCTCCCCGCTTCTGAAGGCCCCGCGGGCCGCACAGGCCCCCGCCGACGTCACCGTCACCGACCCCGCGCTGGTCAGGCGCGCCGTGAAGGCGGCGGCGCTCGGCAACGCGATGGAGTGGTTCGACTTCGGTGTCTACAGCTACATCGCGGTCACCCTGGGCAAGGTCTTCTTCCCGTCCGGCAATCCGACCGCGCAGCTGCTGTCGACGTTCGGAGCCTTCGCGGCGGCCTTCCTGGTCCGGCCGCTCGGCGGCATGGTCTTCGGGCCGCTGGGTGACCGTGTGGGCCGGCAGAAGGTGCTCGCCCTGACGATGATCATGATGGCGGCGGGCACGTTCGCGATCGGCCTGATCCCGTCGTACGCGACGATCGGCGTCGGCGCACCGCTGCTCCTGCTGGCCGCCCGGCTGGTGCAGGGCTTCTCGACCGGCGGTGAGTACGCGGGCGCGTCGACCTTCATCGCGGAGTACGCGCCCGACAAGCGCCGCGGCTTCTTCGGCAGCTGGCTGGAGTTCGGCACGCTGGCGGGTTACATCGGCGGTGCGGGCCTGGTCACCCTGATGACGGCTCTGCTGTCGTCTCACGACCTGGTCTCCTGGGGCTGGCGGATCCCGTTCCTGATCGCGGGCCCGATGGGCATCATCGGCCTGTACCTGCGGATGCGCCTCGAGGAGACCCCGGCGTTCGCGGCGGAGGTCGAGAAGGCGGAGGCGTCCCGGCCGAAGGTGCCGCTGCGCGAGATGGTGGCGGGCCAGTGGAGGGCGCTGCTGCTGTGCATGGGGCTGGTGCTGGTCTTCAACGTCACCGACTACATGCTGCTGTCGTACATGCCGAGCTATCTGACCAGTGAGCTGAAGTACGACGAGACGCACGGCCTGCTGGTCGTGCTGGGCGTGATGGCGCTGATGATGATCGTGCAGCCGTTCGCGGGCGCGCTGACCGACCGGATCGGGCGGCGGCCGGTGATCGCGGCGGGCTGTGCGGGTTTCCTGCTCCTGTCCGTCCCGGCGCTGCTGCTGATCCGCCAGGGCAGCCTGGTCGCCGTCGCGCTGGGCATGGGTGCGCTGGGTCTGCTGCTGGTGTGCTTCACGGCGGCGATGCCGGCCGCGCTGCCCGCGCTCTTCCCGACCCGCGTCCGCTACGGCTCCCTGTCCATCGGCTTCAACGTCTCCGTCTCCCTCTTCGGCGGCACGACACCGCTGGTCGTGACCGCGCTGATCGGGGCGACGGGGAACATGATGATGCCCGCGTATTACATGATGGCGGCGGCTGTCGTGGGCGGTGTTGCAGTGTGGCGGATGTCGGAGTCTGCGGGGCGGCCATTGCCGGGTTCGGCGCCGTCGGTGGAGGGCCGCTGAGCGCCGTAGGGGTGCGGGCTGTGTGCCGGGTGCGGGTACGCCGTGGCTGGTCGCGCAGTTCCCCGCGCCCCTGGGGGGTTGCAGTTACCGCACGTCTGTATGGCGCCGGAGGAACCGTTCACGGGGGCGCGCCGTCTGTAGGCCTGTGAAAAACGCCCGCGCCCGCATACTCACCCTGGTCCTCGCCCTGCTCGGCATCCAGCTGAGCTGGCTCATCGCCCCGGCCTACGCCTGTGGGTGCGGGGCGATGGTGCCGGACCCGGCGACCCGGATATCCGTCAGCGACGAGCAGTCCGTACTGCGCTGGGACGGCCGGCGGGAACAGATCGTGATGCGGCTGACGGTGAACGGCGACGCGCGGCACGCCGCCTGGATCATGCCCGTCCCGCACCGCGCCACCGTCCGCCTCGGCGACCCCGCCCTCTTCAACCAGCTGGCCACGGCCATCGCCCCCGTGCACCGCACCCGGTATCACTTCTGGCCGAAGAACGGCGACTGGCCCTTCGACGGCGACGACACGTCCGCCGCCGCCCCCGCACCCCGCGCCGGCGGCGCCGTCGGTGTGGTCGACCGCCAGCGGCTCGGCCCCTTCGACGTGGCCCGGCTGACCGCCACCGACCCGGCCGCCCTCAGCGACTGGCTGCACGCCCACGGCTTCTCCCTGCCCGCCCGGCTGAAGACGGCCCTGCAGCCGTACGTCGACCGGCACTGGGAGTACGTGGCCGTCCGCCTCGCCCCCGACCGGGCGGGCACCGCGCTGCACGGCTCGCTGGACCCCCTGCACCTGACCTTCGCCGCGGACGCCCCGGTGTACCCGATGCGGCTGTCCCGCCTGGCCGGCCTCCCGCAGTCGCTCGGCCTGTACGTCCTCGCCGCGCACCGCATGCAGACCCGCACGGCGATCGGCGGCACGCAGCCCGGCGTGGTCTTCGCGGGCCGCCTGCACACGCGCTCCGGCGCCCTCGGCGAACTGGCCGCCGGCACGCCGTATCTGACCGCGCTCACCCAGCAGTTCCCCGACCCCCGCCGTATCTCCGGCGACCACGAGCTGGTCCGGGCCGCCGCCGACACCCCGGTCCAGCAGGTGATCTACGACTACCGGCTGCGCGAGATCGCCGGGGCACCGGCCTGGCTGCTGACCGTGGGCGGCGTGCTGCTGCTGGTCACCGCCGCCGTCACCGTGATCGTCGTACGGCAACGGCGGCGCCCGGTGATCCCGCCGCCGCCCGTACAGGCTCCGCCTCCTATCACTCCGTCGGCGCCCCTCGGCTGAGACCATGTCGGTGGGAAGGGCAGGCACTCGGGAAAGGCAGCAGGACGATGAGCGACTCCCAGCTCTGGGACGACGTCGACGACTACTTCAACAGCCAACTCGCGCCCGATGACGAGGCGCTGCGGGCGGCCCTGCGGGAGAACGACGCCGCCGGGCTGCCGCACATCGCCGTCACGGCGGCACAGGGCAAGTTCCTCCAGCTGCTCGCCCAGGTGCAGGGCGCGCGGCACATCCTGGAGATCGGCACGCTCGGCGGATACAGCACGATCTGGCTGGCCCGCGCGCTGCCCGAGGACGGCAGACTGGTGTCGCTGGAGTGCAACGCCAAGCACGCCGAGGTGGCGACCCGGAACATCGCCCGGGCCGGCCTGGACCGGATCGCGGAGGTGCGGGTGGGCCCGGCCCTGGAGTCGCTGCCCAAGCTCGCCGACGAGAACCCGGCCCCGTTCGACCTGGTGTTCGTCGACGCCGACAAGGCCAGCAACCCGCACTACGTGGAGTGGGCGCTGCGGCTCACCCGCACCGGCAGCCTGATCGTCGTGGACAACGTGGTGCGCGGCGGCCAGGTCGCCGACGCGGGCAGCACCGACCCCGACATCGTGGGCACGCGCGCGGCGATCGAGCTGATCGCCACGCATCCCCGGCTGAGCGGTACGGCGATCCAGACGGTCGGCAGCAAGGGCTACGACGGTTTCGCGCTGGCCCGCGTGCTGGACTGAGCCACCGGGCTCGGGTGAGTCGTGGCTCAGACCTCGTGGTAGAAGCCGACGTTGACGCTGCGCGGCGCGGTGCGGTCCTGGACGACGATCTCGCCGGACCCGCCGTGCGGCAGCCGTACGGTCGCGCCGTAGCCGAGGGGCTGTGCGAACTCCCCTGACATCAGCCGGACTTCGGACGACGGATCGGCCTGTGAACCGCGCAGCCAGGTCAACTGCCAGCCGCCGTCCGGGCCGCAGAGGAACTCCAGGTGCACCCGGGAGACGAACAGCCAGTCGTCCGGGGTGACCAGCCGGCACACGGACGCGTCCCGGCCGACCCGGAGCACGGCGCCCGGCTCGCTCGGTGCGTCCGCCATCGACATACCGGCCGTGGCGCCCGCGTCCGCCCCCGAGACGGTGGCCATGGTGAGTTCGAGCACGCGTGTTCCCCCTGTGACGTTCCAGGTCCGACGTCCTTCGACGTCCTGCCCTGCGGCCGGATCGCCCTGCCGCCGCCGCATGATAGAACGCCCGGCGGGGCGGCGTCCGGCACAATGGAGCCATGACCGAGCGAAAGCCACCGGGTGTGCCGTTCGACTCGTGGGTGGACAAGCAGATCCGTGACGCGCAGGGGCGCGGTGAGTTCGAGCGGCTGGCGGGGGTGGGCGAGCCGCTGCCCATCGAGGTCGACTCCACGTATGACGAACTGTGGTGGATCAAGCGGAAGTTGGTGCGCGAGGGGCTGTCCGTGCTGCCGCCGGCCCTCGCTCTGCGCAAGGAGGCCGAGGACGCGCTCCAGGCGGCTTACGCGGCGCCCTCGGAGCGGATCGCGCGGAAGATCGTCGAGGACGTCAACGTCAAGATCAAGGACATGATGTTCAAGCCGCCGCCCGGTCCGCCGCTGGGCAAGAAGCCGTACGACGTCGAGGAGGTCGTACGGGAGTGGCGGCGGCGCAGGGCCGTCGCCGGGGGTGCGGTGCCGGGCTCGTCCCCGTCAGAGGTGTAGCAGGCGCCCGGCGAGTTCCCGGTAGTCGCGCAGGGCCAGCTTGAGCTGCTCGATATCGGTCTCCGAGCCCGGTCCACGGTCCTCGGAGGCCTCCCAGGACCGTCGCAGCGTACGCCGCCGACGCTCGACGGCCTCTTCGAAGCGCCCCGCGATCTCCTCCAGCACCCGATCGGCCTGCTCGACCGCACCCCGCGGCGCATCCGCGAACCCGGCAGCCGCCTGCCGCATCCGCTGCTCCCACCGCTCCGTCTCGTCCCGGGGCAGGAGCGGCGCACCGAGACCGGCGGGAGCGGGGGCCGCTTCACCGGCGCCGGTGCCGGGTGTGGTGGCAGGGCCGGTGAATGCCGTCATGCCGCGCGGTGCCGCCGGCCAGGCGTCCGGGTCCCGCGACTCGGTCGTGTGCGCCTCGCGTCCGGACACCTCCCCGGAGGACGGGACACCCAGCCCGTCATCAGGCATCGCACTCTCACCCGCCACACCGCTGCTCGTCCTGTCCGACATGACGGTCATCTCTCTTTCCAGTGGTCCGCGCGGTCACCTGGCCCTGGGCGGCGCCCCTTCGCGCGGGCGTTCGCGGTCGGTGCCGCAGAGTTCGCCGGTGAGTTCCCTGACGAGCTGGGCGAGGTCGGTGGAGCGGCCGGGCTGCCACCAGTCGCCGAGGAGTTCGGCTAGGGACTCCTCGCGGGCTCGTGCGAGCCGTTCGGCGACCTCGCGGCCGGACTCGGTCAGGTACAGGTCCAGGCCCCGGCGTTCGGCGAGGTGCCGTTCCTCGACCTGGCGGGCGGCGGCGAGGACGACGTCGAGCGGGACGGTGCTGTGCTCGGCGAGCACGGCCGGCTCGACGGAGCCGTACTTGCGGATGCGCAGCAGCATCCAGCTGGCGGCGGGCAGCAGGTCGTACCCGGCCCGTTCGGTGATCTTCCGATAGACCTCGCGGCGGCCCTCGCGGGTGCCGAGCAGGGACAACGCACGGCTGCACTCGTCGTACGAGGACCGCTCGACGGGGTTGGGCGGGATGGTCTCGGAGACGTCCGGGGCGGTGACCGAGCCGCGCAGCCGGTCCTCCTTCAGGAACCAGGCCAGCAGGAAGCCGAGGACGGCGACGGGCGCGGCGTAGAGGAAGACGTCGGTGATGGCGGACGCGTACGCGTGCAGAGCCGCCGGGCGCAGGGCGGGCGGCAGGGCGGCGATGCCGCGCGGGTCGGACTTGAGCGCGTTCGCGGACGCGCCCGGGGGCAGGGTCACGCCCCGGAAGGCGGCGGCGAGCTTGTCGCCGAGACGGCTGGCGAAGACCGTGCCGAAGATCGCCACGCCGAAGGAGGCGCCGATGGAGCGGAAGAAGGTCGCGCCGGAGGTGGCGACGCCCAGGTCCTCGTACGACACCGCGTTCTGCACGATCAGCACCAGGACCTGCATGACCAGGCCGAGGCCGAGGCCGAACACGAAGAAGTAGGCGCCCATCTCGGCGGTCGGGCTGTGCTCGTCGAGCCGGTGCAGCAGGAGCAGGCCGATGGCGGTGACGGCGGTGCCGGTGAGCGGGAAGACCTTCCAGCGGCCGGTGCGGCTGACGATCTGCCCGGAGGCCGTGGACGACAGCAGCAGCCCGAACACCATCGGCAGCATGTACACCCCGGACATCGTCGGCGAGACGCCGTGCACGACCTGGAGGAACGTCGGCAGATACGTCATCGCGCCGAACATGGCGAAGCCGACGACGAAGCTGATCACGGCGGAGAGGCTGAAGGTGCGGATGCGGAACAGCTTGAGCGGGAGCACGGGTTCGGCGGCCCGGCGCTCCACGGCCACGAACGCCACCGCGAGCAGCACGCCCAGCACGGCCAGCCCGATGATCTGCGCCGAGCCCCACGCCCAGGTCGTACCGCCGAGGGAGGCGACCAGGACCAGGCAGGTGGCGACGGCGGCGATCAGGAGGGTGCCGAGGTAGTCGATGACGTGGTGGGCGGTGCGGCGCGGGATGCGCAGGGCGGTGGCGATCACGGCGAGCGCGACCACACCGACCGGCAGATTGACGTAGAACACCCAGCGCCAGCTCAGATGCTCGGTGAACAGCCCGCCGAGCAGCGGACCCAGCACGCTGGTCGCGCCGAACACGGCCCCGAACAGCCCCTGGTAGCGCCCGCGTTCGCGGGGCGGCACGATGTCGCCGACGATCGCCATCGACAGCACCATCAGCCCGCCGCCGCCCAGCCCCTGCAGCGCCCGGAACCCGATCAGCTCGCCCATGTTCTGCGCCATGCCGCACAGCGCGGAGCCGATCAGGAAGATGACGATCGCGGTCTGGAACAGCCGTTTCCGGCCGTACTGGTCGCCGAGCTTGCCCCACAGCGGGGTCGCGGCGGTCGAGGCCAGCAGATAGGCGGTGACCACCCAGGACAGATGTTCCAGACCGCCGAGGTCACTGACGATGGTGGGCAGCGCCGTCGACACGATCGTCTGGTCGAGCGCGGCGAGCAGCAGTCCGAGGAGCAGGGCGCCGATCGAGACGAGCACATTGCCGGTGACGTGCTCGGCGGCCGCTGTCTCCTTCTCCGTGCCGTGCGTGTCCAGGGCCATGGAGACCTCCCGGGGCCGGGGCTCGGGTACACCTCTTCCATCGTGGTCGGTGTCACCGTTTATGGCCTGTTGAGTCCGGCGTTTCCGGCGGCGGATGTGGAGAAGGTCCGCATAGTCTCTGGAGTTCGTGAGGGGACACGAGGGACGGGGCGAACGCGTGACTGATTCCGAGGGCCGCAGCTGCCCGGAGTGCGGGGCACCGAGGGGACCGGACCACAGCCCGTCCTGCGACTGCACCGAACGCGCCGCGGAGGCGCTCCGCGAGACGCGTACGGCCGAGGCTGCAGCGGCGGCGGACTTCGACCCGCTGCGGATACGGCCGTATGTGAAGGTCGAGGCCGTCGAGACCATGGAAATGGAAGGGGTGCGGGGCGCTGTTTCGATGTGCGGCTCCGCCGCGACGGGGGTCGGGGTCCCCCCGGGTTCGAGTGAAGCCGGGAACTCGGGGGAGCGACCGGCCACGGCGGACCCGCAGCCGAACGACGACCCACCACGGCCGACCTCGCGGAGCGCCCGCGTCCTGCTGTCGGTCGCCGGTGCCGGTGTCGCGGTCGTGGCGGCCGCCGGGTTCGCGAGCGGGCTGTTCTCGTACCACGCGCCGTCCCGGGACCGGGCGGCCCAGGAGGTCAGGGAGAGCGTCCCGGACGTGAGCACACCGGCCCCGGCGTCCCCGACGGCATCCCCCTCCCCCACCGTGCCCCGCCCACCCGTGCCGGTGCGTCGTCCGAGCCCGTCCGCCACGGCGTCCGCTTCGCCGACCCCGACGGCGACCCCCACCCCCGCCGCGTCCGCGACCGCGTCCCGCCCGGCCTCCCCCACCTCGTCCATGACGGCGTCCCCCACCGCGCGGATGTCCCCCGCCGCAGTCCCGGTGCTCCGGCCCGGCGACCGCGGCCCGGGTGTGGCCGAACTCCAGGATCGCCTATGGCAGTTGAACCTCTACGACGACCGGATCGACGGCGTCTACACCCGCTCGGTGGAGGACTCCGTACGCAACTACCAACTGGCTCGCGGCATCCAGGGCGACACGCCGGGCGTATACGGGCCGGCGACACGCAGGAGCCTGGAGGCGGAGACGGAGGCCCCGTGAGGGAAGCCGAACCGTCTCAGCGGTCTGGGGGTGCCCCCTGCGGGGGAGTTCGAGGCCGGTCGGTCGGAGTTCCGGTCAGTTCCGGTCAGCCGATGTGCAGCCGTATCGTCCCGTCGCCCGCCGCCTCGACCCGCACCCGCGTGAGGTCGGGCACGGTGACGTCGGGGCCGTGGAGCCCGGCGCGAGGACCGACGCCCACCACCGCCATGCCCGCGGCGCGCCCGGCCGCGATCCCGGCACCGGAGTCCTCGAAGACCACGCAGTCGGCCGGATCCACGCCCAGCTCGGCCGCGCCCTTCAGGAAACCCTCGGGATCGGGCTTGCTCGCCCCCACCGACTCGGCGGTGATGCGCACCTCCGGCAGCGGCAGCCCGGCGGCGTTCATCCGGGCGGTGGACAGCGCGGCGTCGGCGGAGGTCACCAGCGCGTGCGGCAGACCGCGCAGCGAGGCGAGGAAGGCGCTCGCACCGGGGATCTCGACCACGCCGTCGGTGTCGGCGGTCTCCTCGGCGAGCATGCGGGCGTTGTCGGCGAGGTTCTGCTCCATGGGCCGGCCGGGCAGCAGCAGGGCCATGGAGGCGTGCCCCTGCCGGCCGTGGACGACCTGCATCACCTCGTCACCGTTCAGCCCGTGCCGCTCGGCCCAGCCCCGCCAGATGCGTTCGACGACGGCGTCCGAGTTGACGAGGGTGCCGTCCATGTCGAGCAGGAGGGCGCGGGCGAGGAGGACGGTGGGCGCGGCGGTGGCCGTCATCGGCAGCTCCAGGAACGAGAAGACCCCAGGTCGGAGCCCAGATCGAAGGAACAAGGCGGCCCCGCCCGCCGGTCAGGGTAAACGGGCGGGAGCCACTTTGTTCCTCCACGGTACAAAACCATGGCGCTTCCCGCCACCACCCCCGAAAAGCGTTCACCACCCGTTCAGCTCCCCCGCCCGGACTCGACTCAGGGCACCCGGTCGCGCCCGACTCAGCTCATCCAGCGCACCCGGCTCAGAGCGACCGCCCACCCTCACTGGCTCAGCTCGCCCAGCCTGACCCAGCTCAGGACACCCGCCCTCACCCGACCCGGCCCGACCAGCCGCACCCGGCCCAAGCCGCCCCCCTAGCCCGGCCCAGGCCGCTCGCCCTTGCCCGGCCCAGGCCAACCGGTCGCGCCCCGCTCAGGCCGCGACCGCCTCGTACAGGCTCCACGCGCCGAGTGCGAGCATCAGGAGTGCGGCGATCTGGGTGATCAGGCGCAGCGGCACCCGCTTCATCAGGGCCTTTCCGCCGACGATGCCGAGGCCGGCGACGGCCCACAGGCCGAGCACCGCGCCGAGGCCGACGGAGACCGGGGCGTCGTAGCGGGCGGCGAGGTTGGCGGTCATGATCTGGGTGAGATCGCCGAACTCGGCGACGAGGATGAGCATGAAGCCCGTACCCGCGACCTTCCAGAAGGACTGGTCGGCGGGCTTCTTGATCTCCTCCTCGCCGTCGTCCTTCTTCAGCAGCAGCATCGCGGCGCCACCGAGGAAGAGGACACCGGTGAGCGCGTGCACGAGGCGCTGGGGCAGCAGGGTCAGCGCGCTGCCGGCCGCGACGGCCAGGACGACATGCAGCAGGAAGGCGGCGGCGACGCCCGCGAAGACGTAGCTCGCGCGGTAGCGGGTGCCGAGGACGAGTCCGGCGAGCGCGGTCTTGTCCGGCAGTTCGGCGAGGAAGATGATGCCGAAGACGAGCGCCGTCACGGTGATGCTGATCAAGGTTCCTCAATCGGTCGGGGCTGCCCCGCCGAGAGTGCGGTACGTCACGCGATGACACCTCGGCACGGCAGCACACTCGGCGTCCGCGCCACGGGGCACGGACGTGCACTGCTTGCCGAAGGTCTCGCTGGCGGGCCTGCGTGAGGTCCGCCTCCGGGCGCCGGCTCAGGCTGGCTGAGCAGTATGTCGACGGTCCGGCGAAGAGCTACTCCCCTTCTGCGCTTCCCATCGTAAGGGATGCGAAGGTTCGGCCCCGGCCGAGGCCGGTGCCTCAGGAGGCGGGCCGGCGCCTCATCAGATACCCGGCCACCGCGCCCGCACCGAAGAGCGCGACCAGGGAGACCGCCGTGGCGATCCAGGTCGCGCCGAGCCACCGGGCGCCGTAGTAGCCGAGGGCGACGCTGTAGGCGGCCCAGGAGAGCCCGGCCAGGGCGGACCAGGGCACGAAGTCGCGGGCGCGGCGGTGGGCGGCGCCGGCGCAGAAGGAGACGACCGAGCGGCCGGCGGGGGCGAAACGGGCCACTACGACCAGCGCGCCGCCGCCCTGGGCCAGGGCATCGCCGAGACGTTCCTGCGCGGAGGTCAGCCGCCGGGAGCGGGCTATCGCCCGGTCCAGCCGCGCGCCGCCCCGCCAGGCCAGACGGTAGGCCACGAGATCGCCGAGCACCGAGGCGGTCGCCGCCGAGAGGATCAGGGCCAGCACGTCCGGCACGGAATGCGCGACCCGGCCGTCCGCCGCTCCCGACCCCGCCGCCGCTGCCGTGGCGGCCGTGATGACCAGTACGCCGCTCGGCAGCACCGGCACGAACACATCGAGCAGTACGGACACGGCCACCGCGGCATAGATCCACGGTCCGGCGGCCAGTGCCCCCAGACTCTCGAACACGACGACTCCCGTCACTCCCCCGTTGACAGCCATACAGCGTACGCCGGGGGTGTGACAGGAGGGTCTCGGGGGGCTCAAAGGGCTCATGAGGCCTGCTGGGAACCTTCACCCGGTCGGCGCACCCCGAGCGGCGAAGCCGTCCCGTGTCCCGTAGCAACGAAGGGAGGCCTGCCCACGGAATCAGGCACACATCCGAACGACACGGCGCAGCAGCGCAGAAAAAGGTGCACATCATGGTCGCAGCCGTATACGCCGGCGCCCTCGCCGCAGCCCTGTTCGCGTCCGGGAGCGCAAGCACTCCCGGCCTCTCGGTGGAGGCACTCGGCCAGTTCGTCCCGCCGGCCGCGTTCGCGTCGTCGCACGCGTACGCGTCGTCGCACGCGGTGACGTACAACCAGAGCCTCGTCCCGGAGGGCGCGTGGATCCGGGTCCGGCAGCACACCGAACGGAGCGGCGCCACAACCGTCCTGATGCGGGTGGTCGGCGTCAAGCCCGGCCACGCCTTCGGGGTCCACGTCCACCAGAAGGCCTGTGGCGCGGACCCGGCCGCGGCCGGCTCGCACTACCAGGACAAGGTCGGCATGGACGCCGACCACGTGAATGCCCAGAACGAGGTCTGGCTGGACTTCCAGTCCGACAGCCGCGGCTCGGGCACGGCCACCGCGCAGCACGAGTGGACCTTCCGGAAGGGTGAGGCCGCCTCGGTGGTGATCCACAGCGAGCCCGGCACCAAGGGCAGCCGGGTGGCCTGCTTCACCGTGCCGTTCGGCGGGAACTCCTCCTGAGGCAAGCTCGTCAGGCGAGAAATCGCCGGCAGAGCGGACCGGACGCACGGCGGCGCCCTTCCCCCTCATGACGGGGAAGGGCGCCGCACCTGTCGGGCCGCTGCCGGGCCCACGCGCGTCAGGCCGCTATCGGGGCCTGCTCGGCGGCTGCCCTGTCGCCCGCGGTCGTGCGGCGGGCGACGAGCCGGTCGAGGCCGAAGGCGCCGGAGCCGGTGAAGACCAGCAGGAGGAACGCCCAGCAGAACAGCACCGACAGCTCGCCGCCGTTCTGGATAGGCCAGAGCGCGACCTGCTGGTGGACGTCGAAGTAGGCGTACGCCATCGAGCCCGAGGCGATCAGCGCGGCCCCGCGGGTGCCGAGGCCGAGGAGCACCAGGGCGCCGGCGACCAGCTGGATCACGGCCGCGTACCAGCCGGGCCAGGTGCCGGCCGGGATCGTGCCGCCCTGGGTGCCGACGGCGCCGCCGAGGACACCGAAGAGGGACGAGGCGCCGTGCACGGCGAAGAGCAGGCCTATGACGATGCGGAACAGCCCGAGGACGTAGGGCTGAGCGGAGTTGAGACGTGCGGACATGCGGGGGTTCTCCTCTTCGGTGTCGGTCGGGCCGGCCGGGGACGTAGGGATGGCTGGCCGGTCGTGGGGGCGGCGGTACCGAACGAGGGACCCAGATTAGGGCGACCTTATCAATGCTTGCAAGTTCAACATTTGGCCAGACTCGAAAGCGTGACCGAATCCACGCGGCGGAGGCATCGGACATCCGCGACCGGAGCCGCCCGTCAGGCCGGATCGCGGGAAGTGGCGGTGGCGCTCCGCACCGACTGCCCCCGCACCTCCAGGTTCCCGAGAAGCTCGGCGGTGACCTCGGCCACCGCCGCCACCGCGCGGTCGAAAGCCTCGCGGTTGTGCGCCGCAGGTGCCCGGAATCCCGAGACCTTGCGCACGTACTGCAGCGCGGCGGCATGGATGTCGTCTTCCGTGGCCTCACCCGGCAGCACGGGCGGGCGCAGCGTCTTGATGCTCCGGCACATGCCCCCAGTCTCGCGCGCGGCCCGTCCCGGTGCGATGATCACGCCGAAGGCGGCCACCGATCCCCGGGGCCGACCGTCGAAGGGAACTGCCTCATGGCAACCAAGAACACCGTGGCCATCCTCGGCCCCGGCGGCACGGGCGGCCTCCTCGCCGCCCTGCTGTCCCGCTCCGGCCACCGCGTCATCTGCCTGGCCCGGGAAGAAACGGCCGACGCCCTGCGCCGCACCGGCATCCAGGTCCGCAGCCGCCAGTTCGGCGACTTCACCGCCCCCATCGAGGCGGACGCGGAGCTGCGCGAGCCCGTGGACGCCTGCCTGATCGCCGTCAAGCACACCGCGCTCGACGCGGCCCTCACCCGGGTGCCGCCCGCGGCCCTGGGCGACGCGCTCGTCGTACCGCTGCTGAACGGCGTCGAACACCCCGCGGCCCTGCGCGCCCGCTACCGCCCCGAGCGGGTGGCACCCGCCGTGATCCGCGTGGAGTCCACCCGCCTCGCGCCGGGCGTGATCGAGCACGGCAGCCCGTTCACGGAGATCGACCTGGCCGGGGACGGCGTGCCCCGCCCCCGTCTCGACGGCCTGGCGGCCACCCTCGCCTCCGCCGGTGTGACGGCCCGCGCGACCGAGGACGAGACCGCGGCCCTGTGGGCCAAGATGGCGTTCCTCGCCCCCTTCGCCCTGCTCACCACCCGGTACGGCCTCCCCCTCGGCGAGGTCCGCACCCGGCACCGCGAGGAACTGGAGTCCCTGGTCGCCGAGACCGCCGCCGTCAGCCGCGCCTGCGGCGCCCCCGCCGACCCGGCCCGGGCGCTGGCGCGGTACGACGCCTTCCCGCCCGGCGCCAAGTCGTCCATGCAGCGGGACGCCGAGGCGGGCCGCCCGCTCGAACTCGACGCCATCGGCGGGGCGTTGCTGCGCGCGGCCGGCCGGCACGGTGTGCCGGTGCCGGTGGCGGCGCGCCTGGTGGACGAAGTGCGGGCCGCCGGCCACTGAGAACGCGTGGCGGCCGCGCCAGTCGATCACTCGTTCGAGCGCGCCGCCACCCGTTCGGCTGAACCTCCCCTCCACCCCACGAAGCAGCTCGCCCCTCAAAATCGAACAGGCGTAGCATTGCCGCGTGGCTACGACCTATGAATTCCCCAGTGACCTCCTCGCCGGTCAGGAGGAGCTGCATCAGGTCCGGGCCGAGCTGTCGGCTCTGCTCAAGCGACTGCCCTGGTCGGTGGCGCCGATGGACGGCTTCAGCTCCAACAACGGCTGGCGCAAGGTGGAGCGGCCCGCGTCGCCGGGCTGGACGGCGGACGAGCAGGCCGAGGTGGAGAAGCTGCGCCGCCGCGAGCACGAACTGGCGGTGTTCGTCAGCACGCACCGCTTCTGGGCCGAGGTCGCCGCAGCGGACCGCGTGGACGCCCGCACCAAGCTGAAGCACGAGGAATCCGGAGAGGATTCCAGAGAGAAATAAGGAGAGCCCCCGGCCGACGGTCGGGGGCTCCACTGGTGGGCGCGGACGGTTTCGAACCGCCGACATCCTGCTTGTAAGGCAGGCGCTCTACCCCTGAGCTACGCACCCGATACCCAGGCTCCGCGCCCAGGACGAGTCGACAGCCTACCTTGCCAGGACCGGTGCACCGCAAACCCGTAAGGGACCGTGTCCGGGGGCGTGAGGGGGTTGCGGGGGTTATCCCCACCCCGACTCCGGGAGCCTCCCGGATCCCTGGCGGGCTGATGATCGCTTACGGTCGTCGCAGACCGAGTTCAGGGGGAGATTTTCGCATGGCCCGTTCCGTTGCCGTCCGCGCCGCCGCCATGGCCGTGGTCACCGGGGTGCTCGTCGCCGGGGTGAGCGCCTGCGGCGCCTCCGCCGACGACGACAAGCACCCCGACCACCGCTCCTTCGCGCTGCACGGCCGCACCCTCACCGTCGACTCCGACGACGCGGCGCTGGACATCGTCGCCGCGAAGGGGACCAAGGCGGGGACGGTCCAGGTCACCCGGTGGTTCCAGGGCTCCGTCGTCGTCGGCCACAGCCCGACCGTACGGTGGTCCCTCCAGAACGACCGGCTGGTGCTGCGGATGCACTGCTCCGGGCTCATAGCCGACTGCTCGGCCCGGTACCGCATCGAGGTGCCGCACGGCGTCGGGGTCACCGTCGACGACGGGAACGGCGGCGTGCAGGCGCGCGGCTTCACCGATCCGCTCGGCATCCGCACCAGCAACGGATCCGTGCGCGTCACGGACTCCAGCGGACCGCTGGACCTGCACTCGGACAACGGCCCGGTCCGCGCCGACGTCTCCGCGCCCCGGGTGCGGGCCGAGAGCAGCAACGGCCCGGTGGACCTCACCCTCGGCCGCGTACCGGACCGCGTGGACGTCAACACGGACAACGGCCCGCTGACGATCGCGCTGCCCCGCGCCGCGTACCACGTGACGGCGGAGTCGGACAACGGAGGGGTGTCGGTGTCCGTGCCCCGGGACGACAAGAGCCCGCACGCCGTGTCCGCGGACTCCTCGAACGGGAAGGTCACGGTCCGTACGGCGAACTGACCGGCCCGTGTGTTCGTCTACTACGGGTGGGAGAATGACACCACCCACGGCGGACCACAACACGGGAGAGGGATGTGACGGCGACACCGGGCACGCCAGCGACGCGGTCGCACCCTCCGTCGGCCGCTCGGACCCGGTCCGGGTCCACGGCCCTGCGCGACACCCTCACCCTGATGACCCTGCCGGTGCTGGCCGCGCTCGCCCTGCCCGCCGCGTTCGCCGGCGGCGGCACCCGGCGCTGGTTCGGCGGCCGGGCCGAGAGCCAGCGGGCCGAGGCGCAGGCCGCGAAGGACGCCGCGGCGGCGGCGTTCTACGAACTGGACACCGCCCAGCGGGACCTCAGGATCTCCATCGAGACCATCACGGCCGTGGACGACTCCCCCGCCGCCCGCCGTGTCGTCAGCGACTTCGAGGCGCTCGGACAGCGGATCGACGAGGTCAGCCAGCGCTACATCCAGGCCGTCGACGCCCATGACCTGGACCGGGACGACCTGGAGGCCTCGGCCGCCGTTCGCGCGCGCTCGGAGCTGACGTCCGCCAAGGACGAGCTGGTCCGCGCCAAGCAGGACCTGGACCGGTTCGGCGGTTCGCTCGGGCCGCTGCTCGGCAGCGCCGAGACCCAGCTGGCCCGGCTGGCACCCGCCGTGGAGCGGGCCCGGCAGGCGCTGCTGGGCGCAAGCAACGCCCTGGACGCCGTACGGGAGCAGGGACTGCGGGCCGATGACCTGGCCGGCCGGCTCGCCGCGCTCTCCCCCGAGCTGACCCGGCTGAACCAGGGCGCCGGGCAGCACGGCGTGGCACCGACGCTGGAGCGGGCCGAGCGGGTGCAGCGGGAGGCCGGGGCGATCCGGGCCGAGGCCGAGCGGCTGCCCGAGAAGGCCGCCGAGATCGATCACCGGCTGGTCAGCCTGCGTACCCGGGCCCAGGCGCTGACCACCCGGGCCGGGCAGGTGGACCCGGTGCTGAGCGAGCTGCGGCGCCGGTTCGCAGCCGCCTGCTGGCAGGACCTGCAGCAGGTGCCCGCGCAGGCCGCGGAGAACGTACGGCAGGCCGAGCTGAGGCTCCGCGAGGCGCAGACCGCCCGGGACGCCCAGCGCTGGCCGGAGGCCACCTCGCTGCTGTCGACGGTACGGGCGCTGCTGAACACCACCGACGAGGCCGTGTCGGCCGCCGGGGACCGGCTTGCCCGGCTGAACGCCGTACAGAAGGATCCGCAGGCCGAGATCGACCGCACGCGGTTCGCGATCCGGGACGCCCAGCGGCTGGCCATGACGGGCCGTACGACCCCGGATCCCCGGCACGCCCGGCCGCTGGACGACGCGGTGGGCCGGCTGGAGCGGGCGATCGGGACGCTGGAGACCGGCCGGCATCCCGACTACTGGCACTTCCTGACCGAGACCGAGGCCGTCCGGCAGGGGGCGGCACGGGTGGTGGCGCAGATTCGTGAGGAGCGCGGGGGGCACTGAGGGGCCCGCCGTAGGGGTACGTGTGTTGCCGCGTGGGTCGGGCAGGCGGATATTGGGTGGACGGATGGCCTCCGCTAGCGCCCGAGGGAGGCGGACATGGCCACACACGCAGTGCACACAGGACCGCGACGGCGGATCGAGTTCGACAAGCACCTGCCCGTCGACCATCGGCTGAACACGGTCTACCGGATCGGTGCGGGCCTGATCGGCGCGTTCCTCGTCGCCTTCGGCATCCTGGGTCTGATCAACCACATCGGCTTCTTCAGCACCGGTGGCGCGACGGCCGCGGGGCTGAACACCAACGGCGCGCTCAGCGTGCTCTCGATCTGCATCGGGGCGATCCTGCTGATCGGCATGGTGATCGGCGGGAACGTCGCATCGACGCTGAACATGGTGCTCGGCGTGCTGTTCCTGCTGAACGGCTTCCTGTTCCTCGGCCTGCTCGACACCCCGCACAACTTCCTGGCGTTCAAGATCCAGAACGTGCTGTTCAGCTTTGTCGTGGGCCTGCTGCTGATGACCTTCGGCATGTACGGCCGGGTCGGCTCGACCCTGCCGCACGACAACCCGTACTGGCGGGCCCGCCATCCCGACGCGGCCGAGCAGGAGCGTGGGGACGGCGGCTAGTGTGTGCCCATGCCTCGCTATGAATACCGCTGCCGTACCTGCGGCGACACGTTCGAACTGAGCCGGCCCATGGCCGAGTCGGCCGCCCCCGCGCAGTGCCCTGCCGGGCATGGCGACACGGTGAAGCTTCTGTCGGCCGTGTCGGTGGGCGGCGCGGCCGCCACCCCGCCGGGCGGCGGGGGCGGGGGCGGTTGTTGCGGTGGAGGGTGTTGCGGCTAGCTCCACTGTGAGTGCCGCGGCACGCCGTCGTTCGGCTGCCGCGCCATCGTGGTTTGTCGCGCAGTTCCCCGCGCCCCTAGGGGGTTGCCGTGCGGCTCGCTTTCAAGAACTCCCTGGTGATCCGCTCCCCCGCCAGCACCCCCCGCTCCGGCAGCGCCGCGATCTCCGGGGCCGTCCAGCCCGTGTCGGCCAGTTCGCCGTGTCCCGGGCGCCAGCCCCGGTCGGCGGCCAGCAGGAGGTCGGCGTCCAGGAGGGAGTCGCCGGCCGCCAGCGTCAGCTCGGCGCCGGTGCGGCGGGCGACCTCCCGTACCGCCGCGCTCTTGGTGAGCGGCCCGGGGACGGCGTAGATCTTGCGGCCCTGGAGCGAGACCGTCCAGCCCCGCACCTCCGCCCACACCGCCAGCTCCTTCACCCAGTCCTCGGGCAGCAGCTCGCGCTCGACGACGAGGTAGGCGAACAGGTCCTCGGCGACCCGGTGCTTGCGCACCCAGACCGGGTCGGCGGAGCGCAGCAGATGCTCGCGGACCTCCGCCAGCGGCGCGCACTCGTCGGCGAGCCGCGCCTGCACGCCCGCGTGCCAGTCGGCGTCGGTGACCCCGTCGACCAGCAGATGGCCGCCGTTGGCGCAGATCGCGTACTTCGGGGGCGGCCCGGGCAGGTTGATGCGCTGGTACTGCTTGCGCGTCCGGGTCGTCGTCGGCACGAAGACGGCCGTGTCACCGAGGTCGGTCAGCAGCTGGGCCGCCGTCTCGGTCATGTAGGAGAGCGGCCTGGCCTCGTGCACCTCCACGCACAGCAGCCGGGGCGCCCGCGCGTCCGGCATGGTCAGCGCCAGGGCCGCCGAGGAGTAGATCAGCGTACGGTCGAGGTCGCTCGCCACCAGCACCGGCATCAGAGGTTCACCGCCTTGCCGTCGGCGCCCGTGGCACCGCGCGTGTACTGGGGGTGGATCAACCCGACGCAGGTGTACGGCAGTTCGCCGACCTCCTCGACCGGCACCCCGCGCTGCCCGGCGAGCAGGCGGACGTGGTCCAGGTCGGCCCCGGCCCCCTTCCGGGCCAGGATCTTCCAGGGCACCCGGCGCAGCAGCACCCGGGTGGTCTCGCCGACGCCGGGCTTGACCAGGTTCACGTCGTGGATGCCGTACTCCTCGCTGATCCGCTCCACGGCCCGCCAGCCGGCCCAGGTCGGGGTGCGGTCCTCGGCCATCAGCTCCTTGACCGCCGTGCCGACCGCGTCGGCGACCTCGGGGAAGCGGGCGCAGACGGCGTCGAGGAAGGCCGCGGAGACATCGGCGCCGGCGAGTTCGCGGTAGAACTTCGCGCCGTGGAAGTCGTCCGCGCCGACCAGGTCGGCGCGCAGGACCGTACGCGAAATCAGGCCGGACACGGTCGAGTTGAGGCAGGCGGAGGGTATGAGGAAGTCCTCACGGGTGCCGTAGGTGCGCACACAGGAGCCCGGGTCGGCGAGTACGGCGATCTCCGGGTCGAAGCCGGTGATGCCCTCCGCCTGCTCGAACTCCTCGACGGCCTGGGCGAGTTCGCGGGTGATGGCGCCCTTGCCGGTCCAGCCGTCGACGAACACGATGTCGTGCGGGTCGTGGTGGGCGGCGAGCCAGCGCAGCGCGTTGGCATCGATACCGCGGCCGCGCACGATCGACACGGCGTAGTGCGGGAGGTCCAGGCCGTGCCGGTACCGGGCCCAGCGGCGCATGAGCACGCCGACCGGGGTGCCCGCGCGGGCGAGCGAGACCAGCACGGGGCGCGGTGACCGCTCGGCGATGACGGCCTCGGTCACCACGCCGACCGCCTGCGCGAGCCGGGCGGCCGAGGCGTCGAGGGCGGTGTGGAACAGCTCCTGGTACTGCGCGCTCGGCTGGTACTCCACCGGCAGCGACTCGGCGTAGTGCGCACCGCCGCTCTGGATGGCCTCCTCCCGCTCCTCGGTCGGCGCCTCCAGCGTGACCTCGGAGAGGTCCTGGAGCAGCCAGCCGACCTCGTCGGGCGCGTACGAGGAGAATGCGGGGCCACGGAGGGGCTCGGGCAGCATGGCCGGCCTTTCGGGAGCGGGCGGGACGTACGACGGGACGACCGCGAGCAGGACGTGCGGGGTGTGCGCGGCGAGGCGTGCGAGCAGGCCGCCGGGTGCGTGCAGGGCGGGGGTGTCGGCGGCCGAGTCGACCACGGCGACGACGGCGTCGAAGCCACCGCCCGCCACGTTGTACGCGTAGCGCTCGCCGGGGCCGTCGGCCGGGTCGTCGTGCGCGGGGAAGACCAGCCGGGTGCGGATCGCGTAGCCGGGGTCGTCCAGCGCGAGGACGGGTGAGCGGGTGGTGGTGGAGAAGCGCACCTCCGCGTCCGTGGCCTGCTCCAGCTCACGGGCGAGCCGCAGCGGGGCGTACATCAGCTCCTCGAAGCCGAGGACGAGGACGCGGCGGGCGGAGTCGGGCAGGGCGTCGCTGATCCGGGCGGCCATCTCGGGGAGCGCGGCCTCCAGCCGGTCCCGGTGAGCGGGCGTGAAGCCATGGCGGCCACCGTCGGGAAGGCCGGCCGGCCAGCGCAGGTCGAGCGAGACCACCCCGGGGGCGCGCGGCGGGACATCGGCCCCGCACCCGGCGGACTCATGGTGCGCCACCAGGCGCTGCCCCTTCTCCAGCACACCCTCCGGCAGCCGTACGGCCCCGGACGCGGCGGCGATCAGATCCACCCGCGCGCCGATCTCCGCGGCGAACCGTTCCATCCGAGCGGTGTCCTCGGGTGAGCGCATGTCGACCAGGGCGACCACCACATAGCGCCCCCGGGGATACCGTTCGTGCAGGTCGCGAATGGTGTTCAGCACCGTGTTACCGGTGGAGAACTCGTCGTCGACGAGCACCAGCGGACCATCGCCGGCCAGCAGGCCGGGATTCTCCGGCAGCAGCAGATGCGACGTGGCATGCGAATGCGACTCCTCGAAGCCGCCCGCAGGGGCGAGGCCGGGCACCGGCCGCCGCGTGGAGTGCAGATACGGCGCCGTGCCGAGGCCGTCGGCCACCGCATGGCCCAGCCCGGTCGCGGTCTCCGCATAGCCGAGGACGACCGCGGTGGCCGCCGACGCCTCGCCGAGCAGCGCGGCGACCCGCCGGCCCAGGCGGTGGCCGTACTCGTACACCACCGTCGGCGACTGCGGGACGTGCTTGCCGAGGACGTTGGACACCAGCAGGTGGGCCCGCTTGGGGTTGCGGCGCAGGGCGAGTCCCAGCAGGGCCGGCAGGCCGTCGTCCCCCACCAGTTCGACCCCGAGCCGCTGGGCGACCCAGCTGCCGGACCAGACCGTGTCGTTCACTGCGTACTTCATGCGTTCCTTATTCCGGCGGCGAGCAGCTCCACGAAGCCGACGTCCTCATGGGCCACGCCGAAGACCTCGGCGCGCAGCAGGGTCCGCTCGGCCCAGGCCCGGTGCGGCTTCACCTCGTTCATCTTGTTCGTGTAGGCCGAGCGGAGTACACCCCCGCCGCCGCGTTCCGGCCGCAGGATGTCCTGGGCGTCGCTGTACTCCTCGTGGCTGACCACGGACAGCGCGTGAACGGGCAGCACATGGGAGGGGTGGATGCAGGTCTTGCCGAGCAGACCGTTGGCCTGGTCGAGGGAGATCTCCCGCAGCAGTCCGTCCATGGCGTGCTCGATCAGCCTCTCGCGCAGCTCGACGGCCTGCACCTCCAGGAAGGGGCTCTGGCGCAGCTGCGGCTTGAACATGCGCTCCGAGACGCGGAAGTACTCCCAGACGGGCCCGGTCACGGTGAATCCGGTGCCGTCGGCGCGGCCGAGCATGTTCACGACGTCGGCGATCACGGAGGCGACGATCTGGACGTCGTAGGCGGTCATGTCCGGGGCGCGGCGCAGGCCGTAGGAGGAGCAGAAATCGGTCACGCCGAGGCGGAGCGCCAGCACCCGGTCGCGGAATTTGTCGACGGCGCGGGCGATGCCCTCCAGGGTCTCCACGCGTGTCTCGCGGTAGAGCAGCTCCGGGGACTCCAGGACGGGCATGGCGAACAGCCGGTGCCCGCTCTCGGCCTCGGCGGCCGACAGGGCCTCCAGGAAGGGGATGCCGCGTTCCTCGGTGAACTTCGGCAGTACGAATCCGGACAGCAGCCGCACGGACGGGCCGAGGCGCCGTACGAGGTCGGGGATCTGCTCGGGGGTGCGCACCCGGACGAAGAGCAGCGGCGGCTCGCTTCCGGGCCGGGCGGCCAGGTCGGCGAACTGCCGGACGAGGTTCTCCTCGCCGGCCACGACGTCCGCGTCGTCGATCGAGTCCTCCAGGCACAGCACCATCGAGACCACGCCGTTCCCGGCCTGTTTGACGATGTCGTCGGCGAGCCGCGGCCGGGTGGCCGGGCTGTACAGGGTGGCGCCGAGGGCGGCGGCGAGCAGCCGGGCCGGGGAGGCGGCGCTGAACGCGCTCGGCTCCCGGTGGAACAGGCGCTGCCGCACCTCAGGGGCGATGTGCCCGAAATGACGCATAGGACTCCCTCAAGGGCGCGGGCCCGAGTCAGTGTTCGGTAAAAGGGTGGCCGGTAATAGTACGTAGGGATCCATGTCAGGGGTTCCCAGCGGGCATGAATTTCTGGTAACTCGACCATGTCGGCAACGCCGTGGAACACCACCCCCCGCATTGTCGTGGCCAGGACCGAGAAGGCAGGATGACCGCATGACGCACGCGATGCTGAAGGGGTCGAACGTCCCGCTGGAGGCCGAGACGGTCCGCGCCGTACTGCGCTGGACGCCCGGACAGGGGGTTCCGGACGTGGATGCCTCGGCGCTGCTGCTGGGCCCCGACGGCCGTGTGCGCTCCGACGAGGACTTCGTCTTCTACAACCAGCCCCGGCACCCGTCCGGGAAGGTGTGGCGGCTGGGCAAGAAGCGCGTCTCCGAGGTGCTGACCGACACGATCCAGTCGGATCTGCCCGGCGTCGAGCCGGAAGTCGGCCGGATCCTGCTGGTCGCGTCCGCGGACGGGGTCACCTTCGACCAGGTGCCGGCGCTGTGCATCCTGCTGTACGACGCCGCGGTCGCCGGCGGGGAGCCGCTGGCGCAGTTCGAGATCAAGCCGGAGACGGGTGCGGAGACCGCGCTGATCTGCGGTGAGCTGTACCGGCGCGGGGAGGGCTGGAAGTTCCGCGCGCTGGGCGAGGGGTATTCGAACGGGCTGAAGGGGCTCGCGACGGACTTCGGCATCTCGGTGGACGAGTCGGAGGAGATGTCCCCGGCGGTTCCGCAGCAGCCGCCCGCGTACGGGTATCCGCAGCCGACGTCGGCGCCCCCGGCGTACGGGTATCCGCAGCCCCAGCCGGTACCGGTCCCGGTGGCCGTGGGGCCGGTGGACCCGAATTTCCGGCTGCCTCCGCAGGGGCCGCAGTTCATCGGGCGGTGAGCGGGCGGCTCAGCGCTCCACCTTCGTCTTGTAGCCCCTGCCCCACTGCAGCCCCCACCCGTACAGCCGGTCCAGCTCGCCCTGGAAGCCGTACACGAACTTCACCTCGCGGCGGACGACCAGTTCGCCCTTGACGTTCTCGATCAGTACGACCGCGCAGGAGCGGGCCTGCGGGTGGCGTTCGTCGAGGCCTATCTCGATGCGGGGGCCGTTGCTCGGGTACAGCGTGACGATGGCGTGGGTGCGGTCGAAGGCCGGGGTCTGGTCGTAGATGTAGACGAAGACCAGCAGGCGCTTGATGGCGTCGAGGTGGTCGAGGTTGATGTACATCGTCTCGCCCGACGCCGAGCCGAACCGGTCGTCGCCGCTGAGCTTGATGTACGGCGGTGCGTTGACGTCGCCCAGGTAGTTGCCGAGCGGCTGGACGACGCCCTTCGAGCCGTCGGTCAGTTCGTAGAGGCAGCCCAGGTCGAGGTCGACGTTGACCATGCTCTGGCCGTGGCCGAGGACCTCCGGTGGCCTGAGGGCCTTGAAGGGGTGCCGGAAGAGGCTGGTGCGCTGGTTGCCGTCGAAGTCGGAGGTGCGCATCCGCCAGGTGAGGTTGATGCGCAGATGGCCGGTGGACGCGCCCTGCTTGGTGAGGGACACCGTCTGGTGCCGCCTGGTGAGTTCGATGGAGTTGGTCGCGGCGCTGCCCGAGTCGAAGTCGGCGACGCTGGCGCCCCGCAATCCGTCGAAGAAACCCATTCCCGCCCCCTGGTGACCGTGGTGAACGCCGTCGGGGCGGCCGACCCTGTCGGCCGCCCCGCTCAGAGCGTTCCTCACCTGCCAGGGTGTCACACCCCGGAGGAGACCTCGGCCTTCTCGTCGGTGCCCTCGCCCTCGGCCGCCACCGCGCGGTTGCGGCGGACGGAGGACCAGAAGGACCAGGCGATCAGGATGACGCCGACGAGTCCGGTGATGACCTCGTTGATCTCGTACTGGATGGTGACCATGAGGATCACGGCCAGGGCGCCGATGGCGTAGTGGGCGCCGTGCTCCAGGAAGACGTAGTCGTCGAGGGTGCCCTGGCGGACCAGGTAGACCGTGAGGGACCTGACGTACATCGCGCCGATGCCGAGGCCGAGGGCCATCATCACGATGTCGTTGGTGATGGCGAAGGCGCCGATCACGCCGTCGAAGGAGAAGGACGCGTCCAGGACCTCCAGGTAGAGGAACATGAAGAACGCGGCCTGGCCGGCCATCAGCACCGCCGGCTTCTTCTTGCCGGTGCGGGCGGCCTCTTCCTCCTCCTCGTGCTCGCGCTCCTCCTCTTCCTCCAGCCGGTCCTCGAAGTAGCCGGACAGACCGCCGACGATCATGTACGTGATCAGGCCGGCGATGCCGGCGATCAGGACCGTCTGCGCCTTGTCGGCGTGGGCGCCGCCGTGCTGGTGGGCCTGGGTGGCGAAGGTGAAGGAGGTGATCAGCAGGGCGATCAGCGAGATGCAGACGGCCAGCATGTCGACCTTGCCGAGCTTGGCCAGGGGCCGCTCGATCCAGCGCAGCCACTGGATGTCCCGGTCTTCGAAGATGAAGTCCAGGAAGATCATCAGCAGGAACATGCCACCGAAGGCCGCGATCGCCGGGTGGGCGTCGGTGACCAGCTGCTGGTAGCGGTCCTTGTCGGTGAGGGCCAGGTGGACCGCGTCGTAGGGGTTGAGCTTGGCGGTGACGGCCACGATGACGACCGGGAAGACCAGCCGCATGCCGAAGACCGCGATGAGGACGCCGACCGTGAGGAAGATCTTCTGCCAGAAGGCGTTCATCTTCTTCAGGATTCCGGCGTTGACCACCGCATTGTCGAACGACAGCGAGATCTCGAGGACGGCGAGGATCGCCACGACGCCGAAGGCCTCCCACCCCCCGTAGAAGATCGCGGCGACCAGGCCGAGCGCGGTCACCGCGAACGACCAGCCGAAGGTTTTCAGAAGCACTGGCTACCCAATCGTGAAGGTACGGGTTTGCCCCGCGCCGTACTCGGCTTTGCTAAACATTGACCCCGAGTCTAGAGGTGCACCCTACCGGCGGTACCGCTCAGGGCAACCCTCACCGAAAAGCCACAGCACAGGCCCCTGGGGGCAGCCCTCGGCTACGAGACGTTCACCCCGAAGTCCAGGGCGATGCCGCGCAGGCCCGAGGCATAGCCCTGGCCGACCGCGCGGAACTTCCATTCTCCCTGGTAGCGGTACAGCTCACCGAAGATCATGGCGGTCTCGGTGGAGGCGTCCTCGCTCAGGTCGTAGCGGGCCAGTTCCTGGCCGTCGGCCTGGTTCACCACGCGGATGAAGGCGTTGGAGACCTGGCCGAAAGTCTGGCCGCGCTCGTCCGCCATATGGATCGAGACCGGGAAGACGACCTTCTCGCACTGCGCCGGGACCTTGGCGAGGTCGACCAGAATCGATTCGTCGTCGCCCTCGCCCTCACCGGTGAGGTTGTCGCCGGTGTGCTCGACCGAGCCGTCGGGACTCTTGAGCTGGTTGTAGAAGACGAACCACTCGTCGCCCATCACGCGGTTGCCCGCGTCGCACAGCAGCGCGCTGGCGTCCAGGTCGAAGGGGGCGCCGGTGGTGGAACGCGCGTCCCAGCCGAGCCCGATCATGACGTTGGTGAGGTTCGGTGCGGCTTTGGAGAGGGAGACATTGCCTCCCTTGGCGAGCGTGACGCCCATGATGCTGGTCCTCCCCTAGTGGTGCTTCCCTGGTTGTCCTGCACGTCCGGCGCCGCCCGTAAACGGTGCGGCGCCGGACGGATTGCGGGGTCCTCGGTCGTCGTACGTCAGAACGCTGACGCCGGTGTACGTCAGACGTTGACGCCGAAGTCCTGGGCGATGCCGCGCAGACCGGAGGCGTAGCCCTGGCCGATGGCGCGGAACTTCCACTCCGCCCCGTGCCGGTACAGCTCGCCGAAGACCATGGCGGTCTCGGTGGAGGCGTCCTCGCTCAGGTCGTAGCGGGCGATCTCCTGGCCGCCGGCCTGGTTCAGCACCCGGATGTAGGCGTTGCGGACCTGGCCGAAGGACTGCTGGCGGTTCTCGGCGTCGTAGATCGACACCGGGAAGACGATCTTCTCGATGTCGGCCGGGACACCGGCGAGGTTGACCTTGATCACCTCGTCGTCGCCCTCGCCCTCACCCGTGAGGTTGTCACCGGTGTGCTCGACGGAGCCTTCGGGGCTCTTGAGGTTGTTGAAGAAGACGAAGTGCTGGTCGCTCGCGACCTTGCCCGAGTTGTTCAGCAGCAGCGCGCTCGCGTCGAGGTCGAAGTCGCTGCCGGTCGTGGTGCGGGCGTCCCAGCCCAGACCGACGAGGACCGCGGTCAGGCCCGGGGCCTCCTTCGTCAGCGATACGTTGCCGCCCTTGCTGAGGCTGACTCCCACGAGTCCTCCATGTGGTGTCCAGGGGCGGAAAGCCCCGTCTGCTTCGGATATGGGATCAACGTGCCGATCCTAGTGACGGGTTCCCGCCCCCCGCAGACCGTGGACCCGAAGAATCACAGGTGTCGGCCACGGTCGGCCTACAGGGTGTCGAGGGCCTTCACATACGCGTTCAGGTCGCGCGCGTCCGGCAGGCCGTTGACCACGGTCCACCGCACGACACCTTCCTTGTCGATGATGAAGGTGCCCCGGACGGCGCATCCCTTGTCCTCGTCGAAGACGCCGTACGCGCGCGAGACGTTGCCATGCGGCCAGAAGTCGCTGAGCAGCGGGTACTCCAGGCCCTCCTGCTCGGCGAAGACGCGCAGGGTGTGGATGGAGTCGTTGGAGACGGCGAGCACCTGCGTCTCACGGTCGGAGAACTTGGGCAGGTTGTCCCGCAGCTCGCACAGCTCGCCGGTGCACACACCGGTGAAGGCGAACGGGTAGAAGAGCAGGACCACGTTCTTGTCGCCGTGGAACTCCGAGAGCTTCACGGTCCGGCCGTGGTTGTCCTTGAGCTCGAAGTCGGGGGCTTTGTCGCCGACCTGGATCGCCATCGGGATGTTTCCCTTTCGGTGGGCTGTTCGGAGGACCTCGCGGCCCGCTACCCGGCCTCCGGGGGGACGTACGTGTACGGGCGGGAGCGGCTGGGCCCCTTCTGGGGGTATCTCGCGGGCTGGGCGTTCGT
>NZ_JBFAWH010000012.1:0-272826 GCF_040680235.1 Streptomyces sp. NPDC052101
CGACGGAGGGAGTTGCCGAGGGTGTAGCCGAAGCCCGGCTCCAGCGGCTCGATGACGAACCGGGAGCGGAACTCGTCGACGACCTCTTCGGTCAGCGAGGGACGCTGAGCGATCAGCATGGATGAATCCTTCAGTCAGGGGCGCCCGCTATTTGACGCCCGACTCTGTACTGCAAGGGCACGGGCGGTACGGCTTCCTCACAGAGGCCGTACCGCCCGAAACCCCGGAACCTGCGGAGCGCTGTGCGTCAGACGCGACGGCGCTTCGGCGGGCGGCAGCCATTGTGCGGGGTCGGGGTGACGTCCTGGATGGAGCCGACCTCGAGGCCCGTGGCCTGCAGGGAGCGGATCGCGGTCTCACGACCGGAGCCCGGGCCCTTGACGAACACGTCGACCTTGCGCATGCCGTGCTCCTGAGCGCGGCGGGCAGCCGACTCGGCGGCCATCTGCGCGGCGAACGGCGTGGACTTCCGGGAGCCCTTGAAGCCGACGTGGCCGGCGGAGGCCCAGGAGATCACGTTGCCGGACGGGTCCGTGATCGAGACGATCGTGTTGTTGAACGTGCTCTTGATGTGCGCGTGGCCGTGAGCGACGTTCTTCTTTTCCTTGCGGCGCACCTTCTTGGCAGCGCCCTGACGACCCTTGGGGGGCATCTATAACTCCTACGGGAGGTGGTCGGTCCTACAGCGAAGACCGCTGGACGGCGAGTCCGCTGCGGACTACTTCTTGCCCGGCTTCTTCTTACCGGCGATGGCGCGACGCGGGCCCTTGCGGGTGCGGGCGTTGGTGCTGGTGCGCTGACCGCGGACGGGCAGGCCGCGACGGTGACGGAGACCCTGGTAGCAGCCGATCTCGACCTTGCGGCGGATGTCGGCCTGGATCTCGCGACGGAGGTCACCCTCGGTCTTGATGTTGTTGTCGACGTACTCGCGGATCGCGACCAGCTGCTCTTCGGTCAGGTCACGAACGCGGGTGTTCGGGTCGATACCGGTCTCGGCCAGCGTCTGCTGGGAAAGCGTCCGGCCGATGCCGAACACGTAGGTGAGGGCGACCTCCACGCGCTTTTCGCGCGGGATGTCAACACCGGAAACGCGTGCCATTCAATGGCTCCTGGTGATCTTCGGAGGTCTTCCGCAGAACCGGTTCCCGGCCGCCGTACCAGGTACGAACCGGGTCCCCGGCCTCCGGACCGGGGGTGTCGAGCTGGTGGGCTCGGGTTCTGCGTATGAACATATTCAGCTCGCGTCGCGCGAAACTCTGCGATAGAGGTGCAGAGGGTGATGGTCGTGCGTCAGCCCTGGCGCTGCTTGTGGCGCGGGTTTTCGCAGATGACCATGACCCGACCGTGACGGCGGATCACCCTGCACTTGTCGCAGATCTTCTTGACGCTCGGCTTGACCTTCATGGGATTGAGGTTCTCCGGGTCAGTGCCACCACCCCGCCGAAACGGGATGCGGGCAAGATCTACTTGTACCGGTAGACGATCCGGCCACGCGTCAGGTCGTAAGGAGACAACTCCACCACGACCCGGTCGTCAGGGAGGATGCGGATGTAGTGCATACGCATCTTGCCGCTGATGTGTGCCAGGACCTGGTGGCCGTTCTGGAGCTCGACCTTGAACATAGCGTTCGGCAGAGACTCAACGACAGTGCCCTCGATCTCGATGGCACCTTGCTTCTTGGCCACGCTTCGCCCTTCGAATCGACTACCTTGATCGGCTCACGAGGGGCATGCGGACATGCGGGTGCACGAGAGCCGACGAGTCAGTCTACGTCAGCGTGCCCAAAAAGACGAATTCACCCGTGCACTACGCCTTGTCATGACGATGCCCCGCCCATCGGCACGATATGCGCGACAGACGGGGCCAGCAGCCGGGAGGCTGTGCGGTCCGGCCGGGAGGGCCTCAGCCCAGCGGGTCCGGCGCCGCCACGATCCCGTACTCCGCCAGCTTCGCCTTGCCGCCGTCGGGCGCCGTCAGCACCAGCGGGCCCTCGGCGGTCAGGGCGACCGAGTGCTCCCAGTGGGAGGACCAGGTGCCGTCCGTCGTGATGACCGTCCAGTCGTCGGAGAGGACCTCGGTGCGCGGGGTGCCGAGCGAGACCATCGGCTCGATCGCGAGGCAGAAGCCGGGCACCAGCTTGGGGCCCTTGCCGCGGCGGCGGTCGACGTAGTTCAGCAGATGCGGGTCCATGTGCATCTCGGTGCCGATGCCGTGGCCGCCGTAGTCCTCGATGATCCCGTACTTGCCGCCGCCCGGCTTGGGCTGGCGGCGGATGTACGTCTCGACCGCGCGGGAGATGTCGACCAGGCGGTTGCCCTGCTTCATCGCCGCGATACCGGCCCACATCGACTCCTCCGTCACCCGGGAGAGTTCGATCAGCTCCGGAGCGTGACCGGAGCCCACGAAGGCCGTGTAGGCGGCGTCGCCGTGCCAGCCGTCGATGATCGCGCCGCAGTCGATGGAGATGATGTCGCCGTCCTTGAGGACGACGTCGTCGGCGGGGATGCCGTGGACGACCACGTCGTTCACGGAGGTGCAGATGGTGGCGGGGAAGCCGCCGTAGCCCAGGAAGTTCGACTTCGCGCCGTGCTCGGCGAGCACCTTGCGGGCGACGTCGTCCAGGTCCTTCGTGCTGGCGCCGGGCACCGCGGCCTCACGGGTGGCCGCGTGGATGGCGGCTACGACCAGGCCCGCCGCACGCATCTTGGCGATCTGCTCGGGGGTCTTGATCTGCACCATGGGGGCCTGCGCTCTCCGTCACTCACGTCGACTGGGTTACGTACACAACACTACGGCCGCGGCGCCCCGGGAGGGGCACCGCGGCCGGAGGGGCCGGGCTCTACTGCTCGGCCTTCTCGCGCTTGAGGGCCTCCAGGGCCCGCTGCGTGATCTCGTCCACGGGGCCCAGGGAGGAGATCGTCACGACCAGGCCCTGCGCCTTGTAGTAGTCGATGATCGGCTCGGTCTGCGTGTGGTAGACCTCGAGCCGCTTGCGGACGGTGTCCTCGGAGTCGTCGTCGCGCTGGTACAGCTCACCGCCGCAGACGTCGCAGACGCCCTCCTTCTGCGGCTGGCTGTACGTCACGTGGAAGACGTGCGAGGAGTCGTTGCGGCAGATGCGCCGGCCGGCGATCCGCTTGACGACCTCGTCCTCCGGGACCTCCAGGTCCAGGACGGCGTCCAGCTTGATGCTCTCCGTGGTCAGCAGCTCATCCAGGGCCTCGGCCTGCGACACATTGCGCGGGAAGCCGTCCAGCAGGAAGCCGCCCACGGCGTCCGGCTGCTCCATGCGGTCCTTGGCCATCGCGATGGTGACCTCGTCCGGGACGAGGTTGCCGGCGTCCATGTAGGACTTCGCGAGCTTGCCCAGCTCGGTCTGCTGGCTGATGTTGGCCCGGAACAGGTCACCCGTGGAGATGTGCGGGATCGACAGCTTCTCGGCGAGGCGGACGGCTTGCGTTCCCTTACCGGCACCCGGCGGCCCGACGAGGACGATACGCATCAGCGGAGGAACCCTTCGTAATTGCGCTGCTGGAGCTGGCTCTCGATCTGCTTCACCGTCTCGAGACCGACACCCACGATGATCAGGATGCTCGTCCCGCCGAACGGGAAGTTCTGGCTTGCCCCGAAGCCCACCAACGCCATTGTCGGTACGAGAGCGATCAGACCCAGATACAGCGAACCCGGCCAGGTGATCCGGTTGAGCACGTAGCTGAGGTACTCAGCGGTCGGTCGGCCAGCCCGGATGCCCGGGATGAAGCCACCATACTTCTTCATGTTGTCGGCGACTTCCTCGGGGTTGAAGGAGATCGCCACATAGAAGAACGCGAAGAAAACGATGAGCAAGAAGTACAGAGTGATGTAAATCGGGTGGTCGCCCTTGGTCAGGTTCTGCTGAACCCACTGCTTCCAGCCCGAATTGCCACCGGCGAACTGCGCGACCAACGCCGGGATGTAGAGCAGCGACGACGCGAAGATGACCGGAATCACACCCGCCTGGTTCACCTTGAGCGGGATGTACGTGGACGTACCGCCGTAGGAACGGCGGCCGATCATGCGCTTCGCGTACTGCACCGGGATGCGGCGCTGGGCCTGCTCGACGAAGACCACGAGCGCGACCATCACCAGGCCGACCAGGATCACGGTGCTGAACTCGATCCAGCCGCCGGCCAGGGTGCCCTGCTTCTTGATGGCCCACAGCGCGGACGGGAAGGTCGCGGCGATCGAGATGAACATCAGGATCGACATGCCGTTGCCGATGCCGCGGTCGGTGATCAGCTCACCGAGCCACATCACGACGGCCGTACCGGCGGTCATGCAGATGACCATCGTGATCGTCGTGAAGATCGACCGGTCCGGGACGATGCCCGCGGCGACCGAGCAGCCGTTGAAGAGCGCGCCGCTGCGGGCGGTGGCGACGAGGCCGGTGCCCTGCAGGATGGCGAGGGCCACGGTCAGATACCGGGTGTACTGGGTGACCTTCGCCGTGCCGGCCTGGCCCTCCTTCTTCAGGGCTTCCAGGCGCGGAATGACCACGGTCAGCAGCTGAAGGATGATGCTGGCCGTGATGTACGGCATGATGCCGAGCGCGAAGACCGTGATCTGCAGCAGCGCGCCTCCGCTGAACATGTTGATCATGCCGAAGAGCCCCTGGTTGCCAGAGGCTTCCTTTACGCATTGCTGTACGGACGCGTAGTCCACACCCGGGATCGGAATGTGGGTACCGACCCGGTAGACCACGATGATGCCCAGCGTGAACAGCAGCTTCTTGCGCAGGTCGGGCGTCCTGAACGCCCGGGCGAACGCGGTGAGCACGGTGCCTCCTGCGACCCCCGCGCAACTGCGTCAAGGGTGACGGTCTTGAGGTTCGACGGATACAGACGAATAGCTAACGGTCAACTGCCGCTCAGGGTGCCCCATGGGAAGCACCCATTGAAAGTAGGCAGTGCTGGCCACCTTACCGGCGAGAGCACCGCCCTAGGAACGACCAACCGGGGATACCCCATTTGTGGGGTATCCCCGGTCGGGATCGTTCACGTCATCGAGGGACCTGAGAGACTCAGACCAGCTCGGTGACCGTACCGCCGGCGGCGGTGATCTTCTCCTTGGCGGAGCCGGAGACGGCGTCGACCGTCACCTGCAGCGCCACGGAGATCTCGCCCTGGCCGAGGACCTTGACGAGGCTGTTCTTGCGAACGGCACCCTTGGCCACCAGACCCTCGACGGTGACCTCGCCACCCTCGGGGTAGAGCGCGGCCAGCTTGTCGAGGTTCACGACCTGGAACTCGGTCTTGAACGGGTTCTTGAAGCCCTTCAGCTTCGGGAGGCGCATGTGGAGCGGCATCTGGCCACCCTCGAAGCGCTCCGGAACCTGGTAACGGGCCTTCGTACCCTTGGTACCACGACCGGCCGTCTTACCCTTCGACGCCTCACCACGACCGACACGGGTCTTGGCGGTCTTGGCGCCCGGGGCGGGACGGAGGTTGTGGATCTTGAGCGGGTTCTGCTCCGCCATGATCAGTCGACCTCCTCGACCGTCACGAGGTGGCGGACGGTGTGCACCATGCCGCGGAACTCGGGGCGGTCCTCCTTGACGACCTGCGTGTTGATGCCCTTGAGACCAAGGGAGCGCAGGGTGTCACGGTGGTTCTGCTTGCTGCCGATGTAGGACTTGACCTGCGTGATCTTGAGCTGCGCCATGATTACGCACCCGCCCCGGCACGTGCACGGAGAAGAGCCGCGGGGGCGACGTCCTCGAGCGGCAGACCACGGCGGGCCGCGATCTCCTCGGGACGCTGCAGACCCTTCAGGGCCTCCACGGTCGCGTGCACGATGTTGATCGCGTTGTCGGAGCCGAGCGACTTCGACAGCACGTCGTGGATACCGGCGCACTCGAGCACGGCGCGCACCGGACCACCGGCGATAACACCGGTACCGGGGGACGCGGGCTTGAGCAGGACGACGCCGGCAGCCTTCTCACCCTGGATCGGGTGCGGGATGGTGCCCTGGATCCGGGGGACCTTGAAGAAGTGCTTCTTGGCCTCCTCAACGCCCTTGGCGATGGCGGCCGGCACCTCCTTGGCCTTGCCGTAACCGACACCCACGGTGCCGTCACCGTCGCCCACCACGACCAGCGCGGTGAAGCTGAAGCGACGACCACCCTTCACAACCTTGGCGACGCGGTTGATCGCGACAACGCGCTCAACGTACGCGGTCTTCTCGGCGGCAGCAGCGCCGCCGTCACGGCCCTTCCGGTCCCGCCGCTCGCCGCCACCGGCACCGCCACCGCGGCGCTGGGGTCCAGCCATTGGAATTACCTCTCTCTGTTTCCGCTAGCTACGGCAGGCTCAGAACTTGAGCCCGGCTTCGCGGGCGGCGTCCGCCAGAGCGGCGATGCGCCCGGCGTACTGGTTGCCACCACGGTCGAACACGACAGCTTCGACACCGGCGGCCTTGGCACGCTCGGCGACCAGGGCGCCGACCTGCTTGGCCTGCGCGGACTTGTCGCCCTCGCCACCGCGGACCGACGCGTCCAGGGTGGACGCGGACGCCAGGGTGTGGCCCTTGAGGTCGTCGATCACCTGCGCCACGATGTGGCGGTTGGAGCGGGTAACGACCAGACGGGGACGCTCCGCCGTACCGGAAAGGTTCTTGCGAATCCGGATGTGACGGCGCTTGATCGCGGCGCGCTTGTAGGCGTCGCCCTTCAGGATCTTCTGCCCGTATGCCATGGCTTACTTACCCGCCTTTCCGACCTTGCGGCGGATGACTTCGCCCTCGTACTTGACGCCCTTGGCCTTGTACGGGTCGGGCTTGCGCAGCTTGCGGATGTTGGCCGCAACCTCGCCGACCTTCTGCTTGTCGATGCCCTCGACCGAGAAACGGGTCGGAGCCTCCACCTTGAAGGTGATGCCCTCGGGGGCCTCGACCACGATCGGGTGGCTGTAACCGAGAGCGAACTCCAGGTTCGAACCCTTGGCGGTCACTCGGTAACCGACACCGCTGATCTCGAGCTTCTTCACGTAACCCTGGGTCACGCCGGTGATCATGTTCGCCACCAGCGTGCGGGAGAGGCCGTGCAGGGCCTTGCTCTGACGCTCGTCGTTCGGGCGGGTCACCTGGAGGGTGCCGTCCTCGCCCTTAGCGATGTCGATCGGAGCCGCGACGGTGTGGGTCAGCGAGCCCTTGGGGCCCTTGACCGAGACCGTACGGCCGTCGATGGTGACGTCCACGCCGGCGGGAACCGTGATGGGGAGCTTGCCAATACGCGACATAGCTGTTTCCTCCGTTCCCTTCTGCTACCAGACGTAGGCGAGGACTTCCCCACCCACGCCCTTCTTGCCGGCCTGCTTGTCGGTGAGGAGCCCGTGGGACGTGGAGATGATCGCCACGCCGAGGCCGCCGAGCACCTTCGGCAGGTTGGTGGACTTCGCGTACACCCGGAGACCGGGCTTGGAGATCCGCTTGATGCCCGCGATGGAGCGCTCACGGTTCGGGCCGAACTTCAGCTCGAGAACGAGGTTCTTGCCGACCTCGGCGTCCTCGACCTTCCAGCCCGTGATGAAGCCCTCCTGCTGGAGGATCTCCGCGATGTGCGACTTGATCTTCGATGCCGGCATCGTCACGGAGTCGTGGTATGCCGAGTTCGCGTTCCGCAGACGCGTAAGCATGTCTGCGATCGGATCAGTCATGGTCATGAATTGGCCTTCGGCCTCTCTCGCCGGGGTTTCCTGGTGCGCCATCCCTCTCCCCGATCCGAGACGGGACGGGTGCGGCGCGGTGGACCTACGGCGTAGTAAGTCGTACGGGCGCGGCAGACGCCCAACCCCACAAGCCTACGGCATGTGGAGAAGGGCCCCTGCCGACCCAGATGCTTACCGAGAGCTTCAGGAATCCCTAAAAAGCGGGATTACCAGGAGCTCTTGGTCACGCCCGGCAGCTCGCCACGGTGAGCCATCTCACGAAGGCACACGCGGCAGAGGCCGAACTTGCGGTACACGGAGTGCGGACGGCCGCAGCGCTGGCAGCGGGTGTAGCCACGCACACCGAACTTGGGCTTGCGAGCAGCCTTGGCAATCAGAGCCTTCTTCGCCATCTCGCTCACGCCTCCTTGAACGGGAAGCCGAGGTGACGAAGGAGCGCGCGGCCCTCAGCGTCGTTGGTCGCCGTGGTGACCACGGTGATGTCCATACCCCGGGTACGGTCGATCTTGTCCTGGTCGATCTCGTGGAACATGACCTGCTCCGTGAGACCGAAGGTGTAGTTGCCACGGCCGTCGAACTGCTTGGGGGACAGGCCGCGGAAGTCGCGGATGCGCGGCAGCGCGAGCGACAGGGTGCGGTCCAGGAACTCCCACATGCGGTCGCCACGGAGCGTGACGTGGGCACCGATCGGCTGACCCTCACGCAGCTTGAACTGCGCGATGGACTTGCGGGCCTTGGTGACGGCCGGCTTCTGACCGGTGATCGTGGTGAGGTCGCGGATGGCGCCCTCGATCAGCTTGGAGTCGCGGGCGGCGTCGCCCACACCCATGTTGACCACGATCTTGACGAGGCCGGGAACCTGCATGACGTTCTCGTACTTGAACTCGTCACGCAGCTTGCCCGCGATCTCCTCGCGGTACTTCGTCTTCAGACGCGGAGTGGTGGTGGTAGCCATCAGATGTCCTCACCCGTCCGCTTGGCAACGCGGATCTTGTTGCCTTCGTCGTCGAAGCGGTAGCCGACACGCGTGACGACCTTGTTGCCGTCCTTCTCAACGACCAGCTGGACGTTGGAGACGTGGATCGGCGCCTCGGTCGTGACGATGCCGCCGGCCTGCGAACCGCCGGCGGTCGGACCGGCCTTGGTGTGCTTCTTGACCCGGTTGACACCCTCGACCAGGACGCGCTCCTCGCGCGGGAAAGCGGCAATGACCTTGCCCTGCTTGCCCTTGTCCTTGCCGGTGATGACCTGGACCAGGTCGCCCTTCTTGATCTTCATGCTTACAGCACCTCCGGCGCGAGCGAGATGATCTTCATGAACTTCTTCTCGCGCAGCTCACGGCCGACCGGGCCGAAGATGCGGGTGCCGCGAGGGTCGCCATCGTTCTTCAGAATGACGGCGGCGTTCTCGTCGAAGCGGATGTACGAGCCGTCCGGACGGCGGCGCTCCTTGACGGTGCGAACGATGACCGCCTTGACGACGTCACCCTTCTTCACGTTGCCACCGGGGATCGCGTCCTTGACGGTGGCGACGATGACGTCACCGATGCCCGCGTAGCGGCGACCGGAGCCACCGAGCACACGGATGCAAAGGATTTCCTTCGCACCAGTGTTGTCGGCGACGCGCAGTCGCGACTCCTGCTGGATCACGTCTATCTCCTGTTTGTCTGCCGGTTCCCCGGGAGCCGCTCAGCTGAGCGGCTCCCGGAGCCTGGCGGAACTGTCCTGCGAGGAATGCCCCGCAGGAACGTACTTTTTGGAATTCCCTTACGGGAATTACCTACTTGGCCTTCTCGAGGATCTCGACGACGCGCCAGCGCTTCGTCGCGGACAGCGGCCGGGTCTCCATCAGGAGGACGCGGTCGCCGACACCCGCGGCGTTCTGCTCGTCGTGCGCCTTGAGCTTGTTGGTACGGCGGATGACCTTGCCGTACAGCGCATGCTTGACGCGGTCCTCGACGGCGACGACGACGGTCTTGTCCATCTTGTCGCTGACGACGAGACCCTCACGGGTCTTGCGGAAGCCGCGCGCTTCTGCGTTCTCAGTCACGTTCTTCTCGCTCATCAGGCGTTCTCCACCGTTTCGATGCCCAGCTCACGCTCGCGCATCAGGGTGTAGATCCGCGCGATGTCCTTGCGGACCGCCTTCAGACGGCCGTGGTTCTCGAGCTGCCCCGTCGCCGCCTGGAAACGGAGGTTGAACAGCTCTTCCTTGGCCTCGCGGAGCTTCGCCAGAAGCTCCTCGTTGCCCAGCTCGCGCAGCTCGGACGCCTTGGTACCGACCGACATCACGCTTCACCTGCCTCGCGCTTGACGATGCGGCACTTCATCGGCAGCTTGTGAGCCGCACGAGTGAGAGCCTCACGCGCAATCTTCTCGTTCGGGTAGGACAGCTCGAACATCACCCGGCCCGGGTGAACGTTCGCGATCCACCACTCCGGCGAACCCTTACCGGAACCCATGCGGGTCTCGGCAGGCTTCTTCGTGAGCGGGCGGTCCGGGTAGATGTTGATCCAGACCTTGCCGCCACGCTTGATGTGGCGGGTCATCGCGATACGGGCCGCCTCGATCTGGCGGTTGGTCACGTACGCCGGCGTGAGGGCCTGAATGCCGTACTCGCCGAACGCGACCGTCGTACCGCCCTTGGCCTGACCACGGCGCTTCGGGTGGTGCTGCTTGCGGTGCTTGACCCTACGGGGGATCAGCATGTCGGTCAGGCCTCCGTTCCGGTGCTCTCAGCCGGAGCGGCGGGGGCCTCGGCCTTGGGGGCCTCGGCGCCGGCAGCCTGCTGCGGCTTGCGACCGCGCCGCTCGCCACCGCGGCCACCACGGGCCGGGCGGTCGGCGCCACCGCGGGCCGGGCGGTTACCCGCACGGGCGGCAGCGTTCTCGGCGCGGACCTCGGCGATGTTCTTGACGTCGCCCTTGTAGATCCAGACCTTCACACCGATGCGGCCGAAGGTCGTCTTGGCCTCGAAGAAGCCGTAGTCCACGTTCGCGCGGAGCGTGTGCAGGGGCACACGGCCCTCGCGGTAGAACTCCGAGCGGGACATCTCGGCGCCGCCGAGGCGGCCACCGCACTGGATCTTGATGCCCTTGGCGCCCGCCTTCATCGCCGACTGCATGCTCTTACGCATGGCACGGCGGAAGGAGACGCGGGAGGACAGCTGCTCGGCGACGGCCTGGGCCACCAGCTGAGCGTCCGTCTCCGGGTTCTTGACCTCGAGGATGTTCAGCTGGACCTGCTTGCCGGTCAGCTTCTCCAGGTCACCGCGGATGCGGTCGGCCTCGGCGCCGCGGCGGCCGATGACGATGCCCGGGCGAGCGGTGTGGATGTCCACACGGACGCGGTCACGGGTGCGCTCGATCTCAACCTTCGAGATACCGGCGCGCTCCATGCCGGACGTCATCATCCGACGGATGGCGACGTCTTCCTTGACGTAGTCCTTGTACAGCTTGTCGGCGTACCAACGCGACTTGAAGTCGGTCGTGACACCGAGCCGGAACCCATGCGGGTTTACCTTCTGGCCCATTACCGGGTTCCTTCCTTGCTGCTGACGACCACGGTGATGTGGCTGGTCCGCTTGCGGATCCGGTAGGCACGGCCCTGGGCACGCGGCCGGAACCGCTTCAGGGTCGGACCCTCGTCGACGTACGCCTCGGAGATGTAGAGGCTGTCGGCGTCGGTGTGGTCGTAGTTGTGCGCGGCGTTGGCAATGGCGCTGTCGAGCACCTTGCCGACCGGCACGGAGGCTGCCTGCGGAGCGAATCGCAGAACAGCCTGGGCCTCCGTGGCGTCCATGCCACGGATGAGGTCCACCACGCGGCGGGCCTTCATGGGCGTGACGCGGATGTACCGCGCCTGGGCCCTGGCTTCCATGGTTGTCCCTTCAGTTACTTACGTGTCTGAATGCGATCCGCTACTAGCGGCGCTTCGACTTCCGGTCTTCCTTGACGTGACCCCGGAAGGTGCGCGTCGGCGAGAACTCGCCGAGCTTGTGGCCGACCATCGACTCGGTGACGAACACCGGGATGTGGGTCTTGCCGTTGTGCACCGCGAGCGTGTGGCCCAGCATGGCCGGGACGATCATCGAGCGGCGGGACCAGGTCTTGATGACGTTCTTGGTGCCGGCTTCGTTCTGGGCGTCCACCTTCTTGATCAGGTGGTCGTCGACGAAGGGCCCCTTCTTCAGGCTACGAGGCATCTCAACCCGTCCTTAGCGCTTCTTGTTCGTCTTGCGGCGGCGGACGATGTACTTGTTCGACGCCTTCTTGGGCGAACGAGTACGGCCTTCCTTCTTGCCCCACGGGGACACAGGGTGGCGGCCACCGGAGGTCCGGCCCTCACCACCACCGTGCGGGTGGTCAACCGGGTTCATCACGACACCACGGACGGTCGGGCGAACGCCCAGCCACCGCTTACGGCCGGCCTTACCCCAGTTGATGTTGGACTGCTCGGCGTTGCCGACCTCACCGATGGTGGCGCGGCAGCGGACGTCGACCAGGCGGATCTCACCGGACGGCATGCGCAGGTGGGCGTAGGCGCCCTCCTTCGCGAGCAGCTGCACGGAGGCACCGGCGGAGCGGGCGAACTTGGCACCGCCACCGGGACGGAGCTCGATCGCGTGGATCGTGGTACCGACCGGGATGTTGCGGAGGGCCAGGTTGTTGCCCGGCTTGATGTCGGCCCCGGGACCGTTCTCCACGGAGTCGCCCTGCTGCAGGTTGCGCGGGGCGAGGATGTAGCGCTTCTCGCCGTCGGCGTAGTGCAGCAGCGCGATGCGCGCGGTGCGGTTGGGGTCGTACTCGATGTGCGCGACCTTCGCCGGCACGCCGTCCTTGTCGTGACGACGGAAGTCGATCACACGGTAGGCGCGCTTGTGTCCGCCACCCTGGTGGCGAACGGTCACACGACCGGCGTTGTTACGGCCGCCCTTGCTGTGCAGGGGGCGGACCAGCGACTTCTCCGGCGTGGACCGCGTGACCTCGACGAAGTCGGCGACGCTGGCGCCACGACGGCCCGGCGTAGTCGGCTTGTACTTGCGGATTCCCATTTCTCAGTCCTCGTCCGATATCGGACGATCCGGACCGCCCTTAGGCGGTCGGACCGCCGAAGATGTCGATACGGTCGCCCTCGGCGAGGGTCACGATCGCGCGCTTGGTGGCGGCACGCTGACCGAAGCCGGTCTTCGTGCGCTTGCGCTTGCCCTGGCGGTTGATCGTGTTGACCCCGGTGACCTTGACGTCGAAGACCGCCTGGACGGCCTGCTTGATCTGGGTCTTGTTGGCGCCCGGGGCGACGACGAACGTGTACTTGTTCTCGTCGAGGAGCGCGTAGCTCTTCTCGGAGACGACCGGCTTGACCAGCACGTCACGGGGGTCCGTGAAGGACTTGCTCAGCGGCGTCTCGACGGTGTTCTTGCCTTCGGCGGCGTGGCGACGCGCCTTGGCGACGCGCGCGGCCTTGGCGGCCTTGGCGGCCTTCGAGGCAATGCTCGGGTGACGCGTAGCCATCAGGCCTCGCTCCCTTCGGTGTCAGCGGCCTTGGGGCCAGACACGAAGGACTCGAAAGCGGCCTGGGTGAAGACCACGTCGTCCGAGACGAGAACGTCGTACGTGTTCAGCTGGCCCGGCTCCAGGATGTGGACCTGGGGCAGGTTGCGGGCGGACAGCCACGCGGCCTCGTCGGCGCGGTCGACGACCAGGAGCAGGTTCTTGCGCTCCGAGATCTTGCCGAACAGCGACTTGGCGGCCTTGGTGCTGGGGTTCGCGCCCTCGACCACGCCGGAGACGACGTGGATGCGGTTGTGGCGGGCCCGGTCGGTGAGGGCGTGGCGCAGGGCCGCGGCCTTCATCTTCTTCGGGGTCCGCTGCGAGTAGTCACGCGGCTGCGGGCCGTGGACGACGCCACCGCCGGCGAACTGCGGCGCACGGGTCGAGCCCTGACGGGCGCGGCCGGTGCCCTTCTGGCGGTACGGCTTCTTGCCGCCACCACGGACCTCGCCACGGGTCTTGGTCTTGTGCGTGCCCTGGCGGGCAGCGGCCAGCTGCGCGACGACGACCTGGTGAAGCAGCGGAACGCTGATCTTCTCTACGCCGAAGATCTCCGCGGGGAGCTCGACGGAACCGGCCTTGTCGCCCGCCGGCGAAAGGATGTCAACAGTGCTCATCGGTTACCTCAGGCCCCCTTGGCCGCGGTGCGGACCAGGACGAGGCCGCCGTTCGGACCGGGAACCGCGCCCTTGATGAGCAGCAGACCCTTCTCCGCGTCAACGGCGTGGACGGTCAGGTTCTGGGTGGTGACCCGCTCGTTGCCCATGCGACCCGCCATGCGGAGGCCCTTGAACACACGGCCCGGGGTGGCGCAGCCACCGATGGAACCGGGCGAGCGGTGCTTGCGCTGGGTGCCGTGTCCGGCGCCGAGGCCACGGAAGTTGTGGCGCTTCATGACACCGGCGAAGCCCTTGCCCTTGCTCTTGCCGGTCACGTCGACCTTCACGCCGGCCTCGAACACCTCAGCGGTGATCTCCTGGCCCAGCGTGTACTCGGAGGCGTCCGCGGTGCGGATCTCGACGAGGTGGCGACGGGGGGTGACGTCGGCCTTGGCGAAGTGGCCCTTGAGGGGCTTGTTCACCTTGCGCGGGTCGATCTCGCCGAAGGCGATCTGAACGGACTCGTAGCCGTCCACGTCATTCGTACGGACCTGGGTGACGACGTTCGGGCCGGCCTTGACGACGGTGACCGGAACAACACGGTTGTTCTCGTCCCACACCTGCGTCATGCCGAGCTTCTCGCCCAGGATGCCCTTGATCTGCTTAGCCATTCTCAGCCCACCAGCCTCAGAGCTTGATCTCGATGTCGACACCGGCCGGGAGGTCGAGTCGCATCAGAGAGTCAACGGTCTTGGGGGTCGGGTCGAGAATGTCGATCAGGCGCTTGTGCGTGCGCATCTCGAAGTGCTCGCGCGAGTCCTTGTACTTGTGCGGCGACTTGATGACGCAGTACACGTTCTTCTCAGTGGGCAGCGGCACCGGGCCCGCGACCGACGCACCAGTGCGGGTCACCGTCTCGACGATCTTCTTCGCCGAGGAGTCGATGACCTCGTGGTCGTAGGCCTTGAGCCGGATGCGGATCTTCTGTCCCGCCATGGCTACTCAGTAGTCCTGTCTCTCTTCGCTCTGGAACCCGGCGGATTCCTTCTGCTGCCTTCGTTTCTCCGACCCACGCGGTCGGGCGTGTCGCGCTCCCGCTGACACAGATGCCCCTTGTTCGAACATCCCTGCGGGGAATGCGACGGCCCTTCCGGAACCGCGGACCGGGGACCTCAGGCCCACCGGGCGCCTGGCCGGTGCCGCGCCCACACTTCCCGGAAGATTCCCGTACGTCCGCCCCAGTGCTGCCGTGGTGGCAGTTAGGGCGACGAGTACTGTGGGACTCGCTTCCGGTCCTCCCGGCGGGAGGCGCGCAGCATCAACACTCGACCGAGCAACTCGGACAGTCTGCCATATGGGGCGGGGGGTCCGCCAATCGAGCCGGAGAGAATACCCCGAGGGTGACGTAGGTCAAACCGGGGGGTGAGGGCGGCTGGGGCGGCGCCTCAGGCGCCGGTACGGGTCTCACGGCTGGCGCGAGGTGTGCTGGTTGGGGGCTTCGCCTACCTGCTGCTCGCGGACTACGGCCCCGAGTACTCGTCGTACGACGGCACCTGTGGCGCGTGCCGGTGCCCGCTGATCGGCCCTCCCCCGACGAACAACGTCTGCGGCGACCACCACCTGCGCCAGACGAGAGCCCGGTCCTAGGCGGAGTCGCCGACGGGGATCCGGATCTCCAGCGGGCCGCACCCCAGCCGTTTCGCCTCGGCGGCGACGTAGGCCGGGAAGGCTCGGCGGATGAAGGTGTAGCCATAGGTGCCGTCGCTCTGCTGGGCGATAAAGATGACGAGGCGCCCCCGACACTCGGTGCGCACATTCGCGATGGCGGGGGAATAGGTCCCGACTGCTCCCCGCTCGCCTTTAGCGGTGATGCCGAGGCCGTTGTGGAGCCCGGCGCTGAAGGCGTGGGCAAGGTTCGGGTCCTGGGTCGTCTGGAGCCGGTACTGGGGGTGGGCGTCGCCGCCGGTGACGATCTCGCAGGTACGGACGGGGCGGTTCTCCCCGACGGACGTCCGCATGTAGGGATGGGATCCGACCTCCTCCGGCAGCCGGACTCCTTCTACACCGCACACCGCGCCGCCGGCACGCACCGGGCGGGGAGCCGGCATCGCAGCCGGCGTGCCGGGCTCGGGCAGCGAGCCGGAGCATCCGAGTGCGGCCATCGTGCCGTTCCCGACATGGACAGCGGTACGCGCGAGCGCCTTCTGGAGCGCGGCCCTCTTGTCCGATGAGCCGTTCTTCCAGAACCCGTCGTCGCCCAGGCTGACGTCGACGACGGCGTAGCCCGCAAAGTCGCTGGGATCGACGCAGTCGGAGGGCAGTGCCACCCAGGCCCGGGTGTCGGAGGCCATGCCCAGCACACCGCCGCCGAGGGGAGTCAGCGTGGCGGACAGGAACTCGTCGGACCAGGGGACGTTGTCCCTCCGCAGGTCGCCGGTGAGCCGGTGGACGTGGATGTCGATCTGACGGCCATGTGGCTTCGTTGCGCTCATGACGCGGCACCGGCCGTCCAGCGACCCAGGCCCCTCCGCACCTTCCGGGGTCCATGACGGACGCATCTCCGTCGCGTCGGTGTGCCGATCGCCGAAGAGCGCGTCGAGATCCTGGTTCGACACGGAGTTCCAGCAGGGAGAGTCGGAGAAAGGCCATGCATCGGTCTGCCAGGCGACTACGCCCGCGCCAAGGAGGACGCCGCTGACCGCCGCTGCGAGCGCGCCGAGCAGACGGCGACGGCCACCACGCCCCAGACGGCCCCGCAGAGCCGCGCCCCTGTTGCTTGTCGTCATTCCGCGTCGACCGCCGTGCGGAACTGCTCCATGGTCATGGCCTCGTCCGGGCTCGGGAGGGTGACGTCCTTCTTCTTGGCGAAGTCGACGTACGTCGTGCTGCTGGTGCGCCCGTCCCGGACGGACTCCAGCTTCAGGAGCCTGGCGGGGTCCTTCGCGCTGACGAAGTAGGTGTCCGAGGTGGTCCCGGCCGCCGCCACGATCGCCCTCGCCTGGACGCCCATGACGTTCGTGTCCTTGTCGGGCGCGAAGGGGCCGGAAGGCGTCCGGGAGAAGTAGCCGTCGCACCCCGGCCTGCTCTCCGTGGTCATGTCGACGCCGGAGAGCCGGTCCGGGACGGTGATCTCGGTCCCGTTGGCCTTGAGGCTCGCGGCGAGCAGACCCGCGCTCATGTGCGTGACGCCGTCCTTGCAGTACATGTCGCCGCCGGCCGGGGCAGCTGTCGTGACGGGGACGGGTGAATCGTTCTCGGTTCCGGTCGGACCAGGCTCTCCGCGGGAGCCGGAGCGCAGCAGGGTCGCGTCGGGGAGGGTGGCGCTCGCGGACAACAGCATGATCCGCTTGCGGTGCGAGGAGAGTGAGGGCATGAGAATCCGTTTCTGCCCGGCGCGGGCGCGGAGCGTGATCAAGGGCGGGAAGTCGGGCTCGTGATCGCCTCGTCCGCATCGACGGCGTCGGCGCGGAGGCTGCACGCGTCCACGATGCGGGTGGTCATGACCGACCACCCTTTTTCAGCAGCGCGACTGTCTCCTGGTATTCGCGGTCCCAGCTCGCCTGGCACTTGGACACGACATCTTCAGGGAGCGCGGCCCCGCGGCCTTCAGCCCAGAGCCGGAGATACGCGGCGCTCTGTCCGCGAAGGGCGGTCAACACTGGCTCGGGGTCGTTCCGCAGACTCCTGCTCCAGGATTCCGTCAGGTACCCCACGGGATCGGTCTTGTAGACCGGTGCCTTACCCCTGGTCGTCTCTGCCAGAGCGCTCTTCACCTGGCTCGCCCACCCGATGCTGTCCTGCTTCGAAAGGTGCGGGACCACATCCGACGCGATGCCGTCGAGAGCCCCCAGCGCCAGGGCATCCCCCACCGGAGGGGTCGAGAGGTCGTACCCCGTGGCCCCGGCCGGAACGCCGGCAAGCTGCGCAGCCGCGTGCCGGCTCTCAGCACGTCTGATCGTTGCGTAGGCGGAGGGGTTGACAGAGACAGCACGCATGACCTGCACCAGCTCGTCATGGGGCACGGTCATATGGACGCCGAACCCGTCCCGCCATGGCTGCTTGTCGTTCAGATGCGTCACGTAATCCGCGTCGAGATCCTCGAGGATCTCGTGCGTGTCCGGGGTGTAGTCCGCCAGCAGCTGGGCCATCGGCAGCGCGAGGCTCCGATCGATCGACTGGTACCCGTAACGGTCGATCGTGTCGTACGTCGCCGACAGGATCTCCCGCATGGCCTGGGCCTGGCGAACGGTGTGCACCCCCGCTTTGTCGCCGAGGACGGCCGTCTTCATGCCGCGCCCCAGCTCGGCACAGGACAGGTCTGCTCTGTACGAGGCACCCAGCGCGCTGCGAATCCGCGCGTCCTTGCCGAGCACGGCGCAGTTATCACCCCCGTCGTCTCGCCCCATCCAGGCCCAGGCCCCGGCTACGACACCGACAAGCACGGCGGCGCCAGCGGCCAGCACACCGATCCGCTTACGACGAGGGGAGAGCGAGGGCATGAGGATCCTTCTCGGGTGCGCGCGTGGCTAGTTGCTGGTGTCCGTAAGGTAGCCTCTGGCATCTGTCAGCCCTCGGGTGTGACCGAGCAGCATCTCGTTCGTCAGGCCTTCCACCTGGTTCTTGCCGTGCGTGGTGTTGATGTCGAAACGATCGCGGCCCCACTCCTGGACCAGGATCCTCATCTCGGTGTTGGACTTGAGGAACTGGTCGTTGATGCCTTCGTTGGCTTTGGCGTCCGCGTGCGCCTTCATGTTGTTGTCCCAGTCCCAGGCCCATGTGTCGACGCCGCGCTGCAGGGCGTCGCCGACGGCGATCGTCGTGCCGCCGGCCGTGGTGACATACAGCGGCGTCAACGCTCCGCCGATGATGTGATAGGCGACCTTCGCCTTCCAGTCGGCCTTGGAGTACGCGTCCATCCGGCCGTCGTTCAGTACGTCCTCACGAATGGCAGTGAAGGTGCCGAGGGCCGCACCGGACTTGGCGAGAGGATTGCTCTGGTCGTAACCGGTGGCCCCCTTGGGGAGCTTGTCCAGCTCCGCATCGATGTAGCGGGACTCGGCCTTGTGCAGCGTCGCGTAGGCATCAGGGTCGTCGGACAGCCCCCGCATGACATGGACAAGGGTGTCCGGACGGGTGGACAGATGGGCGCGCCCGGGGTCCTTGGTGTCGGGGAAGTAGCCGTCCTTCATGTGCGTGGCGTCGTCCCCGTTCAGCCCGCCAAGGATCTCGTGGGTGTCCGGGGCGTACTCGCCGAGTGCCCAGGCTATGGGCTTCCGCAGATTGTCGGGCACCGAGGTGCTCGAGCCTTGGTCCAACTCGCCGAGGATACCGTTCATGACCCTCGTCTGGTCGGTCTCGTGCGTGTAGGTGGGCAGGGGTTCCTGGTTGCCCTGGAGCGGAAGATGCCCGGTCGCTGCGGCTTCGAGCGCCAAGCCCAACCCCGCCCGGTTCAAGGGGTCGTCAATGACCGAAAAGCCCGTGCGGTCGAGTACGTCCTTCGGCCAGTCCCGAGCATTGAGCAGGTAGTGCAGGTGATCATTGCCGACATGGTCGGCGCCGCTGCCGTTGCCGGCCGGATCGAAGAAATGGGTCGCGGCATCTGGGTTCCGGCTCATCACACCGAGAAGTCCGTCGAGGGCGTCGGCACGGATGCCGTCGTGGCCCGTTCCCCATTCGGTGAAGAAGCCCGGGTGATTCTTCTCGGCTGTGATCAGGTCGTCGGCCATCTGGTACAGGAACTGGTCGTCGTACTTGGTGTCGCTTTGCTGCATCATGCTGACGAACGACTGGTAACCATGCAGCGGATTCGAATTGGAGCCGTAGTTCTTGGTGCCGTACTTCTCCAGGCCCTGCATCCACTGGCGGTAGAACGCGCCATCGGCGCTGTCCAGCCACGCCTTGAACTTCGGTGATCCCGGCGGCATGTCGGCGACCGAGCCCGGCACCTGTGTGGCGCTGGCGACCGTATCGGCCAGCGCGCTCTGCAGGTCCATGTACACGTTCTCGTGGCTCTTGTCAGACGAGTAGGCGAGGTGGTTCAGCTCATTGGTGAACTTGATCGTGCTGTCCGGCCCCAGCCCGACCAGGAAGGTCTGGCTGAAGGCATTGTCCCCCTTGTTGTCCCGGAACGCGCGGCGCAGTTCGGCGAGGTCGGCGGCGGAGACCCTCTCGCCCTTGGCGACCCGCCGGGCGATGTCGTCCGCTTCCTGGGCCTCGTACTTCTCGATGTCGCCCTGCGCCTTGCCGTTGAAGCCGGGCGTCGTGCCGTCGCCCATGTCGGGGCCTTTCACGACGGCGGTGAAAGCTACCTCGACGCCCTTGTCGGCGTCGTCCACGTCCTTCACGCACTGGTCGATGCGAGCCTGCCAGGAGGCGACGGACTTACGGACGCTCTCCTGAGAGTCGGGGTCGTGCGCCAGCTCCTGCCGGTCCCCCGGGCTGAGCTTCTCGGTGTCGTACGAGACCACGCCCTGGTCCGACACCTTCATGCCCTTGGCAATGGCGTCGTCGCGGGCCGACTCCAGCTTCTTGCGGAGGTCCACGAACTGGGTGTGTGCATCGCGGAGGAGCGAGGCGATCGCCTTGGCCTCGGTCTGGGCGCTCTGGAACTCCGTGAGCCTGACGCCGAAGCGCGCGTTGGCGGCTTGCCGGCTCTCACCCGCGAACGTCGGGCGCAGGGTGATGCCGTGCACGTCCCGCCGGTACGCGGTCTCCTGCTTGTTGAGTTCCTTCGCCATGCCGTCCCAGCGTTCGGCGGCCGTGGTGAGCGTGGACAGGTCGGTCGTCAGGATCTCGTGGTAGGTCGGCATGGGTCCCCGTTGAAAGCAGTGAATTCGGCGGCGCGCGAGAGGGCTCGGCTGTCTGTCAGTGCTTCGGCGGCGGTGAGTACGTGTCCAGTACGGACACCTTGCGCGCCGTACTGGCCACTCCGGCGTCCGTTCCGGTCAACACGGTGTTGTTGTACCGGAGGGCCGATTCATCCCCCACCAGCCGGTTCAGAAAGTTCTGGACCTGTTCGCCCCAGGTCTTGTGAGCCTTGCTCACGGCGGTGGATGTGAGCCAGCCGTGCCCGTCCTTCGCATCGAACGCCTTCACTACGGCGCCCGTCTCGTCGTCCGCCCACTCCCCCGCCGTCTTGGTGTCCCGCTCAATGTGGTTTTGGAGGGCGTTCGCCGCAGCCTGCTTCTCGTCAGGAGAGTGCGCGAGATCGGACCCGCCGCCGCCCGGGATGTCCTGCAGGTGATTGAGCCGCATCCCCACCGGGTGTGCGGCATGACCATGCGCCATGTGCCGTTCCTCTGCCGACTCGGACATAAGCTCTCTCCCCGCACCGCCCGGCTGGCGTGTGCCTGCCAGGTTAGCAACTGCACTCTTGCCTCTCAGTAGCGACGCTTCCTTGTGGCAACAGCCACGACAACTCCGCCGACGAGTACCGCAGTTCCGATGCCCAGTGCGACCCACAGAGTGTCGCCACCGCCCTTGTCGGAGGAAGCTTCGGCTGCCGCTTTGCTGTTCTTCGCCTGCGAAGCGGGGTCCGAGGAACCGGCAGTGCCAGGAGAGGGCGACGCGGAGGAGGCGGCTGAGAAGTCCGGCAGCGGGTAGACATCGGCCGGCCCGGGATCACCGGGGTTCTGCAGGGCGATGCGCGGCCGGACGATGCCGTAGCCGATGGAGTCGTTGCGCTTGGCGCCGTCCGTGGGGGCGCCGGCGGTGTTGAGCATGACGCGGAGGACCTGGTTGTTGGTCCAGCTCGGGTGCTTGGACCAGATGAGGGCGGCGCTGGCGGAGGCGAGGGCGGTGGCGTCGCTGGTGCCGTGGGAGCGGCAGAGGTCCCTGCCGTTCGGGCAGGCGTGGTACATCTCGTCGCCGGGGGCGGCGATGTCGACCTGTGGGCCGTACTGGGATTCCTTGGTCTTGCGGAGGTCGCGGCCTACGGCGCCCACCCCCACCACCCCGGGAGTCCCTGCGGGGTATTGGACTTCCGAGGTGGCCTTGTTACCTGTTGCCGCGAAGATCAGTGTTCCCTTGTTCAGGGCGTACTTCACGGCGGCGGTGAATTCATCCGATCCCACGGACGCGCCCATGGAAATGTTGATGACCCGAGCGCCGGAGTCGACGGCGTACCGAATTCCCCGGCTCACTGCTTTGCTGAACTCAACGGAGTGGTCTGGTACGCGGACGGGCAGGATCTTGGCGCCCGGTGCGAGACCGAAGGTTCCGTTGCCGCCATTCGCCTTGCCGGTGCCCGCGATGAGAAGGCCCATCGTGGTCCCGTGGCCGAAATGGCTCGCCTGTTTGTCCGCTGGCGACCCCGGTGCCTCGTCCAGGCCGGGAAGCACCTGTCCCTCCAGATCAGGAATGTTGCCGTCAACGCCCGAGTCGATGACCGCGACTGTGACGCCCTTGCCCGTGCTCATCCGCCACATCTGGTCGGCCTTCATGGCCGTGAGGTACCACTGCTGTTCGCGGATGGTCTCCGCCTGGGCGGGTGCGGCGGTCAGGCCCACCAACAGCAAGCCCACGGCTCCGGAGACAACGCTCCCAAGACGGCCGTTCCTCAACCTGTCGGCAGGCATCCGCTTCCTCTTGGTTCTGGTTAGTTCGGAAGGTTCTCGTGATTCTGGGCTGCTCTGGCTGAGGACATCAGTCGGTGGCGCGGGGCGCTGATCGGGGGTCTTCCGGGCGCCCGTTCTTCCGACGCTCGGCGCGCTTGCGGGTCAGTTTGCCGGTCGAACGCGCCTGCTGCTGTGGGCGACCTCCCACGATGCCCTTCTCGGCAGGCGGAAACCCACCTAGTCGCTCGGCCGGGACTGGCCTCTGGGCGGGGTTCGCCGCTCTGGGAGCAGCGCCCATGGTCCGACCGGCAGACCCACGCCCGGTCGTGCCGGACACGGGCGTCTCGCCGCCCACGACCGTACCCTGTGGCAGCCTGCCGGCCGGCTGGCCCGTGGTGGATGCGGCCGGGCGACCACCGACGATGCCCTTGCTGACTGGCGCACGACCGGGTGTGTCACCGGCGACCGCTCGCCCCGGCATCGCAGTCGCACGGCCGCCCGTCACCGGCTGCGCCGGGCCCACAGGGCCCCTGGGCGTGGTCGTACCGCCAGTGGCTGGTCCACGTGTCGGTGTTGGTTCCGAGATCTCCTGTTGTGGCACGGGCATCGGACGGCCGCCCGTCACCGTACGCCCCGTGCCTCCAGGGCTCACTGGGAGGCCGAGGCCGCGGCCTGAGGGCAGCGGAAGAGGGCCCACAGGCGGCGGCGTTCCGCCTCCAGCCCGGCTCCCTGTCGGCACGTCGACCGGGCCCGGAGCCGTATGTGTGGTGTGCGTGGTCGGTGCCGGTGGCGAAATCGTCGTTTCGTCGATTTTCGTGCCTACGTGGGCTGGGGCCTCAGGCAACGGCTGGTGGGCCGTCGCACCGGCATGGTTTCGCACCTCGGAAACACCGGCTGTGGCAGCTCCGTTGTCCCGCGCCGCTTCGCGCACCGTCCGGTGTGTTCCCGTCGTGACCGTCGGCCCGGCCTGTCCCCCAGATGTGGACGTCCCGGCGCCGCTTCCACCGCTTCCCACAACTTCGTTTTCGTTCCAGTCCTGCCCACCATCCGGCTGAAGCGCCTCCGGCGGCGGCGGAAACTTGGGCCTCTCCAGCGCATCCATCTGCGTGCCCGCATGCGAGTACGTCTGGGCCAGCTTCCGCATCTCCGCCGCGGCCTGCAGACGCTCCCTCTCCTTATACACCGCCAATGCCTGCAGCTCGGCCTTGGACTTGGCGCTGACGTTGGCGGCATCGGGGTCGTTGTGCGCGGTCGTCGCCGCGTCCAGGTTCGTCTGTGCGCTGTGGGTGTCGCGGGGGATCGACACCTGCGCGTTCCCGATCGCCGCGGATGCCTCCCGCAGCCACTTCGCCGCGCCGTCGCTGAAGTCGCCCAGACGGAGGGTGGAGTTGGCCAAGTCTCCCGCCCATGTGCGGAAGGCGTCCGCGCCCTCGCCCTTCCACTGCACCCACTGCGGGCGGACCTTGAGTTCGTCGGCGATCTTGTGGATCTCTCTGGCCGCTGCGGCTAGCCGGTCGGCCGCGGACTCCACCGTGCCGGGGTCCGCCTGGTCCAGCCAGGCGAGCATCTGCTCGTGGCTCATGTCCTCGAAAGGGGTGCCCTCACCGCGCCGCATCAGATGGTGCCTCCCGCGTCGCCACCGCCGCTGCTTGGCTTGGTTTCGCCGCCACCGCCATGGCCGCTCGTGTGCGTCTTCTGCGGGGCGGAGGGGTCGTAGCTCCCGCCGTAGTGTTGCGTCGTCTCCGTGCTGATCGCGGCCATGCGGTCACGGATGCCCAGGTCGATGTTCTGGTAGCCCTTGTGCGAGGCCTGGACCGCGATGTTCATGCCCTCCATCGAGTCGGAGAGCAGTTTCGACAGGGTCTCCAGGTCCTTGATGACGGTCTCGTACTTGGTGAACAGGCCGGTCGCCTCTGCCCACCCCGCGCCCCCGCCGCCGAACTGGTGGCGTGCGAGTTGTTCCTGCCCGACCTTGCCCGGTCCCGCCGCCGAACCCTTCAAATCGCGAATCAGCTCGTCGACCCGCTTCTGGAAGTTCGTGAACGACGACAGCTCTGTGGCCAGGTCGGCGGCGGCACCGGCGGCGTCCCTCGCCTCATCGAACATGCGGGACATCCACGATCGCGGTTGCCCGCCCGCCCTGTCGTCACCCGGCAGCACAGCGCCCTCCCCGTGTGGTCAAAAGGCCAAGACCTCACCAACAACCCTAGCTACGACCAGTGACAGTCCCGACTCGTCTCGTGCCGCGAACGATCGGAACCGGCCGTGTCCTAGTCAACTCTGAGGGCTGGGGATGCGCATGAGCACCCGTACTCAGACGAGAGGGCTCTCTGAGGCGTACGTGACGAAGGCAGTCCAGGCAGTTGAGACGACGGTGAGGCGGGGGCCTTCGGTGTTCTTGGAGTCGCGGATGTGGATGGTGGTGGGGGTGGGGGCGACTTCGACGCAGTCGCCGGGTTCTGCGCTGCTGCTGTAGCTGCTCTTGAACCAGTGGAGCGCGACCTCGACACAGTCGCCGGGTTCGTTGCTGCTGCTGTAGCTAGTCTTGAACCAGTGGAGTTCCGTGGTGCTCATAGTCTCCCCAGCGCTTGCTCGATGAAGGCTTGCGACTCCCTCGGCGTGAGAGCCTGCGCCCGGATCATGCCATAGCGAAGTTCAAGGATCCGTAGATCCTTGGGGGTTGAGACCGGGCGGCCGTTGAACGCACCGTCGGAACGTCCGATCGCCGTGCCGTCGGCGAACTTCAGTACCTCGACCAGGCCCGACGCCGCTCCAGCGTTCTCCTCCCGGTCGGTCGGCATGACCTGGAGCGTTACGTTCCTCAACTGGGTCACCTCCAAGAGGTGTTCGAGCTGTCGGCGCAGGACCATCTTCCCACCGTAGGGACGTTCGAGCGTTACCTGTTCCTGGACGAAACTGAGCGTCGGGGCGGGCTCCCGCCGCTCGAAGACGGCCTTGCGAGCCATGCGCGCGGCGGTTTCCCGCTCCACAACGTCTTCGTCGAGTGCGGGCTGCCTCATCTCGTACATCGCTCGCGCGTACTCAGGCGTCTGCAAGAGGCCATGAATGTTGTGGTTGCTGTACAGCAGCATCTCCACCGCCCGCCCCTCCAGTTCCGCCAGCTCCCGCACCTTCTTCGGATACCGGGCCCTCTTCATGTCCTCCATGAAGGCCCTCAGATGCCCCTGCGCCTTCAGGAGCTGGTCCGCCCTGTCCAGGAACTCCGGCCGGGGGATACGGGCGCCCCGCTCGATCTTGCGGATCATGTCCTCGCCGTACCCCATGGCCTCGGCCAGCTCGGACACCGTCAGCCCGGCCGCCTCCCTGCACACCCTGAGCAGCCGCCCCACCGCCTGCACCACCGGCTCGATCTCATCCCCCGGCTCGACGTCCCAACCGGCCTCGTCCACGCCCTCGCCCATGGCTCCTCCTCAGCCGCGCACTCGTACCCGTACAACGCCCGAGACAGCCGAGACAGCCGAGACAAAGCGGGGACAGTCACCGTACGTGCAGGCGTACTCACTCCCTTCACGGAAGCAGGTTCCGCCACGCTCAGTGACATGAATCAAGAAGTGGCTGCCCCTGAAAACCAACTCAGCGGCAGCATCCCCAACTTCAGCGTCCGCCTGTCCCCCACGCCACGCGGCGCCCGTCTCGCCCGGCTGCTCACCGAGCAGCAACTCCGGGCGTGGGGGCTGCCGTTGGAGAGGGGGACACAGATCGTCGCCGAGTTGGCCGCCAACGCGGCCACCCACGGACGCGTCCCGGGCCGTGACTTCCAGTTGTTGCTCTACGTCGTCGGCGGCACGCTCCGTATCGAGGTCACCGACACGCGGGGTGACCGCCTTCCCCGGCTCCAACTCCCGCCCACAGCAGGTGAATCAGGTCGCGGACTCGTCCTCGTCGAAGCCCTCGCCGACCGCTGGGGCGTCGCCCAGGGGCGGCACCCGCGCAAGACCGTCTGGGCCGAGGTCTCCTTCCCCGCACCGGAACCCGGCGGACCGTGCTCCGGTGCAACGGGCGGTCTTTCCCAAGGAAGAAAACCAAGGTGAAAGGACCCCCACCAAGCCCCACCCCTCCCGCCCACGCCGCAAACTCACCCACGAGGGTGAACATCGCCAACTCGGCTGGATTTCGGGCGGGTTGCCTGCCTTACGCTCGGCACGACATAACCGCAGACATGCGACGGCCCTCGCCGGGACTGGCATCCCAGTGCGAGGGCCTGACCACCGAGGAAGGCCAAAACTTCCCGATGGACGTTGAAAACCCTAGCGTGCCCCCGCACGCCCAGTCCCGCGTTGCCGCCAACAAGCACCCGAACCGGCGCCCCCAATCCGCGCACTCCGGGCACATCGGCGGACTCATCCACGACCACACCCGCCACACCACCCGCTTCACGGTGATCGGCAACCACCTCACCCAGCACCCGGACCTCTCCCTCGTCGCCATCGGGCTCGCCGCACACATCCAGTCGCTGCCCAAGGGTGCCCAGATCGACATCAAGACCCTCGCCGCCCGCTTCCCCGAGGGAGCCACCCGTATCGCCGCCGCCCTGCGCGAGCTGGAGACGCACGGCTACCTGCGCCGCGAACGGGCCCGCGTAGCCGGCGGCCGTATCGTCACCCGCACGGTCTCCTGCAACCAACCCGGTGCCCGGAGGGGCGCTGACGAGCCCGGGGTCGCGCCCCGCAAGAAGCAGGAACGCCGCAAGGTGTTACCGCCGGTACCGCACCCGGCCTACCCCTCCCCCGCGCTCCTCCAGATGGCCACGGACCTGCTTGCGGGCCTGCGCCGCCGGGACCCACGCCTGCTCCTCTCCGAGTGCGACACCGCGCACCTGGCCCCCGGCGTGGCCTCCTGGCTGGAGCGGGACCTCACCCCCACCGCCGTACGCCACGCCCTGACCACAGGCCTGCCGGACGAACCCCTGTGCCGCCCGGCCGCCTTCCTGGCCCACCGCCTGGGCGCCCACTTGCCACCACCGCCCCCGTTCCGGGCACCGGTCACACCGCCGGCCGTTCGGTACCCGCTCCAGAACTGCGATGGCTGCGACCACGCCTTCCGCGCCCCGGAGCCCGGCCTGTGCGGCGCCTGCCGCACGCTACGGGAAGCCTCCACCGCAGATGCCTGAAGGAGCCGCCCCGATCTCCATGCTCCACCTGCGACCGCCGCGCAACCGCTCTCACCCCTTCGGGTGAATCTCACCAACCTGCTTGTTTCTGCGACGAGTTACGACTCTATGTTCATCCACAAGGCACATCGATGGCATGTGCCAGAGGCAATACCCTTCCCATGTCGGCTCACCCCCACAGGAACCCCTATGGTCAGTTCGCCCCACGAGGCGATGCACCGCATCTTCCAGGAGTACCCGACCCTCTTCTCCGGGGTCGCCGAGGTGCTGGGTGTCGGCTTCCCTCCGCCCACCACGGTCACCGTCCTGCCCAACGACCTCACCGAGACCAGCCCGGTCGAACGCCGCGTCGACACCCTGTTACGGCTGGAGACGGAGAACGACGGCCCGTTCCTCCTCGCCATCGAAGCCCAGGGCAAGAAGGACCCCAACAAGCCCGCCAGCTGGGCGTACTACGCCTCGTACCTGCTCACGAAGTACCGACTACAACCCATGCTGCTGGTCGTCTGCCAGGACCGCGCCACCGCCGAATGGGCTGCACAACAAGTCAGCTTCGGCCCCCGCCAATGGCCCCTGCTCACTCTGCGCCCACTGGTCGCCGGACCACACAACATGCCGGTGATCACCAACCCGGCACAGGTCCGCAAGGACCTCGCCCTCGCCACGCTCGCGGCGATCACACACGCCACGCACCCGAACGCCGGGGCCATACTCAAATCAGTGACAACCGTTCTGCGGGACACACCGCAAAGCATCGCCAACCCGATCATCGAACTCATCGCACAAGGCCTGGGCAAGCACCCAGCCGCAGAACTCTGGAGGAAACTGGTGGCCGTGGACCTCTCTTTCTACAAGTCGCCCCTCTCCGAAGAGATCCGGGAGGAAGGCCGAGTCAAGGGCCGTGCCGAAGGCCGTGCCGAAGGCCGTGCCGAAGGTGAGACACGACGCGCAGCCGAGGACGTCCTGGAAGTCCTGGCAGTACGAGGCATCGACGTCCCGGAAGAGGCCCGTGAGCGCATCACCGGCTGCGGCGACCCCGAGACCCTGCGCCGCTGGCACCGGCGCGCCGTCACCACCTCGACGGCCGAAGAGATCTTCGAAGACGAGTAGCCACCGACGGACGGATCAGCACAGGCCACGAACACCGAAGAGGCCCGTACGACCGAAGTCGTACGGGCCTCCCCTTAGGTCAGTCAGTGACCCTCAAGCAAGCGGAACTTACTTGGTGATCTTGGTGACCTGGCCGGCGCCCACGGTGCGGCCACCCTCACGGATGGCGAACTTCAGGCCCTCTTCCATGGCGATGGGCTGGATGAGCTGCACCGACATCTCGGTGTTGTCACCCGGCATGACCATCTCGGTGCCCTCGGGGAGGGTCACAACGCCCGTCACGTCCGTCGTACGGAAGTAGAACTGCGGACGGTAGTTGTTGAAGAACGGCGTGTGGCGGCCACCCTCGTCCTTGGACAGGATGTAGGCCTGGGCCTCGAACTCCGTGTGCGGGGTGACCGAGCCCGGCTTGATGATGACCTGGCCGCGCTCGACGTCCTCGCGCTTGATGCCACGGAGCAGCAGACCGACGTTCTCACCGGCCTGGCCCTCGTCGAGCAGCTTGCGGAACATCTCGATGCCGGTGACCGTGGTGGTGGTCTTCTCGGTCTTGATGCCGATGATGTCGACGGTCTCGTTGACCTTGAGGACACCACGCTCGATACGACCGGTGACGACGGTGCCACGACCGGTGATCGTGAAGACGTCCTCGATCGGCATCAGGAACGGCTTGTCGACGTCGCGCTCGGGCTGCGGGATCGACTCGTCGACGGCCTTCATCAGGTCGAGGACGGACTGGGCCCACTCCGGGTCGCCCTCAAGAGCCTTGAGCGCGGAGACCTTGACGACCGGAACGTCGTCGCCCGGGAACTCGTACTCGGAGAGGAGCTCACGGACCTCGAGCTCGACGAGCTCCAGGATCTCCTCGTCGTCCACCATGTCGGCCTTGTTCAGGGCGACGACGATGTACGGAACGCCGACCTGGCGGGCCAGGAGCACGTGCTCCTTGGTCTGCGGCATCGGGCCGTCGGTGGCGGCCACGACCAGGATCGCGCCGTCCATCTGGGCGGCACCGGTGATCATGTTCTTGATGTAGTCCGCGTGACCCGGGCAGTCGACGTGGGCGTAGTGACGCGCATCGGTCTGGTACTCGACGTGCGCGATGGAGATGGTGATACCGCGCTGGCGCTCCTCGGGCGCCTTGTCGATGTTGTCGAACGCGGTGGCCTCGTTCAGGTCCGGGTACGCGTCGTGCAGCACCTTGGTAATGGCGGCCGTGAGGGTCGTCTTACCGTGGTCGATGTGACCGATGGTGCCGATGTTGACGTGCGGCTTAGTCCGCTCGAACTTCGCCTTCGCCACTGGGGTCCTCCTGTGGAGTGGTTCTGTACGCCTTGGTTCGTCGGCGCCAGGTGATCTTTGCTGTTAAGTCCCGGGCCCCGGGTCATTCAGCCACAAACGCGGATGAATGACCCGTGAGGCTCCGGAGTCAAGCCTAAAGCGTGTGAACGCGGTGCGTTACTCGCCCTTGGCCTTCGCGATGATCTCCTCGGCGACGTTCCGCGGAACCTCGGCGTAGGAGTCGAACTGCATCGAGTAGCTTGCGCGACCCGACGTCTTGCTGCGGAGGTCGCCGACGTAGCCGAACATCTCCGACAGGGGCACGAGGCCCTTCACGACGCGGGCACCAGCCCGCTCCTCCATGGCCTGGATCTGGCCACGGCGGGAGTTGATGTCGCCGATGACCTCGCCCATGTAGTCCTCGGGCGTGGTGACCTCGACGGCCATCATCGGCTCGAGCAGCACGGGCGAAGCCTTGCGCGCGGCCTCCTTGAAGGCCTGCGAACCGGCGATCTTGAACGCGAGCTCGGAGGAGTCCACCTCGTGGTAGCCACCGTCGATCAGGATGACGCGCACGCCGGTCATCTCGTAACCGGCGAGGATGCCGAACTGCATGGCCTCCTGCGCACCGGCGTCCACCGAAGGGATGTACTCCTTCGGGATACGGCCACCGGTCACCTTGTTCACGAACTCGTACGAGGCGTCGCCGCCCTCGATGGGCTCGATCGCGATCTGCACCTTGGCGAACTGACCGGTACCACCGGTCTGCTTCTTGTGGGTGTAGTCGACGCGCTCGACTGCCTTGCGGATCGTCTCACGGTACGCGACCTGCGGCTTGCCGACGTTGGCCTCGACCTTGAACTCACGGCGCATACGGTCGACCAGCACCTCGAGGTGCAGCTCGCCCATACCACCGATGATGGTCTGGCCGGTCTCCTCGTCCGAGTGGACCTGGAAGGACGGGTCCTCCTCGGCCAGGCGCTGGATCGCGACGCCCAGCTTCTCCTGGTCACCCTTCGACTTGGGCTCGATGGCGACCTGGATGACCGGCGCCGGGAAGTCCATGGACTCCAGGATGACCGGGTTCTTGTCGTCGGACAGCGTCTCACCGGTGGTGGTCTGCTTCAGGCCCATGACGGCGACGATGTCGCCGGCGCCCACCGACTCGATCTCCTCACGCTTGTTGGCGTGCATGCGGTAGATCTTGCCGATGCGCTCCTTCTTGCCCTTGACGGAGTTCAGCACCGAAGAGCCGGACTCCAGGCGGCCCGAGTAGACCCGGACGAAGGTGAGCTTGCCGAGGTGCGGGTCGCTCATGATCTTGAACGCCAGCGCCGAGAGGGGCTCCTCGTCGGACGGCTTGCGCTTGACGACGACCTCGGCGTCCTTGACGTCGTGGCCCTCGATGGCCTCGATGTCGACCGGGGACGGCAGGTAGCGCACGACCGCGTCGAGCAGGGGCTGGACGCCCTTGTTCTTGAACGCGGTGCCGCAGAACACCGGGGTGACCGTGGTGTCCTTGGACTTGCCGGACGCGATGGTGATGCGACGGATCGCGGCGTACAGCTGCTCCACGGACGGCTCCTGGCCCTCCAGGTACAGCTCCATGATCTCTTCGTCGTTCTCGGCCACCGTCTCGATGAGCTTGCCGCGGTACTCCTCGGCAGCCTCGGTGTGGGTGTCCGGGATGTCGACGACGTCGTACATCTCGCCCTTGGTGGCCTCGGCGGACCAGACCAGGGCCTTCATCGTCACGAGGTCGACGACGCCCTTGAAGTCGGCCTCGGCACCGATCGGGAGCTGCATGACGATCGGCTGAGCGCCCAGGCGGTCAGAGATCATGTCGACGCAGCGGTGGAACTCGGCACCGGTCCGGTCGAGCTTGTTGACGAAGCAGATACGCGGAACGCCGTAGCGGTCCGCCTGACGCCACACCGTCTCGGACTGGGGCTCAACGCCGGCGACGCCGTCGAACACCGTCACGGCACCGTCGAGCACGCGCAGGGAACGCTCCACCTCGACGGTGAAGTCGACGTGGCCCGGCGTGTCGATGATGTTGATGGTGTGGTCGACGTCTTCCAGCGGCCAGTGGCAGGTGGTGGCAGCAGAGGTGATCGTGATGCCACGCTCCTGCTCCTGCTCCATCCAGTCCATGGTGGCAGCGCCGTCGTGGACCTCACCGATCTTGTACGACACACCGGTGTAGAACAGGATCCGCTCGGTGGTGGTCGTCTTGCCCGCGTCGATGTGGGCCATGATCCCGATGTTGCGGACCTTGGCCAGGTCAAGTGAAGTGGTAGCCATAAGGCTTCAGTCTTCTCTCGGTCTCGATGTGGGTAGCGACTACCAGCGGTAGTGCGCGAAGGCCTTGTTGGACTCGGCCATCTTGTGCGTGTCCTCGCGCTTCTTCACAGCGGCACCGAGGCCGTTGGAGGCGTCGAGAAGCTCGTTGAGCAGACGCTCGGTCATGGTCTTCTCGCGACGGGCGCGGGAGTAACCGACGAGCCAGCGCAGCGCGAGCGTGTTGGCGCGACCGGGCTTGACCTCGATCGGAACCTGGTACGTCGCACCACCGACACGGCGGGACTTGACCTCGAGGGTCGGCTTGATGTTCTCCAGCGCGCGCTTCAGCGTGATGATCGGGTCGTTGCCCGTCTTCTCACGCAGGCCCTCCATGGCGCCGTAGACGATGCGCTCGGCGGTGGAGCGCTTGCCGTTCAGCAGCACCTTGTTGATGAGCGACGTGACCAGAGGAGAACCGTAGACCGGGTCGATGATGACCGGGCGCTTCGGGGCGGGGCCCTTACGAGGCATTCTTACTTCTCCTTCTTGGCGCCGTAGCGGGAACGGGCCTGCTTGCGGTTCTTGACACCCTGGGTGTCGAGGGAGCCACGGATGATCTTGTAGCGAACACCCGGCAGGTCCTTCACACGGCCGCCGCGCACGAGCACGATGGAGTGCTCCTGCAGGTTGTGTCCCTCACCCGGAATGTAAGCGGTGACCTCGATGCCGCTGGTCAGACGCACACGCGCGACCTTACGCAGGGCCGAGTTCGGCTTCTTCGGGGTGGTCGTGAACACACGCGTGCAGACGCCACGACGCTGAGGGGAACCCTCGAGTGCGGGCGTCTTGTTCTTCTCGACCTTGTCCTGCCGGCCCTTGCGGACCAGCTGCTGGATCGTAGGCACTACTTCTCCGGTTTCTGTGTGCCGATAGGTACAGCTAACCTGAAACGTCGCCGACCCACGCGGTCGGGTGTGTCGAATCCGGCGGAATCTCGCCGCAGGGCGAAAAGAGCACAGATTACGGTGGCCGCTCGCGGCTCGCCATGCGGTCTGAAGGCACGCACGGGAGCCAGGGCACACCCCAGGCACAAGGTCTGAGCGTACCTACCTCATTCGCTGTGGTCAAAACAAATGGGACCTGGCCGGATCGCCGTGCGTCGCATGTCAAGCCCCCGTACCGTACGTGATCATCGAATCCACGGTCGGTGGTCCTCGCTTCTCACGGTACGCCCAGGTCAGCCGGAGGACAGTCCCGCCACCAGGGCGATGGTGATGATCAGCGTCCAGCCGGCCACCGACAGCCAGCCCAGGACCAGCCCGGCCACCGCGAAGCCCTCACCGCGCTCGCCGCCGCGCCGCAGTTCGCTGCGGGCGGAGTGGCCGAGGATGACCGCGGGGATGCCGGTGACACCGGCGGTCACGAAGGTGAGCAGCCCGCAGACCAGGGAGGCGACCGCCTTGCCGTTCGTGGGCGGCGGGGCCTGCAGAAAGGTCACCGGCACGGGCGGAGCGGCCTGGTGGTACGCCACGGGGCCCTGGGGCAGGTCGGCGACCAGCAGGGCCAGCTCCCCCACCGTGCGGGCCGTGTACGCCCGCGACACCCGCTTCTCGAACTCGGCCTGCCCGAGCCGCCCCTCGGCGTACCCCGCTCTGAGCACGTCCACGGCGCGCTCGCGGTCTGCGTGCGCGGCCAGCATCGAGGGCGCTCCCGGCCCCGCCCAGGGCTGCGGAGCGCCCATCCCCTGCCAGGGCTGCCACGGCTGCTGCGGACTGGACACCAGCGCCTCCCCGTACCCCGAATGCCTCCATGATGCGCCGGACGCGCTCCCCGGCACAGATGCCCTGCCCCTGTACGGTACGCGATCTCCAATTCGACGATCCGGGCCGACGAGCGGACCCAGCCATCCGGCTTCGGCCACACGGCGTGGCATCGCGGTGGTGAAACGCCGAAGGGCGGTCACCCCGTGGGGTGACCGCCCTTCAACTCATGCTGCTCGCTTACTGGTTGTACGGACCGTAGTCGTAGTCCTCCAGCGGGACGGCCTGGCCGGAGCCGGTGCCGAACGGCGAGTAGTCGATGTCGTCGTAGCCGACGGCCGAGTACATCGCGGCCTTGGCCTCCTCGGTCGGCTCGACCCGGATGTTGCGGTAGCGGGACAGACCCGTACCGGCCGGGATGAGCTTACCGATGATGACGTTCTCCTTGAGGCCGATGAGGCTGTCGGACTTGGCGTTGATCGCCGCGTCCGTCAGGACTCGGGTCGTCTCCTGGAAGGAGGCGGCCGACAGCCAGGACTCTGTCGCCAGCGAGGCCTTGGTGATACCCATCAGCTGCGGACGACCGGAGGCCGGGTGACCGCCCTCCTGGACCACACGACGGTTCTCGGTCTCGAACTTCGAGCGCTCGACCAGCTCGCCGGGCAGCAGCTCGGCGTCGCCCGACTCGATGATCGTCACACGGCGCAGCATCTGCCGGATGATGATCTCGATGTGCTTGTCGTGGATCGACACACCCTGCGAGTTGTAGACCTTCTGGACCTCGGCGACCAGGTGGACCTGGACGGCACGCTGGCCCAGGATGCGCAGCACGTCGTGCGGGTTGGTGGCACCCACGGTGAGCTGCTGGCCCACCTCGACGTGCTCGCCCTCGCTGACCAGGACCTTGGCACGCTTCGAGATCGGGAAGGCCGTCTCGTCGCTGCCGTCGTCCGGGGTGACGACGAGCTTCTTGGTCTTCTCGGTCTCCTCGATGCGGACGCGGCCGCTCGCCTCGGAGATCGGGGCGACACCCTTCGGGGTACGGGCCTCGAACAGCTCGACGACACGCGGCAGACCCTGGGTGATGTCGTCACCGGCCACACCACCGGTGTGGAAGGTACGCATCGTCAGCTGGGTACCGGGCTCACCGATGGACTGGGCGGCGATGATGCCGACCGCCTCACCGATGTCGACCAGCTTGCCGGTGGCCAGCGAACGGCCGTAGCACATCGCGCAGGTGCCGACAGCGGACTCGCAGGTCAGGACCGAGCGGGTCTTGACCTCCTCGACGCTGTGCTTGACCAGCTCGTCGATGAGCACGTCGCCCAGGTCGGTACCGGCCGGGGCCAGCACCTTGCCGTCGACGACGATGTCCTCGGCGAGGCAGCGCGCGTACACGGACGTCTCGACGTTGCCCGTCTTGCGCAGGACACCGTCCTCGCCGCGCTCGGCGATCGCCAGCTTGAGGCCGCGCTCGGTGCCGCAGTCCTCCTCGCGGATGATGACGTCCTGCGAGACGTCGACCAGACGACGGGTCAGGTAACCCGAGTCGGCGGTACGCAGGGCGGTGTCCGCCAGACCCTTACGGGCACCGTGCGTGGAGATGAAGTACTCCAGCACGGACAGGCCCTCACGGAACGAGGCCTTGATCGGACGCGGGATGGTCTCGTTCTTCGCGTTCGACACCAGACCACGCATACCGGCGATCTGCCGCATCTGCATCATGTTTCCTCGGGCACCCGAGTCAACCATCATGAAGATGGGGTTGGTCTTGGGGAAGTTCTCGTTCATCGCCTCGGCGACCTCGTTGGTCGCCTTGGTCCAGATCGCGATGAGTTCCTGAGTGCGCTCTTCCTTGGTGATCAGACCGCGCTCGTACTGCTTCTGGACCTTCTCGTCCTGCGCCTCGTAGCCGCGGACGATCTCCTTCTTCGCCTCGGGAACGACGACGTCGGAGATGGCCACGGTGACACCGGAACGGGTCGCCCAGTAGAAGCCGGACGCCTTCAGGTTGTCGAGCGTCGCCGCCACGATGACCTTCGGGTAGCGCTCGGCCAGGTCGTTGACGATCTCGGAGAGCTGCTTCTTGCCCACCGAGTAGTCGACGAACGGGTAGTCCTCGGGCAGCAGCTCGTTGAAGAGCGCGCGGCCCAGGGTCGTGCGCAGGCGGAACGAGTCACCCTGCTGCCACTCGGGCTCGCCCTCCTCGCGCGCCGGCGGGGTCCAGCCGCGCGGCGGGATGGTGCCCACCGGGAAGCGGATGTCGACCGACGACTGCAGCGCCAGCTCGCCGGCGTCGAACGCCATGATCGCCTCGGCCGTGGAGCCGAACGCGCGGCCCTCGCCCTTGGTGTCACGCAGCTCGCCGTCGGTGGTGAGGAAGAACAGACCGAGGACCATGTCCTGGGTCGGCATCGTCACCGGACGGCCGTCGGCCGGCTTGAGGATGTTGTTCGAGGACAGCATCAGGATGCGGGCCTCGGCCTGCGCCTCCGCGGACAGCGGCAGGTGCACGGCCATCTGGTCACCGTCGAAGTCCGCGTTGAACGCGGTGCAGACGAGCGGGTGGATCTGGATGGCCTTGCCCTCGACCAGCTGCGGCTCGAAGGCCTGGATGCCGAGGCGGTGCAGGGTGGGAGCACGGTTCAGCAGCACCGGGTGCTCGGCGATGACCTCTTCGAGGACGTCGTACACGACGGTGCGACCGCGCTCCACCATGCGCTTGGCCGACTTGATGTTCTGCGCGTGGTTCAGGTCGACCAGGCGCTTCATCACGAACGGCTTGAACAGCTCCAGCGCCATCGCCTTCGGCAGACCGCACTGGTGCAGCTTCAGCTGCGGGCCGACGACGATCACGGAACGCGCCGAGTAGTCGACACGCTTGCCGAGCAGGTTCTGACGGAATCGACCCTGCTTGCCCTTCAGCATGTCGCTGAGGGACTTCAGCGGGCGGTTGCCGGGGCCGGTCACCGGACGGCCGCGACGACCGTTGTCGAAGAGGGCGTCAACAGCCTCCTGAAGCATGCGCTTCTCGTTGTTGACGATGATCTCCGGGGCACCGAGGTCCAGGAGCCGCTTCAGACGGTTGTTGCGGTTGATCACACGGCGGTACAGGTCGTTCAGGTCGGAGGTCGCGAAGCGGCCACCGTCCAGCTGCACCATCGGACGCAGGTCCGGCGGGATGACCGGGACGCAGTCCAGGACCATGCCCTTGGGGCTGTTGGACGTCTGCAGGAACGCGGAGACGACCTTCAGCCGCTTGAGGGCACGGGTCTTCTTCTGGCCCTTGCCGGTACGGATGATCTCGCGGAGCCGCTCGGCCTCCTCCTCCAGGTCGAAGGACTCCAGGCGCTTCTGCAGCGCCGCGGCACCCATCGAGCCGTCGAAGTACGTGCCGAAGCGGTCACGCAGCTCACGGTAGAGCAGCTCGTCGCCCTCCAGGTCCTGGACCTTGAGGTTCTTGAACCGGTTCCACACCTCGTCGAGGCGGTCGATCTCGCGCTGCGCACGGTCGCGCAGCTGCTTCATCTCGCGCTCGGCACCCTCGCGCACCTTGCGGCGCACATCGGCCTTGGCGCCCTCGGCCTCCAGCTCGGCCAGGTCGGTCTCGAGCTTCTTGGCGCGGGCCTCGAGGTCGGCGTCGCGGCGGTTCTCGATCTGCTGGCGCTCGACCGAGACATGCGCCTCCAGGGAGGGCAGGTCGCGGGTACGGCGCTCCTCGTCGACGTACGTGATCATGTACGCCGCGAAGTAGATGACCTTCTCGAGGTCCTTGGGCGCCAGGTCCAGCAGGTAGCCGAGGCGCGAAGGAACACCCTTGAAGTACCAGATGTGCGTGACGGGCGCGGCCAGCTCGATGTGGCCCATCCGCTCACGGCGCACCTTGGCGCGCGTGACCTCGACGCCACAGCGCTCGCAGATGATGCCCTTGAAGCGGACGCGCTTGTACTTGCCGCAGTAGCACTCCCAGTCCCGGGTCGGACCGAAGATCTTCTCGCAGAAGAGTCCGTCCTTTTCGGGCTTCAGGGTGCGGTAGTTGATGGTCTCGGGCTTCTTGACCTCGCCGTGGCTCCACTGGCGGATGTCGTCCGCGGTGGCCAGGCCGATCCGGAGCTCGTCGAAGAAGTTGACGTCGAGCACTATGCGTCAATCCCTCTCAGGGTCGTAAGTCTGTGGTCTGAAACGGGGGCCTGGGGGTCGGCGGGCCTCCTGGTCAGGAGGCCCGCCCGACTCCCGTCAGACCTCTTCGACGCTGCTCGGCTCACGCCGGGACAGGTCGATTCCGAGCTCCTCCGCAGCGCGGAAGACGTCCTCGTCGGTGTCACGCATCTCGATGGACATACCGTCGCTGGACAGCACCTCCACGTTCAGGCAGAGCGACTGCATCTCCTTGATGAGCACCTTGAAGGACTCGGGGATGCCGGGCTCGGGGATGTTCTCGCCCTTGACGATGGCCTCGTAGACCTTCACGCGGCCGGTGACGTCGTCGGACTTGATGGTCAGCAGCTCCTGGAGGGCGTACGCGGCGCCGTAGGCCTCGAGGGCCCACACCTCCATCTCACCGAAGCGCTGGCCACCGAACTGCGCCTTACCACCCAGCGGCTGCTGGGTGATCATCGAGTACGGACCGGTCGAACGGGCGTGCAGCTTGTCGTCGACCAGGTGGTGCAGCTTCAGGATGTACATGTAGCCGACCGAGATCGGGTCCGGGAACGGCTCACCGCTACGGCCGTCGAACAGCCGCGCCTTGCCGGACGGGAGCACCATGCGCTCGCCGTCGCGGTTCGGGATGGTGTGCTGCAGCAGACCCGCCAGCTCGTCCTCGCGGGCACCGTCGAAAACCGGGGTCGCGACGTTGGTGCGCGGGGCGACCTGGTCGGCGCCGATGGCCTGCAGGCGCTGGGCCCACTCGTCGGCCAGACCGGAGACGTCCCAGCCGCGGCTGGCGAGCCAGCCGAGGTGGATCTCCAGGACCTGTCCCGGGTTCATTCGGGACGGGACACCGAGCGGGTTCAGGATGATGTCGACCGGAGTTCCGTCCTCGAGGAACGGCATGTCCTCGATGGGCAGGATCTTCGAGATGACACCCTTGTTGCCGTGACGGCCGGCGAGCTTGTCACCGTCGGTGATCTTGCGCTTCTGCGCGACGTAGACGCGGACCAGCTGGTTCACGCCCGGCGGCAGCTCGTCGCCCTCCTCGCGGTCGAAGACGCGCACGCCGATGACCTTGCCGGTCTCGCCGTGCGGCACCTTCAGCGAGGTGTCACGGACCTCACGGGCCTTCTCACCGAAGATCGCGCGCAGCAGGCGCTCCTCGGGGGTCAGCTCGGTCTCACCCTTCGGGGTCACCTTGCCGACGAGGATGTCGCCGGCGATGACCTCGGCACCGATGCGGATGATGCCGCGCTCGTCGAGGTCGGCGAGGACCTCCTCGGAGACGTTCGGGATGTCCCGGGTGATCTCCTCGGGGCCGAGCTTGGTGTCACGGGCGTCGACCTCGTGCTCCTCGATGTGGATCGAGGAGAGGACGTCGTCCTGCACGAGGCGCTGCGACAGGATGATCGCGTCCTCGTAGTTGTGACCCTCCCACGGCATGAACGCCACGAGCAGGTTCTTGCCGAGGGCCATCTCACCGTTCTCGGTGGCCGGGCCGTCGGCGAGGACCTGGCCCTCGATGATGCGGTCGCCCTCGTTGACGACGACCTTCTGGTTGACCGAGGTGCCCTGGTTGGACCGGGAGAACTTGTGCAGGCGGTACGTGATGTACGTGCCGTCGTCGTTGGCGGTGGTGATGTAGTCCGCGGAGACCTCCTGGACCACACCGTCCTTCTCGGCCTTGACCACGTCGCCGGCGTCGACCGCGGAGCGGTACTCCATGCCGGTGCCGACGAGCGGGGCCTCGGACTTAATCAGCGGCACGGCCTGACGCATCATGTTCGCGCCCATGAGGGCACGGTTGGCGTCGTCGTGCTCGAGGAACGGGATCATGGCGGTCGCGACCGACACCATCTGGCGCGGCGAGACGTCCATGTAGTCCACGTCTTCGGGGGCGACGTAGTCGACCTCGCCGCCACGGCGGCGGACCAGCACGCGGGCCTCGGCGAAGCGCAGCTCCTCGGTCAGCGGCGCGTTGGCCTGCGCGATGACGAAGCGGTCTTCCTCATCGGCGGTCAGGTAGTCCACCTCGTCGGTGACCACACCGTGCTCGTCGACCTTGCGGTACGGCGTCTCGATGAAACCGAAGGGGTTGATCCGGCCGTAGGAGGCGAGCGAGCCGATCAGACCGATGTTCGGGCCTTCGGGCGTCTCGATCGGGCACATGCGGCCGTAGTGCGAGGGGTGCACGTCACGGACCTCGAAGCCGGCCCGCTCACGGGAGAGACCACCCGGGCCGAGGGCGTTCAGACGACGCTTGTGCGTCAGCCCCGACAGCGGGTTGTTCTGGTCCATGAACTGGGACAGCTGCGACGTACCGAAGAACTCCTTGATCGACGCCACGACCGGGCGGATGTTGATCAGGGTCTGCGGCGTGATCGCCTCGACGTCCTGGGTGGTCATGCGCTCGCGCACGACGCGCTCCATACGGGCGAGACCCGTACGGACCTGGTTCTGGATCAGCTCGCCGACGTTGCGGATGCGGCGGTTGCCGAAGTGGTCGATGTCGTCGGTCTCGACCATGATCGTGCGACCGGACTCGGCCACCGTCTCGGTCTCGCCGGCGTGCAGCTTCACCAGGTACTTGATGGTGGCGATGACGTCGTCGGTGGTGAGCACACCGGCGTCCAGCGGCTCGTCCGCACCGAGCTTCTTGTTCACCTTGTAGCGGCCGACCTTGGCGAGGTCGTAGCGCTTCGGGTTGAAGTAGAGGTTCTCCAGCAGCGTCTGCGCGGCCTCACGCGTGGGGGGCTCGCCCGGACGCAGCTTGCGGTAGATGTCGAGCAGCGCGTCGTCCTGGCCCTGGGTGTGGTCCTTCTCCAGGGTGGCGCGCATGGACTCGTACTCGCCGAACTCCTCGAGGATCTGCTCGGTCGTCCAGCCGAGCGCCTTCAGCAGCACGGTGACCGACTGCTTGCGCTTGCGGTCGATGCGGACACCGACCATGTCGCGCTTGTCGATCTCCATCTCCAGCCAGGCACCCCGGGACGGGATGATCTTGGCGGAGAAGATGTCCTTGTCGGACGTCTTGTCGATGGTGGAGTCGAAGTAGACACCGGGGGAACGGACCAGCTGGGACACCACGACACGCTCGGTGCCGTTGATGACGAAGGTGCCCTTGTTCGTCATGAGCGGGAAGTCGCCCATGAAGACCGTCTGGGACTTGATCTCACCGGTCTCGTTGTTGGTGAACTCGGCGGTGACGAAGAGCGGGGCGGCGTACGTGAAGTCGCGCTCCTTGCACTCGTCGATGGAGTTCTTCGGCGGCTCGAAGCGGTGGTCCCGGAACGTCAGGGACATCGACCCGGAGAAGTCCTCGATCGGGGAGATCTCCTCGAAGATCTCCTCCAGACCGGACTTGGTGGGGACGTCCTGACCGTTCTCCAGAGCCTCCTCGACCCGACTCTGCCAGGCGGTGTTGCCGAGCAGCCAGTCAAAGCTCTCGGTCTGCAGCGCGAGCAGGTTCGGAACCTCGAGAGGCTCCTTGATCTTTGCAAAGGAGATGCGCAGCGGGGCGGTGCTGGCGCCGTTGTTCGTATTCGCGGTCGAGGCATTGCGCGAGGCGGCCAAGAGGGGGTCCTTCCGAGGGCTCGGACTCACTACGCGCGTGCCGGCCCCTCGCCCATACACAGAGACAGAAACCCCAGGTCAGGGGAGCTTTTGTCGTCGATGCTCGAGTGAGGGCAGACCCCTGGTGACGGGCAGGGGACAGCTAACAGGCAGCGCAAAGGGTCAGTGTAGCCACTTGGCACACTGATGTCCAGTGCGGGTTTTTCGAGACCCTCGCTGTGCTCACCGCTCTTGTCAACGCCCTCGGCATGCCTGCCCTCAACGCACGTTGATACTGCCCTCTTCGTCGTCGATCCATGCCTCGGATTCGGATCCTTGTGACGACGCGTCCTGAGAATTGCGCGCTGCGTGCGGTTCGTCAAGGCCCCCCAGCCCCAACGGAGCCGACCGGAGACAGAACGAAGATCACCTTACCCCCCGCCGTCGCGAGTGCAAGGTAACCGTGGCCGGGCCCGCCGGAGACGACGAAGAGCGACCACCCGGATGGATGATCGCTCTTCGACGCGTTCGCGTTACAGCCCTGCGGGGCAATTTTCAGGCCGCCATGAGGCTGCGGTCAGCGCGCGTTCGAGTCCGTCTGGACCCGCGTTCGAGTCCGTGCGGACCCGGAAAGGTCTTACTTGACCTCGACGGCGGCACCGGCGCCCTTGAGGGCCTCGGCAGCCTTGTCGGCGGCTTCCTTGTTGACCTTCTCGAGGACCGGCTTCGGGGTGCCGTCGACGAGGTCCTTGGCCTCCTTCAGACCCAGCGAGGTCAGCTCACGCACGACCTTGATGACCTGGATCTTCTTGTCGCCGGCGCCGGTGAGGATGACGTCGAACTCGTCCTTCTCCTCGACGGCCTCGGCGGCAGCGCCACCGGCGACACCGCCGGCCATGACGACCGGGGCGGCAGCGGCAGCGGTGACGTCGAACTTGTCCTCGAAGGCCTTCACGAACTCGGAGAGCTCGATGAGGGTCATCTCCTCGAACTGGGCAAGCAGCTCGTCCTGGGTGAGCTTCGCCATGATGGCGGTCCTTCCACTCAATCGGCAGGTGCCGGATGTACTGGGTAAGGCGGGCGTACGTCGGCCCGCTGCGACCCGCGCCGGTTGGTACGGGTCAGAAAGCGAGCCGAATTACTCGGCACCGCCCTGCTCGGCCTGCTTGGCGCGCAGCGCGTCCACGGTGCGGACGAGCTTCGACGGCAGCGCCTGGAAGACGGAGGCAGCCTGGGACTGCTTCGCCTTGAAGGCACCGGCCAGCTTGCTGAGCAGAACCTCGCGGGACTCGAGGTCCGCAAGCTTCTTGATCTCGTCGGCGGACAGCGCCTTGCCGTCAAGGACACCGCCCTTGATGACGAGATTCGGGTTGTCCTTGGCGAAGTCACGCAGACCCTTCGCCGACTCCACCGGGTCACCGGTGACGAAGGCGACGGCCGTCGGACCAGCGAAGAGCTGGTCGTCGAGCGTGATCCCGGCCTCGTTGGCCGCAATCTTGGTCAGCGTGTTCTTCACCACGGCGTACTGGGCGTTCTCACCGAGCGACCGGCGCAGCGTCTTGAGCTGCGCCACGGTGAGACCGCGGTACTCGGTCAGCACGGCGGCGTTGGAGCTGCGGAACTTGTCCGTCAGCTCCGCAACCGCGGCAGCCTTGTCGGGCCTCGCCATAGAGCCTCGGCCTCCTTCCGGGTGATTCGGACCGCGCGGACCCGAAGGAGGACTGGGCAAAACGAAACGCCCCGGCGCAGGCGCACGGGGCGGACTCGACCGGCCGCACACGCGCTCAGCGCGCGCACTCCGGGAGTTCTTCCACTGTCACCTGCGCGGGTCGCCCACTTTTCAGCGGATCCTTCGGCCACCGCGCCCTCGTTCAGAGCACGCGGCAACGACCAGCGGTCTTTGGCTTCTGGAAGAGAATACGGGACCGGGGCGCCGTCGAGCAAATCGGGCCCCGGCCCCGACTGAGGTCAGGAGGTGATGCCGGTGCCGGAGCCGGGAGTGCCGGTGCCGGAGCCGGTCGCCGTGCCCCCCGCGCCGGCGGTTCCGAGGGACTTCATCAGGTCCTTGAAGTCCATCGTGTCACTGGCCGGCGGGGCCTCGGCGGAGACCGGCACGCCGTAGTCGCTGTAGTAGGCGGTGGTGGTCAGGGCGCCCTTGGCCGTGTCGGCCTTCTCGGTCTTCTTCACCAGCAGGTTCTGGTCGTTGACCCAGATGTCGATGGTGTCCGTGGTGATGCCCGACTGGTCGAGCTGCTTCTTCAGGGCCGACAGCTGGTCCGCGCTGAGGTTGCTGCCCTTGCGCGCGAGGTCGGCGACGTTCACCGTGCCCGCGTAGTGCGTGGTGTGGACGCCGGAGACCGTCTCCTCGCCGGTCTTCTTCACGTCACCGGAGGCGAGCAGCATCTTCACGGCCTGGTTCGGCGTGGAGGTCTGGACCTGGTCCTTCATGTACGAGCCGGATGCGCCGCCGAACTTGGCGAGGTCGTCGTACCCGTACCTGATCCAGTGCTTGCCGCCCGTCTGCTGGGCGAACGCGCCGCTCATCTTCGCGTAGTAGGCGTCCGGCAGATAGCGGGCCTGCATCGACGAGGTGCCGGCCTTCTTCATCATCTCGGCCATCTGGCCGCCGGTGTACGTGATGGTGAGGTTGCCCTTGAGGCCGTGGCCCCAGGTGAGGGCGCCGGTCCCGGTCGCCGACAGGAGGTTGCCCATCGACATGGTGGAGCGCACCTTCGCGGAGTCCGCCTTGTCGGTGGACTGCTCGGCGGTGCGCAGCGCGGCGATGGGGCTGACGTGGATCGCGCCGCCGCCGGCCGCCTTGCCGCCCTTCCCGGAGTCCGAGGAGCCGCAGGCGGCCACGCCCGTCAGCGCGGCGACCACCGCGATCGAGAGGCCCATCCGGCGTACGGTCGTGCTCTTCATCTGCTCCCACCCCTATTGCGAGTCGTGTGCCTGCACGCTAGCTCAGGCCACTGACAGTCGTGCGAAAGGTCGTACGAAGAAAGGACGGGCCCTGCACCTGGAAGGTTGCAGGGCCCGCCCTTACTTACGCGTACCTGACGCGGCTACCGGGGGAGCGGAAGGCTCAGACGGCGGCCGGGTCCTCCTCGACGAGGAGGTTGCGGGTGCGGTTCGGGTCGACCGGGATGCCGGGGCCCATGGTGGTGCTGACCGCGGCCTTCTTGATGTAGCGACCCTTGGCGGCGGACGGCTTCAGACGGAGGATCTCCTCCAGCGCGGCGCCGTAGTTCTCCACCAGCTTGGCGTCGTCGAAGGACGCCTTGCCGATGATGAAGTGCAGGTTCGAGTGCTTGTCGACGCGGAACTCGATCTTGCCGCCCTTGATCTCCGTGACGGCCTTGGCCGTGTCGGGGGTGACCGTGCCGGTCTTCGGGTTCGGCATCAGACCACGCGGGCCGAGGACGCGGCCGAGGCGGCCGACCTTGCCCATGAGGTCCGGGGTGGCGACGACGGCGTCGAAGTCCAGACGGCCCTTCGCCACCTCGTCGATCAGCTCGTCGGCGCCGACGATGTCGGCGCCCGCGGCACGCGCGGCCTCGGCACGGTCGCCGGTCGCGAAGACCAGGACCCGGGCGGTCTTACCGGTGCCGTGCGGAAGGTTCACGGTGCCACGGACCATCTGGTCGGCCTTGCGCGGGTCGACACCCAGACGGAAGGCGACCTCGACGGTGGAGTCGAACTTGGTCGTGGAGGTCTCCTTGGCGAGACGGACGGCCTCGAGCGGGGCGTACAGCTTCTCCCGGTCGATCTTGGCGTCCGCAGCGCGGAGAGCCTTGCTGCGCTTGCTCACAACTTGCTCCTGTGTGTTCTGAAAGGAGTCGTGGTCCCTGGGCCGAGCAGGCCCTGCCACGTGCGACCGGATACGGCCGCATGACTGCTGAGGGGGGTTGAGGTCAGCCCTCGACCGTGATGCCCATGGAGCGGGCGGTGCCAGCGATGATCTTGGACGCGGCGTCCAGGTCGTTGGCGTTGAGGTCGGGAAGCTTCGTCTGGGCGATCTCGCGGACCTGCGCCTCGGTGATCTTGGCGACCTTGGTCTTGTGCGGCTCGCCGGAGCCCTTCTCGACACCAGCGGCCTTGAGGATCATCTTCGCGGCCGGCGGGGTCTTGGTCACGAAGGTGAAGGAACGGTCCTCGTAGACCGTGATCTCCACCGGGATGACCCAGCCACGCTGCGACTCGGTCGCGGCGTTGTAGGCCTTGCAGAACTCCATGATGTTGACGCCGTGCTGACCCAGCGCGGGGCCGACCGGCGGGGCCGGGTTCGCCGCACCGGCGTTGATCTGGAGCTTGATGAGCCCCGTGACCTTCTTCTTCTTGGGAGGCATAGCTCTCCGGGTCCTTTCAATCGGGTCCATGCCCGCGTGAGGATCGCGATCCTGACGCAGGCATACCGCACAACGATAACGGGTATGGATGCGCGGCTAAAAACCGTGCAGGTCAGGCGGACCGTGACGGCCTGCCTGACCTGCGCGGAAGCACGAAGTCCAAAAAAGGACTAGTTCTTCTGGATCTGGTCGAAGGACAGCTCGACCGGGGTCTCGCGGCCGAAGATCTCCACCAGACCCTTGACCTTCTTCGAGTCGGGGTTGATCTCGTTGATGGTCGCCTGCAGCGTGGCGAACGGGCCGTCGGTGACGGTGACCGAGTCGCCGACCTCGAAGTCCAGCACCTGGACCTCGACCTTGCGCTGCGGGGCGGGCTTGCCCTCGGCCTCGGCGGCCTCGCGGGCGGCCTTCTCCTCGGCCTCCGGAGCGAGCATCTTGACGATCTCGTCCAGGGTCAGCGGGTACGGGTCGTAGGCGTTGCCGACGAAGCCGGTGACACCCGGGGTGTTGCGGACGACGCCCCAGGACTCGTTGGTCAGGTCCATGCGGACCAGGACGTAACCCGGCAGCTTGTTCTGCTTGATCGTCTTGCGGTCGCCGTTCTTGATCTGGACGACCTCTTCCTGCGGCACCTCGGCCTGGAAGATGTAGTCCTCGACGTTCAGCGAGACGGCGCGCTGCTCCAGGTTGGTCTTCACGCGGTTCTCGTAGCCGGCGTAGGTGTGGATGACGTACCACTCGCCGGGCAGGGTGCGCAGTTCCTCGCGCAGGGCCTGGACGGGGTCGACGGGCTCGGCCGGCTCTTCCTCGGCCGACTCCTCCTCGGCGGCCTCGGCGGTGGCCTCCTCGGCCTCCTCCTCAGCCTCTTCGTCCTCGTCCTCGACGTGCAGGGCCGCCTCTTCGGCCGGCTCCCCCGCCTCGGCCTCGGCAGCCTCGAACTCGTCCTGCTCGTCCGCGCCCTCGACGATGTCGAGCTCGTCGTCCACCATCTCGGCGGCGGTACCGCGAGGCTCGGTGGCGTCGTCGTTCAGGTTCGGGTCAGACACGGTGGCTGCTTCTTCCTGGATACATAGGGGTGGAACATGCGAAAACGGGCGCCGGTACCACGGCGCCCTTCGCTCTTGGCTCAGCCGAAGACGTACTTGGCCGCGTGGTTGAGCCCATAGTCAATCACGGTCACTAGCCCGATCATGATGGCCACGAAGAAGATCACCACGGTGGTGTACGACGTCAGCTGGTTACGCGTCGGCCAGACGACCTTGCGGAGTTCCGCGATGATCTGGCGGTAGAAGGTGGCAAGGCGCTTCAGCGGGCCCTTCTTGGCGCGCTTCCCGCCCTTGCGGGCCTTCTTCTCCGGCACCTCGTCCTGGGCATCAGGCGTGTCGATGGAGCCCACGGCGTCCGTCATTCGTCCTCACCTGATCCCGGGTCGTGGCCGTGCCGCGCCCGGTTCCTGAGCCGCACGGCGGTGCATTGCTGTACGTACATGCGCACACATCCTGGCGGTGTGTGTAGCAGGGCCGGAGGGACTTGAACCCCCAACCGCCGGTTTTGGAGACCGGTGCTCTACCAATTGAGCTACGACCCTTTGTGTGTCCCCCAACGTACCGCATCCGGACGGGTGCGCGGTGTGCACCGGTTCCGGCGGTGGCAGCTGAAGGCCAACGAGGTGAGAGTGTACGTGGTCCAGGGCCCGGCGTCGAACAGAAAGCGCCCGTCCGGAGCCGCGTGACCGAAGATCGTCCTGGCCGGAGCCCGGATTCGGATCCGTGTTCATGTCCCGACCCCTGACTGTTCAGTCCGTGAAACCCGCGTGCCGGGGGTGTTTCCGGTCTGGAACGATGGGCTCCATGAGCGCTGCAATCCCTCCCACCGAGCGCCGGGTCTCCGCCCGAGTCGGCGCGATCTCCGAGTCCGCCACCCTCGCCGTGGACGCCAAGGCCAAGGCCCTGAAGGCCGCCGGGCGTCCGGTGATCGGCTTCGGCGCCGGTGAGCCCGACTTCCCGACCCCGGACTACATCGTCGAGGCAGCCATCGAGGCCTGCAAGAACCCCAAGTACCACCGCTACACGCCGGCCGGCGGCCTGCCCGAGCTGAAGGCCGCGATCGCCGCGAAGACGCTGCGCGACTCCGGCTGGGAGCCCGACGTCTCGCAGATCCTCGTCACCAACGGCGGCAAGCAGGCCATCTACGAAGCGTTCGCCGCGATCCTCGACCCGGGCGACGAGGTCATCGTCCCGGCGCCGTACTGGACGACGTACCCGGAGTCGATCCGCCTCGCGGGCGGTGTCCCGGTGGACGTCGTGGCCGACGAGACCTCCGGCTACCGCGTCACGGTCGAGCAGCTGGAGGCGGCGCGCACGGAGCGGACGAAGGTCGTGCTCTTCGTCTCCCCGTCCAACCCGACCGGCGCGGTCTACTCCGAGGCCGAGACCGAGGCGATCGGCCGCTGGGCCGTGGAGCACGGCCTGTGGGTGCTCACCGACGAGATCTACGAGCACCTGGTCTACGGCGACGCCTCCGCCGTGTCCCTGCCGGCGCTGCTGCCCGAGCTGCGCGACAAGTGCATCGTGGTCAACGGTGTGGCGAAGACGTACGCCATGACCGGCTGGCGCGTGGGCTGGGTCATCGGCCCGAAGGACGTCGTCAAGGCCGCGACCAACCTGCAGTCGCACGCCACCTCCAACGTCTCCAACGTGGCCCAGGTGGCCGCCCTGGCCGCCGTCTCCGGAGACCTGGAGGCCGTCGCGAAGATGCGCGAGGCCTTCGACCGGCGCCGCAGGAAGATCGTGTCGATGCTCAACGAGATCGACGGCGTGGTCTGCCCCGAGCCCGAGGGCGCCTTCTACGCCTACCCGTCGGTCAAGGGCCTGCTCGGCAAGCAGATCCGCGGCAAGCGCCCGCAGGACACGGTCGAGCTGGCCGCGCTGATCCTGGAGGAGGCCGAGGTCGCGGTCGTCCCGGGCGAGGCCTTCGGCACGCCGGGCTACCTGCGGCTGTCGTACGCGCTCGGCGACGAGGACCTCGTCGAGGGCGTGAGCCGCATCCAGAAGCTGCTCGCGGAGGCGCGGGACTAGTTTCCCGTTCCCGGTGCTCCACGCGCGCGTGCGGGCCGTTTCCCCTCGGGGAGACGGCCCGCTTCTGTGTGCGAGCAAGACCACGTACGGGGAAACGGCTACCGGTGTGACGGGTGTGTACGGCAGGATCCTGGGATGGAGCGTGTACGTGACCTCTCTGAGCTGCCGAAAGCCCATCTGCACCTGCACTTCACCGGTTCTATGCGACCGGGGACCGTCCTGGAACTGGCCGACAAGTACGGCGTACGCCTGCCCGAGGCCCTGACGGAAGCGCTGACCAGCGGCGAACCGCCCAAGCTGCGGGCCACGGACGAACGGGGCTGGTTCCGTTTCCAGCGGCTGTACGACGCGGCGCGCTCCTGCCTGCGCGCACCGGAGGACATCCAGCGCCTGGTCCGGGAGGCCGCCGAGGAGGATCTGAAGGACGGCTCGCGCTGGCTGGAGATCCAGGTGGACCCGACGTCGTACGCGCCCCGGCTGGGCGGGCTGATCCCGGCGCTGGAGATCATCCTGGACGCGGTGGACACGGCGTCCAGGGAGACCGGGCTCGGCATGCGCGTGCTGGTCGCCGCCAACCGCATGAAGCACCCGCTGGACGCCCGCACGCTGGCCCGCCTCGCGGTGCGGTACGCGGACCGGGGCGTGGTCGGTTTCGGGCTCTCCAACGACGAGCGGCGGGGCATGGCGCGGGAATTCGACCGGGCCTTCCACATCGCGCGCGAGGGCGGTCTGCTGTCGGCTCCGCACGGCGGCGAGCTGACCGGCCCGGCCTCGGTGCGGGACTGCCTGGACGACCTGCACGCCTCGCGGATCGGGCACGGGGTGCGCGCGGCGGAGGACCCGCGGCTGCTGAAGCGGCTGGCCGACCGGGGCGTGACCTGCGAGGTGTGCCCGGCCTCGAACGTGGCGCTCGGTGTGTACGAGAAGCCCGAGGACGTGCCGCTGCGCAGGCTCTTCGAGGCGGGCGTCCCGATGGCCCTCGGCGCCGACGACCCGCTGCTGTTCGGCTCCCGGCTGGCGGCCCAGTACGAGATCGCCCGGCACGCCCACGGCTTCTCCGACGCCGAACTCGCAGAACTGGCCCGCCAGTCGGTACGGGCCTCGGCCGCCCCGGAGGAGGTCAGGGCGCGGCTGCTGGCCGGCGTCGACGACTGGCTGGCTGACCCGGCCGCCTGAAGTGGGCGTAGGGCGGGTACGCCTTGAAGCAGACCAGGACCTCGACCGGATGCCCGCCGCCGGGCGGCTGCCGCAGCCCCCACAGCCCGGACACCAGCGACGCGTGTCCCCTGGCCACATCCTTCTCGCGCGGCCCCCGGCCGGCGGCGTAGGCCAGGGACATGGCGGCCTCGGCGAAGACGTCACGGCTGCCGAACAGGAAGAAGGTGTTCGCGTGGGTGGTGTGCCGCAGCTCGTCCCGGCGGTCGGCGCGCTGCTCCCGCGCGCGCCAGGCGGCGGCGTCCCGTGCGGTGCGCGCCTCGTCGGTGCGGACCGTGAGCGGGGAGCCGCCCTGCCTCAGCCGTCGGCGCAGCTCGGGCCACTGCGAGGCCCGCAGGCCCAGCGAGTGGTGGGCGAGGACGAGGTCGACGAGCGGCCCCTGGCCCTCGTCGGGCGGGACGCCCTCCCGCAGCGGCACATGGACGAGCGTGTGCCGCGAATGCGCGGCGAACGAGAACAGCCCGGCGAGCCGGTTGAGCCCGTCGTGGTCGCCCATGAGCATGCCGATCGGCGCGGGTGCGCGCAGTGAGGTGTGGCGCAGCGGCTGCCAGGGCCGGACGACCCGATGCTCGTACGGGCCCCTTCTGAACCGGAACTCGCGCAGTGTCAGCCGCATATGGCCCTGGTCCGGGAGGCGCTTGTCATGCTCCCAGCGTGAAGCTCACGCGGAGTACGGCGCAACGGAGATTCCGCCCAGCAGGGTTCTCGCGAGCCGCGCGGCGAAGTCGTCGACCGGCGGCCGCTGCCCCGCGCCGGCCGCGTCGTAGGCGAACGCGCGCTGCGCACAGGCGCCCAGCAGCAGGGAGGCGGCCGCGAAGGTGTCGGCGTCGGCGCGGACGCGGCCCGCGGCCTGTTCGGCACGGAGGTAGGCGTCGAGGTCCTGGATCGGCTTGTGCGGGCCCGATCCCAGCTTGCGCAGGGCTTCGTAGTGGCGCTGCTTCAGCTGGGTCTCGGCGTACAGGGAGGCGGCGATCGGGAAGCTCTGCTCGTAGAAGAGGGCGGCCTGGCGGGCGATCTCGGTGAGGTTGTCCGCCAGGGTGCCCTGCCCTGGTTCGGCGGCAAGGCCGCCCAGCAGCGGGGTGAGCCGGGGCAGCCGCTCGGCGAGCACGCGCACGAACAGCTCCTCCTTGCTGTCGAAGTACTTGTAGAGGGCCGCTTCGGAGCAGCCGGCCGCGCGGGCGATCTCCTTGGTGGTGGCGCGGGCGAGCCCGACGGTGAGCATCAGCTCGTGGGCGGCGTCGAGGATGCGGACACGCGCCGGCTTCGGCTCCATGAGGCGTCCAATCGGGCTTGACGAGTGGGTGAGTGCTTACCCACTCTAGGGGGAGCAGCGGGTGAGTGAATGCTCACCCACCAATCCCGACCACGGGAGCATTCATGAACCTCACCGTTTTCGGCGCCACCGGCGGCATCGGCCGGGAGATCGTGCGTCAGGCGCTGAACGCCGGCCACCGGGTGACCGCCGTGGTCCGCGATCCGGCCCGGCTCGACGTCACGGGGGACGCGCTGGAGGTGGTCCGCGCCGACCTGGCCGACCCCGAGGAACTGCGGGCCGCCGTCCGGGGCCGGGGCGCGGTCCTCTCCGGCCTGGGCGCGCGCAGCCGCAAGGACGCCGGGGTCGCCACCCGGCTCACCCGCACGGTCCTGCGCGCCATGGAGGCGGAGGACGTGCAACGGCTGCTCGTGGTCAGCGCCGGCCCCGTCGGCCCCGTCCCCGAGGACGACGGCGCCCTGGACCGTGCCATGCGCGGCCTGGTGTCGGCCGTCCTGAAGGACGTCTACGCCGACCTGCGCGGGATGGAGTCCGAGCTGGCCCGCAGCAGCACGGACTGGACGTCCGTACGGCCGCCGCGCCTGCAGGACAAGCCGCTCACCGGCCGCTATCGCACCGTCGTCGGCGGTTTCCCGCGCAAGGGCCGCTTCATCGCACGCGCGGACGTCGCGCACGCGATGCTGGCGATGATCGACGACGAGGGGACGGTGAAGCAGGGCGTGGGGGTGGCGTACTGAGCCGGTCCCGCTTCAGCCGGTCCCGCTTCAGCCGTCGGCTAGAGGCTGGCGCCCACCGTCACCGGTTCGTTGACGAGCGTGACCCCGAAGGCGTCGCGGACGCCGGCGACCACCTCGCGGGCCAGCGCCAGCAGATCCTCGGTGGTGGCGCCGCCCCGGTTGGTGAGGGCGAGGGTGTGCTTGGTGGAGATGCGGGCCGGGCCGGTGCCGTAGCCCTTGGTGAAGCCCGCCTTGTCGATCAGCCAGGCCGCGGAGGTCTTCGTACGGCCCTCCCCCGCCGGGTAGGCGGGCGGCTCCACGCCGTCGCCCAGCCGCTCGCGCACGCGCGCGTGGAACGCGGCGAACTGCGCGTCGGTGAGGATCGGGTTGGTGAAGAAGGATCCGGCGGACCAGGTGTCGTGGTCCTCGGGATCGAGGACCATGCCCTTCCCGGCCCGCAGCTTCAGCACGGTCGTGCGGGCGTCGGCCAGCGGCACCCGGTCTCCCGGCTCGACGCCGAGCGCGCGGGCGGTCTCGGCGTACTTGAGGGGCGCGGACAGCCCGCCCGCGTCCTCCAGCTCGAAGCGGACGCGGAGCACGACATACCGCTCGGGGTCCGCCTTGAAGCGGCTGTGGCGGTACGAGAAGGCGCACTCCTCGTTCGTCAGCGCGACGGTCTCGCCGGCGCGCCGGTCGTAGGCGATCACCTCGGTGATGGTGGAGGAGACCTCCTGGCCGTAGGCACCCACGTTCTGGATCGGTGTGGCGCCCGCGGATCCGGGGATCCCGGCGAGGCACTCGATTCCGGCGAGCCCGGCCTCGACGGTGCGGGCGACGGCGTCCGTCCACACCTCGCCGGCCTCCAGCTCCAGCGTCGTACCGCGCAGCTCGACACCGCGCGTGGCGATGCGCAGGGCGGTGCCGTCGAAGCCCTTGTCACCGATGACCAGGTTCGATCCGCCGCCGATGACCAGCAGCGGCGTCCCGCTGTCGTCGGCTTCACGGACGACGGCGATCACCTCGGCGTCGGTCACCGCGGTGACCAGCCGCGTCGCGGGACCGCCCAGCCGGAAGGTGGTCAGCGGGGCAAGAGGGGCGTCGTGGAGTACCTGCACGGGCCCAAGACTACGAGACGGCTCCGACAGCCCCGCACCCGCGCGGGCGGCGGTCTTCCGCGCCACACCGGCCTCGGGTGCGGCTCCTCGCCGGACGGAACAGACACGGCCGGCCGGTCACACCCGCCGACGCCCGCGGGCTGACACACGCGTACGCGCGCGTGGACTCCTTTCGAAGCCCACGCGCGCGTACGCGAGGTCCGGCCGCCATCGGCCTATGTAAGGCGCCGCTCCGCCTCCGCCCAGCTCACCGGCAGCTGGTCGCTCGAGGTCTGCCAGGTGGCGAAGGCCGCGTCGCGCATCTGGGAGGCCAGGGCGCGCGAGGTCGGCCGGTGGGCGCCGGAGCGGGCGAAGGCCTGCAGCGCGTCGGCGGACTCCCAGGCCGAGAGCGTCCAGAAGGTCTTCCGCAGGGGCTGCGCCTTGAGGGAGGCCCCGTAGGCTCCGGGCGCCCGGCCGACCTGCCGCCACACGGCCGGGGTGCGGACGAGGAAACGGAGGGCGCCCCACAGGGAGCGGGTCTCGAAGCGCGAGGCGAAGACGTGCACCTCGGTGTCCTGCGGCGGGGTGTTCGGCACGATCCAGGGAAGCGCGGGAATTCCGGGCATCGCGATCTCCTTGTGGCGAGTTCCGGGAGCAGGGATGGGGTTGCGGCACGGAGCCCCGTGCGGGCTTCAGCGAACGGTGGGCTCCAAGGAGGGAGCCTCCACGGCGGGCGCGTCCGCGGCAGGTGCCTCCGCGGCGGGAACCTCAACCGCCGGCGCACCCATGGCAGGCGCTTCCGTGGCGGGAGCCCCAGTGGCAGGCGCATCAGTGGCGGCAGCCTCAGCGGCAGTGGCGGTGGCCGTGGCGGTCGCGTGGGCGGCGCTGCGGCGCCGGGCCGGGATCACCAGGGCCGCGACCGCGGCGAGGGCGACCACCGCCGAGCCGGTGACGAGGGCGGGCCGCAGGCCGTCCACGAAGTTCTGCGCACTCTCGTAGCCGCCCTGCGCGGAGAAGATCGACGACATCACCGCGATACCGAGCGCACCGCCCACCTCGCGCAGCGCGTTGTTGGCCCCGGAGGCGATGCCCTGCTCCTGGGGACTCACGCTGGACATGACCAGATTGGCGGCCGGCGCGAAGTACAGGGCCATGCCGATCCCGCTGATGATCAGGGCGGGCAGCTGGACGGTGTAGGAGGCATCCACGGTGGCGACGGCGGCCATGTAGCCGAGACCTATGGCCTGCAGCAGCAGGCCCGCGGCGACGACCGGGCGGCCGCCGATGCGGTCGGAGAGGATCCCGGCTATCGGCGCGACGAGCATCGGCATGCCGGTCCACGGCAGCATCCTCAGGCCCGCCTCGGTGGGCGAGTAGCCGAGCACGCCCTGCATGTACTGGCTGAGCAGGAAGATCGAGCCGAACATGCCGACGAACATCAGCAGGCTGGCCCCGTTGATCCCGGAGAAGGCGCGGGAGCGGAACAGCCGCATCGGCAGCATGGGGTTCTTGCCGCGGATGCCGTGGTGGACGAAGCCGGCCAGCAGGGCGGCGCCGGCGAACAGCGCGGTGAGGACCACGGTGTCGGTCCAGCCGTCGGCGGGCCCGCGGACCAGGCCGTAGACGATCCCGAAGAGCCCGCCGCTGGCGAGCAGCGTGCCGGGGATGTCGAGCGGGGCTCCGGCGCCGTAGGACTCCGCGAGCCGCAGCCGGGCGAGCGGCAGCACGGCCAGGCCGAGCGGTACGTTCAGCCAGAAGATCCAGTGCCAGGAGACGTGCTCGGTGAGGCTGCCGCCGATGAGTGGTCCGGAGGCGACGGCGAGGCCGTTGACGGCGCCCCAGATGCCGTACATGGTCCCGCGCTTGGCGGCGGGCACGGCCGCGGTCAGCAGGGTCAGCGTGAGCGGCATCATCACGGCCGCGCCGACGCCCTGGACCGCGCGGGCGGCGATCAGGGAGCCGATGCCGGGTGCCATGGCCGCCGCGGCGGAGGCGCCGGTGAAGACGGTGAGTCCGGCGATGAAGAGCCGGCGGCGCCCGAAGCGGTCGCCGAGCGCGGCGCCGAACATCAGCAGGACGGCGAAGGTGAGCGTGTAGGCGCTCACGGTCCATTCGAGGTCGTCCAGCGCGCCACCGAGGTCCTTGCGGATGGAGGGCAGGGCGGTGGTGACGACGAGGTTGTCGAGGGCCGCCATGAATCCGGCGACGCTGGTGATGACGAGGGCCCAGGCGGCGCTTCCACGCCGTGCGCTGCCCCGCGCGGTCTGATCCGACATCTCTCCCCCAGAGAGCATCTCTAGTTAGTTATCGATGACTAACTTTTTGAGGTACGAAAGAGGCGGGGCCACCGCCTCGACGTGCTACTTCTCCAACCGCCCCGTGACCCGGGCCGACGGGTACATCCCCTGCCAGACCCGGTGTTCGGGCGGAAACCCCATGGCGGCGAGGGTGTTGATGAGCATGCCGTACGCCAGGAAGGTCGTGGTCTCGCCGTCGTCCGCCCCCAACGGCAGATGAACGGTCTCCCAGAGCTTCATCCAGGCGGCCCGTACGGCCTCGCCGAACTCGTGATCACCCTCGGCCTCGGCCGCCGCGACCGCGATGTAGGTCTGCATCTGCATCTGGAGCTTCTCGGGCTGCTCCGTGATCAGCCGCACATAGGCGTTCGCCATGGCGTGCAGGGCTTCCTCGCCCTCCAGCCCCTCCGCCGCCTCCCTGAAGACCCGGCACGTGTCCTCCACGCACCGCAGCGACGCGGCGGCGAAGATCGCCTTCTTGCCCGCGAAGAGCCGGAAGAGGTACGGCTGCGACACACCCACACGGGTCGCGATCGCTTCCGTGGAGGTGCCGTAGAAGCCCCTCTGTGCGAACTCCGTGATCGCCGCGCGAATGACGCTCTCGCGCCGCTCTTCTGCGCTCATCCTGACCATGGGCAGTAAGTTAGTGCTCAATCACTAACTTGGCAAGCCCGCTGGTCACAGGCGCGCGCAACGGATGTCCGGCAGACGTAAACGCATGTCCCGCACAGACGTAAGGGGCGCCCCACCAGGGAGGACGCCCCTTACTTCAGCACTTCGTGTCACCTAGGCACGCCGCAAGCACGCGCGCGGGCCGTCAGGCCAGCCGTACGACCGCTCGGGACATGCCCAGGACCTTCTGGCCGCCGCTGGTCGCCGTCAGGTCCACGCGCACGGCGTTGTCGTCCAGCTTGGCCGCGACCTTGCCGCTGACCTCGATCAGGGCGCCGTTGTCGTCGTTCGGCACGACGACGGGCTTGGTGAAGCGGACGCCGTACTCGACGACCGCGCCCGGGTCCCCGGTCCAGTCGGTGACCACGCGGATCGCCTCGGCCATGGTGAACATGCCGTGCGCGATGACGTCCGGCAGGCCCACCTCCTTGGCGAACTTCTCGTTCCAGTGGATCGGGTTGAAGTCCCCGGAGGCACCCGCGTAGCGCACGAGCGTGGCACGGGTCACGGGGAAGGTCTGCGCCGGCAGTTCGGTGCCGACCTCGACGTCGTCGTACGCGATCTTCGCCGTCGTCACGTCCTCACGCCTCCTCGGCCGCGCGGGCCACGAGCTTGGTCCAGGCGGTCACGACGTGCTCGCCCGCCTCGTCGTGCACCTCACCGCGGATGTCCAGGATGTCGTTGCCCGCGAGGGACTTGATCGCCTCGATGGTGGAGGTGACCGTGAGCCGGTCGCCGGCGCGCACCGGGCGGCTGTAGGCGAACTTCTGGTCGCCGTGCACCACGCGGCTGTAGTCGAGGCCGAGTTGCGGGTCCTCGATGACCTGTCCCGCGGCCCGGAAGGTGATGGAGAACACGAAGGTCGGCGGGGCGATCACATCCGGATGCCCGAACGCCTTGGCGGCCTCGGGGTCCGTGTACACCGGGTTGGTCTCGCCCACCGCCTCGGCGAACTCGCGGATCTTCTCCCGGCCCACCTCATAGGGGGCGGTGGGCGGATAGGTCCGTCCAACGAAGGACTGGTCGAGCGCCATGGCCCGGCACCTCCTGATGTCTGCTGTGATGGCCCCAAATTAGCCGGAACCGAGCCGGGAATTACGCGCGGGACGGCCGGGCCGTCCAGCGGGTGAACCGGCTACCGGCCGGCGGGTGAGCCGTTCACCGGCCAGCGGGTGAGCCGGTGAAACGACGCGAGGCCGCCCCCTCGGAAGGGGACGGCCTCGCGAACGAGCCTGTTTATCGCGTTTCGCGGTGCGCGGTGTGCGCGTTGCAACGCGGGCAGTGCTTCTTCATCTCAAGACGGTCCGGGTTGTTACGCCGGTTCTTCTTGGTGATGTAGTTCCGCTCCTTGCACTCCACGCAGGCCAGCGTGATCTTCGGGCGGACGTCGGTGGCAGCCACGTGAGTGCTCCTAAGACGAACGGATGGACTGATTCAACGCAAGAAAGAGTAGCCGATCGAAGGACCGACCCCGCAATCGGCTACTGTCAGTAGCGGTGACCGGACTTGAACCGGTGACACAGCGATTATGAGCCGCTTGCTCTACCGACTGAGCTACACCGCTGTGATGCGATCGGATCCCGCCTTTCGACGGGAACCTCTCACACCAGAGCCCCAAAACGGAATCGAACCGTTGACCTTCTCCTTACCATGGAGACGCTCTGCCGACTGAGCTATTGGGGCGAGCGATGAAGACATTACACGGTCCGCCGCCGTTCACCCAAATCCGTATCCGGCCGCCCTCCGCACCCTCCATCCCGGCCCTCGCAGCGGCCTCATGAGACGCAGCGGCGGGTGGTCGGCGGCCGGGGAGAAGGGAGCCGGGGCGGTCAGTTCCGGCACGCGTGCGTGGGTGTCATCCGTGTCGTCGGCGTCGGTCGGTTCGGCGTCGGTCGGTGTCGTCGGGGAGACGCGCGGCACGCGCATGGACGCCGTCGGGCGGACCGGGCGCCGCGTCGGCGGAGGTCGCCGGGCCGGGAGCGGGCCGCCACACGGACAGACGCCGCCGGGACGGGCGCGCACCACGTGGACGGGCATCGCCAGGACGGGCGCGAGCCAGCCGGGTGGACGTAGCCGGGACGGGCGCGGACCAGGCGGGTGGACGTCGCCGAGAGGGCAGGCCGCCACGCGGGTGGGCGACACAGGTACCGCCAAGGGCGGACCACACCGGTACGACTATTGCGCTCCTGCGCGCCCGGCGCGGCTCACCGGCCTAGGCTCGACTCACTCTGCGTGATCTTGGGGCTTTCGCAGCCCGGTTCCTCACGCGGGCCCGCCCGAGCCCCGGCACCGACCCTGGAGCGCGATGCCCGACAGCCAGCCGCAGCCCCACCCACCGTCGAACTCGTCGAACTCCTCGGGATCCTCGGGACAGTCCGACCCGGCCGCCCTGCTGCTGTGCGGAGCGCGACTCACCGACGGCCGGACCGTGGACGTACGGCTGGGAGGCGGACGCATCGAGGCGGTGGGCACGGCCGGCAGTCTGGCTCCGGGCCCCGCCCGCACGGGCGCCACCCGCGTGGACCTGAACGGCTACCTGCTCCTGCCGGCCCCCGCCGAACCGCACGCCCACGGTGACACCGCGTTGTCCGCCGAGCGCCCCGGCCCGGTGTCGTACGCCCCGGACGACGTCCAGCGCCGGGTCACGGAGGCCGCTCTGCTGCAGCTCGGGCACGGGGCGACGGCGGTACGCGCGCACGTGCGCGTGGGCGACGTCCAGGGGCTCGGCGCGCTGGGCGCCGTCCTGCACGCCCGGCGCTCGCTGCGGGGGCTCGCGGAGCTGACGGCGGTGGCGATGCCACGGCTGCTGACCGGCGCGGCAGGGGCCGACGGGCTGGCGATGCTGCGCGACGCGATCAAGATGGGCGCCTCCGTGGTGGGCGGCTGCCCCGACCTGGACCCCGATCCCGCGGGCTATGTCGAGGCCGTCCTGGAAGTGGCCTCCGAACACGGTTGCCCGGTGGACCTGCACACGGACGCCTCGGACCCGGCCCGGTTGTCCCGGCTCGCGGCCATGGCGGGCGGCTTGCGCCCCGGCGTGACGATCGGGCCGTGCGCCGGTCTCGCGCGCCTGCCCGCCGAGGCCGCGTCACGCGCCGCGGACCAGCTCGCGGCGGCCGGTGTGACGGTCGTGTGCCTGCCCCAGGGCGGCTGCTGCGGCGCCGACCGCCGGGGCGCCGCTCCGGTACGGCTGCTGCGCACGGCAGGGGTGCGCGTGGCGGCCGGCAGCGGCGCCCTGCGCGACGCCGCCTCCAACCCCGTCGGACGCGGTGACCCCCTGGAGGCGGCCTACCTTCTCGCCTCCGCCCACGCCCTGCGCCCGGAGGACGCCTACGAGGCCGTGAGCACCTCGGCCCGCGCGGTGCTGGGCCTGCCGGAGGTCCGCGTGGAGGCGGGCTTCCCCGCCGAACTCCTCGCCGTGCGCGGCGACCGCCTGGCCGGCGCACTGTCCTTGGCCTACAGCCGGATCGTGGTCCACCGGGGCCGGGTGGTGGCGCGTACGAGCGCGGTGCGGGAGTACTGCAACTCGGCTGTGGCGGTGGAACTCGGGTTGCCCCGGCAGGGGCGGGGCGAGTTGTCGTGAGGGGCCGGGCTGTCGTGGAGCGCGGCGAGTTGACGTGACGGCTGGGCTGTCGTGGCGCGGCCCAGGGCGGTCACGACGCGGCTCGGGCTCGGGATGTCATGGGGAGGCTTGGGGGTGGGGCAAGGCGGGGCGGCGGTCGGCGGGGCGTGTGCGTCGGGGGACGCGCCGGTGGAGCTGGGTGGTGGAGCTGGGTGGTGGAGCTGGGTGGGTGGGCGCGGGGGCGTGATTCGGCGTGCGCGCCGGGCGCAGAAGCGGTCGCAACACGCCGAGCGCTCGATCGGTCGATGCACGCCGGGCGGGTGACTGGCGGTGCACGCGGGGCCGGTGACTGGCGGTGCACGCGCGGCGCATGCTCACCGGAGCACACCGAGCGCGTACCCCTGAGCACGCGCCCCGCGTGTGCCTGTGCACGCCGGGCGCGTGTCGGTCCGGGCGAGCCCGGCGCGCTCCGGCCATGCCGGTTAACTCGTGCGGCGGATGTGCCCCTTCCGGCGTACGGTCGGTTTCATGCGCATTGTCATCGCTGGTGGTCATGGTCAGATCGCGCTGCGGCTCGAGCGCCTGCTCTCCGCGCGCGGGGAAGAGGTCGCGGGGATCATCCGCAAGCCCGAGCAGGGCGACGATCTACGGGCGGCCGGTGCCGAACCGGTCCTGCTCGACCTGGAGTCCGCCTCGGTGGAGGAGGTCGCGGCGCACCTTCAGGGCGCCGACGCGGCGGTCTTCGCGGCCGGTGCGGGCCCGGGCAGCGGCGCGGACCGCAAGGCGACGGTGGACAGGGGCGCGGCGGTGCTGTTCGCGGACGCGGCCGTCCGCGCGAAGGTACGCCGTTTCGTCGTCGTGTCCTCGATGGGCGCCGACCCCGCGCACCAGGGCGACGGGGTCTTCGACGCCTATCTGCGCGCCAAGGGGGAGGCGGACGCGCACATCACCCGCCAGGAGGCCCTGGACTGGACGATCCTGCGCCCCGGCACGCTCATGGACGACGCGGGCACCGGTCTGGTCCGGCTGGAGGCGCACACGGGGCGCGGCGGGGTCCCGCGCGACGATGTTGCGGCCGTCCTGGCGGAGTTGGTGGACACTCCGGCCACGACCGGCCTGACGCTGGAGCTGATCAGCGGATCGACTCCGGTGTCGGTCGCGGTGAAGTCGGTGGCCGGGAACTGAGGAGGACCATCGGCCGTTGAACGGTCAGGCCCGCCACCTAGGCTTCCAGCACCGCCCGTTGACATCCCATCAGATCCCGTAGTTCCGATTCCCGCACCTCCGCACCTCATCCGCGCCTCAGAACAGGGGCAGCTGCCCGGGAAACTCCGGTACGGCGTATCCGTCCAACGCCGGCTGGACAGCGCCGAGTTGCGCCTGTTGCCGTGACCCGGCACAGGAGACCAGTTCGCCGATCTCCCGCGCCCCGGGCGGGTCGTGTCGCGCGAAGCGGCCCGCGACGACGGCGATGTCACGGCGGCACACGGGGCAGGTTCTGCGGCGGGAGGACATGCCGCCAGTGTGCCCGCATTCGAGGCGGCGGCGACACCGTCGTCAGGTGCGGGTCTCCGCTTCCCAGCGGTCGGGGCCCACCCCGCGCCAGTCGATCAGCGGCGAGTCGGCCACCTGCTCGGGTTCGATCTCCAGCCCCGCGCGCCGCAGGAACTCCACCAGGTCCCGCACACTGTGCGCCAGACCGAGGATCTCCCCGTCCACCCGGACCCGGCGGCCGCCCGTCGGGGACGGCAGGTGCACGATGATGGGTCGCTTCCCGGCCATGGCTCCAGCATCGTCCGGACCCCCCGGGCCCGCACCCGGACCGGTCATTCCAGAATCCCCAGTGCGGTGTCGAGACGCGCCAGCGGGCGATAATCGTTCATGCATTCGATTCTAGTGCTCGAATCTGACCCTGCCGTCCTTCCTTGAGACGCGGCTCACATTCACCGCTGTCACAAAGTGCGGGGCTGTTCGGTCTAAGAGGCGTAGCCATCGAACAACGACGCAGGAGCACACCGTGGAAGCTCGTCTGAACGTCATGGCCAGCCCGGTCGCCGCCAAGGCCTTCAAGCACATCATCGCGGCGGGCAAGGCCCTCTCGGAATCCACCGTTCCGGCCTCGACGCGCGAGCTGATGATGCTCCGCGCCAGCCAGATCAACGGCTGTGCCGGATGCATCGACATGCACACCAAGGAAGCCACCGCGGCCGGGGAGAGCGCGGTGCGGCTCCACCTGGTCGCCGCCTGGAGGGAGGCCAAGGTCTTCACCGACGCCGAGCGCGCCGCGTTGGAACTGACGGAGCAGGGCACCCGGATCGCGGACGCGGCCGGCGGCGTCCCGGACGAGGTCTGGGCCAACGCCGCCAAGTACTACGACGAGGAACAGCTCGCCGACCTGGTGACCCAGATCGCCGTCATCAACGCCTTCAACCGCGGAAACGTCATCACCCAGCAGCCCGCCGGAGACTACGAGGCCGGCATGGTCGCCAAGTTCCACTGATGGTCCGCCCCGTACGGCCGGTACGCTCGGCCGGCCGTACGGGGGCGGCCACGCAACGACGAGAGCCCCGCGACCTGCTTTCGCAGATCACGGGGCTCTCGTTTCCCGTGTGGCGGCGCCAGGATTCGAACCTGGGAAGGCTGAGCCGGCAGATTTACAGTCTGCTCCCTTTGGCCGCTCGGGCACACCGCCGGGTTGGCCACCAGCTCGACCCCGCTTTTCGGCGGCAGTCCCTGGCGACGTCGTAAACAATACCCGATACACGGGGGTGCTTCGCCACCCGGTTGATCTCCACCCCTTGGCTCGCGGGGTGGCTAGGCTGGTGCGGATGCGGTCCGGTGTCATGCCGGGCCCGGCGGCCGCCGCCACGCACGCCGGCACGCACCCGATTCACCCCGATACAAGGAGCCAAAGGACATGGCCGACTCCAGTTTCGACATCGTCTCGAAGGTCGAGCGGCAGGAGGTCGACAACGCCCTCAACCAGGCCGCCAAGGAGATCTCGCAGCGCTACGACTTCAAGGGCGTGGGTGCCTCGATCTCGTGGTCCGGTGAGAAGATCCTCATGGAGGCGAACTCCGAGGACCGGGTGAAGGCTGTCCTCGACGTCTTCCAGTCCAAGCTGATCAAGCGCGGTATCTCGCTGAAGGCGCTGGACGCGGGCGAGCCGCAGCTGTCCGGCAAGGAGTACAAGATCTTCGCGTCGATCGAGGAGGGCATCTCCCAGGAGAACGCGAAGAAGGTGGCGAAGATCATCCGCGACGAGGGCCCGAAGGGTGTGAAGGCCCAGGTCCAGGGTGACGAGCTGCGGGTCTCCTCCAAGAGCCGTGACGATCTGCAGGCCGTGATCGCACTGCTGAAGGGCAAGGACTTCGACTTCGCGCTGCAGTTCGTGAACTACCGGTAAGAGACCGGCAGTACTTCGGCAAGAGGCAGGAAGGGTGGGCGCCCCCGAGCGGTGCCCACCCTTCCGTGCTGTCGACGCCGCACTCAGTCCCGTGAGTTGCCGAACAGGATGCGGTAGACGATCAGCAGCACCAGGGAGCCGCCAATGGCCGCGGCCCAAGTGGTGCCGTCGTAGAAGTTCTTGGTGACCGGGTGGTGCAGCCAACGCGCCGAGATCCAGCCGCCGATGAACGCGCCCGCGATGCCGATCAGGGTCGTACCGATGAAGCCGCCGGGGTCGCGGCCCGGCAGGAGGAGCTTGGCGATGGCTCCGGCCAGCAGTCCCAGGATGATCCAAGCGATGATGCTCATGCCGTGAACCTGCCCTTCCGCGCTGTGTCCGCACTGTCCCGCTGCTGAGAATCCGGTGAGGAATCGCTGTCCACGCGCGCGTGTTCGTGCCGTGTCGATGAAGAGGACGCCACGGGTCCACCACACGGTTGCGGCGCTCAGTAGGGTGCGGCGCATGACACCTTCCGGTACCGGACTGCGCCGCACCCTGGGCGTGCGGGACGCCGTGGTCGTCGGTCTCGGATCGATGGTCGGGGCCGGCGTCTTCTCGGCCCCGGGACCCGCCGCGCGCGCGGCCGGAACAGGCCTGCTGCCCGGGCTGGCGCTCGCGGCCGTGGTGGCCTACTGCAACGCGATGTCATCGGCCCGTCTCGCGGCCCGCTACCCGGCCTCCGGGGGGACGTACGTGTACGGGCGGGAGCGGCTGGGCCCCTTCTGGGGGTATCTCGCGGGCTGGGCGTTCGTGGTCGGCAAGACGGCGTCCTGTGCGGCCATGGCGCTCACCGTGGGGGCGTACGTCTGGCCGGGGCAGGCGCACGCGGTGGCGGTCGCGGCCGTGGTGGCGCTGACGGCCGTGAACTACGGCGGTATCCAGAAGTCCGCGTGGCTGACGCGGGTGATCGTGGCGGTGGTGCTGGCCGTTCTCGCGGCTGTCGTGGTCGTGTGCCTGGCCTCCGGGCGGGCCGCCGCCGGACGGCTGGACGTGGGGCTGTCGTCAGGGACGGGCGGGGTGCTCCAGGCGGCGGGTCTGCTGTTCTTCGCGTTCGCCGGGTACGCGCGGATCGCGACCCTCGGCGAGGAAGTGCGGGATCCGGCGCGCACGATTCCGCGCGCGATCCCGCTGGCCCTGGGGATCGCACTCGCGGTGTACGCGTGCGTGGCCGTCGCGGTGCTCGGTGTCCTCGGCGCGGACCGGCTCGGGCACACGGCGGCGCCGCTGGCCGACGCGGTACGGGCGGCCGGTGTGCCGGGGCTCGTGCCCGTGGTGCGGGCCGGGGCGGCGGTGGCGGCCGCCGGCTCGTTGCTCGCGCTGATCCTCGGAGTGTCCCGTACGACGCTCGCCATGGCCCGGGACGGGCATCTGCCGGGGGCGCTGGCGGCCGTGCACCCCCGCTTCCGGGTGCCGAACCGGGCAGAGCTGGCCGTGGGCGTGGTGGTCGCCGTCATGGCCGCGACGGTGGACGTGCGCGGCGCGATCGGCTTCTCATCCTTCGGGGTGCTCGCCTACTACGCCGTCGCGAACGTTTCCGCGTGGACCCTGGACCCGGCCCCGGCGGCTCGGGTGGTGCCCGTGGTGGGCCTGCTCGGCTGCGCCGTGCTGGCGTTCGCGCTGCCCGCCGTGTCGGTGGTCGCGGGCGCGGGCGTGCTGGCGGTGGGTGCGGGGGCCTACGCCGTACGGCGATGGGTGCGGCGACGGAGCGAGTGACGCGCCGTCAGCACACTCGGGACCGCACGCGCGCGTGGTGACTGCTGTCCGCGGGCTCGCTCAGCGGGATGCGAACGGCTGGTCCGTGCGGACGATTTCGCGGCCCAGGGGCAGCAGGGAGACCGGGAGCAGCTTGAAGTTGGCGATGCCGAACGGGATGCCGATGATCGTGAGGCACAGGGCGATACCGGTGACGATGTGCGCGATCGCCAGCCACCAGCCGGCCAGGATCAGCCACAGCACGTTGCCGATGCAGGAGGGCGCGCCCGCGTCCCGGCGTTCGACCGTCGTGTACCCGAAGGGCCACAGGGCGTAGACGCCGATACGGAAGGCGGCGATTCCGAAGGGGATGCCGATGACCGTGATGCACAGCAGGACGCCGGCGAACAGATAGCCCAGGAACAGCCAGAAGCCGCTCAGGATGAGCCAGATGACGTTCAGGATCGTCTTCACTGGTTGCGACCTGCCATTTTCTCGAGCCGGGCGATGCGGTCCGCCATAGGCGGGTGCGTGGAAAACATCTTGGTCAGTCCCTGGCCGGCGCGGAAGGGGTTCGCGATCATCATGTGGCTGGCGGTCTCGATCCGGGGCTCGGGCGGCAGCGGGAGCTGCTGGGTGCCGGCCTCCAGCTTGCGCAGGGCGCCGGCGAGAGCCAGCGGATCGCCGGTGAGCTGGGCCCCGGAGGCGTCCGCCTCGTACTCCCGGGAGCGACTGACGGCCAGCTGGATGAGGGTGGCGGCGAGCGGGCCGAGGATCATGATCAGGAGCATGCCGAGCAGGCCGGGGCCGTCGTCGTCGTCCGAGCGGCCGATCGGGATCAGCCAGGCGAAGTTCACCAGGAACATGATCACCGAGGCGAGCGCGCCGGCGACCGAGGAGATCAGGATGTCCCGGTTGTAGACGTGGCTCAGCTCATGGCCGATGACGCCGCGCAGCTCACGCTCGTCCAGCAGGCGCAGGATGCCTTCCGTGCAACACACTGCGGCGTTGCGCGGGTTACGGCCCGTGGCGAAGGCGTTGGGGGCCTCCGTGGGCGAGATGTACAGCCGGGGCATGGGCTGGCGGGCCTGCGTGGACAGCTCACGGACCATGCGGTACAGCGCCGGGGCCTCGAATTCGCTGACCGGGCGGGCGCGCATCGCGCGAAGCGCCAGCTTGTCGCTGTTCCAGTACGCGTACGCGTTCGTACCGAGGGCCACCAGGACCGCGACGATCAGTCCCATACGGCCGAAGAAGCTGCCGATGACGATGATGAGTGCGGACAGGCCCCCGAGGAGTACCGCGGTCCTGAGCCCGTTGTGCCGGCGGTGCACTGTGCGCCCTCCAAATCGTGCAGCTGGGGAACACTTTGGTCCAGTGGACCCTCCCGCTTGTGACAACGCCAGGCGACGGCCACGAGTTCCCTGTCAGCGGCGCGGACGCCGGTCGGCCGTACGGGTGACGTGCGCGTTCGCGCTCACGCGCGCGTGGTGGCGCGGATGCGCCACGCGCGCGAGGCGGCTTCTCGCGGCGGTCCGGTGGCCTTCTCGGAGCAGGCTCAGAACAGTCCGGTGGCCGCGAAACGGAGGACCAGCTGGGGTGCTCCGGACAGGGCCACGCCGAGTACACCGGTGAGGGCGAGCGCGGCCGTGAGAGGGGCCGGGACGTGGTGCCGGGCGGCTTCGCCCTCGGGGGCGCGGAACAGCAGGGCCGTCCACTGCAGGTAGTAGAAGAGGGCGATCACCACGTTGACGGCCATGACGACGGCAAGCCAGCCGAGGCCCGCGTCGACCGCCGCCGAGAACACGGTGACCTTGGCGAACAGTCCGATGACACCCGGCGGCAGCCCGGCCAGGCACAGCAGGAAGAACGCCAGCAGGAGCGCGGTGAGCGGGTTGGCGGCGTACAGGCCCCGGTAGTCGCTGATCCGGTTCAGGGCCCGGCTGCGGCCCACCAGGGCGGCCACCGCGAACGCGCCGAGGTTCACCGCGGCGTACATCAGCGCGTAGGCCACCGTGGAGCCGATCGCCTTCTGCGGGTCCCTGGCGTAGCCGGCGGCGGCGATCGGCACCAGCAGATAGCCGGCCTGCCCGACGGAGGACCAGGCAAGCAGCTGTACGGCGCTGTACGCGCGCGTGGCCTGCTGACGCAGGGCGCCGACGTTGCCGACGGTCATGGTGAGCGCGGCCAGCGCGGCGAGCGCGGGCCCCCAGACGTCGGCGTACGACGGGAACGCCACGACGGTGACGAGGATCAACCCGGAGAAGCCGACGGCCTTGCCGACGACCGACAAGTAGGCGGCGACGGGCAGCGGCGCGCCCACGTAGGTGTCGGGCACCCAGAAGTGGAAGGGAACCGCGGCCGTCTTGAAGGCGAAGCCGATCAGGGTGAGGACGACGCCCGTCTGGGCGAGCGTGTGCAGCTGGCCTTCGACGTGCGCCAGGCGCTGGGCGACCTGGGTGAGGTAGAGGGTGCCGGTGGAGGCGTAGACGAAGCTGATGCCCATCAGGCTGACCGCGGTGGCGGTCACCGAGGACAGGAAGAACTTCAGGGCGGCCTCGGAGGACCGCTTGTCGCCGTGCCGGATGCCGACAAGAGCGAAGGCAGGCAGCGAGGCGACCTCCAGGGCGACGATCAGGGTGGCCAGGTCGCGGGAGGCGGGCAGCAGGGCGGCGCCGGCGGCGGAGGACAGCAGCAGGAACCAGAACTCGCCCGGCGGGACGCGCCGCTCGTCGTCCTTGAGGTTCGTGACGGACAGCAGGGCGGCGAGCAGCGCCCCGCCGAGGACCAGGAACTGGATGACGAGCGTGAAGTGGTCGGCGGTGTAGCTGCACGCGCGCGTGGCGCCGCGTACGCAGAAGGTGCTGCGGTCGCCGTCCAGGAGGGGCAGGAGCATCAGCGCGGCCACGGCCAGTCCGGCGACCGAGATCCAGCCCAGGACGGCCTTGCGGGCCTCGGGCAGGAACAGGTCGGCGACCAGGACGGCGAGGCCCACCGCGGCGGCGATGGTCGGCGGGGCGACGGCGAGCCAGTCGACGGACTGGACCAGCGACTCGGCAAGGGGCTGGGCGCTCATCGGGTGCCTCCTGCGAGGAGCTGGTGCACGGCCGGGTCGGTCAGGCCGAGCAGCGCCCTCGGCCACAGTCCGGCGACGACGGTGAGGGCGACGAGCGGGGTCCAGGCGGCGAACTCGTAGCCGTGGACGTCGGCGAGCGTCGGGACCTCCCGCTCCACGCCCCCCATGCAGACGCGGCGGACCACGATCAGCATGTACGCGGCTGTCAGCAGGGTGCCGAACGCGCCGATCGCCATGAAGGTCAGGAACGCGGGCCGGCTGAGGTCGGCGGCGGGCTTGAACGCGCCGAACAGGGCCAGCATCTCCCCCCAGAACCCGGCGAGGCCCGGCAGTCCGAGCGAGGCGACGGCTCCGAAGGCGAGCAGCCCGCCGAGCCGCGGGGCCCTGCCGTACAGCGCGGCGCCGGTCTCTTCGGCGAGGGTGTCGAGGTCGGTCGTGCCCGTACGGTCCTTCAGCGCGCCGACCAGGAAGAAGAGGAGGCCGGTGATGAGGCCGTGGGCGATGTTGGCGAACAGGGCGCCGTTGACGCCGGTCGGGGTCATGGTGGCGATGCCCAGCAGGACGAAGCCCATGTGACCGACGGAGGAGTAGGCGATCAGCCGCTTGAGGTCGCCCTTCGCGCCCCGCTTGGCCAGGGCCAGGCAGGCCAGGGATCCGTAGATGATCCCCACCACGGCGAACGCGGCGAGGTACGGCGCGAAGGTGTGGAAGCCGTGCGGCGCGATCGGCAGCAGGATCCGAACGAACCCGTACGTACCCATCTTGAGCAGGACACCGGCCAGCAGGACCGAGCCGACCGTCGGGGCGGCGGTGTGGGCGTCCGGCAGCCAGCTGTGCAGCGGCCACATGGGCGTCTTCACCGCGAGCCCGATCCCGATCGCCAGAACGGCGATGACCTGCACGGACGCGGTCAGCGACCGGCCGTTGTCAGTGGCGAGTGCCACCATGTCGAACGTGCCCGCCTTGATTCCGATCAGGAGCAGGCCGAGCAGCATGACGACGGAGCCGAGCAGCGTGAACAGGATGAACTTCCACGCGGCCCGGGTCCGGCCCGCACCGCCCCAGCGGGCGATGAGGAAGTACATCGGGATGAGCACCATCTCGAACGCGAGGAAGAACAGCAGCAGGTCGAGGACGGCGAAGGTCGCGAGGGTGCCGGACTCGAGCAGGAGCAGCAGCGCGACGAACCCCTTCGGGGAGCCGCCCGCGGGCGGCTTGAAGTAGGAGTACAGCGCGCAGAGGAAGGTCAGCAGCGCGGTCAGGACCAGAAGGGGGAGGGAGATGCCGTCGATGCCGAGGTGGATCCGCACGTCGAGTGCGGGGATCCAGCTGATGTCGGTCGTGGCCTGCATCTTCGACGGATGGTCGTGGTCGAAGCCCAGCGCGAGGGCGAGCGCGGCGATGAGGATGGCACCGGTGACGGTGACGCCGTGCCGCAGCACGGCGTGCTCGGGCGACTTCCCCTTCAGCCCCGGCGGGGCGGGCAGCAGAGCGGCGACGGCGCCGAGGAGCGGGCCGACGACGACGAATGCCAGAAGGAACTGCATCACGGACTCGTTGATATCGATCACGCCTGCTCACGCTCCCGCGGCGACAAGGACGACGGCGACCGCCAGGACGACGGTGCCGGCGAGCAGCGCGCTCACATAGGTCTGCACATTGCCGGTCTGCGCCCGCCGTACGGCGGCCCCGAGCAACCGGGGCAGGGCGGCCGCGCCGCGTACGTAGGTGTCGACGACCTCGCGGTCGAGGAAGCGGACGAGGCTCGCTCCGGCCTGGACCGGGCGGACGAACAGCGCCGTGTACACGGCGTCCAGGTGGAAGCCTGCGGCCGCATGCCGATGGAGCGGGCCGAGGAGCAGCCGGCCGGGGTCGGGCGCGTGGGCGAGGTCGGCCGGCCCGTGGTCGGCGAGGGCATGGGCCTCGACCAGGCTCGCGTCGCCCTCCGGGTGCGCGGCGGCCTCGCCCTGGAGGTGCTCCCACTCGAAGGAGGGCGCGGGCGCCGCCGGGACGCGGGCGGCGAGCGCGCTGGTGCGCTGCCAGGCGCCAAAGGTGACCAGTCCGCCGACCACGGCGAGGCCGGTGCTCAGGATGGAGGTGAGCAGGGTCGGGGTCAGGTCGCGGCCGTCGAACCAGCCGGGCAGCGAGCGGTAGGCGAGCCCGCCGAAGGCCAGGGACGGCACGGCGAGGACCCAGAGCACCACGGTCATCGTCAGCGGCTGGCGGCCGTGGTCGGGGGCCTCGGCGCCCCGGCCGCGGAAGGCCAGCAGCCACAGCCGGGCCGCGTAGGCGGCGGTGAGCAGTGCGGTGAGCAGGCCGGCCACGAGGACGATCCAGCCGGCGGCGCCGGGCGCGTGGCCGGTGCTCCCGGTGGCGACGTGCTCGGCGGCGCCGAGGACGGACTCCTTGGAGAAGAAGCCGCTGAACGGCGGGATCGCGGCGAGCGCGAGGAGCGCCACGGTCATCGTCCAGTAGGCGTCCGGGACGCGGTCGCGCAGGCCGTGCATGCGGGACATGGCGGCCAGTGAGTTGGTGCCGGCGGCGTGGATGATCACGCCGGCCGCGAGGAACAGCAGCGCCTTGAAGGCGCCGTGCGACAGGAGGTGGAAGACGGCGGCGCCGCGGTCGCCGACGGCGAGGGCGCCGGTCATGTAGCCGAGCTGGCCGATCGTCGAGTAGGCGAGGACGCGCTTGATGTCGTCCTGGGCGAGCGCGGCGAGCGCCGAGCCGGCCATCGTGACGGCGGCCATGACGGCGAGGACGATCATCGCGGCCTTGGAGGCCTCGAACACCGGGAGGAGACGGGCGATGAAGTAGACACCGGCGGCGACCATCGTCGCGGCGTGGATCAGCGCCGAGACCGGGGTCGGGCCCGCCATCGCGTCCGGGAGCCAGGTGTGCAGCGGGAACTGCGCCGACTTGCCCGCGACGCCCGCGAGGAGCAGCAGGGCGACCAGCGTCGGGTGGTGCAGGCCGCCGCTCGCGACGGCGCCGAGGACGCGGGTGATGCGGAAGGACCCGGCGTCGGTGGCCAGCGCGAAGAGGCCGATGAGGAACGGCACGTCGCCGAGCTTGGTGACCAGGAAGGCCTTCAGGGAGGCGGCGCGGGCCTCCGGGGTCTCCCAGTAGTGGCCGACCAGGAAGTAGGAGCAGATACCCATGACCTCCCAGCCGACCAGCAGCACGATCAGGTCGCCGGAGTAGACGACCAGGAGCATCGCGGAGGTGAACAGCGAGACGAGGGCGGCGTACGAGGGGTAGCGCGGGTCGTCACGCAGATAGCCCGTCGAGTAGATCTGCACGCAGGCCGCGACGAACGCGACCAGGATCGCGACGAGCGCGGCGAAGCCGTCGATGTGCAGCGCCAGCTCGATCGGGACCGACCCGGTGGGCGTCAGCTCGGTGTGGGCGTCGACGGCCTGGTCGCCGCCCTGGCGTACGGCGACCAGCGCGGCCAGGACGAGCGAGGCCAGCGGCGGCAGCACGGCGAGCGGGCGGACGAACCCGGGCGCGGTGCGGCCGAGCAGCAGTCCGGCCGCGGCGCCCAGGAACGGCAGAAGGGGGACGAGGACGGCGAGGTGGGTCGTGGTCACGCGGTGGCCTCAGCCTTCTCGGCCGCGGAGGAGTCGGGGCCACCGGTGCCGGGGCCCTCGGCGGTGTCGCGGAGCTTGTCGATGTCGGAGGTGCCGCGGTTGCGGTAGACGGCGAGCACGATCGCCAGGCCGATGCCGATCTCGGCGGCGGCGATGGCGATGGTGAACAGGGTCAGCGCCTGGCCGGAGTGCAGGGTCTCCTTCGCGGCCCGGCTGAGCCAGACGTCGAAGGCGACCAGGTTGAGGTTGACGGCGTTGAGCATCAGCTCGACCGACATCAGGACCAGGATCGCATTGCGGCGGGCGAGGACGCCGTACAGGCCGGTGCAGAAGAGGAGGGCGGAGAGTACGGCCGGATAGGCGAGGTGCATCAGCGGGCGCCTTCCTGCTCGGCCGGGTGAATTCCGGAATCCGTGATGGAAGGGGAACTCTCGGTGATGGCTTGGGAGTTCACAGGGGGAGGACTCGACTCCGCCTTCGCCTTGCGGGACAGGACGATCGCGCCGACCAGGGCCGCGAGGAGAAGGACGGAGAGCGCCTCGAAGGGCAGCACCCAGCTGCGGAACAGGCTCTCGCCGGTGACGCGAGTGGTGCCGGCAGCGGGGCCGTTCAGGTCGATCCAGGTGGTGCGGAAGGCGTCGACGACCACCCACACCAGAGCGACGGCGGCGGCGAGGGCGACGGTCAGGGCGGCCCAGCGGTTGCCGGAGTCGGCGTCCGGGGAGCGGCCGATGGGCGCCTTGGTGAGCATGAGACCGAACAGGAGGAGGACGACGACGGAACCGACGTAGATCAGGACCTGCACCCAGGCGATGAACTCGGCCGTGAGCAGCAGGTACTCCACGGCGAGACCACCGAGCGCGACCACCAGCCACAGGGCGGCGTGCACCAGCTGGCGGGTGGTGACGGTGACGAGTGCGGCGCCGAAGGTGACCAGGCCGACGAGGAGGAAGGCGATCTCGACGCCGGTCGGGGACAGGAAGCCGTGCGGCGTTTGAGCGAGGGTCACGACTCAGCCTCCCCCGGCTCGTTCTGCGCGGCCGCCAGCTTCTCGGCGGTCTTGCGGGCGGCGCCGATCTCCTTCGGCTCCTCCGCGGCGGGGTCCAGGGCCGGCGGGGCCGGGACGGTCCACATCCACTCGCGGAGCTTGTCCCGCTCGTGGGTGAGGTCACGGATGTCGGTCTCGGCGTACTCGAACTCCGGGGACCAGAACAGCGCGTCGAAAGGACAGACCTCGATGCAGATACCGCAGTACATGCACAGGGAGAAGTCGATGGCGAACCGGTCGAGGACGTTGCGGCTGCGCTCGCGGCCGCCGGGGGCGGCCGGCGGGACCGTCTCCTTGTGGGAGTCGATGTAGATGCACCAGTCCGGGCACTCACGGGCGCAGAGCATGCAGACCGTGCAGTTCTCCTCGAACAGGCCGATCACACCACGGGTGCGGGGCGGCAGTTCGGGCTGGGCTTCCGGGTACTGCTCGGTGACCGACTTCCTGGTCATCGTGCGCAGGGTGACAGCCAGGCCCTTGGCGAGGCCGCTGCCAGGGATGGGGGCCACTACGAGATCACCACCTTCACGATGCCGGTGAGGGCGATCTGGGCGAGGGAGAGGGGGACGAGGAGGGTCCAGGAGAGCTTCTGGAGCTGGTCCTCGCGCAGGCGGGGGTAGGTGACGCGGAGCCAGATGACGACGAAGGCGAGGATCGCGGCCTTCAGCAGGGTCCACAGCCAGCCCAGGCCGTCGGTGCCCCAGGGGCCGTGCCAGCCGCCCAGGAAGAGGACGGTGGTCAGACCGCACAGGACGACGATTCCGGCGTACTCAGCCAGGAGGAAGAGTGCGAAACGCAGACCGGTGTACTCGGTGTACGCGCCGAAGATGATCTCCGAGTCGGCGACGGGCATGTCGAACGGCGGGCGCTGCAGTTCGGCGAGTCCGGCGACGAAGAAGACGACCGCTCCGATGATCTGCCAGGGCACCCACCACCAGTGGAAGGCGTGCAGGATGCCGGGCAGGGAGACCGTTCCCGCGGCCATGGCGACCGAGGCCGCGGCGAGCAGCATCGGGAGTTCGTAGGCGAGCAGCTGGGCGGCCGTGCGCAGGCCGCCCAGCAGGGAGAACTTGTTCGCGCTGGCCCAGCCGGCCATCAGCGAGCCGAGCACGCCGACGCCCATCACCGCGAGCACGAAGAACACGCCCGCGTCGAGGACCTGGCCGACGGCACCCTCGCTCGGGCCGATCGGGACGGCGAGCAGGACGAGGAGGTAGGGCAGCAGGGCGACGGCGGGCGCGAGCTGGAAGACACGGCGGTCGGCACCGGCCGGGACCACGTCCTCCTTCTGCGCGAACTTCACACCGTCGGCGATGAGCTGGGCCCAGCCGTGGAAGCCGCCCGCGTACATCGGACCGAGGCGGCCCTGCATATGGGCCATCACCTTGTGCTCGGTCTGCCCGACGATCAGCGGGAAGGTGAGGAAGACGACGAACACGACGAGGAGTCGCAGGGCGACGTCCAGCGCGTCGTTCACTGCGGGCCTCCTGTGGAGTCGTCGTCGGGGGTTTCGGGGTTGGGCGGTCCGGCTCGTCCACTCCGTGGCTCGGCTTGCTCGCCCTGAGGTTCCGGCTGCGGCTGCTCACGCCGCGGCTCAGCCTCCGGCTCCGGTTGCCCGAGCTGCGGCTCAGGCTCCGGCCCCGGCTGCTCGCGCTGCGGCTCTGGCGCCGGCGTCGGCTCGGGCTTCGGCTCGGGCTTCGGCTCGTCGAAGGCCGGGCGGGCGTGGTGCCATGGGGCGTCCGAGCTGCGCGGGGGCGTGCTCCGGCGGGCCGCGCCCTGCGGTGCGGTCGGCGCCTGCCCCTCCTCCTGCGCCGGCATCTGCGTCGGCGGCTGGGCCTCGGCCTCGGGCCGTTGCGAGGCCGAGCCCTCCGAGGTGCTGCGCGAGCGGCGCGGGTGGGCCGATTCCGGGGCAGGCGTCGGGGCCGACGGCGATGGCGGCGCGGCCTCGGCAGCGGCCGTGCCGTCCGCGGTCCGGTCGGCCTCGTTGTCGGCCGCAGGCCCTGCCGCCGCCGTCTGGCTCGCCGAGCCCTGGCTCGCGCTCCTCATCCGGCGCGGACGGGCGCCGCTGGCGGGACCTGCAACGGCACCCGCACCCGCAGCAGCACCAGTGGCAGCGTCTGCGCGCGGAGCCACCGCGGCGGTCTCTTCGGTCTGCGGTGGCTGGCTCGCGGAGCCCTCCGCCGCCGTGCGGGCGCGTCGTACCGGACGCTCCCCGGCCGCACCCGCGCGGGGCGCCGCCCCGCGCGCCGGGCGGGCCGGGGCGGGCGGGAGCTGGCCCTTGAGAGGGCCCCACTCGTTGGGGTCGGGGACGCCCGGGGGCAGCATCTGGCGGCGCTTCGGGCCACCGTGTTCGGATTCGCCTGGCTCCTTCGCGCCGGGCCAGGCCTTGGCGACGCGGGCGGCGAGGACGAAGTCCTTGCGGAGGGGGTGGCCCTCGAAGTTCTCGGGGAGGAGGAGGTGCTCCAGCGACGGGTGGCCCTCGAAGCGAACGCCGAACATCTCGTGGGTCTCGCGCTCGTGCCAGGCGGCGCCCGCGTAGACGCCGACGGCCGAGGGCAGCGCCGGCGCCTCGTGCGGGACGGTCGTACGGACGAGGAGACGGCGGACCGGGTGCAGGGCGACGACGTGGGCCGAGACGCGGAAGCCCGTGCCCGGTTCGTCGACCGCGCTCAGCCAGTCGAAATAGGTGCAGCCCAGGGTCGTACGGGCCGTCTCCAGGGCGGTGAGCCAGGCGGACGGCGGTACGTCCACGGTCAGGAGGTCGTACGACTCCTCGGCCGTGGCGTCCGCGCCGAAGACCTCCTCGACCGGGGCGGGGAGCCAGCCGACCGTGCTCATCGGGCGTCCCCCTCGGCAGCGGGCGCCGGAGGCTTCACCAGGTCGCTGGTCAGGGCGGCGACGGACGGCCGGGAATGTCCGTACCGCTCCTCCAGCGACTCTCGGGCGATCTTCTCCTGGAGCTTGAGAATGCCCTGGAGCAGCGCCTCGGGGCGCGGCGGGCAGCCGGGGACGTACACGTCCACCGGGATGATCTGGTCGACGCCCTTGGTGACGGAGTACGAGTCCCAGTAGGGGCCGCCGCAGTTGGAGCAGGCGCCGAAGGAGATGACGTACTTCGGCTCGGGCATCTGCTCGTACAGGCGCTTCACGGCCGGGGCCATCTTGTCGGTGACCGTGCCCGACACCACCATCAGGTCGGCCTGGCGGGGCCCGGGCGCGAACGGGATCACGCCGAGGCGGATGAAGTCGTGGCGGGCCATCGACGCGGCGATGAACTCGATCGCGCAGCAGGCGAGGCCGAAGTTGAAGACCCAGAGCGAGTAGCGGCGGCCCCAGTTCAGGACCACCTTCATCGGCTCGGGGGCCAGGCGGGCGAGCGCGCCCAGCCTCCCGCTGCCTTCGGCGGGGGTGCCCCCGGGCTCGGGGAGCGGCACAGGAGTGCGGGTCACGTCCATGTCAGGACGCCCTTCTTGTATGCGTACAGCAGGCCCACGGCGAGGAAGCCCAGGAAGATGAACATCTCCACGAGGGTCGTCGCGCCGTAGCCGGGGGCGGCGAAGACCGTCGCCCAGGGGAACAGGAAGATCGAGTCGACCGCGAAGATCACGTACAGGAAGGCGTAGACGTAGTAGCGGACCTGGGTGTGCGCCCAGCCCTCGCCGACGGGGTCGACACCGCACTCGTAGGTCAGCAGTTTCTCGGGGGTCGGCACGATCGGGCGCAGCAGGCGGCCGGCTCCGAAGGCGACCGCCACGAACAGCACGCCGATGAGGGCGAGCAGGCCCACCACCGAGTACGACCGGAAGTAGCCGGCCGCGATGACATGCGCCGTGGTGGCAGTCGAGTCCCCCAACGTCTCCCGCACCGTCCGACCTCGCTCCCTGACTTCGTGACCCCAGTGAACCTCGGGATGCAACGTAATGGCGTGATGCAACGTGATTCGACGATCTGTACGCACGGGAGTCTAGGCCCTGATAAAGAACCGGTAAGCAGCCCGTCACGGCGTGAGACAGGTGATGAGCCCGGGGGTGGGGTTTTCCCCCGTCGGCGGAGGGCGGCGTACCGCATGGCGCGGAGGGCGCCGGGCACGGCAGGCTGACCGGTATGACCGCTACCAGCAGCTCCGCCCCGGACCGGGCCGACGGTACCGACCGGCTGCCGCCGATCCGGCCGGCGTACGACGTGCACACGTGGAAGGAGATCCTTTATCTCCTGCTGAACCTGCCGGTCGCGGTGTTCGGCTTCGTCTACGCGATCACCGTGCTGTCCGTCGGCGGGTCCTTGACGCTCACGGTCATCGGTCTTCCGCTGCTCGCGGTCAGTCTGCTGGGCGCGCGGCAGCTGGGGAAGCTGGAGCGGGCCCGCGCCCGGTGGCTGCTCGGGGTGCGGGTGGAGGAGCCGACACCGCTGCCCCTCGCGAAGACCGGCGGGCTGCTGCAGCGGTTGTGGATGGCGCTGAAGGACCCGGTGGGCTGGCGGACGCTGCTGTACGACGCCATCCGGCTGCCCTGGGGCGTCCTCACCTTCTGCACGGTGCTGACCTCGCTGTTCGTGCTGTGGCCGGTGCTGCCCTACCTGGCCCGGGGCTTCGCCAACGTGGACCGCTTCATGGTGCGCGGGCTGCTGTCGCCCTCGGACGAGCTGGAACGCCGTATCGCCGAACTGGAGTCGGACCGCGGGGTCGTGGTCGACACGGCCGCCGCGGACCTGCGGCGCATCGAGCGGGACCTGCACGACGGGGCACAGGCCCGGCTGGTCAACCTGGCCATGGGGCTCGGTCTGGCCAAGGAGAAGCTGCTGGAGGACCCGGACTCGGCGGCCTCGATGGTGGCGGAGGCGCACGGCGAGGTGAAACTGGCCCTGCAGGAGCTGCGCGACCTCGCCCGCGGCATCCATCCGGCAGTGCTCACGGACCGGGGCCTGGACGCGGCCCTGTCCTCGGTCGCCTCGCGCTGCACGGTCCCGGTGAAGGTCACCGTGGACCTGCAGGACCGCCCGGCACCGGCCATCGAGGGCATCGCCTACTTCACCGTCTCCGAACTGCTGCAGAACATCAGCAAGCACAGCCGGGCCCGGTCCGCGTCGGTGGACGTGTGGCGCACGGAGGAACGGCTGCTCATCCAGGTCCGGGACGACGGCCAGGGCGGCGCCCGGCTGGACGCCGGCACCGGTATGCGGGGCCTGGCGGACCGGCTCGGCGCGGTGGACGGCCTGTTCGTACTCGACTCACCGACCGGCGGCCCGACAGTGGTCACGGCCGAACTGCCGTGGCGGAACCGGGCGGAGTAGCGGGCGGCGCCCAGGCGGGTGCGGCGACTGCGACTCCCCAGGGGTGCTACCGACGGCGCCGAAGAGCCGACCGCACCGGACGACGACGCGGCCGATCCGCCGGAGGCAGCGGCCGATCCGCCGGAGGCAGCGGCCGATCCGCCGGAGGCAAGGGGTGGGGAAAACCCCCGCTCCAAGACGCCGACGGACTCCATGGCCCGGCAGCCCGCGGCGCACGAATCTGGAAGCACGGCTGAACCGCCGCTCGAACGAGAAGAACGGGACGAGATCGATGGCCACGGAGTACGGACACGGGTACGGGTACGGGCAGGAGGACGGCAGGCCCGCCGAAGCCAGCCATCGGCTGCCCGCCGCGCTGCGGGCGCCGTTCGAGGCGCGCAGCTGGCGCGAGTTCGGCTATGTGCTGCTGAGCCTGCCGCTCTCCATCGTGCTGTTCACCTGGGCGGTGACCATGGTGTCGCTCGGTGCCGGCCTGCTGGTGACCTTCATCGGCGTCCCGGTGCTCGCGGCGGCGCTCGCCGGCTGCCGGGGCTTCGGCGCGCTGGAGCGGGCGCGGGCGCGCTCACTGCTGCGGCTGGACGTGGCCGAGCCGGAGCCGCTGCGCACGCGCGGGCCGGGCGCGCCGGCCTGGATCGGCGCGGTGCTCAAGAGCGGCGCCTCCTGGCGGAACCTGCTGTACGCGCTGCTGCAGTTCCCCTGGGCGGTGTTCTCGTTCACGGTGGCGGTCACCCTGTGGACCACGGGCTGGACGCTGCTGACGTACCCGCTGTGGTTCTGGGTCTTCCCGGCCTACGCCGGCCAGGGCGGGCTGCAGCTGTACGGCGACGAGCACCACAGCGTCTATCTCGACAACCCGTTCGAGATCACCGTGACCGCGCTGGTCGGACTGCTGTTCACGCTGGCCACGCCGTGGATCGTACGGGCCCTGACGACGGTGGACGGGCTGCTGGTACGGGGGCTGCTGGGGCCGTCGCCGCTGTCGGCGCGGGTGGTGGAGCTGGAGTCGGACCGCGGGGTCGTGGTCGACACGGCCGCCGCCGACCTGCGGCGCATCGAGCGGGACCTGCACGACGGGGCACAGGCCCGGCTGGTCAGCCTGGCCATGGACCTGGGGCTGGCGAAGGAGAAGCTCCAGGAGGATCCGCGGGCGGCGGCGCGGATGGTGGAGGAGGCGCACGGCGAGGTGAAGACGGCGCTGCAGGAGCTGCGCGACCTCGCCCGCGGCATCCATCCGGCCGTGCTGACCGACCGCGGTCTGGACGCGGCCCTGTCCTCGGTCGCCTCACGCTGCACGGTCCCGGTCCGGGTCGAGGTCGACCTGCCGGCCCGCCCGGCACCGGCCATCGAGGGCATCGCCTACTTCACCGTCTCCGAGCTGCTGCAGAACATCAGCAAGCACAGCCGGGCCCGGTCCGCGTCGGTGGACGTGTGGCGCGCCGAGGACCGGCTGATGCTGCAGGTGATCGACGACGGTGTGGGCGGCGCGGACGTCTCCCGCGGCTCGGGCCTGGCCGGCCTCGCCGGACGCCTGGACGCGGTGGACGGCGTCCTCGTGGTGGACTCCCCCGCGGGCGGCCCCACCCGGGTGATCGCCGAACTGCCCTGGCGAGCCTGACCCCCCGGCCTGCAGAAACTGGGGGGCCTGTCCTGTCCCCAGGACTTCGGGGACAGGGACCCAAGGCCCCGAGAGGACCCCTCACCGCCCCTTCCTCGCCCCTCCCCCCGGTCCCCCGGCCCTCCTGTCCCCCCGGGTCCCTCGGCCCCCTCCCCCGGCGGGGGGATTGCGCTGGTGCTGCGGCGGCGCGGACCGAATGCTGGAATGCTGGACCTCCGTAGCGGCGAAGGTCGCCGGAGAGTGGAATCGGGCTTGGGGGGCCAAAGGTCGTGGAGGACAGGGTGCGGGTGGTCATCGCCGAGGACTCAGTGCTGCTCAGGGAGGGCCTGACCCGGCTGCTGACCGACCGTGGGCACGATGTCGTGGCCGGTGTGGGGGACGCGGAGGCGCTGGTGAAGACCGTCGCCGACCTGCAGGCGCAGGGCGCACTGCCGGACGTGGTGGTGGCGGACGTACGGATGCCGCCGACACACACCGACGAGGGCGTACGAGCGGCCGTACGGCTGCGGAAGGCGCATCCGGGGCTCGGGGTGCTGGTGCTGTCGCAGTACGTGGAGGAGCGCTACGCCACCGAGCTGCTGGCCGGTTCCAGCCGGGGCGTGGGCTATCTGCTCAAGGACCGGGTCGCCGAGGTGCGCGAGTTCGTGGACGCGGTGGTGCGGGTGGCCGGGGGCGGTACGGCGCTGGACCCCGAGGTGGTCGCGCAGCTGCTCGGCCGCAGCCGCAAGCAGGACGTGCTGGCGGGGCTGACCCCGCGTGAACGCGAGGTGCTCGGGCTGATGGCCGAGGGGCGGACGAACTCGGCGATCGCCCGGCAGATGGTGGTCAGCGACGGGGCCGTGGAGAAGCACGTCAGCAACATCTTCCTGAAGCTCGGCCTGACCCCGAGTGACGGGGATCACCGGCGTGTTCTGGCCGTCCTGACCTACCTGAACTCGTGATGCACTGACACTGAGTCAGCAGGATGTCAGTCCGTCCGGCTTCCGTGGAGGCCGGACACCCAGGCGGGAGAACGGCGCAGAGGGACCCAGAGACGCGCGGCGGAGTCTTCGACGTCAGCCGCAGGGGGGCGGCGAACCATGAGAAGTCAGCGCGAAGGCGTGAAGGGCCGACGCGACGGCACGAGCAGCCGGCGTGAAGGCGCGGAAAGCCGGTGCAAAGGCACTAGAAGCCGGCACGAAGGCACGAGCGGTCAGCGCGGTCAGCGTGAAGGATCGATTCGGACACGCGCAAGACCGCCTCGCACACACGAAAGGCCGTCTCAGAAAGCCGTCCATCATTCGGATGGCCTCGGGAAGGCGACCCTAACCGACGTAGGGTTGATCCTGGGATGGTCCGTGGTACGACCACGCCCGGACAGCCGCCTCGAAGGAGGTCCAGTTCAGTGACCAGCCAGGTCAGCAGCCCAGCGGAGCAGACTGACGGTACCGTCGTGGGAGAGCAGCGCAATCCGGGCGGCGCGAAGGACGTGCGGCGCCTGGACCGGGTGATCATCCGGTTCGCGGGGGACTCGGGTGACGGCATGCAGCTCACCGGTGACCGGTTCACCTCGGAGACCGCTTCCTTCGGCAACGACCTCTCCACCCTGCCGAACTTCCCCGCCGAGATCCGTGCCCCCGCCGGCACCCTGCCCGGCGTCTCCAGCTTCCAGCTCCACTTCGCCGACCACGACATCCTCACGCCGGGCGACGCGCCGAACGTGCTCGTGGCCATGAACCCGGCCGCACTGAAGGCGAACATCGGCGATCTGCCGCGCGGCGCCGAGATCATCGTCAACACGGACGAGTTCACCAAGCGTGCCCTGCAGAAGGTCGGCTACGGCGCCTCCCCGCTGGAGGACGGCTCGCTGGACGGCTACAACCTCCACCCGGTGCCCCTGACCACCCTCACGGTGGAGGCGCTGAAGGAGTTCGACCTGACCCGCAAGGAGGCCGAGCGCAGCAAGAACATGTTCGCGCTGGGCCTGCTGAGCTGGATGTACCACCGGCCGACCGAGGGCACCGAGAAGTTCCTGAAGTCGAAGTTCGCGAAGAAGCCGGAGATCATGGCGGCGAACATCGCCGCGTTCCGCGCGGGGTGGAACTTCGGCGAGACGACGGAGGACTTCGCGGTCTCCTACGAGGTCGCCCCGGCCGCCAAGGCCTTCCCCGTGGGCACCTACCGCAACATCTCCGGCAACCTCGCCCTGGCCTACGGCCTGGTCGCCGCCTCCCAGCAGGCGGACCTGCCGCTGTTCCTGGGCTCGTACCCGATCACGCCGGCCTCGGACATCCTGCACGAGCTGAGCAAGCACAAGAACTTCGGCGTGCGGACCTTCCAGGCGGAGGACGAGATCGCGGGCATCGGCGCGGCGCTGGGCGCGGCGTTCGGCGGCTCGCTCGCGGTGACGACGACGTCCGGTCCCGGTGTCGCCCTCAAGAGCGAGACGATCGGCCTCGCGGTCTCCCTGGAGCTGCCACTGCTCGTCGTCGACATCCAGCGCGGCGGCCCGTCCACGGGTCTGCCGACCAAGACCGAGCAGGCGGATCTGCTGCAGGCGATGTTCGGGCGCAACGGCGAGGCGCCGGTGCCGATCGTCGCGCCGAAGACCCCCGCGGACTGCTTCGAGGCCGCTCTGGAGGCGACCCGGATCGCGCTGACGTACCGCACACCGGTGATGCTGCTCTCCGACGGCTATCTGGCCAACGGCTCCGAGCCGTGGCGGATCCCGGACCTGGACGAGCTGCCGGACCTCAGGGTCCAGTTCGCCTCCGGTCCGAACCACACCCTTGAGGACGGCACCGAGGTCTTCTGGCCGTACAAGCGGGACCCGCAGACCCTGGCCCGGCCGTGGGCGGTTCCGGGCACGCCGGGTCTGGAGCACCGCATCGGCGGCATCGAGAAGCAGGACGGCACGGGCAACATCTCCTACGACCCGGCCAACCACGACTTCATGGTCCGCACCCGCCAGGCCAAGGTCGACGGGATCGAGGTCCCGGACCTGGAGGTCGACGACCCGCACGGCGCGAGGACCCTCGTCCTGGGCTGGGGCTCGACGTACGGACCGATCACGGCCGCGGTACGGCGGCTGCGCGCGGCCGGCGAGTCGATCGCGCAGGCGCATCTGCGCCACCTCAACCCCTTCCCGCGCAATCTCGCAAGCGTGCTGAGGAGTTACGACAAGGTGGTCGTCCCCGAGATGAACCTCGGGCAGCTCGCCACCCTGATCCGGGCGAAGTACCTGGTCGACGCCCACTCCTACAACCAGGTCAACGGCATGCCGTTCAAGGCGGAACAGCTCGCCAAGGCTCTGAAGGAGGCCATCGATGACTGACACCGGCAACGGACTGCTGCAGCTGGTCCCCAAGGCCGAGGCCAAGCAGTCGATGAAGGACTTCAAGTCGGACCAGGAGGTGCGCTGGTGCCCCGGCTGCGGTGACTACGCGATCCTCGCCGCCGTCCAGGGCTTCATGCCGGAGCTGGGGCTGGCCAAGGAGAACATCGTCTTCGTCTCCGGCATCGGCTGCTCCTCCCGCTTCCCGTACTACATGAACACCTACGGGATGCACTCCATCCACGGCCGCGCCCCCGCCATCGCCACCGGCCTCGCCACCAGCAGGCGCGATCTGTCGGTGTGGGTGGTCACCGGTGACGGCGACGCGCTGTCCATCGGCGGCAACCATCTGATTCACGCGCTGCGCCGCAACGTCAACCTGAAGATCCTGCTCTTCAACAACCGGATCTACGGCCTGACCAAGGGCCAGTACTCGCCGACCTCCGAACTCGGCAAGATCACCAAGTCGACGCCGATGGGCTCGCTGGACGCGCCGTTCAACCCGGTGTCGCTGGCGATCGGCGCGGAGGCGTCCTTCGTGGCCCGCACCATCGACTCCGACCGCAAGCATCTGACGGAGGTGCTGCGCGCGGCCGCCGACCACCCGGGCACGGCCCTGATCGAGATCTATCAGAACTGCAACATCTTCAACGACGGCGCCTTCGACGCCCTGAAGGACAAGCAGCAGACCGAGGAGACGCTGATCCGTCTGGAGCACGGGCAGCCGATCCGCTTCGGGGCCGACGGTGCGCGGGGCGTCGTACGCAACCGGGCCACCGGTGATCTGGAGGTGGTCACGGTGACCGCGGAGAACGAGGCGGACATCCTGGTCCACGACGCGCACGCCACGTCCCCGACCACCGCGTTCGCGCTCTCCCGGCTCGCCGACCCCGACACCCTGCACCACACCCCGATCGGCGTCTTCCGCAACGTCGAGCGGCCGGTGTACGACACGGCCATGGCCGAGCAGCTGGACACCGCGATCGAGCAGAAGGGCAAGGGCGACCTGGCCGCGCTGCTGGCCGGCGGGGACACCTGGACGGTCGTCGGCTGAGTCCGCTCGCTTCTCTTCTCTTCGCTCGGCTACGAGGCCCGGGACCGCTGCGGCGACTCCCGGGCCTCGTCGTATGCCCGGCGGTTCTCGTCGTAGGCGTGGCGGGCCTGCTCCACCTGGGCCATGCGGTCGTGTGTCCACTGGGCCAGGGAGCGCACCTGCTCCGCCGCCTCGCGGCCGAGGGGGGTGAGCGAGTAGTCGACGCGGGGCGGGATGACCGGCTTGGCGTCCCGGTGGACCAGGCCGTCGCGCTCCAGGGTCTGCAGGGTCTGGGTGAGCATCTTCTCGCTGACGCCGCGCCCGCCGACGACGTTGATCGCCCGGCGCAGCTCGCTGAACCGGTACGGCCGCTCCAGCAGCCCGACCAGGACGAGGACACCCCAGCGGCTGGTGACGTGCTCCAGGACGAGCCGGTACGGGCACAGCGACTCGGCGTCCGCGGCCTGCCTCTCGCTTACTGCCATGTCAGTACCTTACTTCAAAGTGGGTACTTTCGCTTGGTTAGTGCCACTCCTAGGGTGAGTGCCATACGGCAATACGGCAATACGGCACCCACAAGGAGTTCTGAACCATGAGCATCGTCGTCACCGGAGCCACCGGACACCTCGGCCGGCACGTAGTGGAGCAGCTGCTGGAGAAGGTTCCGGCGGAGCAGATCACCGCTGTCGTGCGGGACGAGCAGCGGGCCGCCGGCTTCGCGGCCCGCGGGGTCAAGCTGGCCGTCGCCGACTACAACGCGCCCGAGACCTTCGACAGCCTGTTCACCGCCGGTGACAAGGTCCTGCTGATCTCCGGCAACGAGTTCGACAAGGGCCGGGTCGGCCAGCACCGGGTCGTCATCGACGCCGCGAAGGCGGCCGGCGTGGCGCTGCTCGCGTACACCAGCGCGCCGGGCAGCCTCACGGCCGCGCTCGCGGACGACCACCGGGCGACGGAGCAGGCCCTGCTCGCCTCCGGCCTGCCGTACACCCTGCTGCGCAACGGCTGGTACCACGAGAACTACACCGAGAACCTGGCCCCCGTGCTGGAGCACCACGCGGTCGTCCAGGCCGCCGGCGACGGCCGGATCTCCTCGGCGTCCCGCGCCGACTACGCCGCCGCCGCGGTCGCGGTGCTGACCGGCGAGGGCCACGAGAACAAGACGTACGAGCTGGGCGGCGACGAGACGTGGGGCTTCGCCGAGTACGCGGCCGAGCTGAGCCGGCAGACCGGCAAGGAGATCGCCTACACCCCGGTCTCCGTCGAGGCCTTCAGCGGCATCCTGGCCGGCGCCGGGCTGCCCGGGCCGCTGGCCGCGATCCTGGCCGGCGTGGACGCCTCGATCGAGAAGGGCGAGCTGGTGGTCCCGTCCGGGGACCTGTCGCGGCTGACCGGCCGCCCGACCACACCGCTGGCGCAGGCGATCACTGCCGCACTCAAGAGCTGACGGCCGATCCGTCCGGCGCCCCCGCCTGTCATGACCGTATGCCGGAACACACATGACAGGCGGGGGCGCTCGGCGCTACCTTCGTTCTCGCGTGCGTAAGCGAGCGCGTGCGTAAGCGAGAAGGAGGAGCCGTGGCCGGGACGTCCAGGAGTGAGCATCGAATAGGCCTGCTCAACGGCTTCGCGGCGTACGGCATGTGGGGCCTGGTGCCGCTGTTCTGGCCCCTGCTGAAGCCCGCCGGGGCGCTGGAGATCCTCGCCCACCGCATGGTGTGGTCCCTCGTCGTCGTCGCCTTCGCCCTGCTCTTCGTACGGCGCTGGGCCTGGGCCGGACAGCTGTTGCGCCAGCCGCGCCGGCTCGCGCTGGTCGCCGTGGCCGCCTCCGTCATCACCGTGAACTGGGGCGTCTACATCTGGGCCGTGAACTCCGGCCATGTCGTCGAGTCCTCCCTCGGGTACTTCATCAACCCGCTGGTGACCATCGCGATGGGCGTGCTGCTGCTGAAGGAGCGGCTGCGGCCCGTGCAGTGGGCGGCGGTCGCGACCGGCCTCGCCGCCGTGATCGTCCTGACCGTCGGCTACGGCCGGCCCCCCTGGATCTCGCTCGTCCTCGCCCTCTCCTTCGCCACCTACGGCCTGGTCAAGAAGAAGGTCGGCCTCGGCGGCGTCGAGTCGCTGGCTGCCGAGACCGCGATCCAGTTCCTGCCCGCGCTCGGCTATCTGCTGTGGCTCGGCGCGCACGGCAGGACGAGCTTCCTGAACGACGGCTCCGGGCACGCGGCCCTGCTCGCCTCCACCGGAGTCGTCACCGCACTGCCGCTGGTCTGCTTCGGCGCGGCGGCGATCCGCGTACCGCTGTCCACGCTGGGCCTGCTCCAGTACCTGGCGCCCGTCTTTCAGTTCCTGCTCGGCATCCTCTACTTCCACGAGGCCATGCCGCCCGAGCGCTGGGCCGGGTTCGCGCTGGTCTGGCTGGCGCTGCTGCTGCTCGCCGGCGACGCGCTGCGATCCGCCCGCCGGACCGCCCGCACGCTCGCCGACGCCACCGGCGCCCCCGGCACCACCGCGACCACCGCGACCACCGCGACCACCGGCACGATCAGGGCCGCACGGAACGCGGAGAACCTGCCGGAGAACGTGCCCTCCGGACCGGAGGCGGACCCCGAGACCGCGAGGACGTGACCAGCGGTGCCCGACAGCGCGTGAGCAGTGCCGCGGAATCAGCGCGTCCGGCGCAGGCCACGGCTATAAGTGGTCACCATGACCACCCAGCCACCCGGACCCACGCCCGCCCCCCTGCACTGGAAGCTCGTCGTCGACGCGGGCGATCCGCACACCCAGGCCGACTTCTGGGCCGCCGCCCTGCACTACACGGCCGAGGACAACAGCGCCCTGATCGAACGGCTGCTGTCCCTCGGCGCACTGCCCGCCGCGGCCACGGTCGAGTACCACGGCCGCCCCGCCTTCCGTGACCTGATCGCCGTACGGCATCCCGACGACCCGTACGACCCGGCGACCGGCACCGGGCTCGGGCGGCGACTGCTGTTCCAGCGCGTACCGGAGACGAAGACCGTGAAGAACCGGCTCCACCTCGACCTGCACCCCGGCGAGGGCCGACGCGCCGACGAGGTGACACGGCTTCAGGCGCTGGGCGCACAGGTGCTGAACGAGATGAAGGAACCCTCGGGCACATGGGTGGTGATGGCCGACCCGGAGGGCAACGAGTTCTGCGTGCACTAGCCGGGCCGCCGCCTTGGCCGTACGACGTTCGTACGGCGGTCGGTCGTACGGCGGCGGGTCGTGCGGTGGGTCGTACGGCGTCGGCGGTCAGGCCTGTGCGGCGCGGGCGGCCCGGTCGGTGAGGCGGACCATGCGGGCACGGACGGACTCCAGCGGACGCGGATCATCGGCCGCGGGGCCCGGCTCGGCGGTGAGGTCCGTCCACAGCTCGATCAGGTCGCGGCCGAGCCGCAGGCCCTCCTCGGGGTCACGCACCGCACGCCACGCCGTCGCCGCGCTCTGCACGTTGCCGTAGGCGGCCTCCACGTCCCGCGCCTGGCGGCGCAGCCGGGCGAGGTCCAGGGACAGCCGGAAGGCGCGGACCGGCTCGTCTCCCAAGTAGGCGATGTAGGCGGACAGTTCGCGCAGGTGCAGCACCTCGGCATGGCCGGGGCCGAGCACGGTGGTCGCCTCGGTGACCGTACGGTCGGCGAGTTCCGCCGCCGCCTCGATACGGCCGGCCCGCACGGCCTCGTTGATCCGCGTCATCGGCCCGGTGAGGAACTCGGCGCCCTCCGCGGTCTCGGTGACCGGCCCGTCCCCGAGCACCTCCTCGGCGACGGCGTCGAAGCCGCGGGCGGGGGTGTGGGTGGGGGCGGGGTCGGGCACGGCGACCGGGACGGAGAGCGCGAGTTCGGGCACGGATCGAGGGGCGCGGGCAGGGGTGACGGTGGCCGGCACGGGCTCCGGGACGGGGACGGGGATGGGCTCCGGGACGGGTACGGACACCGGAACAGGGGCAGGGGCGGGGACAGAGGCATAGGCAGGGGCTGTGTGTGTCGGCAGGGGCCGCGGGGCATCCATGCCCGCCGTCGGCGCCTGCCTGGCCGGCATGACCGGCGCGGGGCCGAACTGTCCGGTCGGCGCCTGCACCGATCCGGCCGGCACGGGTTCCGGTTCCCCCACCGAGGGCAGGGCCGGCGCGCTCGCACGCGAAGGCGCCGCAGGCACGCCCGCCCGCACGCCCGCCGACGACGCCACCCGTACCGGCTCTCCCGTCACCCGGCTGGAGCCGTCCGCCGAGACCTCCAGGGGAACCACGCAGCCCTCTCGGTCGTCGTGGATCGTGACGCGTATCGGGGCGCCGAGGCTGATGGCCAGGCGCTGGAGGTGGTTGAGGACGGCCTGGTGGATCTCCTCGCCCGGCGCCGCCACCACCGACGTCCCGCCCACCGACGCGCTTCCCGCGCCGAACACCCGGACCGGAACCACGGCCGGATGCGCCGCGGGCTGCTGCGCCCGCTTCTTCTCGAAGCTGAGTCGAGACATCGGTTTTCCCTCACTCCCCCGGCGCCGCGCGATCCGGTCGTACGCGTCCTGCCCACCAGTGTGTCGGCTCCCTCCGGTTTCCGCGTCACCGCAGCGTCACAGCCTCGCACCAGCCGCACCCTGGCCAAGGTTGCTTGCATGTGCATAAAATGCACACGTATTTATTCGTCGTGCGCCAACATTCATCTGGGGGACCCATGAGCCGCCGTTTCCTCTTCGTCCTGGGCAGCTCCCGCGCCGAGGGCAACACCGAACTGCTGGCCCGCGTGGCGGCCGAGCAGCTGCCCGGTGACGTCGAACAGCGCTGGATCCATCTGGCCGACCACCCGCTGCCCGACTTCGCGGACCTGCGGCACGACAGCGACCACGCGGGGCCGGCGGCGGACAGCGCGACCGGTCTGCTGCTGGACGCCACGCTCGCGGCCACGGACATCGTGATCGCCTCGCCGCTGTACTGGTACTCGGTGTCCGGCCTCACCAAGCGCTATCTGGACTACTGGTCGGGCTGGCTGCGCACGCCGGGCGTCGACTTCAAGGCGACCCTGGCCGGCCGCACGCTCTGGGGCATCGCCGCGCTCGCCGACAGCGAGCCGTCGGTCGCCGACCCCTACGTCGGCACCCTCAACAACTCGGCCGCCTACATGGGGATGCGCTTCGGCGGGGTGCTGCTGGGCAACGGCAGCGACCGCGGCGACGTGCTGAAGGACGCCGACGCGCTGGCGCGCGCGAAGACGTTCTTCGCGCAGGACGCGCCCCTCGCCCAGTTCCCGTACCAGCACGCCTGACGACGTCTGTGCGCTGATGTCCGTCGCCGACTGTCCGCTGATGTCCTTCGTCGCTGTCCGCTGATGTCCTGCGTCGGCTATGCGCTGATGTCCTTCGTCGTGAACCGCGCCCAGGCGGCCGAGCCGAACACGGCCGCATACAGCGCCTGGAGGCCGAGGTTCCGCACCAGGTCATCCCAGTACACGGGGTCGCGCATCAGGTCGGCGAAGGACAGCCAGTAGTGCGGGAACAGGTACGGCTGGAGCGCGTGCGACTGGGGTATCTGGTCGAGGATCTGCACGGTGATGACCAGGCCGACGGTGGTCGCCATCGCCGCGATGCCGCTGCCCGTGAGGGTCGACACGAACAGGCCGAGCGCCGCCACACCGACCAGCGAGGCGGCGACCACCAGGGCGATCAGCAGGGCCCGGCCGAGGCCCTCGGTGAAGCTGATCCGGGTGCCGGAGATGGTCGTGAGGTCGCCCAGCGGGAAGAGCAGCGCGCCGACGATCATCGCTGAGACGGCGACGACCAGGGTGGCCAGCAGGCAGAAGACCATCACCGTCGTGTACTTGGCGAGCAGCAGCCGGGTGCGGCCGGCCGGGGCGACCAGCAGATAGCGCAGGGTGCCCGCGCCCGCCTCGCCCGCGATCGCGTCGCCCGCGACGACTCCGACGGCCATCGGCAGGAAGAACGGCAGGGTCGCGGCCAGCGCCGTGAACACCAGGAACAGACCGTTGTTGGTGATCTGCGAGATGAATGCCGGGCCCTGTCCGCCATGGCCCGCGTCCCCGCCGCCCCGTGTCTCGATCTTCACCGCGATCCCGACCAGCACCGGCACCGCGGCCAGCACCCCGAGCAGCGCGAGCGTGCGCCAGCGGCGGACGGTCGTGACCAACTCGCTGCGCAGCAGCCCGAACGTCCACAGCGGACTCGGCCCGCGTACGGCGGATCCGGCGGGCGTCCGGAGTCCGGGGACCGTCTGTGAACCGGCGACCGTCTCGGACACGGGAACCCTCTCGGCTCCCTGACCCGTCTCAGCCCGCGACATCGAAGCCCTCCCCCGTCAGCGCCACGAACGCGTCCTCCAGCGAGGCCCGTTCGACCGTGAAACCCCGGACCCGCACTCCCGCCGCGACCAGGGCGGCGTTCACCTCGGCGAGGTCCCGCGCGGGCGGTTCACCGGTGACGCGGTCGCCGTCGGCGGTGACGTCGGCGACGCCCTCCTCCTTCAGCACCCGGGCCGCCTCGGCCGGATCCGGGGTGGTCACCACCAGCCGGCCGCGCGCCCCGGTCGCCAGGTCGGCCACCGCGCCCTGGGTGACGAGCCGGCCCCGCGCCATGACCGCCGCATGCGTGCACACTTGCTCGATCTCGTCGAGGAGATGGGAGGAGAGGAAGACGGTGGTGCCGTCGGCGGCCAGCTCCCGGATCAGGGTGCGGATCTCGCGCATGCCCTGCGGGTCGAGGCCGTTGGTGGGCTCGTCCAGGACGAGCAGCCGGCGCGGCTGGAGCAGCGCGGCGGCCAGGCCCAGCCGCTGTTTCATGCCGAGTGAGTACGCCTTCGCCTTCTTGCCCGCCGCGGCCGCGAGGCCCACCCGGTCCAGGGCGGCGGCCACGCGGACACGCCGGGTGCGGGGGTCGGCGGTCGGGTCGGCGGCGTCGTAGCGCAGCAGGTTGTCCCGGCCGGAGAGGAAGCCGTACAGGGCCGGGCCCTCGATGAGCGCGCCGACCTGCGGGAGGACGGCACGGGCCGCCCGGGGCATCGGGCGACCCAGCACGCGGGCCGTGCCTGCCGTCGGCTCGATCAGGCCCATCAGCATGCGGATGGTGGTGGTCTTGCCCGAGCCGTTCGGACCGAGGAAGCCGAAGACACTGCCCGCCGGGACGGTCAGGTCGAGGCCGTCGACAGCGAGCTGTCCGCCGCGGTAGCGCTTGGTGAGACCGCGGGTGACGATGACGCTGTCCGAAGCGGTGGCGACGGCGCTCTCCTCCGTCCGCCCCGGAGCAGAGGCAGGCTGCTGGGTGTCCCCTGCCTTCCCTGCCTCCGCTGCGTCCCCCGCATCCCCCGCGGCGTCCCGTTCCGTGGCGGACGGTTCGTCCATCGGCTCCCCCTCGTCCCTCTGGATCCTCTGGATCCTCTGGATCCTCTGGACCCACTCGATCCCGTCGATCCCCTCGATTCGTCCTGCCCCCGTAGGGTCAACGTACGATCACGGCCCGTCGTGCCCGGAGGGCGTCACTTCCTCGCGTCGGCCGCCTTCACCAGGGCGTCCTTGGTCACCGCGCCGGCGTACACCTTGCCGTCGTCGGTGATCAGGGCGTTGACCAGGCGGGTGGAGAAGACCGTGCCCTTGCCGAACTTGCCGGAGACCTTCTCGCCGATGGAGCCCAGGAAGCCGCCGAGGTCACCACCCTTCGAGCCGCTCGGCAGGCCGCCCTTGGCTCCGGTGTCGAAGGTCGCGACGGACGTCCAGCCCTTGCCGAGGACGGTGGCGCCGTCCATGCCCTCGGCGAAGCCCTCGCCGGACTCGCGCCCGTGCTTCCGGTCCGCGGAGTCCCGCTTCTGCTCCGTCACCTTCGCGCCCTTGGGCGGGGTGAAGTCGAACGTGGAAGCGGCCGGCTTCCCGAAGGAGACCTGGGTGAAGCCCGCGTCGAGGACGGCGGCGCCGCCGCTCTTCGGGGTCAGCGTGAACTTCAGCGGCATGCCCGTCTTCGCGTCGACGGCGATACTGATCGCACCGACCGTGGTACCGGACTGCCGGGGCTTGATCAGCAGCTTGTAGGCGTCGCGGCCGGCGACCTGCTCGGTGCCGTCGACGGTGACGGACGTGGTGTCGTCCACCGACTTCAGCGCCTGGTCGGCGAAGTCCTTCGGCGTGGCCGGCGGTTCGGCCTTGTGGTCCTTGCCGGCGTCGGCCGAGGTGCCGTGGTAGACGTCGTTGGTCTTGCTGTCGTAGCCCCACACGTCCTTGCCGTTGTGGATGAGGCTGTACTCGGAGCCGCTCTCCAGCAAGGACAGCTTCTGCTTCTGGGGGCCGTCGGATGCGACGCGCAGCGTGTGCGTGCCGGAGACCAACGAGGTGAGCTGGGACTGCGGGTCCGCGGAGGAGCCCTTGCCGGAGCCCTTGGCGGCGCCGGAGGCCAGGCTGTTCTCCAGGCCGCCGAGGTTGGGCAGGCCGAGGTCGGTGCTGATCCGCATGGTGCCGGACAGCTGCTGCACGTCCGACTTGGCGATCTTCTCGATGAGCTGCTGTGCGGTGATCTTGGGCAGGTCGGGGTCGCCGGAGGCGGCGAGCGCCGGGACCAGCCCGATCGTGGCCGCCGCCACCCCCACCACCGCGACCGGGACCGCGTAGCGCGCGGCCTTGCGGCGCCCGGCGTGCGGGGCTTCGTCCCGCGCGGCGTCCCCTCGCGCGTCCACTGCGTCGTCGGATTCGTACGGTGCCATGTGTGCCTTACCTCCGTCGTCGGCGGCGGCTGTCCTCACGCTGGTGCACCTGAGCCGCCATTCTCACCCGAATCGGTGAGGAGTGGTGATGTCCGTGGTTTCCATCTCACCAAATCGGCCTTGAGGAAGCGTCAGACCTCGGAGCCAACTCCGTGTACGCCTGCGGTATGACACGTAGGGGCAGCGACTCCCCCGACCCGTAAGGGTCTCACCGGAGCGGAGTGAGCCGTAAGGGGGCGCACAGGACTGGACCGTAAGGCTGGTGCTGCCGGGAAACCGCGTCCCGCGGAAGCCGACCGACCGGAGTGTCATGCGGCCTCCGGTCGACCGGGCACGGATCGACACGCTCGGCCGGGCGTCAGCCGGTGCGTCGGCCGGGCGTCATCCCACGCCCTCGGCCCGCACCCGCCGCCGGTGCGATCGGCCGGGCGTCGGTCGGCGCGCGGTCAGCCGGAGGGCAGCCCGCGCGATCAGCCAGGCCTCAGCCCGCGCGGTGGACCACCGCGTCGCACAGCTCCAGCAGGGCCGCCTTGGCGTCGCACTCCCTGAGCGGCGCCAGCGCGGCGCGGGCCTCCTCCGCGTACCGGACGGTGTCCCGGCGGGCCTGCTCCAGCGCGGGGTGCGCGCGCAGCGCGGCCAGCGCCTCGGCGTGCCGGGCGTCGTCGGTGAGGTCGGAGTCGAGCAGCTCGCACAGCGCGAGGTCCTCGGGCAGGCCGAGGCGGGCGGCCCGCTCGCGCAGCCGGAGCACGGGCAGCGTCGGGATGCCCTCGCGCAGGTCGGTGCCGGGGGTCTTGCCGGACTCGTGCGAGTCGGAGGCGATGTCCAGGACGTCGTCGGCGAGCTGGAAGGCGACGCCGAGCCGCTCGCCGTACTGGGTGAGCACGTCGACGACCGTCTCGTCGGCGCCCGACATCATCGCGCCGAACCGGCACGAGACCGCCACCAGCGAGCCCGTCTTGCCGCCGAGCACGTCCAGGTAGTGCTCGACCGGGTCACGGCCGTCCGAGGGGCCGGCGGTCTCCAGGATCTGGCCCGTGACCAGCCGCTCGAACGCGAGGGCCTGCACCCGGACCGCCTCGGGGCCGAGGTCGGCGAGGATCTGGGAGGCACGCGCGAAGAGGAAGTCGCCGGTGAGGACCGCGACGGAATTGCCCCAGCGGGTGTTGGCGCTGTCCACGCCGCGCCGCACGGCCGCCTCGTCCATGACGTCGTCGTGGTACAGCGTGGCCAGGTGGGTCAGCTCCACGACCACGGCCGAGGGCACGATGCCCGGTGCGTAGGGGTCGCCGAACTGGGCCGCGAGCATCACGAGCAGCGGCCGGAACCGCTTCCCGCCGGCTCGCACGAGGTGCTGCGCGGCCTCCGTGATGAACGGGACCTCGCTCTTGGTGGCCTCGAGCAAGCCTTCCTCGACAGCCGCCAATCCGACCTGGACATCGGCTTCCAGAGCCTGGTCCCGCACGCTCAGCCCGAACGGCCCGACGACGGTCACGAGGGGTCTCCTGTCTGCAGGTGTCTGCTGGCGATTACACGGTTTGTCGATAGGTCGCTGCCATCACTCAAGTCAGCGTATCCGGTCCTCTTTCGATCACCGATAGCGCCCACCGGTCCAGCCCGGGCGGTACCGGATCATGACCGGTATGGTTTTGATCAAGTGGTAAGAACGGACATTTATCGACTTAACAGGACTTCGCACGGTTTGTCGCGAACCAAGAGGCGAGCGGAGTAACAAGTACACCTCCGCCCGCGCACCCCTCCACTCCCCGCCTGCGCGATCACCCGAATCCCTCATGTCCGATTTGCTTTAATTTGCTACTTCGTGAGTTGGGTCACGGGCGGCCATCGGCGCCCCCACCACCCGACCACCCCTTCCCTCCTTGCCCCGTCGGCGAGTTGAGGGTTGGCAACCGCAAAGGATCAAGTACCCCATAGGGCACAGATCAAGGTCAAATAGTGCTTTGTGTGAATCCAGTACTTGTTCCCGACATGTGCTCTCGCATACGTTCCGGGCCGTCGGGCGGACGCCGAATCCTGCCGCCGCCCGCGTAACCCATCGACGAACTCATTCGTACGGCAGGAGCGGGGGACCCAGGTAAGTCGCCGGACCGGACGGCACACGTCGCACCGGAACGGCTAGGGGTGAAGCCGTGCCTTTCCCGAGGCACGGCCGGGCACCTCCCCGCCCGAACCCGACAGCTCACCTCGCAGGCGTCGGAGAGGACTTCCCCATGCGTGCTTCCGCTCAGCCCCGCCGTACCCGCACCAACCGCCTCTTCCGCGCCCTCGCCGTCGCCGGCACCGGTGCCGCCGTCCTCGCCCTGCCGCTCTTCGGCGCCACCGGCGCCTCCGCGGCCACCGGCACGACGGCCTCCACCACCGCCACCACGGTCTCCGGGTACCCGAACAACCTCGACGGCTGGATCCGCGAGTCGCTCGCGATCATGGCTCAGAAGGGCATCCCGGGCAGCTACAACGGCATTTACCGCAACGTCATCCGGGAGTCCTCCGGCAACCCGCTGGCCATCAACCTCTGGGACTCCAACGCCGCCGCGGGCACCCCCTCCAAGGGTCTGCTGCAGGTGATCGACCCGACCTTCAACGCCTACCACGTGGCCGGCACGGCGTTCTCCCCCTACGACCCGGTCGCCAACATCACCGCGGCCTGCAACTACGCCGCCGCGCGCTACGGCTCGATCGACAACGTCTACAGCGCGTACTGACGGTCCCCGGCCGCGAGGCAGAACACCGGCCGACAGACCGACGCACGTCGGTGAACCGGCACGACATCGGCCGCCCGGCACGTACCCGCACCTGACGGACGGGGGCGTGCCGGGCGGCCGCCGTGCGTCCACCGGGCCCGCCACGGACGGCCGCGTACTGATGTGCCGGTCAGTCGGTCGGAAACAGTCTTTCGAGGACGGCGGCGATGCCGTCGTCCTCGTTCGACAGGGTGATCTCATCGGCCACCGCCTTGAGTTCGGGATGCGCGTTGGCCATCGCGACCCCGTGTCCGGCCCAGTCGAGCATCGGGATGTCGTTGGGCATGTCACCGAACGCCACGGCCTGCCGCGCGGCGATGCCGAGCCGCTCGGCGGCCAGCGCGAGACCGGTCGCCTTGGTCACCCCGGACGGCTGCAGCTCCACGGTCCCCGGCCCCGACATGGTGACGGTCGCCAACGAGCCCACCACCGCGCGCGCGATGGCCGCCAACTCGTCGTCGGACAGGGCCGCATGGCGCAGCAGCACCTTGCTGATGGGCGCGCACCACAGGTCGTCGCGCCGGCCGACCCGCACCGCGGGCAGGGTCGGGTGCGGCATCCGATAGCCGGGCTCGATGAGCGTGAGCCCGTCGACGCCGTCCTGGTCGACGGCCGCGTACACCTGCCCCACCTCCGCCTCGATCTTGCCGAGCGCGGTCTCGGCCAGCTCCCGGTCCAACCGGACCGACCACAACAGGCGGCCGGATCCGGCGTCGTAGACCTGTGCGCCCTGCCCGCACACCGCGAGCCCCGTGCAGCCGAGGCGCGCGAGGAGGGGCCGTACCCGCGGGGCCGGGCGGCCCGTCACCACCAGGTGGCGGGCGCCGGCCCGGACCACCCGCGCGAGCGCGGCGAGCGACCGGTCGGAGACGCTGTCGTCGCCGCGCAGCAGCGTTCCGTCGAGGTCGGTGGCGATCAGTGCATACGCGGGGGAGGCTGCCATGATCAGAGAATACGGATACCTCGCCCCGCCGACTCATCTTGTCGTCCTGCGTACTTACGTACTGGTCAGCCCCAAGTGGTGCCCGCAGGCTCCTTGATGGTGGTGTTGATGCGGTTGAACATGTTGGTGAGCGAGATGGTGAGGATCAGCGCGGACAGCTGCTTCTCTTCGTAGTGGTCGGCCACTTCGTCCCACAGTGTGTCCGGAACCGGCTCCTCGGAGCGGTCGGCGAGCCGGGTCATCCGCTCGGCCAGCTGCAGCGCGGCGCGCTCGGCGTCGGTGAAGAACGGCGCCTCGCGCCAGGCGGCGACGGCGGCGATCCGCTCCTCGCTCGCGCCGGCCTTGCGCAGGTTCGCCGCATGGGCGTGCGCGCACGCGCTGCAACCGTTGATCTGGCTGGCCCGCAGTCCGACGATCTCCCCCAGCTCCGGCGGCAGCCCGCCTTCCCCGATCCCCTGCAGAAGCGTTCCGATGCCCTTCAGGGCGGTCGGGAGAAGGTAGGCCGCGTTGGTCATCCGTGCCTGCATGATGCTGTCTCCTGGGTGTCAGTGATGTGCGTCGATCGCTTGCACTGCACTGACGGAGCGCAGGCGGCTGATGTGACGGCCCCGGACGGGTCCGCCCGAAGGCCTCAGCCGTGGTCCGCCGCCCGGTGATCGCCATGGTCCGCCGCCTGGTGTTCAGCCATGGGCCGCCGCCAGGTGTTTCGTCAGCCGTGGGGAGGCGAACTCCGTGCCGCAGACGAAGCGCATCACCGGGCCGTAAGACGACGCGGCCGGCAGGCCGGTGAAGTACAGACCGGGCACGGAGGAGACAAAGCCGGAGCCGAGCCTGGGCGTGCCGCGGCTCACCGCGAGGCGGGTGCGCAGTTCGTGGCCGAGGAAGTCCATCGCCGCGATGTCGACGCGGTAGCCGGTGGCGGCGATGACATGGTCGGCGGCGATCCGCTCGGTGGTGCCGCCGTGCGTGCGCACGGTGAGGACGGGGCTGCCGTCCGGCGCCTCGGCGGCCGCGACCCGCTCGACGTCCTGCACCTGTACGGCGCTCTCGAAGCGCTCGCGCAGCCACCAGGCGCCGAGCGGTCCAAGGACACGGCGGACCAGGTAGTGACGGGTGGCCTCGGGTAGGTAGCGGTAGGGGTGCGGGTAGTAGCTGAGCGCCCACAGCGACCAGGCGTTGCCGAAGGGGGACTCGGGGCGCAGCTTCGGCTGGTCCCAGGGCGGGGCGCCGAAGGCGACCCGGCCGCGGCCGCGCGCGACCACACGCACGCGTGCCCCCGCTTCGGCGGCGAGCGCCGCCGTCTCCAGCGCGGACTGGCCGGCGCCGACCACGATCAGCTCCTTGCCCGCGAACCGGCTCAGGTCGTGGTGCTGGGAGCTGTGCGAGACCGGGCCCGAGGGCGCCGGTCCGTCGGCCGCGGCTCCCGCCAGCTCCGCCGGCAGGTGCGCGAGGCCCGACAGTCCGGTGGCGACGACGACCGCGCGCGCGGTGAACATCTCGCCCGAGTCCAGCTTCAGTTCGAAGCCGCCGCTCTTGTCGCGGTCCACGGCGACGACCCGCACCCGCTCCAGCTCGGGGACCAGCTTGTGCTGGAACCACTCGCCGTAGGCGATGAACGTCTCCGCCGGGATGATGTCCTCGTCGCTCACCAGGCGGCGGATGCCGGCCGCGTCGCAGTAGTCGGCGAGGGTGTGGCCGGGCTGCGGGCAGTCGAAGTTCGAGGCAGCGGGTGTCGACTTCAGGAGCATGCCGTCGGGCATGTGGTCGCGCCAGCTGACCATGGGGGCGCCGAAGACGCGGACGGGCATGCCACGCGCCCTCAGATGGGCGGCGGTGGACAGGCCGAACGGCCCGGCCCCGATGACTGCAACCGGTCGAGTCACGAAGTCCCTCCCCAGGACACGGTGCGCCACCTCTTGGTGGCCTTGCCTACTTCGTGGTGGTGCTGCCGCGGCGGTTGGTCCGCCACAGCTGATACAGGTGCTTCGCGCCCGGGCGCACGAAGCGGGCGAGCATCGTGACGAACGGCAGCGGGTCGTCACCCGCGAACCAGGCCAGCTCCGTGCCGCTCGCCCTGGCCGGCGCGTGCGGCGTCGTATAGCCGCTGCGACGGTAGGCGAGGAGGGCGGGCAGGTCGATGTTCTCCACGATGTAGCGGTGGCCGGCGCGCTGTTCCCCCTCCGGAACGGGGCGGCCGGTCAGGTTCAGATGCATCGCGCGTACGACGTCCACGCCCGACTCGTTCTCGAAGAGCCGGAACTGGGCGCCCATGCGCGGGTTGAAGTCCAGGAGCTTGTACTGTCCGTCGCGCCGGTCGAAGCGCAGGTCGAGGTCGATGATGCCGCTGTAGCCGATCTGCTTGATGAAACGTGCGGCGAGGTCGGCGAGTTCCGGGTTGTCGACGACGTACGCGTTCGCCGTCATGCCGGCGTGCGGCGGCCACGAGCGGACCTTGACGCCGGTGAAGAGTGCCAGGGGGCTGGAGTCCTGGTCGAAGCTGGCGTGCACGATCCAGTCCTCGGCCTCCTCGCGCGGCAGGTACTCCTGGAGGATGACGCCCGGCCGCGCTCCCCAGTCGCGGGCGAGGGTGAGCAGGCCCTCGCGCGTGGCGATCCTGGTGGTGCCGCCCACCGCGGGCCGTTCACGCCGGACGAACGCCTCGCGGTTCTTGGCCACCACCGGGAAGCAGGCCGTTTCGGCGAAGGCGACGATGTCCTCGTACGACTCCGGGAACGCCGACGCGGGGCTCGCGATGCCGTGCTCCACACACAGTTCGTGCAGTCCCTGCTTGCTGGCCAGGCGGCGCGGCAGCGCGGGATCGACCCGCGGGAAGAGAAAGGATCCGGCCAGATCGTCCTGGTGCTCGGCGATCAGTACGGCCGCTTCCTCGTCGGTCGGGACGAGCACGGCGGGACGGCCGATGCGGTGGCCGATACGCAGCAGTCCCTCGACCAGACGGCCGGGGTCCTCCGCACCGGACGTCGGCCACACGAAGGCCTTCTTCAGATAGCGCGAGGAGGCCGCGGGCGTGTACGCGTCCTCGGTGATGGCGTACATGGGCACGCCGAGCCGGCCCAGGCTGCGGATCGCTCCGACGCCACCGTGGTGCAGCGGATAATCGCCGAACTTGACGATCAGTCCCGGCACGTCACGGTCCGCCTCGAACGGCACACTGACGCCACTTTCGGCCACGGGTCCCCCCACGTGTCCCCCATTGGAACGGACCCACCCCGTCCGTGTCCCCAAAGGACGCTAAGCCGGAATTGCCGCCTCCGACAAGGCCTATTCGGACATTGCGAACTCTTTAGACAGGGTGCGAGCAACCTTTCGAAGCCTCTTCTACGCACGCCTTTCGGACACCCCTGGAGACGCCTCTCGGTGCACTGCCCAAGACACGCATCCCGGCCGTAACGTGTGGCGCGACCACATGCAATACAGCGCCGTGCACGGCCCGGATGAGAGTGAGGCAGCACCCCATGCCCCCCTTCGACGTCCCCGAGGGCGACCCCTTCGGACCGCACAACCTTCCCTATGGCGTGTTCTCGCCGTCCGGCAGCACGGAACGGAGGGTCGGTGTCCGGTTCGGGGACCACGTCCTCGACGCGGGCGCCGCGGCCGCCTCCCTCGGCTCGCCGTACCACTCGCTGCTCGCGCGGCCCACCCTCAACTCGCTGCTCGCCGCCGGCCGCCCGGTCTGGTCGGACGTGCGGCGCGCGATCACCTCCTGGATCACGGACCCCGCGCACCACGAGGCGATCGAGCCGTTGTTCCGTCACCTGTCCGAGGTGACCCTGCACCTGCCCTTCGAGGTGGCGGACTACGTCGACTTCTACGCCTCGGAGAACCACGCGCGAAACGTCGGCCAGATCTTCCGCCCGGACGCCGAGGACTCCCTCACCCCGAACTGGAAGCACCTGCCGATCGGCTACCACGGCCGCTCCGGCACGGTGGTCGTCTCCGGCACCGACGTCGCACGGCCGTCCGGGCAGCGCAAGGCCCCCACCGACCCGGCACCCGTCTTCGGCCCGTCGGTCCGGCTGGACATCGAGGCCGAGGTCGGCTTCGTCGTGGGCGTCCCGTCCGAACTGGGCAGCCCGGTCGCGCTGGCCGGCTTCCGCGACCACGTGTTCGGCCTCTGCCTCCTGAACGACTGGTCCGCGCGGGACATCCAGGCCTGGGAGTACGTCCCGCTCGGCCCCTTCCTCGGGAAGTCCTTCGCCACCTCGGTGTCGGCGTGGATCACCCCGCTGGAAGCGCTGGAGCACGCGCGCGTGGCGCCTCCGGAGCGCACGCACCCGCTGCTGCCCTATCTGGACGACGCCGCGCCCGGCATCGAGCCCGGCGGCTACGACCTGCGCATCTCCGTCGCGATCAACGGCCATGTCGTCTCCGAGCCGCCCTTTTCGACCATGTACTGGACCGCCGCCCAGCAGCTCGCCCACATGACCGTCAACGGCGCGTCGCTGCGCACCGGCGACCTGTACGGCTCGGGCACGGTCAGCGGCCCCGAGGAGCGGCAGCGCGGCTCTCTGCTGGAGCTGACCTGGAACGGCCGCGACCCCCTCGAACTCCCCGACGGCAAGCGGGCCTTCCTGGAGGACGGCGACGTGGTGACCCTGTCGGCCTGGGCTCCCGGGGCGGACGGCCGCCGTGTCGGGCTGGGAGAGGTCAGCGGACGAGTCGTGACGAAGTGAGCGGTATCGGACCGAACGCTCTCGGAGCGAGCCCCACCTTGTAACAAGGAGTTGACACAAGTCCGCCTTGGCGAGCACCTTGTACTCACCGCTTGATACAAGTGGTGAGTACAAGTCGTGCTTCCACGGGGGACCTCCATGACCGATCTCGACATGACCGCCCCATCGACCGCCTCCCGGGGGCCGGTCGACCGCTACGCCCGCTGGACGGGGGTCGCCACGGGCGCCCTGGCGGCCTGCTGGCTGTCCGCGCTCGACCACGGCGACGGCGCGCTGTACGCCGTCCCGGCATTCGGCCTGAGCGCGGTCGCCGGCGTCCTGGCCGGCGACGCGCTGACCGCACCGGCCCGGGGAGCCGTCCGCACGGCCGGGCTCGCACCGCGCCGGGTCCGCGACTACGTACCGCCCCGGATGACCCTGCTGCTGGCGGTCCTCGCGGCCGCCCTGGTGGCGCTGCTGGCGACGGCGGGCGCGGTGGCCTCGCCGGACGACCTGGGGCGGGCGGGCCGTCAACTCACCCTGACCTGCGACGGGATGACCCAGGCACACGGTCCCTGGCCCGGCCTGTACTACGGCCTGCCGATGCTGACCTCCCTCGCCGTCGCCACGGGCGCGTGCGGCTGGTCCCTGCGGCGGATCGCCACCCGGCCCGGCGACGAGCAGTCCCGCCGCGACCGCTCGCTGGCGATCGTGGCCGCCTGGGGGATCGTCGTCTCCACCTCGCTGCTGGGCGCCGCCGCGACGGCCTCGGCCTCGCTGTTCAGCGTGACCTGCGACGGGGCAGCGGGGACCGTGGCGAATGCGTTCCTGGTGCCGTTGGCCCTGGTCTCACTGGTGACCGCCCCATGGCTGCTCTTCACCCTCTGCTCGCCCCGAGCAGGACGGCCCTTGCGGGCGGACCGAGGGGTGCGCCGGTGAGCGGCGCCGCCGTCCGGGTCGACACGACCAGTCCCGTCCCGCCCTACGAGCAGATCCGCGCCCAGCTCGCCGCCCTGATCAGCAGCGGACGGCTGGCCGAGGGCGAGAGGCTGCCGACCGTACGGCAGCTGGCCGCGGACCTGGGCCTGGCGGCGGGCACCGTGGCCCGTGCCTACCGCGAACTGGAGGCGGCGTCCCTGATCCGGACCCGGCGCGGCGCGGGCACCCGGGTGGCTCCCCCGCCACCGGGCGCCCACCGCCGCGAGGCCGCGGAACTCGCGGACGGAACCAGGGACTTCGTGGCCTGGGCGGTGGCCCTGGGGTTCGGCGAGGACCACATCCTGGAGGCCGTACGGCAAGCCCTGCGGGAGCGGGAGGCCTGAGGCTTCCGCTCCCGGGGGCGGGCAAGCCGGGCCTGGCGCGGAGCGAGGCGGCGGAACCGCGGAACGGATCAGCGCCGAGACCTGACTCATGACGCCCCGCACCGTCATACTGGGCGGACACGCACCACGCGACGCGCCCTCGGCGCATCGCCCCGCACCACCCGCCACCCGCGCAACTCTCCGACCAGGAACCGGAGCCCCGGCATGACCGTCTGCCTGCTCCTGCTGAGCGTCGTCGCCCTGACAGCCGCCCTGCCGGCACCGCGTGCACTGACCCGTGCCGCCTGGACCGAGCGGGAACCGGTGGTCGCGCTGTGGGTGTGGCAGTGCCTGGTCGCCACCGTCCTGCTGTGCTGCCTGGCCGCACTGATCCTGGGCACGGCGGCTGTCTTCCACACCGTCCGCGACCGCGTGTTCGCCCCCGCGCCGCCCTCCGTCACCGCCGCCTACGACCTCACCTCCACACCGATGTGGGCCGCCACCCTCACGGTGCTGCTGGCCTGCGGGGCGGCCTGGACGACGGCGATGCTGGCCCGGGAAATCGTCGAGGCCCGCCGCAGCCGCGGCCAGGCCCGCGCGCAGCTGCGCGAGCGCGCTCCCGACCTGCCGGCCGGGCTGCCGGCGGCGCGCGGCCCCATGCTGGTGCTGGAGGACGAATACCCGGACGCCTGGTGGATGCCCGGACACCCGCCGCAGCTGGTCGTCACGACGGGGGCGCTGCACCGCCTCACCGACCACCAGCTGGACGCCGTCCTCACCCACGAGCGCGGGCACGCGCGCGCCCACCACGACTGGCTGCTGCATCTGTCCACCGCGCTCGCCACGGGCTTCCCGCGCGTGCCGCTGTTCGCGCACTTCTGCGACCAGACACACCGCCTGGTCGAGCTGGCCGCGGACGACACGGCGTCCCGGCGCTGCGGACACCTCACCACGGCCCTCGCGCTGATCGAGCTGAACCAGCACCGGGGCGTCCTGTCCTGCGCCTCCAGCCGACGCCTCCTCGGCGAACGCGTGGACCGCCTGCTGGAGCCGCCACCGCGGCTGCTGCGCCGGCACCGGGCCCTGACGACGACGGTGGCCGCCCTGGTGCCGCTGCTGCCGCTCCTGATCACGTTCGCTCCGGGGCTGACGGCACTGTCCTGACCGGCCCGCCGGTGACAGACCTTCCCGCCACGACCACACCGGTCAGGGTGCCGCGACCACCGTCGCCGCCGCGGCGGACTCCGACCCGGACGTCAGGGCCTACGCGGCGCGGTCTCCAGGACTGTGACGATCCCCCGCATCGCCCCGGACCGGACCGCTATGGCCGGCCGTCTATATCCAGTCGTCGGGCTCCGGCTCCACGTCCGGCTCCGGCCAGTCGCTGTCCTGCACATCACCGGCGGCCGGGGCGGGCCCGTCCAGGGAGGCCAGCACGGCGAGCACGCCCTCCCCGTACGTCACCAGCTTCTTCTCGCCGACACCGCTCACCGTGCCCAGCTCGCGCACCGAACCGGGACGACGGCTGACGATCTCCCGCAGGGTGGCGTCATGGAAGATGACGTACGCGGGCACGCCCTGCTCGCGGGCCTGCTCGGCACGCCAGGCGCGCAGTGCCTCGAAGGCGGGCAGCAGTTCCTCGGGCAGCTCGGTCACGGCGGCCTTGGCCTTGCGGTCCCCGCCGGAGGCGCCGGTCGAGCGCGACCGGGAGGCGGCCGGCTTCTTCGGCTCCTTGCGCAGCGGCACCTCCCGCTCGCGCCGCAGTACGGAGCCGCTCGCCTCGGTGAGCACCAGGGTGCCGTACTCCCCCTCCACCGCGAGCAGTCCCTGCGCCAGCAGCTGCCGGACGACGCCCCGCCACTCGGCCTCGGCGAGGTCCGTTCCGATACCGAAGACGGACAGCTGGTCGTGGTCGAACTGGATGACCTTGCCGGTGCGCTTGCCGAGCAGGATGTCGACGATCTGCACGGCGCCGAACTTCTGCCCGCGCTCCCGCTGCAGCCGTACCACCGTCGACAGGACCTTCTGCGCGGCGACCGTGCCGTCCCACGTCTCCGGCGGGTTGAGGCAGGTGTCGCAGTTGCCGCAGCCCGTGGCATCGGGGTCCTGGCCGAAGTAGGCGAGCAGCTGGCCGCGGCGGCACTGGGCCGTCTCGCACAGCGCGAGCATGGCGTCGAGGTGGGCGGCGGCGCGGCGGCGGAACGCCTCGTCGCCCTCGCCGGACTGGATCAGCTTGCGCTGTTGTATGACGTCGTTCAGGCCGTACGCCATCCAGGCCGTGGACGGCAGTCCGTCGCGGCCCGCGCGGCCGGTCTCCTGGTAGTAGCCCTCGATGGACTTGGGCAGGTCCAGGTGGGCGACGAAGCGCACGTCCGGCTTGTCGATGCCCATGCCGAAGGCGATCGTCGCCACCACGACCAGGCCCTCCTCGCGCAGGAACCGGGACTGGTGCGCGGCACGCATGCCCCCGTCCAGGCCCGCGTGGTACGGCACCGCCTCGATGCCGTTGGCGGTCAGGAACTCCGCCGTCCGCTCCACCGAGTTGCGCGACAGGCAGTAGACGATGCCGGCGTCACCCGCGTGCTCGTCCCTGAGGAAGGCGAGCAGCTGCTTCTTGGGGTCGGCCTTGGGAACGATCCGGTACTGGATGTTGGGCCGGTCGAAGCTGGCGACGAAGTGGCGCGCCGCCGGCAGGTTCAGCCGCTGGATGATCTCCTGGTGCGTGGCGTCAGTGGCCGTGGCGGTGAGGGCGATCCGCGGGACATCGGGCCAGCGCTCGCCCAGGAGGGACAGGGCGAGATAGTCGGGGCGGAAATCGTGGCCCCACTGGGACACGCAGTGCGCCTCGTCGATCGCGAAGACGGAGATCTTGCCGCGCGAGAGCAGGTCGAGCGTGGTGTCCAGGCGCAGCCGCTCGGGTGCCAGGTACAACAGGTCCAGCTCGCCGGCCAGGAATTCGGCCTCGACCATGCGCCGCTCGTCGAAGTCCTGCGTGGAGTTGATGAAACCGGCCCGCACGCCCAGGGCGCGCAGGGCGTCCACCTGGTCCTGCATCAGGGCGATCAGCGGGGAGATCACCACGCCCGTACCGGCTCTGACCAGGGCCGGGATCTGGTAGCACAGCGACTTGCCGCCGCCGGTCGGCATGAGGACGACGGCGTCTCCGCCCGTCACCACATGCTCGATGATCGCTTCCTGCTCGCCCCGGAAAACGTCGTATCCGAAGACCCGGTGCAGCGTGGCCAGCGCCTCGCTGTCGGCCGCTCCCGGCCCCTCGGTCACCTGTGGCATCTCACTGATCCCGCCCGTCGCACCCATCGTCCTGTCCCCCGTCGGTCCCCCGTGTGTCGTCTCTCGACCGCTGCATCCACGATAGGGGTACGGACCGACAGCCACGGAGTTATCCATGGGCCGGCCCGTTCTCCTGCGTGACCGGACACTTACCTGAAGGAACCGACCGGGGGGCGCGGCTTGGCCGCACATGCCGCTGCCCGGCACCCGTCTTCTGACCGAGGGTGCCGGGCAGCGGCATGCGCTAGGGGGTGTCAGCGCACGAAGACTCCCGCCTGGCTCGCCAGGTTCAGGAAGTACTGCGGGGCCACGCCGAGCACCAGGGTCACCGCGACGCCCACGGCGATCGCCGCCATGGTCAGCGGGGACGGCACGGCCACGGTCGGGCCCTCCGGGCTCGGCTCGCTGAAGAACATCAGCACGATCACGCGGATGTAGAAGAACGCGGCGATCGCCGAGGAGATCACACCGACCACGACCAGCGGGGCCGCACCGCCGTCCGCCGCCGCCTTGAACACGGCGAACTTCCCCGCGAATCCTGAGGTGAGGGGGATGCCCGCGAAGGCCAGGAGGAATACGGCGAAGACCGCGGCCACCAGTGGGGAGCGGCGGCCGAGACCCGCCCACTTCGACAGGTGGGTCGCCTCGCCACCCGCGTCGCGCACCAGCGTGACCACCGCGAAGGCGCCGATCGTCACGAAGGAGTAGCCGGCCAGGTAGAAGAGGACCGACGAGACGCCGTCCTTCGACGTGGCGATGACACCCGCGAGGATGAATCCGGCGTGCGCGATGGACGAGTACGCCAGCAGCCGCTTGATGTCGGTCTGCGTGATCGCGACGATCGCACCGCCGAGCATGGTGATGATCGCCACCGCCCACATGACCGGCCGCCAGTCCCAGCGCATCCCGGGCAGGACGACGTACAGCAGGCGCAGCAGCGCGCCGAACGCGGCCACCTTCGTCGCCGCCGCCATGAAGCCGGTCACGGGTGTCGGCGCGCCCTGGTAGACATCCGGCGTCCACATGTGGAACGGCACCGCACCCACCTTGAACAGCAGGCCCATCACGATCAGGGCGCTGCCGAGCAGCAGCAGTGCGTCGTTGCCCATGGTGTTGGCCAGCGCCGGGTCGACATTGGTGACCGTGCCGTCGACGACCTCGGCGATGCGCGCGTACGACACCGAGCCCGCGTAGCCGTACAGCAGGGCGATGCCGAACAGTGTGAAGGCCAAGGCGAACGCGCCGAGCAGGAAGTACTTGACCGCGGCTTCCTGCGACATCAGCCGCTTGCGGCGGGCCAGCGCGCACATCAGGTACAGCGGCAGGGAGAAGACCTCCAGGGCCACGAACAGCGTCAGCAGGTCGTTGGCCGAGGGAAACACCAGCATGCCGGCGATCGCGAAGAGGAGGAGGGGGAAGACCTCTGTCGTGGTGAAACCGGCCTTGACCGCCGCTTTCTCGCTGTCGCTGCCCGGTACGGAGGCGGCCTGCGCGGCGAAGGAGTCGACGCGGTTGCCGTGCGCGGCCGGGTCCAGGCGCCGCTCGGCGAAGGTGAACAGGCCGACCAGACCGGCCAGCAGGATCGTGCCCTGGAGGAACAAGGACGGCCCGTCGACCGCGATCGCGCCCATCGCCGCGATGTGCGCCTTCGTGGTGCCGTAGCCGTCGGACGCGAGCGCGACGACCGCGGCGAACGCGGCGCACAACGCGACGACGGACACGAACACCTGGGCGTAGTAACGGGCCTTGCGCGGGAGGAACGCCTCGATCAGCACCCCGATCAGCGCGGCACCGGCGACGATCAGCGTCGGCGACAATTGCCCGTATTCGATCTTCGGTGCCGGGATCTTCGAGATCGGGTCGGCCGCGGTTGTCCACAGGCTGTGGACGGCTGTTGTGCTCACTTGGCCGCCTCCACCGAGGGCTTGGGATCGGTCTTGTGTACGTCGGACATCGTCTGCTTGACCGCCGGGTTGACGATGTCCGTGACGGGCTTCGGGTAGACGCCCAGGAAGATCAGCAGCACGATCAGCGGGGCGACGACCACGAGTTCACGCGCGCGGAGGTCGGGCATCGCCGAGACCTCGGGCTTCACCGGGCCCGTCATCGTCCGCTGGTACAGGACGAGGGTGTAGAGCGCGGCGAGGACGATGCCGAAGGTGGCGATGACGCCGATCACCGGATAGCGCGTGAACGTGCCGACCAGGACGAGGAACTCGCTCACGAACGGGGCGAGTCCGGGCAGGGACAGGGTGGCGAGGCCGCCGATCAGGAAGGTGCCGGCGAGCACCGGGGCGACTTTCTGCACGCCTCCGTAGTCGGCGATCAGCCGCGAGCCGCGCCGGGAGATCAGGAATCCGGCGACCAGCATCAGCGCGGCCGTGGAGATGCCGTGGTTGACCATGTAGAGCGTCGCGCCGGACTGGCCCTGGCTGGTCATCGCGAAGATGCCCATGACGATGAAGCCGAAGTGGGAGATCGACGCGTACGCCACCAGGCGCTTGATGTCCCGCTGGCCGACGGCGAGCAGCGCGCCGTAGACAATGCTGATCAGCGCCAGTACGAGGATGACGGGCGTCGCCCACTTGCTGGCCTGAGGGAACAGCTGGAGGCAGAAGCGGAGCATCGCGAAGGTGCCCACCTTGTCGACGACCGCGGTGATGAGGACGGCGACCGGGGCGGTGGACTCCTGCATTGCGTTGGGCAGCCAGGTGTGCAGCGGCCACAGCGGCGCCTTCACCGCGAAAGCGAAGAAGAAGCCGAGGAACAGCCAGCGTTCGGTGCTCGTCGCCATGTGCAGCGAGCCGTTGGCGCGGGCCTGTGCGATCTCCTGGAGGCTGAAGTTCCCAGCCACTACGTAGACGCCGATCACGGCGGCCAGCATGATCAGGCCGCCGACCAGGTTGTAGAGCAGGAACTTCACCGCCGCGTACGACCGCTGTGTCGATGCCGCCTTCTCGCCCTGCGCGTGGGCGCGGTCTCCGAAGCCGCCGATGAGGAAGTACATCGGGATGAGCATGGCTTCGAAGAAGATGTAGAAGAGGAAGACGTCGGTGGCCTCGAAGGAGATCAGGACCATCGCCTCGACGGCCAGGATCAGCGCGAAGAAGCCCTGGGTGGGCCGCCAGCGCCGGCTGCCGGTCTCCAGCGGGTCGGCGTCATGCCAGCCGGCGAGGATGATGAACGGGATCAGTACGGCGGTCAGCGCGATCAGGGCCACCGCGATGCCGTCGACACCCAACTCGTACCGCACCCCGAAGTCCTTGATCCAGGCGTGGGATTCGGTGAGCTGGTAGCGGGCGCCGTTCGGGGTGAAGCGGACCAGGATCGTGATCGCCAGGGCGAGCGTGGCGAGCGAGACGAGCAGCGCCAGCCACTTGGCGGCGGTGCGCTGCGCGGCCGGTACGGCGGCCGTGACGACGGCCCCTGCGGCCGGGAGCGCCGCTGTCGCTGTCAGCAGAGGAAAGGACATCGGTATCAGACCGCCCTCATCAGCAGGGTCGCGGCGACCAGGAGTGCCGCGCCGCCGAACATCGAGACCGCGTAGGAGCGGGCGAAGCCGTTCTGGAGCCGGCGGAGCCGCCCGGACAGGCCGCCGAAGCCGGCCGCCGTGCCGTTGACGACACCGTCGACCAGAGTGTGGTCGACGTACACCAGGGAGCGCGTCAGGTGTTCGCCGCCGCGCACCAGGACGACATGATTGAAGTCGTCCTGGAGCAGGTCGCGGCGGGCCGCGCGGGTGAGCAGCGAGCCGCGCGGGGCGACAACGGGGACCGCCTTGCGGCCGTACTGGGCCCAGGCGATGCCGACACCGATGAGCAGGCACACCATGGTCGCGCCGGTGACCGTCCAGGCGCTGACCGGGGAGTGGCCCTCGCTGTGTCCGGTGACCGGCTCCAGCCAGTGCAGGAAGCGGTCGCCGATGCTGAAGAAGCCACCGGCGAGGACCGATCCGACGGCCAGCACGATCATCGGGATCGTCATGACCCTCGGGGACTCGTGCGGGTGCGGCTCATTGCCGTTCTCGTCGGGCTGCCAGCGCTTCTCGCCGAAGAACGTCATCAGCATCACGCGCGTCATGTAGAAGGCGGTGATGGCCGCGCCCAGCAGGGCCGCGCCGCCGAGGATCCAGCCCTCGGTGCCGCCCTTGGCGAAGGCCGCCTCGATGATCTTGTCCTTGGAGAAGAAGCCGGACAGGCCCGGGAAGCCGATGATGGCGAGGTAGCCGAGGCCGAAGGTGACGAAGGTGACCGGCATGTACGTGCGCAGGCCGCCGTACTTGCGCATGTCGACCTCGTCGTTCATGCCGTGCATGACGGATCCGGCGCCGAGGAACAGGCCGGCCTTGAAGAAGCCGTGCGTCACCAGGTGCATGATCGCGAAGACGTAGCCGATGGGGCCGAGGCCCGCGGCCAGCACCATGTAGCCGATCTGCGACATGGTCGACCCGGCCAGCGCCTTCTTGATGTCGTCCTTGGCGCAACCGACGATCGCACCGAAGAGGAGCGTGACCGCGCCGACGACCGTGACGGCGAGCTGGGCGTCCGGGGCCGCGTTGAAGACCGCTCCGGAGCGGACAATGAGGTACACGCCCGCGGTCACCATGGTCGCCGCGTGGATCAGGGCCGAGACCGGAGTCGGGCCCTCCATGGCGTCGCCGAGCCAGGACTGCAGCGGCACCTGGGCGGACTTGCCGCAGGCGGCGAGCAGCAGCATCAGGCCGATGGCGGTGAGCTTGCCCTCGGAGGCCTCGGTCGCGTGGCCGAGGACCGGGCCGAAGGCGAATGTCCCGTACGTCGCGAACATCAGCATGATCGCGATCGACAGGCCCATGTCGCCGACGCGGTTGACCAGGAAGGCCTTCTTGGCGGCCGTGGCGGCGCTGGGCTTGTGCTGCCAGAAGCCGATCAGCAGGTACGAGGCGAGACCGACGCCCTCCCAGCCGACGTACAGCAGCAGGTAGTTGTCGGCGAGGACGAGCAGCAGCATGGCCGCGAGGAACAGGTTCAGGTAGCCGAAGAAGCGACGGCGGCGCTCGTCGTGCTCCATGTAGCCGACCGAGTACAGGTGGATCAGCGAGCCGACGCCCGTGATGAGCAGGACGAACGTCATCGACAGCTGGTCCAGGCGGAAGGTGACGTCCGCCTGGAAGCCGGCCACCGGAACCCAGCTGAACAGGTGCTTGATGAGCGTGCGGTGTTCGGCGTTCTTGCCGAGCAGGTCGGCGAAGAGGATCAGGCCGAACAGGAACGAGGCGGCCGACAGAAGCGTGCCGATCCAGTGGCCGACGCGGTCGAGGCGCCGGCCGCCGACCAGGAGGACGGCCGCTCCGAGCAGGGGCGCCGCGATGAGCAGCGCGATCAGGTTCTCCACGATTCTTCCGACCCCTTACAGCTTCATCAGGCTGGCGTCGTCGACCGAGGCCGAGTGGCGGGTACGGAACAGCGACACGATGATCGCGAGGCCCACCACGACCTCCGCAGCGGCGACGACCATCGTGAAGAAGGCGATGATCTGGCCGTCGAGGTTGCCGTGCATCCGGGAGAAGGTGACGAACGCGAGGTTGCAGGCGTTCAGCATCAGCTCGATGCACATGAAGACCACGATGGCGTTGCGCCGGATCAGGACGCCGGTCGCGCCGATCGTGAACAACAGGGCGGCGAGGTAGAGGTAGTTGACCGGGTTCACTTCGACGCCTCCTTGGGCCGCTTGAACGTCGCCGGTTCGGTCTCCGTGCGCTCCAGGCGTTCCTCCGCTCGCTGCTCCAGCGCCCGCAGGTCGCTCAGTGCCTCGGCGGCCACGTCACGGATCTGGCCGCGCTCACGCAGCGTCTTGTTGACGGTCAGCTCGGACGGGGTGCCGTCGGGGAGCAGGCCCGCGATGTCCACGGCGTTGTGCCGGGCGTAGACGCCGGGGGCGGGCAGCGGCGGGACGTGCTTGCCTTCGCGGACGCGCTGTTCGGCCAGCTCGCGCTGGGTCTTGGCGCGCTCGGTGCGCTCGCGGTGGGTGAGCACCATGGCGCCGACGGCGGCCGTGATCAGCAGGGCACCGGTGATTTCGAAGGCGAAGACGTACTTGGTGAAGATGAGGGAGGCGAGGCCCTCCACATTGCCGTTCGCGTTCGCCCGGCCGGTGCCGTTGAAGTCCTTCAGGGAGGCGTTCGCGATGCCGGTGAGCAGCAGGACGCCGAAGCCGACCCCACACACAAGGGCCAGCCAGCGCTGGCCCTTGATGGTCTCCTTCAAGGAGTCCGCGGCCGTGACGCCGACGAGCATCACCACGAACAGGAACAGCATCATGATCGCGCCGGTGTAGACGACGATCTGCACGATGCCCAGGAAATAGGCGCCGTTGGCGAGGTAGAACACCGCCAGGACGATCATCGTCCCGGCGAGGCAGAGCGCGCTGTGCACGGCCTTCTTCATGAAGACGGTGCACAGGGCGCCGATCACCGCGACCGTGCCGAGGACCCAGAACTGGAAGGCCTCACCGGTGGAGGTGGTGTAGGCGGCGAGCTGCGGGCTCATGCGTCCACCTCCTCGTCCTCAGGGGTCTCGCCCTTGGAGACGGCGACCTGGCGGACGGTGCCGGGCGCGGCCTGCGTCACCAGGCCCCGGTAGTAGTCCTGCTCGTCCGTCCCCGGGAAGATCGCGTGGGGCGTGTCGACCATGCCGTCCTCGAGGCCGGCGAGGAGCTGTTCCTTGGTGTAGATGAGGTTGGCGCGGCTGGAGTCGGCCAGTTCGAACTCGTTGGTCATCGTCAGCGCGCGCGTGGGGCACGCCTCGATGCACAGGCCGCACAGGATGCAGCGGGCGTAGTTGATCTGGTACACGCGGCCGTACCGCTCGCCCGGCGAGTAGCGTTCCTCGTCGGTGTTGTCTGCGCCCTCCACGTAGATGGCGTCGGCGGGGCAGGCCCAGGCGCACAGCTCGCAGCCGACGCACTTCTCCAAGCCGTCCGGATGGCGGTTGAGCTGGTGCCGTCCGTGGAACCGCGGAGCCGTGGTCTTCTTCTGCTCCGGGTACTGCTCGGTCAGCCGCTTCTTGAACATGGCCTTGAAGGTCACGCCGAAGCCGGCCACGGGGTTCTGGAAACCGGGCTTGGTCTCCTTGGGCTCCTCAGTCATCGGACGCCTCCTTTCCATCCGAAGATCCGTCACTGACAGTGTCCGGCCCACCACTGACAATCAGCTCCCGCTCGCGGCGGGGGCGGCGCCTCGGCACCGGCGGCAGCTCCTGTCCGGGCAGCGGCGGTACCGGGAACCCGCCGGCCATGGGGTCGAATCCGGCCTCCTCGGCGGTGGCCCGCTCGGCCGCCTGGGCCTTCTCCCGGAACATGTCGGCGACGAAGGAGATCAGCAGCAGCGCCAGGACTCCGCCGCCCACATAGAGGGCGATGTCGGCGAAGTCGTAGTGCTCGTTGCGCAGGGCCCGTACGGTCGCCACCAGCATCAGCCAGGTCACGGAGACCGGGATGAGGACCTTCCAGCCGAGCTTCATCAGCTGGTCGTAGCGGACCCGCGGGAGCGTGCCGCGCAGCCAGATGAAGAAGAACAGCAGCAGCTGGACCTTGATGACGAACCAGAGCAGCGGCCACCAGCCGTGGTTCGCGCCCGCCCAGAAGGAGCTGATCGGCCAAGGGGCGCGCCAGCCGCCGAGGAACAGGGTGGTCGACACGGCCGAGACCGTCACCATGTTCACGTACTCGGCGAGCATGAACATCGCGAACTTGATGGACGAGTACTCGGTGTTGAAGCCGCCGACCAGGTCGCCCTCGGACTCCGGCATGTCGAAGGGGGCGCGGTTGGTCTCGCCGACCATCGTGACGATGTAGAGGATGAAGGAGACCGGCAGCAGCAGGATGTACCAGCGGTCGTGCTGCTGCTCCACGATCCTGGACGTCGACATCGACCCCGAGTACAGGAACACGGAGGCGAACGCGGCGCCCATGGCGATCTCGTAGGAGATCATCTGCGCGCAGGAGCGCAGGCCGCCGAGGAGCGGGTAGGTGGATCCGGAACTCCAACCCGCGAGGACGATGCCGTAGATGCCGACGGAGGCGACCGCGAGGATGTAGAGCATCGCGATCGGAAGGTCGGTGAGCTGCATCGTGGTGCGGTGGCCGAAGATCGAGATCTCGTTGCCGGCGGGGCCGAAGGGGATCACCGCGATCGCCATGAAGGCCGGGATGGCCGCGACGATCGGCGCGAGGACGTACACCACCTTGTCCGCGCGCTTGACGATGATGTCTTCCTTGAGCATCAGCTTCACGCCGTCGGCGAGCGACTGGAGCATGCCCCAGGGGCCGTGCCGGTTGGGGCCGATGCGCAGCTGCATCCAGGCGACGACCTTGCGCTCCCAGACGATGGAGAACAGAACGGTCACCATCAGGAAGGCGAAGCAGAACACGGCCTTGATGACGACCAGCCACCAGGGGTCGCGGCCGAACATCGAGAGGTCTTCAGCTGCGAGGTACGGGCTCATGCCTCCACCTCCTTGGGGGCCTGTTCGGCGGGTGCCGCCGGGCCGATGCGGACGAGTGAGCCGGGGCGTGCCCCGGTGTCGGAGGCGACGCCCGCGCCGACGGAGTTCAGCGGGAGCCAGACCACCCGGTCGGGCATCTCGGTGATCTTCAGCGGGAGTTCGACGGTGCCGGCGGGGCCGGTGACGGCGAGGGCGTCACCGTCCTCGACGCCCGCCTCGCGAGCCGTCGCGACGGACACGCGCGCGTGGGCGGCGTGCCGGGTGCCGGCGAGCGCCTCGTCGCCCTCCTGCAGGACACCCTGGTCGAGCAGCAGGCGGTGCCCGGAGAGCACGGCCTCGCCGGCAGCCGGGCGGGGCAGCGCGCCCGCGAACTCCTGGGGCTCAGCACCGCGCGGGCCGTCCCAGGAGCCGAGCCGGTCGATCTCCGTGCGCGTGGTGCGCAGGTCCGGTAGGCCCAGGTGGACGTCCATGGCGTCGGCCAGCATCTGCAGCACGCGCGCGTCGGTCGGTGCCAGGCGCCGGGTCATCTGGTCGGGCTTGAGCGCGGCGTCGAAGAAACGCACCCGGCCTTCCCAGTTGAGGAAGGTGCCCGCCTTCTCCGCGACCGCGGCGACCGGAAGGACGACGTGGGCGTGTTCGGTGACCTCGCTGGGCCGCAGTTCCAGCGACACCAGGAAGCCGACGCTGTCGAGTGCTTCACGCGCGCGTGCCGGATCGGGCAGGTCGGCGACCTCGACCCCGGCGACGACGAGTGCCGACAGTTCGCCGGTGGCGGCGGCTTCGACGATGTGGTGGGTGTCGCGGCCGTAGTGCAGCGGGAGTTCGGCGAGTCCCCAGGCGGCGGCGACCTCCTCCCGCGCGCGCGGGTCGGTCGCCGGGCGGCCGCCCGGCAGCAGCGACGGCAGCGCACCGACCTCGACGGCGCCACGCTCGCCGGCCCGGCGCGGGATCCACACCAGCTGGGCGCCGGTCGCGGTGGCGGCGCGTACGGCGGCGGTGAGGCCGCCGGCGACCGAGGCGAGCCGCTCGCCGACGACGATGACCGCGCCTTCGGTGCGCAGCGCCTCCGCGGCCCGGGTACCGGGTTCCTCCAGGCCGACGCCGCTGGCGAGGGCGTCCAGCCACTCGGTCTCCGTACCGGGCGCGGCCGGCAGCAGGGTGCCGCCCGCCTTCTGAAGGCCCCGGGTCGCGTGCGTGGCCAGCGCGAACACCTGCTGCTTGTGCTTGCGCCAGGCCTTGCGCAGCCGCAGGAAGACGCCGGGCGCCTCCTCCTCCGACTCGATGCCGACCAGCAGGACGGCGGGCGCCTTCTCCAGGGAGGTGTACGTGACGCCCGTACCGTCGAGGTCACGGCCGCGGCCTGCCACCCGGGACGCCAGGAAGTCGGCTTCCTCGCCGCTGTGCACGCGCGCGCGGAAGTCGATGTCGTTCGTGTCGAGCGCCACGCGCGCGAACTTGCTGTACGCGTAGGCGTCCTCGACGGTCAGCCGCCCGCCGATCAGGACTCCGGCCCGGGAGCGGGCAGCGCTCAGTCCGCGTGCGGCCGCCTCCAGCGCCCGAGGCCAGGAGGCGGGTTCCAGGACACCGTCGGCGCTGCGGACGAGCGGGGTGTCGAGGCGGTCCTTGAGCTGCGCGTACCGGAACGCGAAGCGTCCCTTGTCGCAGATCCACTCCTCATTGACCTCGGGGTCGTTGGCGGCGAGCCGCCGCATGACCTTGCCGCGCCGGTGGTCGGTGCGGGTGGCGCAGCCTCCGGAGCAGTGCTCGCAGACCGACGGCGAGGAGATGAGGTCGAAGGGACGGGAGCGGAAGCGGTAGGCCGCCGAGGTCAGAGCGCCGACCGGGCAGATCTGGATGGTGTTGCCGGAGAAGTACGACTCGAACGGGTCGCCCTCGCCGGTGCCGACCTGCTGGAGCGCGCCCCGCTCGATCAGCTCGATCATCGGGTCGCCCGCGATCTGGTTGGAGAACCGGGTGCAGCGGGCGCAGAGCACGCACCGTTCGCGGTCGAGCAGCACCTGGGTGGAGATCGGTACGGGCTTTTCGTAGGTGCGCTTCTTGCCGTCGAAGCGGGATTCGGCGTTGCCGTGCGACATGGCCTGGTTCTGCAGCGGGCACTCGCCGCCCTTGTCGCAGACCGGGCAGTCCAGCGGGTGGTTGATGAGCAGCAGCTCCATCACGCCGTGCTGGGCCTTCTCGGCGACCGGTGAGGTGAGCTGGGTCTTCACCACCATGCCGTCGGTGCAGGTGATGGTGCAGGACGCCATCGGCTTGCGCTGGCCCTCGACCTCGACGATGCACTGCCGGCAGGCTCCGGCGGGGTCGAGCAGGGGGTGGTCGCAGAACCGGGGGACCTCGATGCCGAGCTGCTCGGCGGCCCGGATGACCAGGGTGCCCTTGGGCACGCTGATCTCGATGCCGTCGATCGTCAGCGTGACGAGGTCTTCCGGCGGGACCGCCGCCTGGCCCCCTCCGGTGGGGGCGCTGGTGGTCACGGTCATGCGTTCACCTCCGGGCGGTCCGCCCAGGCCGTCGACTTGGCCGGGTCGAAGGGGCAGCCCCGGCCCGTGATGTGCTGCTCGTACTCCTCGCGGAAGTACTTCAGCGAGGAGAAGATCGGGGACGCGGCGCCGTCGCCGAGGGCGCAGAAGGACTTGCCGTTGATGTTGTCGGCGATGTCGGCGAGCTTGTCGAGGTCGGACATGGTGCCCTTGCCGGCCTCGATGTCCCGCAGCAACTGCACGAGCCAGTACGTCCCTTCGCGGCAGGGCGTGCACTTGCCGCAGGACTCATGGGCGTAGAACTCGGTCCAGCGGGTCACCGCCCGCACCACGCAGGTCGTCTCGTCGAAGCACTGCAGGGCTTTGGTGCCGAGCATGGAACCGGCGGCGCCCACTCCTTCGTAATCGAGAGGGACGTCGAGGTGCTCGTCGGTGAACATCGGTGTCGAGGAGCCGCCGGGCGTCCAGAACTTCAGGCGGTGGCCGGACCGCATGCCGCCGCTCATGTCGAGGAGCTGGCGCAGGGTGATGCCGAGCGGGGCCTCGTACTGGCCGGGGCTCGCGACGTGGCCGCTGAGCGAGTAGAGCGTGAAGCCCGGGGACTTTTCGCTGCCCATCGACCTGAACCAATCTTTCCCGTTTTGCAGGATGGCGGGAACCGACGCGATCGACTCGACGTTGTTCACAACAGTCGGGCAGGCATAGAGCCCTTCGACAGCAGGGAAGGGGGGACGGAGCCGCGGTTGACCACGGCGGCCTTCGAGCGAGTCGAGCAGTGCGGTCTCCTCACCGCAGATGTACGCGCCGGCGCCCGCGTGCACGGTGAGATGGAGGTCGAGCCCACTGCCCAGGATGTTCTCGCCGAGGTACCCCGCCGCGTAGGCCTCGCGCACGGCCTCGTGCAACCGCCGCAGAACGGGGACGACTTCACCACGCAGATAGATGAAGGCATGCGACGACCTGATGGCATAACACGCGATGATCATGCCCTCGATGAGGCTATGCGGGTTCGCGAAGAGGAGCGGGATGTCCTTGCACGTCCCGGGCTCCGACTCGTCGGCGTTGACAACTAGATAGTGCGGTTTTCCATCCCCCTGCGGAATGAACTGCCACTTCATTCCGGTCGGGAATCCCGCGCCGCCGCGGCCGCGCAGCCCGGAGTCCTTGACGTACGCGATCACGTCGTCCGGTGACATGGCGAGCGCCTTGCGGAGCCCCTCGTACCCCTCGTGCCTCCGGTAGACGTCCAGAGTCCAGGACCGGTCCTCGTCCCAGAAGGCCGACAGCACGGGTGCGAGCAGTTTCTCGGGGCTCGTGTCCTTGAGTTCGGCTGCCACGGTCATCACTCCCCCTCCTCGGCGGTAGGCCCTGCCGGGTGCTCAGGGTCGGAGACCGATGTCTCGTGCGGCGCGTCATGGGAGCTGAGGTGCTCGGCCGGGGACGGCTCGTGCACCCTGTCCTGCGCTTCCTCATGCGGACCTCCGCGCGGATGGACCACGCGCGCGGGTGCGGCCTCTCCCCTTGCCAGGCGAAGGCCCACCAGCGACGCGGGTCCCGCACTGCCGCCCTCCTCGACGGCCCCGGGCCGCTCGTCGGGGAAGCCGGCCAGCATCCGCGCGGTCTCCTTGAACGTGCACAGCCGCGCCCCGCGCGTGGGCTGTACGGGCCGTCCCGCACGCAGATCGTCGACCAGTTGCCTGGCGCTGCCGGGCGTCTGGTTGTCGAAGAACTCCCAGTTGACCATCACGACCGGCGCGTAGTCGCAGGCCGCGTTGCACTCGATGTGCTCCAGGGTGACCTTGCCGTCGTCGGTGGTCTCGCCGTTGCCGACGCCCAGGTGTTCCTGGAGGGTCTCGAAGATCGCGTCTCCGCCCATCACCGCGCACAGGGTGTTGGTGCACACGCCGACCTGGTAGTCACCGGACGGCCCCCGCCGGTACATGGTGTAGAAGGTGGCGACGGCGGTGACCTCGGCCGTGGTCAGGTCCAGCATGTCCGCACAGAACCGCATTCCGGTGCGCGTGACATGCCCCTCCTCCGACTGCACGAGGTGGAGCAGCGGGAGCAGGGCGGACCGGGAGTCCGGGTAGCGCGCGATGACATCGCGCGCGTCCGCCTCCAGCCGGGCCCGGACGTCGTCCGGGTATGCGGGCGCGGGCAGTTCGGGCATGCCCAGGCTGACGCCCCGCTCCGAAGAAGAGGTGGTCACCGGTCGACGCCTCCCATCACGGGGTCGATGGACGCGACGGCGACGATGACGTCGGCGACCTGGCCGCCTTCGCACATCGCCGCCATGGCCTGCAGGTTGGTGAAGGACGGGTCGCGGAAGTGGACCCGGTAGGGGCGGGTGCCGCCGTCGGAGACGGCGTGTACGCCGAGTTCGCCCTTGGGGGACTCGACGGCCGCGTACGCCTGTCCCGGCGGGACGCGGAAGCCCTCGGTGACGAGCTTGAAGTGGTGGATCAGGGCTTCCATGGAGGTGCCCATGATCTTCTTGATGTGGTCGAGGGAGTTGCCGAGCCCGTCCGGCCCCAGGGCGAGCTGGGCGGGCCAGGCGATCTTCTTGTCGGCGACCATGACCGGGCCGGGCGCGAGCCGGTCCAGGCACTGCTCGACGATCCTGAGCGACTGGCGCATCTCCTCCAGGCGGACCAGGAAGCGGCCGTAGGAGTCGCAGGAGTCGGCGGTCGGGATGTCGAAGTCGTACGTCTCGTAGTCGCAGTACGGCTGTGCCTTGCGCAGGTCGTGCGGCAGGCCGGCGGAGCGCAGGATCGGGCCGGTGGCGCCGAGGGCCATGCAGCCGGCCAGGTCGAGGTAGCCGATGTCCTGCATGCGGGCCTTGAAGATCGGGTTCCCGGTGGCGAGCTTGTCGTACTCCGGGAGGTTCTTCTTCATCTTCTTCACGAACTCGCGGATCTGGTCCACCGCGCCGGGCGGCAGGTCCTGGGCGAGTCCGCCGGGGCGGATGTACGCGTGGTTCATCCGCAGGCCGGTGATCAGCTCGTAGAGGTCGAGAATCATTTCACGATCACGGAAGCCGTAGATCATGATCGTGGTGGCGCCGAGTTCCATGCCGCCGGTGGCGATGCACACCAGGTGGGAGGACATGCGGTTCAGCTCCATCAGGAGCACCCGGATGATCTTGGCGCGTTCGGTGATCTGGTCCTCGATGCCGAGGAGTTTCTCGACGGCGAGGCAGTAGGCGGTCTCGTTGAAGAAGGACGTCAGGTAGTCCATGCGCGTGACGAAGGTGGTGCCCTGCGTCCACGTGCGGAACTCGAGGTTCTTCTCGATGCCGGTGTGCAGATAGCCGATGCCGCAGCGGGCCTCGGTGACGGTCTCGCCCTCGATCTCCAGGATCAGGCGGAGCACTCCGTGGGTGGAGGGGTGCTGGGGACCCATGTTGACGACGATGCGTTCGTCGTCGGCGCGGGTCGCGGACTGGACGACCTCGTCCCAGTCTCCGCCGGTGACCGTATATACGGTGCCCTCGGTGGTCTCGCGGGCCGAGGCGGCGTCGGCCGCGGATGCTGACTGCGTGCTCACGAGTACGACCTCCGCTGGTCCGGAGCCGGGATCTGGGCGCCCTTGTACTCGACGGGGATGCCGCCGAGCGGGTAGTCCTTGCGCTGCGGGTGGCCCTGCCAGTCGTCCGGCATCATGATCCGCGTCAGCGCCGGGTGACCGTCGAAGACGATTCCGAAGAAGTCGTAGGTCTCGCGCTCGTGCCAGTCGTTCGTCGGATAGACGGAGACCAGCGACGGGATGTGCGGGTCGCTGTCGGGGGCGCTGACTTCGAGGCGGATCAGCCGGTTGTGGGTGATCGAGCGCAGGTGGAGGACGGCGTGCAGCTCGCGGCCCTTGTCGTGCGGGTAGTGGACGCCGCTGACGCCGGTGCACAGTTCGAAGCGCAGGGCCGGGTCGTCGCGCAGGGTGCGGGCGACGCGGACCAGGTGTTCGCGTTCGATGTGGAAGGTGATCTCGCCCCGGTCGACGACCGTCTTCTCGACGGCGTTCTCCGGGAGGAGTCCCTGTTCCTCCAGGGCGCCTTCCAGTTCGTCGGCGACCTCGTCGAACCAGCCGCCGTAGGGGCGGGTCGCGGGTCCCGGGAGTCGGACCGAGCGGACCAGGCCGCCGTAGCCGGAGGTGTCGCCGCCGTTGGTGGCGCCGAACATGCCGCGCTGGACGCGGATCTCCTCGCCGCCCTCGCCGCGCTGGCCGGGGAGGTTGGAGACGCCGAGGTCCTTCTCCGGATTGACCCCGTTGGTGCCGTTCGCGTCGCTCACTGCAGCAGCCCCTTCATCTCGATCGTGGGCAGGGCCTTGAGCGCCGCCTCCTCCGCCTCGCGGGCGGCCTCCTCGGCGTTGACGCCGAGCTTGGAGGTCTGGATCTTGTGATGGAGCTTGAGGATCGCGTCCATCAGCATCTCGGGGCGGGGCGGGCAGCCCGGCAGGTAGATGTCGACCGGGACGATGTGGTCGACGCCCTGGACGATGGCGTAGTTGTTGAACATGCCGCCCGAGGAGGCGCAGACGCCCATCGAGATCACCCATTTCGGGTTGGGCATCTGGTCGTAGACCTGCCGCAGCACCGGCGCCATCTTCTGACTGACCCGGCCGGCGACGATCATCAGGTCCGCCTGGCGTGGCGAGCCGCGGAAGACCTCCATGCCGAAGCGCGCCAGGTCGTAACGGCCGGCGCCGGTGGTCATCATCTCGATGGCGCAGCAGGCGAGGCCGAAGGTGGCGGGGAAGACGGACGCCTTGCGCACCCAGCCCGCGGCCTGCTCGACGGTGGTCAGCAGGAAGCCGCTCGGCAGCTTTTCTTCGAGTCCCATGACTAAAGGCCCCTCAGTCCCATTCCAGGCCGCCGCGCCGCCATACGTACGCGTACGCGACGAAGACGGTGAGCACGAAGAGCAGCATCTCCACGAGCCCGAAAATCCCCAAGGCGTCGAAGGTGACGGCCCAGGGATAGAGGAAGACGATCTCGATGTCGAAGACGATGAAGAGCATCGCCGTCAGGTAGTACTTGATGGGGAAGCGCCCGCCGCCGGCCGGCGTGGGGGTCGGCTCGATGCCGCACTCGTAGGCCTCGAGCTTGGCGCGGTTGTAGCGCTTCGGACCGATCAGCGTGGCCATGACCACGGAGAAGATCGCAAAGCCTGCCCCGAGGGCTCCCAGTACGAGGATGGGCGCATACGCGTTCACCGCTCCTCGCTCCTCTCAGTCGGCGCTGACTGCTGGCGGTTGCACTGGTGCACCAGGCTCACTTCCGCCTCGTCGGTCCCACGAGCCCCGCTCGTCCCGGGCGAAGATCGAGAACATGTGAAGCAGGTCACAAGCCCAGCTGCCACGCATCTTATGCCCGCCGCTCTGTGATCTGCGACACGGGGTATTGGACGAGCTTTGTGATCTCCACCACCTGACGAAGGATCATGAAGTCGGATGATGGGTGATCTTCATACGCGAAGCGTTCAGTTGATCACCAGAAGTGACATTCTCGCTCGTCATCGCAGGCCGGAAGGGTCGTCTCAATATCAAGAGACTTCCGCTGCATGCAAATTGGTGCTGGACGCCACTGCCTGGTAGAGGACTCCGTTCACACATCGGAGGGAGCCGCGGGGCGGGATGTGGACGCAGTGCGGGCGCGTGCATGCATTCACGAGCGCCGCGCGCACGGGACGCCACGGTTCCGGTAACCGTTCCGTGACCTCCGCCACATCTATGAGAGGCTCCTGAGAACCGGGCTTGGCCAATCATCCCAACCAGTGGTAGGCGTGGGGCAATTCGGACGTAATGATCAAAGACCATGATCAAGGGCTTGATCACCGTCGTCCGCAATGTCCGTTACGGCGTCAATAAAGACCGACGCGCCCGGGATTTGAGGTCTCGATTGAGCAACTGTGGCGCAGCACACGTTTCTTGAAGATATGAAGGAGCCCCTGGTACCCGTTATCCCCATGTCCCACACCGCTCACATACGCAGCCACCGGAAGCCCCGCCGCAGCGCGTCGACCATCGCGATGCGGGCCGGAGTTGCCGGTGGCGTCCTCAGCACCCTGGCAGTCGCCGGGGCGTCCGGGTCGGCGAACGCCGCCGAGCCGGTGACGCAGACCCTCGAACTGCCCACCCTGACGGCCGACCTGGCCGCTCAGGCAGCCAAGTCCGCGGACGCCACCCAGCAGGCCGCCGCGAACTACCAGCTGCAGGCCGAGCGTGACGCGGCCGCCGCAAAGGCCGCGAAGCAGGCCAAGTCGGACCTTGCGGAGGCCAAGCAGAAGGCCGCCGAGGCCAAGAAGCAGGCCGAGGAGACCGCGCGCAAGGAGGCCGCCGCCCGCGCCTCGCGCAACGCGGAGCGGACGACGCTCTCCGCCACGTCCGACTCCGGCAGCACCTCCACGAGCACGTCCACCGCGACCGGTTCGGCCGCGGCCGTCATCGCCTTCGTGAAGGCGCAGATCGGCAAGTCCTACGTGCTGGGCGCCTCCGGCCCGAGCGCCTACGACTGCTCCGGCCTGGTGCAGTCCGCGTTCAAGGAGATCGGCGTCAGCCTGCCGCGCGTCTCCCAGGACCAGTCGACCGCGGGCACGCAGGTCTCGCTGAGCAACCTGCAGCCGGGTGACATCCTCTACTGGGGCAGCGCGGGCAGCGCGTACCACGTGGCGGTGTACGTCGGCGACGGTATGTTCGTCGGCGCGCAGAACCCGTCCACGGGCATCGTCGAGAAGCCGCTGTCGTACGACCCGCCGACCGGCGCCGTGCGGGTGCTCTGAGCACTCCGTACGCGTCTCGACGCGCGTAGGGCCGCAGCCGCTCGGGGGCAGCGGCCCTCGCGCCGTTTCCGGCGCGTCAGGGGCTCCAGGCACGCCAGGACGCGGTTCCTGACATGCTCGGCACGGGCCGCCGCTCGGCGGTCCGTCCACGAGCGAAGGAGACCGCGCGATGCCACGCGTGTTCATACAGGGAAAGCCCGCTGACTACTACCCCCGCCATGCCCCCGAGGCCCGTCGTGGTGCGGTGCGCCGGGTCACCGAGGTCGGCGAGGAGGTTCTGCACAAGCCGTGCCGGGACGTCACGGAGTTCGGGCCCGACCTCGCCGCGCTCATCGACGACATGTTCCTCACCCTGTATGTCGCCGAAGGGGCGGGACTGGCGGCGAATCAGGTCGGGGTCGATCTGCGGCTGTTCGTGTACGACTGCCCCGATGACGACGGTGTCCGACATGTCGGGCACATCATCAATCCGGTGCTGGAAACACCCACGAGCGGGCGGCGGTTGCTGGACGAGGGTGAGGGCTGCCTGTCGGTGCCGGGTGCCGTGATGGCCGTACCGCGGCCGGACCGGGCCGTCGTGCGCGGCCAGGACAGGGACGGCAATCCGATCGTCATCGAGGGCACCGGGTACTTCGCCCGCTGCCTCGTCCACGAGACCGACCACACCAACGGGTACATCTACCTGGATCGGCTCTCCAAGCGGGAGAAAAAGGACGCGCTGCGGCAGATGGCGGACCGGCGGGACGAGGTGTTCGCCCGCCGGGCCGCCAACGCGGCCGCGCTCAGCGCCTAGTCACGCCTTCGGGGCCACCTTGCTCAGGCCGTTGATGATGCGGTCCATCGCGTCGCCGCCCGTGGGGTCGGTGAGGTTCGCGAGGAGCTTGAGGGTGAACTTCATCAGCATCGGGTGCGTGAGGCCGCGCTGGGCGGCGATCTGCATGACCTTCGGGTTGCCGATGAGCTTCACGAAGGCGCGGCCGAGCGTGTAGTAGCCGCCGTAGGTGTCCTTGAGGACGCGCGGGTAGCGCTGCAGGGCGATCTCGCGCTGGGCGGGCGTGGCCCGCGCGTGGGCCTGGACGATGACGTCGGCGGCGATCTGGCCGGACTCCATGGCGTAGGCGATGCCCTCGCCGTTGAAGGGGTTCACCAGGCCGCCGGCGTCGCCCACGAGCAGCAGGCCGCGCGTGTAGTGCGGCTGGCGGTTGAAGGCCATGGGCAGGGCGGCGCCGCGGATGGGGCCGGTCATGTTCTCGGGGGTGTAGCCCCAGTCCTCCGGCATGGAGGCGCACCAGGCCTTGAGGACCTCGCGCCAGTCCAGCTCCTTGAAGGAGGCGGAGGTGTTCAGCACACCGAGTCCCACGTTCGACGTGCCGTCGCCCATGCCGAAGATCCAGCCGTAGCCGGGCAGGAGGCGGTCCTGGGGGCCGCGGCGGTCCCACAGCTCCAGCCAGGACTCCAGGTAGTCGTCGTCGTGGCGGGGCGAGGTGAAGTAGGTGCGCACCGCGACACCCATGGGGCGGTCCTCGCGGCGGTGCAGGCCCATCGCGAGGGACAGCCGGGTGGAGTTGCCGTCGGCCGCCACCACCAACGGCGCGTGGAAGGTGACCTCGCGCTTCTCCTCGCCGAGCCTGGCGGTCACGCCGGTGATACGGCCGGTGCGGTCGTCGATGAGCGGGCCGCTCACCGTGCAGCGCTCGTACAACCGCGCCCCCGCCTTCTGGGCGTTGCGGGCGAGCTGCTCGTCGAAGTCGTCACGCTTGCGGACGAGGCCGTAGTTCGGGAACGCGGCGAGATCCGGCCAGTCCAGCTGGAGGCGGGAGCCGCCGCCGATGATGCGCAGGCCCTTGTTGCGCAGCCAGCCGGCCTCCTCGGAGATGTCGATGCCCATGGCCACGAGCTGCTTCACCGCGCGCGGGGTGAGGCCGTCGCCGCAGACCTTCTCCCGCGGGAACTCGGTCTTCTCCAGGAGCAGGACGTCGAGACCGGCCTTGGCGAGGTGGTAGGCGGTCGTGGAGCCGGCCGGCCCCGCGCCGACGACGATCACGTCGGCGGTGTTCTCGGAGAGGGGCTCCTTCACGACGGTCACGGCGGGATCTCCCCAAGTTCGAAATCTGCGTGCCGACCGGCACTGGACATGGGCAGTCTATTCAGCAGAATTGATCACCCGGCTGAAGGGCTGCCCTGTGAACCGACCCCTCCCCGCGGTACGGCTGCGCGTCCCCACCCACGAGGACGCGATCGCCTGGCACCGGGTCTTCGACGACCCCGAGGTCATGGAGTTCTACGGCGGCAGGCCGGCCGCGCTGTCGGTCTACGAGGAACTCACCGCACGACAGCGACGGCACGACGCGGAACTCGGCTTCTGCCTGTGGACCATGCTGGACGAGTCCGGCGAGGTGATCGGCTTCACCGGAGCGCAGCCCTGGCGGCCCGGCTGGGGTCCGGTCGGCGAGACAGAGATCGGCTGGCGGCTCGGACGCGCGCACTGGGGCAAGGGGTATGTCACCGCGGCGGCGCACGAGACCCTGAAGCGGGTGCGGGCGGCCGGGGTCAAGGAGGTCGTGGCGATGGTCCGGCCTGGCAACGAGCGCTCGATCGCGGTGACACGGCGGCTCGGCATGGAGCCGGCGGAGACCTATCCGCATCCCACGCTGGACGAGCGGGCCCTCTGTTTCCGACTCACCCTCAATCACGGACAGTAGCCGTCTGTCACAGAAAGACACCAGCGCCTTCCGACCGGGGCGCACGGGAGTTACCCTTCCAGTACCGCTGGGGGTGACATCTGTGCGCATAACACCCAAAACACCCGAAGTGCGTGTGCCACGGCTGGTCGGGCTGATGGCCGTGGACGCGCGCGAAACGGCCCGGGCGCAGGGCCTGTTCCTCAACGCGCCCGACCGCCCGGACTTCCACCTCACGATCGTCGACTACGTCGTACGCCAGTACCCGCAGCCCGGTGCCGAGGTGCCGCGGGAGTCGATGGTGTACGTGTGGTTCGACTTCGGCGAGGGAGAGGGCGGCGGGGGCGTGCGCGAGCCACGTATCCCGCGGCCGCCCACGGGCGGAATGCAACGCGAACTCGGTGAGCCCGGTGACGCCTTCGAGATGACCAACCGCTGAGGCCCAGCCCCCGCCCGTGCCACCGGACAGGCTCCGTAAGAGGCTCAGCTCTCCTTGAAGCCCCGGTGCAGCGCGACCACGCCGCCGGTGAGGTTGCGCCAGGCCACCTTCGACCAGCCCGCCTTGCGCAGCCGTCCGGCGAGGCCCGGCTGGTCGGGCCAGGCACGGATGGACTCGGCGAGATAGACGTAGGCATCCGGGTTCGAGGACACCGCGCGCGCGGCCGGCGGCAGCGCCCGCATCAGGTACTCGGTGTAGACGGTGCGGAACGGCGCCCAGGTCGGGTGCGAGAACTCGCAGATCACCACGCGGCCGCCGGGCCGGGTCACCCGGTACATCTCGCGCAGCGCCGCGTCCGTGTCCTGGACATTGCGCAGCCCGAAGGAGATCGTCACCGCGTCGAAGGTGTCGTCCTTGAACGGCAGTGCGGTCGCGTCGCCGGCCGTGAACGGCAGCCAGGTGTGCTTCTTCTTGCCGACCTTCAGCATCCCCAGCGAGAAGTCGCAGGGGACGACGTACGCGCCCGTCCGCGCGAAGGGCAGCGAGGAGGTGGCCGTACCGGCGGCCAGGTCGAGGATCTTCTGCGCGGGGCGCGCGTCGACCGCCTTCGCCACCTCCTTGCGCCAGCGCCGGTCCTGGCCGAGCGACAGCACGTCGTTGGTCAGGTCGTACCGTTCCGCCACGTCGTCGAACATCGAGGCGACTTCGTGCGGCTGCTTGTTCAGGGAAGCGCGGGTCACCCGCCCATTGTGGCAGCCCGGGTTCAGGGGGCCGCGCGCGGCTCAGCGCCCCCGGTACACCAACCGCCCGCCGATCACGGTCGCCACGCAGGTGCCGGCGCCGCGGCGGACCAGTTCGGCGCGGTCCGCGACGTCGAACACGGCGAAGCGGGCGGGCCCGCCCGGGGCCAGCCGCGGCAGCAGGACCAGCGGGGTCGGGGACAGCGCCGCCGGGCCCGGAAGGCGGTCGGGCCGCTGCCCCACCGCGAGGCCGGCCCTGCGCACCGCGTCGACCACGGCCCGCGACCGCAGCTCCCCGGCCACCGCCACCGTGCCGTGTGCCAGCATCCGCTGCACCCCGCGTCGCGCGCTCGCGCCGAGGCGTGCGGGATCGCCGCGGAAGATCTCCCGCGCCCGCTCCCCGCCGATGGGCTCGGTGCCGAGGACGTCGGCCTCGCGAGGGTCGGGGTGGTAGGTGGCCTCCAGCAGCTCCGGACCGTACGGGTTCAGCAACCCCGGGGTGAGGATGCCGGGCCAGCGGCGCACCCTGGCCCGGGGCTCGACGGCGGCCAGTTCCTCGTACGGGCCGACGGCGGCGATGGACGCCCCGTCGACCAGGACCGCCGTCTCGGGAGACCGCTCGGCGACGTGAAGTGTCAGCACGGCGCGCCTAGTTGGAGGCCAGCAGCTTCAGTTCGGGGTGGGCCGTGCCGCCCTCGATGGCCGTGGAGGAGATGTGGGAGGCCACGCGGTCGTCGACGGGGTCGTTCGCGGGGTCGTCGTGGACGAGGAGGTGCTCGTACGTCGTGGCGCGCTGGGCCGGGACGCGGCCCGCCTTGCGGATCAGGTCGATGATCTCCAGGCGGTTGGAGCGGTGCCTGGCGCCGGCCGAGGAGACCACGTTCTCCTCCAGCATGATCGAGCCGAGGTCGTCCGCGCCGTAGTGCAGGGACAGCTGGCCGACCTCCTTGCCGGTGGTGAGCCAGGAGCCCTGGATGTGCTGGACGTTGTCGAGGAACAGGCGGGCGATCGCGATCATCCGCAGGTACTCGAAGAGCGTGGCCTGGGTGCGGCCCTTCAGGTGGTTGTTCTCGGGCTGGTAGGTGTACGGGATGAAGGCGCGGAAGCCGCCCGTGCGGTCCTGTACGTCCCGGATCATGCGCAGGTGCTCGATGCGCTCGGCGTTGGTCTCGCCGGTGCCCATCAGCATGGTGGAGGTGGACTCCACGCCCAGCCTGTGCGCGGCCTCCATGATCTCCAGCCAGCGCTCGCCGCTCTCTTTGAGGGGCGCGATGGCCTTGCGGGGGCGCTCGGGGAGGAGTTCCGCGCCGGCGCCCGCGAAGGAGTCCAGGCCGGCCTCGTGGATGCGGGTGATGGCCTCCTCGACCGACACACCGCTGATCCGGGCCATGTGCTCGACCTCGGAGGCGCCCAGCGAGTGGATCACCAGCTGGGGGAAGGCGTCCTTGATGGCCTTGAAGTGCTTCTCGTAGTACTCGACGCCGTAGTCCGGGTGGTGGCCGCCCTGGAACATGATCTGGGTGCCGCCCAGCTCGACGGTCTCCGCGCAGCGGCGCAGGATGTCGTCGAGGTCGCGGGTCCAGCCCTTGTCCTTGTCCTTGGGGGCCGCGTAGAAGGCGCAGAACTTGCACGCCGTGACGCACACGTTCGTGTAGTTGATGTTGCGCTCGATGATGTACGTCGCGATGTGCTCGATGCCGGCGTACTTGCGGCGCCGTACGGCGTCGGCGGCGGCGCCCAGCGCGTGCAGCGGGGCGTCGCGGTAGAGGACGAGCGCCTCCTCTGGCGTGATGCGTCCGCCGCCCGCGGCACGGTCGAGGACAGACTGGAGGCCGGCCTTCTCGGTCACAGGGCGTCCCTTTCGTCAAGGAAATCAAAAGGTGCGCGCGAAGCGCTCCGTACAAGGGTGGTGGCGGGAGACGGGTGGGCGGACTGATCCAGCCTACGCCAGGGCCTTCCGCGGCCCGGAGCCGGACCACGCCTGCCGGCCCCCTGGCCACACCGGGCTACGCCGTGTACGCCCCCGCCAGCAGCCCCAGGAACGCCCCCGTGATCAGGAACGGCCCGAACGCGATCGCGGTCCTGCGCCCGGCCCGCCGCAGGACGACGAGCGCACCGCCGTACAGGGCGCCGAGCAGGAAGCCGGCGAAGGTACCGAGCAGGACCGCGGACCAGCCGTACCAGCCGAGTACGGCACCCATGCCGACGGCCAGCTTCACATCGCCGAAGCCCATGCCGGAGGGGTTGATGAGGTACAGCGCGTAGTAGCCGGCGCCGAGCGCGAGGGCGCCGTACAGCGCGGTGGGCCAGTGACCGGCGTGCTCGGGCAGCAGCGCGGCCAGGCCCAGCAGGGCGAGGGCGGCCGCGGCGAGCGGCAGGGTCAGCGGGTCGGGCAGCCGCTGCACCCGGATGTCGATCACGGCCAGCAGTACCCCGACGGGCGCGAGCAGCAGCCAGACCGCCAGCTCCGGGCGGGTGCCGGTGGCGGCGGCAAGAGCGGTGCAGGTCAGGAGGGTGGCGAGGGCGGTGGTGAGCACGGACGCCTGCGGTCCCCGGCCCCCGCGTCCGCCGCGTCCCCCGCAGGCGCCGCATCCGGTCCGCCCGGCCCAGCCGCGGATCGGGTGGCCGTCCGGGCAGCGGTCCCGCCACGGTTCACCGGAGGGGACGGCGAAGCGGTAGACGGCGCGCGGCAGCAGCGCGCCCGCCAGCGCACCCCACAGCGCGGCGACGGCCACCAACGCGCCCGTGCTCATCAGGCCCCGCTCACCCCACTCATCCGGCCCCGCTCACCCCGCTGATCCGAGCTTCGACAGGCGTGCCACCGGGTTGCCCTCGGCCGAACTGTCCGAGGTGAACTTCAGATCGTCGCCGACCGGGGTCAACTCCACCTGGTGCGGGGTCGGTACGCAGTGCCCGGGGTTGTCCCCGGCGCCCACCGAGGTCGCGAGGATCTGGGTCTTCGTCACCTTCTTCAGGGTGAGGATGTCGGTGCACACACCGCCGATCGCGTCGGTCTGCCGGAGCTGCCCCAACTCCTTGCCCACCGCGGCCTGATGGACGGTGAGCCGGAAGGTGCCCATGGGCACGGCGCCGCCGAGGCCGGTGGCCGAGCCTTCCCAGGTGCCGAGGTAGCGGGCCGGGACCGGGCTGTCGCCGGTGGCGCCGGTGGCGCCGCCGGAGGCCTCGGTCGGGGTCTGGGAGAGGGAGGGGACGCTGCCCACGCCGTTGTCCGCGTCCTGGTGGGACCAGGGGCGCAGCAGTAGGCCCAGTCCCAGGCCGCCTGCGGCCAGCGCGCCGGCGACGGCCAGTACCACCGTGCAGCTCAGCCGGCGTCCGCGGGCGCCCTCCACCGGTGTGGCGGCCGCCGCCACACTGACGGAGACCCGGCCGGGCGGGGGCGCGTCACGGGGCGCGGGTACGACGGTCTGCGCTCCGGCGGGCGCCCCGTCCACACCGGTCGCCGATGCCGCGGAACCGTCGGCCGCACCGGTCGCCGATGCCGCGGAACCGTCGGCCGCACCGGTCGCCGGTGCCGGGGAACCATCGGCGTCGCCGCCTGGGGAATCCTCGGTGCTCATCACGGGCGGAGGCCCGAAGACCCCGGCCGGCGGCTCTGTCTGCGCCGGGTTGTCGAAGGCCACCGGGCCCGAGCGCACCGTCTCCCCCGTGTCCAGGTTGAGCAGGCGTACGGCGCTCCGGCTGACCTGTTCCACCAGGGGGCCGGGCAGCCAGCCGCCGGCGACCAGGCGGGCGGGCCCTTCGGGGGCGAGCCGTCGGCTCACTTCGGCGGGGGTGGGGCGGGCGGACGGGTCCTTGGCCAGACAGGCCGCCGCCGTCTCCCGCACATCGCCGCTCAGAGCGCCCAGTTCGGGCTGCTCGTGGACGACCTTGTAGAGCAGCGCGGCCGAGGAGTCGCCGCGGAAGGGCGGCTCGCCGGTGGCCGCGTAGGCGAGGACGGCACCGAGGGAGAAGACGTCGGCGGCGCCGGTGGCGCCCTTGCCGAGGATCTGCTCGGGCGCCATGTAGCCGGGGGAACCGACCGACACCCCGGTCGACGTCAGGGACGCCGTGCCGTCCATGGCCCGCGCGATGCCGAAGTCGATGAGGAGGGGGCCGTCCAGGGTCAGCAGGACGTTGGACGGCTTCACGTCCCGGTGGACCAGGCCCAGTTCGTGTACGGCGGTGAGCGCCTCGGCGAGGCCCGCGCCCAGGGCCCGTACGGTGTGCGCGGGCAGCGGGCCGGTGTCGGCGACGGCCGCGGCGAGGGACGGGCCGGCCGCGTAGGCGGTGGCCACCCAGGGCACCGGGGCGTCCGGGGCCGCGTCCAGGACGGGCGCGGTCCAGGCGCCGCCGACCCGGCGGGCGGCCGCGACCTCGCGCCGGAAGCGGGCGCGGAACTCCTCGTCCAGGGCGAAGTGCGGGTGCACGATCTTCACGGCGACCGTACGGCCGCCCGCGCTGCGGCCGAGGTAGACCCGGCCCATGCCACCGGAGCCGAGCCGGCCGAGCAGCCGGTAGGGCCCGATGGTGGCCGGCTCGTCCACGTCCAGCGGCTGCATGGCGCGCTCCCCCCAACGCGTGTGGCCCACGTCTTCACGCGTGTGGCCGACGTCTTCGGGCAGCAGCCTAGTAGTGCTTCACCGCTGCAGCAGGTCCACCTTCACGTCCGCCGGGAAGCCGGTCGTCGGGCCGATGCGGCGGGCGAACTCGGCGACGGCGTCCAGCTGCGGGGTGCCGAAGCTGAAGTCGAGGGTGGTGAAGTACTGCGCCAGGGTCGTCTCGTCGAAGGCCTCCCAGCGGGCCGCCTGCTCGGCGACCTTGCCGACCTCCTCCAGGGAGAGGTTGCGGGAGGCGAGGAAGGCCTCGTGGATCCGGCGGGTGAGGACCGGTTCGCGCTCCAGGTACTCGCGCCGGACGGCCCACACCGCGAAGACGAACGGCAGGCCCGTCCACTCCTTCCACAGCGCGCCGAGGTCGTGGACGTCGAGGCCGTAGCGCGGCCCGTCGTGGAGGTTGGCGCGCAGGGCGGCGTCGCCGATGAGGACGCCGGCCTCGGCCTCCTGCATCATCAGGCTGAGGTCGGGCGCGGAGGTGTAGTACTCCGGCTGTACGCCATAGCGCTCGGCGAGCAGGAGCTGGGCGAGCCGGACCGAGGTGCGGGAGGTCGAGCCGAGGGCGACCTTGGCGCCGTCCAGCCGGTCGAGCGGCAGCTGCGAGACGATCACGCAGGACATCACCGGGCCGTCGCAGCCGACGGCGATGTCGGGGAAGGCGACCAGCTCGTCCGCGTGCTTGAGGAACTCGACCAGGGTGATGGGCGCGATGTCGAGTTCGCCCCGCACCAGCATCTCGTTGAGCTTGTCCGGGGTGTCCTTGGTCAGCTCGAAGTCGAGGAGGGTGCCGGTTCTCGCGAGCCCCCAGTACAGGGGCAGGCAGTTCAGGAACTGGATGTGGCCGACGCGCGGCCGGGTGCGGGGATGGTCCACATCGCGAGACTAGACCCCGTCCTGTACGGTGCCGGGACCGACCCCACCGTCAAATAGCACCACAGCTGTTCAAACATCCGGGTGACGTGATCTTGACCTCTATTGCTTTCGGCTGCCCGCGTGCTAGGCTCGCCGCAAGTTGCAGTTTGGTTTCCCTTGCAGTACAGAGCCTGCGGAGCATGTGACCGCGGGCTCTCGTCGTTTTCAGACATATGCAGTTGTGCAGCACCGTTTCACACTTGCAGGTTCTGGAGCAGGGCAAACCCTTTGTGAGCCCAAGGAGGGCTTATGGCTACCGGAACCGTGAAGTGGTTCAACGCCGAAAAGGGCTTTGGCTTCATCGCCCAGGAGGGCGGCGGCCCCGACGTCTTCGTTCACTACTCCGCGATCAACGCGAACGGCTTCCGCTCGCTCGAAGAGAACCAGCAGGTGACCTTCGACGTGACGCAGGGCCCGAAGGGTCCGCAGGCGGAGAACGTCACCCCCGCCTGATCACTGCCTGATCGCAGAACCTGAGTGCAGTACCCAAGGAGCCCCGCACCGTTTCGGTGACGGGGCTCCTGCCTTTCCGCCTGCCACCCGGGGCCCGGGGCATGAATTCCCGGCGAATTCTCCGCCGTTGCTACGTGTGCTGCATGACGAGGACGAAGGTCGTGCCCGGCGCCAGCGCCTCGTACGAGTGGGCGACGTCTCCCCGATAAGTCATGTAATCACCAGGGCCGAGTTCGACCTCTTCCCCGGCCGGCCCCGCCTTCACCCGCCCCGTGGCGACGACCAGATGCTCCGTCGTGCCCGGGATGTGCGGCTCGGCCGCGCGCATCGAGTCCGGCTCCATCCGGATCTGGTAGATGTCCCGGCGGGCCCCGGGAGGGCTTGCCGAGAGCAGGGTGCCGACGAAGCTGGCCCGCTCGGCGGCGACCGCCGGGCCCTGGCCGGCCCGGATCACCTGGACGCTGGGCGTCGGCGGCTCGACCAGCGCGCTGAACGGGACGCCCAGCGCGACGGCCAGCGCCCAGATCGTCTCCACGCTCGGGTTGCCGCTCGCGGACTCCAGCTGGGACAGCGTGGACTTCGCGATTCCGGCGCGCTTGGCCAGCTCCGACAGGGACAGCCCGGTGCGGGTGCGCTCCCGCCTGAGGGACTCGGCGATCCACTCCCTCGGGAGCTTGTCGGTTGCCTCGGACATATCGTTCGCTCCATCGGTACGATCGTTCGTCTTGACGGACAGGCCGTCGCTGTCCATTCTAGAAAACATGCGTTCGCTACAACGAACAAGCCCCTTGCCGGGCGATACGTCACTCGTCCGCGACAGCTCGCTCGTCTGGCTGGCCAGCGGCATCGTCGGTGTCTCCTTCGGTGCCGTCTCCGTCGCCGGCGGGCTGCCGGTGTGGGTGCCGGTGCTCATGTCCCTGGTGGTGTACGCCGGATCGGCCCAGTTCAGCGCGGTCGGCGTGCTGATCGCCGGGGGCGGGCCGTTCGCCGCCGCGGCCACCGGGCTGCTGCTGAACACCCGGACGGCGGCCTTCAGCCTGGCCGTGGCGCACCTCCTCGGCCCCGGCCGCGCCGCCCGCTTCCTCGGCGCGCACCTGGTCACCGACGAGACGGTCGCCTTCGCCCTCGCCCAGCCCGATCCGGTACGGCAGCGGCGGGCGTTCTGGATCTCCGGGCTCGGTCTGTTCGCCGTGTGGAACATCGGGGTGCTGGCCGGTGCCATGGCGGGCAGCGCCCTCGGGGACACCGCACGCTACGGGCTGGACGCCGCGTTCCCGGCCGTCCTGGTCGCCCTGGTCCTGCCGACGCTGCGCGCGGACGCGACGGTACGGCGGTGCGCGATAGCCGGCGGGGTCCTGGCGCTGGCGGTCACGCCCGCGGTGCCGGCCGGGGTGCCGGTGCTGCTCGCCCTGGCGGGGCTCTTCCTGCACCGCCGACGGTCCGTGGAGGTCGCCGTATGAACGCGACCGTCGTCGTGATCGTGGCGCTGGCCCTCGGTACGTACGCCTTCCGGCTGGTGGGGCCGGTGCTGCACGGCCGGGTCGAGATACCGGCCCGGGTGCAGGAGTTGGCCTCGGCCGGTGCCGTCGTCCTGCTGGTCGCTCTGCTGGCCACGGGGGCGTTGGCCGAGGGTGGCGGCTTCGCGGGGTGGGCTCGGCCGGCCGGGGTCCTGGTCGGCGCCGCCCTGGCCTGGCGCCGAGCGCCGTTCATCGTGGTGGTGCTGGCCGCGGCGGCGGCGACGGCGCTGCTACGGCTGGTCGCGGTGAGGTAAGCGCGACACAGCCCCGCGCCCCTTCCAGGGCGCCGACGCTCAGGCCGCCTTCCGCCAGACCGTCAGGTCTCCCGTAAGGAAGGCGATGTCCGGCATCGCGGTGGACTTGACCTGGATCACGTACAGCCCGATGTTGCCTTCGGTGTCCTTCATGCAGATCTCGGTGCCCGCGGCCGCCGCGGCCAGCGTCCAACTGTGGTTCTTGGCGCTCCTGAGCATGAGACGGCACTCGTCGAGGGTGGTGCCGTGTGCGCCGAACATCTGCATGAACACGGTGCTGTCGCTCTTCAGTTCGCAGCCGAGTGCCTGACAGTCGAAGCGGATGTCCCCCTTGCGGTCCTTCCGTCCGGGGTCCTTGGCCTTGAGGCTCAGCGAGGTCTTCGCGTCCAGCCACACCTGGGGGAACCCCTCCGGCCGCGGCTCCTGGGGCGAGGCCGAGGACGCACCGTCACCGGTCCCCCGGGCCGACGAACCCGAGGAGTCCGACGCGTCCGACGCGCCTGAGGAATCCGATGAGGAACCGGGCGCGGACGCCGATGAGGAGGACCGTACGGCCGGTCCCGTGGCGGACGTCCCGGAGCCGGCCGTGTCCCGGCCGTCGAGTCGGCCCTTGGCCTCCATGAGGAACCAGGCCGCAGCCGTCACCAGCAGCGCGCCCCCCACCACGCCGACGGCCGTGATCAGCGCCGTGCGCCGTCTGCGGGCCTTGCGCTCCTCCGGCGTCGGCTGCGGCCACCCGAACCGCGGCTGCGGATACGTCTGGGTGGGCGCGGGCACCGGCTGCTGCGAGAAGGCCGGAGTCGGCTCGGGCACCGGCGCCGGTACGGCGACCTCCGGCCCGGCGATCTCCCGCCACACGGACGGCCCCCCGCCCGCGTCGGCGTCCGCGCCCAGCCGCTGTCGGCACCACTCCACGACCTCAGCCGGAGTGGCCCGCTCCGCCGGGTCGGCGGCCAGGCACCGGGCGAGCAGCGGACGCAGCGGCTCGGGCACCAAGGGCAGATCGGGTTCGGTGTGGACGATCCGGTACAGCACGTTGACGGCCGAGCCGTCACCGTAGAGCGGCCTGCCCAGCGCCGCGAACGCCGCCGTCTGACCGAGGGCGAAGACATCGGTCGCCGATGTCACCTCGCCCCCGGCCGCCTGCTCCGGCGCCATGAACGAGGGCGTGCCGATCGTGCCCCCCGTCGCCGTGTACGAGGTTCCGTCGGCGGCCAGCGCGACACCGAAGTCGATCACCCGTGGCCCGTCGGCCGCCAGCAGCACGTTCGACGGCTTCAGATCCCGGTGCACGATGCCCTCGGCGTGGATGGCCTGCAGCGCCTCGGCCACGCCCGCCATCAGCCACAGCACCGCCGGTACGGGCAGCGGCCCACGCCGGGCCACGGCCTCCGTCAGGGACGGACCGGGCACGTACAGCGTGGCCAGCCACGGCGGTACGCCGTCCGCGTCCCCGTCGATCAGCTCGGCGGTGTACGCGCCCCGGACCCGCCGGGCCGCCGCGATCTCCCGGCCGAACCGCCGCCGGAAGTCCGGGTCGTCCGCCAGCTCCGGCCGTACCACCTTGATCGCCACCGGCCGGCCGCCCTGCGTGTGCGACAGGTAGACCCGGCCCATGCCACCCGCCCCCAGCCGCGCGGCGAGCCGGTACCCGGCCACCACTGGTGGATCGTCCGCCTGGAGCGACTGGAAGACCTCCGTCGCATGGTTCATCGGCCCACTACCCCCCGTACACAATGCCTTGGCCAACGCCAGCAGCCTAAACGGCGTTGTCAGTGCGGTCCGTTACGGTCCCTCCCCATGACCGACACCGAGGACTTCCTGACCGCCACCCGCGCTTTCTACGACACCGTCGCCGAGGACTACGCCGAGCATTTTCGGGATCCGCTCGGGGACAGGCCGTTGGAGCGGGGCTTGCTCGGGGTGTTCGCCGAGCTGGTCGGCCCCGCCGGGACCGTGGCCGACCTCGGCTGTGGCCCCGGCGCGGTCACCGCGTACCTCGGCTCTCTCGGACTCGACGCCTTCGGGGTCGATCTGTCCGCGTCCATGCTGGGCGTCGCCCGGCGAGAGAATCCGGCGTTGCGGTTCGAGCAGGGCTCGATGCTGGACCTGGACATCGCGGACGGGTCTCTGGGCGGTGTCGTCTCCTGGTACTCCAGCATCCACACGCCGACAGGCGAACTGCCCTCGCTGTTCGCCGAGTTCCGAAGGGTCCTGGCTCCCGGCGGGCATCTTCTCCTCGCCTTCCAGGCGGGCGGCGAGCCGCGTCGGCTGGACCGGCCGTGGGGACACCCGGTGACGCTGGACTTCCTCCGCAGGCGCCCGGAGCAGATGGCGGAGCTGCTCACGGCCGCCGGTTTCACCCTCGGCTCGCGCACGGTCCGCGAACCCGACGGCCGTCTCTCCGAGTCCGTCGGGCAGGCGTTCCTGTTCGCCCGGAAGCCCGGTGACGGGGCCGGCGCAGACGCCTGAGAGTCGATTGAAACCAGGAGTACCGGTGGCCCGCCCCGCTCCGGGAACCAGCGGGGACGGCATGGGTATCGATGCCCAAGAGCATCGGTCGCATCGTCGGGGAGAAACCCGGCGGCACCGGATCGATCCGTCTCTCCTGGGGGATACACCAATGCGTACTATCGCACTGCGTACGAAGACGGTTCTGGCCACGCTCACCGGCGCGGGTGTTCTGACGCTCGGTATCACTGCCGGAACCGCGGCTGCCGTGGAGCACGGCCTGGTGCACATGGCCACCTCGCACACAGGCCCGGCCTTGGCGGACGACAAGCCTCCGGCCAGCGTGGTCCGCGTTCACGCCTGACCCCACCCCATGGGAAACGGCACCGGCGGGTGGACGCCCGCCGGTGCCGTTTCTTGTGGGCGGCGCCTGAACCGGCCTACAGCCGTCGCCCCGCCTGCGTCACCCCCATCGCGTCGTACAGCGCCTGGGCCGCCTGCTGATGGCGGCGCGCCTCCGGTGCGTCGCCCAGGGCCTCGGCCGACTCCGCCATGCCCTGCAGGGCGCGGGCGATCTCGATGCGGTAGCCGAGGCGGGAGGCCAGCTCGTAGGCCTCCCGGTACAGGTCCCGGGCCCGGTCGGGGGCGCCGCTGCGCAGGTGGACCAGGCCGACCACGTTGACCACGGCCGCCTGGCGCAGGGCCGTGCCCTCCGTGGAGACCAGGTCCAGTGCGCGCTCGGCGTGTTCCGCGGCGGAGCGTACTTCGCCGAGCCGCTGGCAGACCCGCGCCCAGTGGGCGAGGACGAAGGCCACGTTGCCCGGTTTCCGGGACTCGTCGCACAGTTCGAGGGCCTGGGCCAGACAGGCCCGCGCCCGCTCGTCCTCGCCGGAACCCAGGTGGGCCAGGGCCAGCCAGGTCAGCGAGGAGATCTCGTTGTTGCGCTCGCCCAGGCTCCGGTTCAGCTCGGTGGCCTGGGCCGCGTAGCGCGCGCCGTCGGCGTACCGGCCCGCCCAGGTCTCCACGGTGCCGAGGTTGGCGAGGGCGATGGCCTCCAGTCCGGGCGCGCCCAGTTCCCGGTGCAGGGCGATGCCCTTGGCCAGGTGGACCCGGGCGTCGTCGAACTGGCCCACCGCCCCGTACAACAGGCCGAGCACGTCGGTGCAGTGCGCCACCGAACGGAGGTCGTTGACGTCGGTCAGCTCCAGGGCCTCGCGCGCGGTGGTGATGCCGTCCTGGAAGTCGCCGAGCCACCAGTGGGCCACGGCCAGGTTGCCCATGCTGAGGCTGAGCAGCCCCCGGTCGCCGAGCTGCCGGCAGGCATCGACCGCGATCCGGCCGACCACCCGGAACTCCTCGTAGCGACCGCGCAGGTCCAGGTAGAAGAGGAGGTTGCGGGCCAGCAGTACCGCCGGGCCGTGCAGGCGCTGAGCTTCCGCGTGGTTGACGATCGAGAGCAGTGCCTCGTACTCGCGGTCGTACCAGGCCAATGCTCGTGCGTCGCTGTCCAGGCGGGGCAGTTCGGACGTACCGGCGGGCGGTGATTCGCCGAAGCGCTCACGGCCGGGGAAGAGTGTGTGGCAGGCCTCGTCGGTGGCGAGCATGAAGTACGACACCAGGCGCTCGACCGCGCCCTCCTCGTCGTCCTCGGCCTCCCGCACGCTCATCGCGTAGGTGCGTACCAGGTCGTGGAAGCCGTACAGCCCCGCCTCGTGCTGTTCCAGCAGGTGGGCGTCGAGGAGGTTCTCCAGGGTGTCCTCGGTGTCGTGGACGTCCGTGCCGAGCAGGGCCGCGGCCGAGTGGACGTCGATGGCGCTGCCGGGGTGCAGGCCGAGCAGGCGGAAGGCGACCCGCTGGTTCTCCTCCATCGCCTGGTACGACAGCCGGAGCGTGGCCTCGACGCTGCGTTCCCCGGTGCTCAGCTCGCGCAGCCGCCGGGTCTCGTCGACGAGCCGGTCGACCAGGTACTGCACGGTCCAGCGGGGCCGGTTGCGCAGCCGGGCGGTGGTGATGCGCAGGGCGAGGGGCAGTCCGCCGCACAGCTGGGTCAGGCGGGCGGTGGCCTCGGGTTCGGCACTCGTGCGGTCGGCGCCGAGCATCCTGGTCAGCAGGGTGGCGCTGTCCCCGGCCGAGAGCAGTCCCAGGCAGAGCCATTCGGCACCGTCCAGGTCGAGCATCCGGACCCGGCCGGTGAGGATGGCGAGGCAGTCCTCGGCGGCGGGCAGCAGCGGGCGCACCTGGGCGGCGTCGGCGGCGTTGTCGAGGAGGAGGAGCAGCTTCCGCTGTGCGGAAACGGTTCGCCAGAGGGTGGTGCGTCGCTCCAGATCATCCGGTATCCGGTCGTCCGGGACACCGACGGCACGCAGCAGGGAGTGCAGCACCGCGCCCGGTTCCTGCGCCTTCTCGCCGGGGCTGAACCCGCGCAGGTCGACGAAGAGCTGCCCGTCGGGATAGTCGGCGGCCAGCAGATGGGCGGCGTGCACGGCCAGCGCGCTCTTGCCGCTGCCGCCCATCCCGTCGATGCCGACGATCCGGGTGCTCCGGCCGGCCGGGGCCCGCCCCACGTCGAGGATCCGGGCCAGCTCATACTCCCGCCCGGTGAAGTCCGGCAGGTCGTACGGCAGCGTGCAGGGCGCGGACTCGGACGGCTGGAGGTAGGCGGCCGGCGCGAGGTGGGCGGCGCGGTCGGCCACGGACTGCGGTACCCGCGGGGCCACTTCGGGGCTGTCGCGCAGGATCGCCTCGTACAGCCGGGTCAGCTCGGCGCCCGGGTCGATGCCCAGCTCCTCCACGAGCAGCGCGCGCACCCGGCCGAACTCCTCCAGCGCCTCCGCCTGTCGGCCCGCCCGGTACAGGGCGAGCATCAGCCGGCCGCGCAGGGTCTCCCGCAGCGGGTGCGCGGTGACCAATTCCCGTAAGGGGCCGACCAGTTCGGCGGACTGGCCGAGTTCGAGCTGTAACTCGAAGTACTGCTCGGCGAGCGCCATGTGCCGCTCCTCCAGCGCCGCGGAGGCCGCCGAGATCACCCCGCCGCCCCCGCCCGCCATGACCGGCCCGCGCCACAGGTCCAGGCAGGCTCGCAGATGCCCGACCGCCTCGGCGGACCGCCCGTCGGCCACCGCCTGCCGGGCCTGGCGCGCCCACTGGCCGAACTCGTGCAGATCCAGTTGCTGTTCGCCGAGCATCGCCCGGTATCCGGCACCGTCGGTGACGATCACGGAGGCGCCGTCCGGGACACGGGTGCGCAGCGCCGCGACGGCCTTGCGGATCTGGTGGCTGGCGGTCTGCGGCGGCTCGTCGTCCCAGGCGGCGGCGACCAGCCGGGACACCGGCACCATACGGCCCGGCTCCAGCAGCAGGGTGACCAGCACGCGTTCGTGGGTCGGGCTGCCGAGGCGGAGCCGGCGGTCGCCGTGCCAGCCCTCCAGCGGTCCGAGGATGTTGAACCGTACGACAGGACGACCCGTTGCCGCCGATTCCACGAACGCGTCCCCCCCCGCCCCGTCTCACCTCCAGGCCCGAGATGTTCGGGGCCACCTAGGTTGTACCCGAACAAGCGGCACGGAGGAGAGTATTCCGCCGTCCTGGCGCCCAGCCCGGCTCCGGACAGCTAACCACCTTCACGCGAGCTGGAGGAGGGTCGTGCGCGCATCGCCCGCCAGGGCGGGGTCGTGGCAGAGGATCGCGTTCTCCACCCGGCGCAGCGCCGGGGACGGCTGGATGCCCAGTTCGACGTCGAGATGGGCCCGCATCCGGCGGAACACGTCCAGGGCGTCGGCCTGCCGTCCCGAGCAGTACAGGGCGATCATCAGCTGCTCGCAGAACCGCTCCCGCAGGGGGTGGTTCGTATGCGCCTCGGCCAGCTCCGCGAGCACCGCCGCATGCCGACCCGACCTCAGCTCGGCGTCGAAGCGCAGCTCCATCGCCCGCATCCGGTACTCCTCGTAACGGGCGCCCGCCAGCTGGCACAGCGTCCCGCCCGCGAACCCGCCGAACACCGGCCCGCGCCACAGCCCCAGCGCGTCCCTGAGCAGCCGGGCGGAGCGCTCCGCGTCGCCCGGTTCGGCCGCCTCGGCCTGCCGTACGGCCCGTATGAACTCGGCGGCGTCCAGCTCGCCCTCGGCCACGGTCAGCCGGTAGCCGGACGGGTGGATGGTCACCCGGGACGCGGGCCGGTCCGGCTCCAGCCCGCGCAGCTTGCGGCGCAGCCGGCTGATGTGCGCCTGCAGGGCGTTGGCCTGGTTGTCGGGTACGGCCTCGCCCCACATCTCCTCGACCAGGCTCTCCCCCGACACCGGCTGCCCCTCGCTGACCAGCAGCGTCTGCACGAGGGTGCGCTGCAGCTCACCGGAGATCTCCGCAGGACCGGACACGGTACGGATCTGCAGTGCCCCGAGGATCGAGAACTTCAGCATCCTGACTCCGCCTCCTGTTGATGTCGCTGGCGTCGTCGTCCTTCTTCCGGCGACATACCAACAGTGCGGGCAGGCTCTACCGGTTCGTTCCCGATCCGTTCCCGGTGACCAGCGCCGTCAGGGACGCACCCCGCCGGGCCGGGTCCACCAGCCGTCCGGACAGCACCTCCAGGGCACCGGCCACCAGATCGAACCCCGTGGCCGCCTTGAGCAGTTCGGGCACCGGATCCGGGGCGAGCCCGGCCCGGCACCCGCTGATCACCGGCCCCTGCGCGGTGAGCACGACGCTCGTGTGCGCGGGCCCGTACTGGTACCCCGTCAGGTCCAGCAGCGCGGTCACCGCGGCCCGCACCTCGGCGGCCGCGTCCTCCGACAGCGGCGCGGGACGCGGCAACCCGTCGGGGCCGCGGGCCGTGATCCCCACGGCATGGTGCATCCCGTGCACGCTCAGCGTCTCCACGCTCAGGTGCGCGCCCGCGGCCAGTTCGGCGGCGTCGGGCTCGGGCGAGAGCCGGTTGTCACGGACCAGCCGTCGTACGGCGTCCGGGTCCGCGAGCAGGACGAGGGAGCGGGCGGGGTTGACGAACAGCCCCGCCGTCGCGGCCTCGTCCAGCAGCGGACGCAGGGTCCGTTCGTCACGGAAGTCGGCCCGGGCCCAGCGCACTTGGACTCCGGCGCGGGAAGCCTCCCGGAGGAGACGCGGGTCCGGGTTCAGCAGGAAGATCCGGCGTACGTCTTTGTCTTCGTTCATGCCTCTGCTCGGGGGCGTGAGTCGGCGAGGGGGCGAAAGGGAGCCTATGAGCGGGGGTTACCGTTCTGGTCCCCACCGGGTACCGATGCGAGGAACACGGACCAGGTGGAGGGGGAAAGGGTGAGGTGGGGGGCGGTGGGGGGTTGCTTCGAGTCGCGGATGTGGATGGCGGAGGGGTGGGCGGCCAGCTCCAGGCATTCGCCGCCTTCGCCGCTGCTGTAGGTGGACTTGCGCCAGGTGTAGGCGAGTTCGAGGCACTCGCCGCCTCCACCGCTGCTGTAGCTGCTCTTGAACCAGCTGAGTTCGACAGTTCTCATAGTCGGCTCCGCAGTTTCTCAATCAGGTCCAGCGACTCACTGGGACGCAGGGCTTGCGCCCTCAGGAGCCCATAGCGTTCAGTCAGGACGCTCACTTCTTCCGCATGGGTGATGAGCCGTGGATACGTGTGGATCTCCACGTACGCTACCTGTTCCCCTTTCCGGACCGTCAGCAGATTGAACGGGCCGTCCATACTGGGCTGCTCCTCGCGGTCCATCGGCATTACCTGAAGCTCGACAGTTCGCAGGCCGCCGATCCGCAGCAGGTTCTGGAGCAGGCCCGCGTGCACCTCCCGGCCGCCCACTGGGCGCAGCAGAACGCTCTCGTCGAGCACGAAGCTGAAGGTGGCGGATGGCCAGATGTCGAACTTCCGCTGACGAGCCATCCGGTCAGCCAGGCGCTTCTCGATCGCCTCCTCGCTCAGCAACGGCCGCCACTGCGAGAACACTGCTTCGGCGTAGCCCTCCGTCTGAAGAAGCCCCGGCACTAACAGGTTGCTGTAGACGTGCAGGGACGTAGCCTGCTCCTCCAGCTCCGCATACCCCCGGTACCACTCGGGATGCCGCGTCCGTGCCTTCGTCATCGCCTCCTCTACCTGGGGGATGACCGTCGTCAACAGCCCTTCCGCGCCGAGGACTTCGTCGGCCCTCTGGAGGAACTCCGGCCTCGGCGTCCGTACCCCCCTCTCCATCGCGGAGATCTGGTCGGGGCCGTACCCCACGAGACTGCCGAACTCCTTCTGGCTCAGCCCCGCCCTCTCCCGCAGCAACTTCAACTGCCGCCCCACTACAGCGAAGACCCCCGCCGCCCCGTTCTCCTCCGCAGGCGTCTCCGGCTTCCGCTCCGTCTCTTCTGTCACGCCACCCTCCACCGACGACCCGTACACCAGACATACCGCACCCGTACGACTACGCACAGTCGCCGGAACTCCCCTGGTCAGAGTAGAGAGAAGTGACCACGCTCGGTCACGTGAATCTGGAAATCTCCACCCCCACAAATGAACTCAGCCAACGGCTCAGTTCCACCCCGCGCGGTGCCCGCCTGGCCCGTCGCCTCACGGCGACCCAGCTCGCGACCTGGGGATATCCGCACGACAGCGACCCCAGCCATACCGCTCAGCTCCTCGTCGCCGAACTCGCCGCGAACGCCGTCACCCACGGTCGTGTGCCCGGACGGGACTTCGAACTGAAGCTGGTGCTGCTGCCGGAGAAGGACACCTTGCGTATCGAGGTGAGCGACACCCGGGGGGATCGGGAACTGCGGTTTCTGGACGGCGGGCCGGAGGACGAGAACGGGCGCGGACTCGTCATCGTGTTCGTGCTGTCGGCCAGGTGGGGCGTAGCCGAGCGCGCCGTCGGCAAGACGGTCTGGGCCGAACTCCCGCTCACCTCATGGCGGCGACGGTGTCCGCGAAGGCCCGTGCCGGAGGACTGAGGGCGTCCCAGCGGCGGACGGCCCAGCCGACGGGCAGGGGACGCAACCCCGGGAGCGGGACGAGCCGCAGTTCGCCCTCCCCCGGCACCGGAAGCCCGGGTACGGCCGGTACCACCGCCCGCCCGACCCCCAACTCGGCCAGCAGCAACGCCGTGTCCCAGTCGGCGACGCTCGTGTCGTAGCTGAAGCGGACGCCCAGCTCGGTGCAGGCCGCCTCCAGATGGACGGCGGACGTGGAGTTCGGGGGGAGCCGGATCAGGCGGACGTCGCGCAGCTCGGCGGGGTCGAGATCCGGCCGTGCGGCGAGGGGGTCGTCGGCGCGGACGGCGAGCAGCCAGGGCAGTTCGGCGACCGTGCGCTGGTCGATGCCGCGGACCGGGGGGCCGATGGTGACCCAGGCGAGGTCGAGGGTGCCATCGGCGAGGGCGTCGAAGCTGCTCCGGCCCGAACTGACCGTGCGGAATTCAAGGTTGACCTCGGGGTGTCGGCGGCGGAAGGCGACCACGGCGTCGGACATGAAGTGCCGGACCGTGGTCGCGCCGGTGGCGACGCGGACGTAGCCGCTGTGACCGTCGATGAGATCGCGCAACTGCCGTACGGCGAGGTCGAGTCCGGAGATCCCCTCGGCGGCGGCAGCCTCCAGTATGTGTCCGGCCTGCGTCGGGACGACTCCGCGCGGCTGCCGTTCCAGCAGCGCCACCCCGGTCTCCCGCTCCAGCCGTTTCACATGCTGGCTGACGGCGGACTGGGTGCAGCCGAGGTCCCGCGCGACGGAACTGAGGCTGCCGGCGCGGCACACGGCCACGAACACACGGAGGTCGTCCAGGGTCACGAGACCCAAGCTAACACTTGAGGATGGAGAGGAAACCCAAGGATTGACTCAGTGTCAGGTGCGTACGAGGATCGAGGACGGGCCGTGACCGACCCAGGCGGCAACCCGCTCCCCGTCCCGCCGAGTCCGGACGACGCGAGAGCAGCGAGGAGCGGGTGCCGACCGTTCCCCAAGGTCCCCCGGGCCGGATCACCGCCCGGCGTACAGCCCCTCCACCTCGCGGGCGAAGGCGGCCGTGATCCGCTCGCGCCGGAGCTTCATCGAGGGGGTCAGATGGCCGGCCTCCTCGGTGAAGTCCACGGGCAGCACGGCGAACCGGCGGATGGACTCGGGCCGGGACACCAGCTTGTTGGCCTCGTCGATCGCACGCTGCAGCACGGCCTCCAACTCCGGGTCTCCGACCAGGAGTTCTGGTGGCACCGGGTGCTTGCCGATCATCTGCCGCCAGTGCGTGACGCCGTCGGGGTCGAGGGTGATGAGGGCCGCGACGTACGGGCGGGCGTCTCCTACCAGCATCACCTGGGAGATCAGCGGGTGCTGGCGCAGCCAGTTCTCCAGCGGGGCCGGCGCCACCGACTTGCCGCCCGCCGTGATCAGCAGCTCCTTCTTGCGGCCGGTGATGGTCAGATAGCCCTCGTCGTCCAGCTCGCCGATGTCTCCGGTCGCCAGCCAGCCGTCCCGGGTCGCGGGCACGACCCCGCCGGCCTGCGGATCCCAGTAGCCGCGCAGGACATGGTCGCCGGAGACGAGGATCTCGCCGTCGGCCGCAATCCGCACCCGGGTGCCGGGCAGCGGCCAACCGACCGTTCCCAGGCGGGGCTTGAGCGGCGGGGTCACGGTCGTGGCGGCGGTGGTCTCCGTCAGGCCGTAGCCCTCGAAGATCTCGATGCCCGCGCCGGCGTAGAACGCGGCGAGGCGCCGGCCGAGCGGGGAGCCGCCACAGATGGCGTAGCGGACACGGCCGCCCATGGCGGCCCGGATCTTGCGGTAGACGAGCGGGTCGTAGAAGGTGCGGGCGGTCTTCAGGGAGCGGCCCGGGCCGCTGCCGCTGCCGGTCTGCCGGGCCTCCAGGGCCTCGCCGTAGCGCCGGGCCACGGCCGCCGCCCGGTCGAAGACCGCGACCCGGCCGCCCGACTCGGCCTTCGCGCGGGCCGAGTTGTAGACCTTCTCCAGCATGTACGGGATGGTCAGCAGGGCTGTCGGCCTGAAGGCCGCCAGGTCCGGCAGCAGGTCCTCGGCGGCCAGGCTCGGCGCGTGCCCGAGACGCACCCGGGCCCGGACGCACGCGATGGCCACCATCCGCCCGAAGACATGGGACATCGGCAGGAAGAGGAGGACCGACGGCTCCTCGCCCCGCTCCTTGAAGACCGGGTGGAGCAGCTCGATGGCGTTGTCGACCTCGGCGAAGAAGTTGCGGTGCGAGAGGGCGCAGCCCTTGGGGCGGCCGGTGGTGCCGGAGGTGTAGATGAGCGTGGCGAGGGTGTCGGGCCCCAGCATGCCGCGCCGTACGGCGACTTCCCCGTCCGGCACCTGCGCCCCCGCCTCCGCCAGCCGGGTCACATGCTCCTTGTCCATCACCCACAGATGGCGCAGATCGGGCAGGTGCTGGAGTTCGGGGCCGATGGCGGAGGCCTGCGCGACGGACTCGGTGATCAGGGCGACCGCGCCGGAGTCGTGCAGGATCCAGCGGGTCTGGAAGACCGAGGAGGTGGGGTAGACCGGCACGGTGACCAGGCCGGCGGCCCAGGCGGCGAAGTCCAGCAGCGTCCACTCGTACGTCGTACGGGCCATGACGGCGACGCGGTCGCCCGACACCAGCCCCTCGGCGATGAACCCCTTGGCCACGGCGAGGACTTGCTCGGCGAACTGCGCGGCGGTCACGTCCGTCCAGCGGCCGTCGGGGAGCCTGCGGCTGAGCACGACCTGGTCGGGGGCCGCCTCGGCGTTGTCGAACGGCAGGTCCGCGAGGGAACCGTGGGTGACCGGGGGCGCGAACGGCGGTACGGACACCTCCCGTACGGCGCCGTCCAGCCGCTGGACCCAGGGCTCCACGAGGACCGGGCGGCCGTCGTAGTCGATGGCGGAGACCGGGGTGCCGGAGGAGACCGGGGCGTTCGGGTACGGGGTGGACACGGGCGGCTCCTCTGACGTGCGTGTACCTGCGGCACCTTGGCAGAAAGGGGTTACCGCGGGTTAGGGAGGTGATCGTACGGGTCCGCCGTGCGGAGCTTGTGCGGGTTCGGGGGTGGTCCGGGGCTGGGGATGTGCAGCGTCGGGGGTTATGTGACGGGGGCTCACGTTTGGCGGCTTTCCGCCGTGGGGCGCCCGGGGCCGTTCCGCGCGGCGTAGACTTACCGACGGTAACCTTACTCCAGGGTAAGCAGGGAGAGGCGGGCGTGGTGAGCGGGTTGTTGCATCTCGCGGGCGGTGTGGTGCGGTCGCCGTTCAAACGGCCCTTCCCCGAGGCGGACTTCCCGCGCGACCGGCTGGTGCTGCCCGGGCTGCGGGTCGATCCGGACCGGCTGGCCGGGTACGAACGCGTCTGCGGCTTCCCCACCGAGGACAGCGCCCTGCCCGTCACCTACCCCCATGTCCTCGGCTTCCCGGCGGCCATGCGGCTGATGAGCGACCGGGCCTTTCCGCTGCCACTGCTGGGGCTCGTCCACACGTCGATCGAGATCACCCGGCACACGGCCCTTGCGGCGGCCGATGAGTACGAACTCGCCGTGCGCGTCGAGGGACTGGCCCCGCACCGGCGCGGTACGGAAGCCACGGTGGTCACGGAGATGCGGGCCGGCGGGGACGTCGTATGGGAGTCGCGGAGCACATATCTCGCCCGGCACCGGACCGACACCCCGGCCGCGTCACGGGCGAAGCCGCCGCGCCCGCTTCCCGTACTCGCCGAGTGGCGGCTCGCCGGGGACATCGGGCGGCGGTACGGTGCCGCCTCCGGCGACCGCAACCCCATCCACCTTCACCCGCTCACCGCCCGCCTCTTCGGCTTCCCGCGGGCCATCGCGCACGGCATGTGGACGGTGGCCCGCTGCCTGGCCGCCCACGGCACGAGCGGCTCCACCGTGGTGCGGGCGCGTTTTCTGGCGCCGGTGCTGTTGCCTACGGCGGTGAGGTACGGGGCGGACGGCGCCGGCCGCTTCGAGCTGCGGGGCGATGGGGGGCGACTGCATCTGACCGGGGAGGTGGGCTAGGCGCCGTCGGGGGCCTCGCCGTTGCCGGGTGCGGGTAGTCCGTGGCTGGTCGCGCCCACGCGGCGGTAGCCGCATATCGACACAGCCCCGCGCCCCTTGGGTTGGCGAGCAGCGGCTTGCCTGAAGGGGCGCGGGGAACTGCGCGAGCAACCCACCACACACCCGCACCCGGCAACGGCGAGGCGCCCGACGGCGCTAGACCTGCTCAGCCGGCGGAGTCCAATGGTTGCCCCGCATCAGGTTGCCCAGACCCGACCAGGTGACGTTCATCAGAGTGGACGCGGCCTGGCCGGCGGTGACGCCTTCCGTGGTGTTGGCCCAGGTGGCCAGGGACTCCGCCGCGCCGACCAGGGCCTCGGCGAGGCCCGCGACCTCGTGTTCGGGCAGGTCGGGATCGCGGTGGGCCTCGCGGGCGGCGACCGCGACCAGCCGGGTCACGAAGGCGACGATCTCCTCGCGCATCGCGGCGACCTCGGCCGCGAAGGGCTCGCCGTGCGTTCGGGCCTGGAGGTGCAGCACGGACCAGGCGTCGGGGTGCTCGGCGGTGTGCGCGAAGAAGGCCCGGAGCCCGTCCCACAGCTGGCGGTCGACGGGAAGGTCCGTGCGGACCCCGGCGCGGACGGCCTGGGTCAGCGCGGCGGCCTCACGCCGGATGCAGGCCGTGAACAGGCATTCCTTCGAAGTCAGGTACAGATAGACCAACGGCTTGGAGACGCCCGCGAGTTCGGCTATCTCGTCCATCGAGGCGGCCATGTAGCCGCGTTGCCCGAAGATCCGCACGGCAGCGTCGAGCATCTGCTGCTCCCGCACCGCACGCGGCATCCGTCTGGTCCTCGCCCCACCCATGAGGGCAAGACTAGTTGGAGGCGGCCGCCTCGCCCTGCGCCCGGGCGGTGTCGTCGGCGGTGTCCTCCTGGCTGCGGTTGGCCTCCAGGTTGGCCTTCATCCGGTCGACCCTGCCGACGATCCGCACCGAGGCCCGGTCCCGCTCCTTGCGCAGCACGACCCAGCTGATCGGGGCGGACAGGATCAGGGAGAGCAGCAGGACCCACAGGAAGTTGGAGTCGCCGAAACCACGCGGGAAGATGCCGGAGTAGACGGCTCCCCAGACGACCACGAGGCAGCCGGCGAAGACGCCGAGGCGCATCAGCGTGTAGCGGAGCATCTCAATCCACTCGTCCGATTCCAAAAGGGGTCATCGTCCAGTGAAGCACGCCCTGGAAGGGATCTTGCAGGGGGGTCAGCCGAGTGGCCGCAGCATGATCACGTCGTCGCGGTCGTCGTCGGGCGCGACCCGGATGGCGCCGGGTATGCGGCCGACCTCCTTGTAGCCGCAGGAGCCGTAGAACCGCTCCAGGCCGAGGCCGCCGCGGCAGGTCAGCCGGATCGCGCCGATGCCGTCGAAGTCGCGGGCGGCGTCCTCGGCGGCCGCCAGCAGGTCGCGGCCGTAGCCCTTGCCCTGGTGCCGGGGGTGGACCATCACCGTGTACAGCCACACCCAGTGCCGCTGGAGCCGGTGGGTGTTGAAGGAGAAGAAGGCGGTCGCGGCCGGCGCGCCCGCCTCGTCGCACCCGAGGAGCAGCCGGTGGCGGCCCTCGGCCATGGCCACGAAGTGCCTCACCAGCTCCGGCCGGACCTCCTCCCGGTTCACCGGGGGTACGAAGCCCACGGCGCCGCCCGCGTTGGAGACGTCCGTCCACAGGTCGAGGAGGCCGTCGCGCAGGTCGGGGGTGATGGCGGGGTCCAGCGTGAAAGTAAGGGGCATGCAGGCATCTTATTCATTACCCGCATGCCCCTCCAGGGAAAAGCCACCCGCGCGGCGTCAGACCCGCATCGGCTGGGGGGACTCGCGGCGCTCCGGGTCGGGACCCTCGTACTCGCGGATGATCTCGTAGCGGGTGTTGCGCTCCACCGGGCGGAATCCGGCGTCGCGGATCAGGTCCAGCAGATCCTCGCGGGTCAGCTTGTTCGGGGTGCCGTAGTTGTCCGCGTCGTGCGTGATCTTGTACTCGACGACCGAGCCGTCCATGTCGTCCGCGCCGTGCTGGAGGGCCAGCTGGGCGGTCTGCACGCCGTGCATCACCCAGAAGACCTTGACGTGCGGGACGTTGTCGAACAACAGCCTGGACACCGCGAAGGTCTTCAGCGCCTCCGCGCCGGTCGCCATCTGGGTGCGGGCCTGGAGGGTGTTGCGTACCTTGCCGTCCTTCAGGTCCACGAAGTCGTGCTGGTAGCGCAGCGGAATGAAGACCTGGAAGCCGTTCGTCTCGTCCTGGAGTTCACGCAGGCGCAGGACGTGGTCCACGCGGTGGCGCGGCTCCTCGATGTGGCCGTAGAGCATGGTGCACGGGGTCTTCAGGCCCTTCTCGTGCGCCAGGCGGTGGATGCGGGACCAGTCCTCCCAGTGGGTGCGGTGGTCCACGATGTGCTGGCGGACCTCCCAGTCGAAGATCTCCGCGCCACCGCCGGTGAGGGACTCCAGGCCCGCGTCGATCAGCTCGTCCAGGATCTCGGACGCCGACAGGCCGCTGATCGTCTCGAAGTGGTGGATCTCCGTCGCCGTGAAGGCCTTCAAGGAGACGTTCGGCAGGGCGGCCTTCAGCTCGCGCAGGGAGCGCGGGTAGTACCGCCACGGCAGGTTCGGGTGCAGGCCGTTGACGATGTGCAGCTCGGTGAGGTTCTCCGACTCCATCGCCTTGGCGAGCTTGACGGCCTCCTCGATGCGCATCGTGTACGCGTCCTTCTCGCCCGGCTTGCGCTGGAACGAGCAGTAGGCGCAGGAGGCCGTGCACACGTTGGTCATGTTCAGATGCCGGTTGACGTTGAAGTGCACCACGTCGCCGTTCTTGCGGGTGCGCACCTCGTGGGCGAGGCCGCCGAGCCACGCCAGGTCGTCCGACTCGTACAGCGCGATGCCGTCCTCGCGGGTCAGCCGCTCACCGGAGCGGACCTTCTCCTCCAGCTCGCGCTTGAGCCCGACGTCCATGCCTACACCTTTCTACGACAACTCGACCCAACCGTACTCCCCCACCCTTCGGGCGGGAGGTGCCCCCAATCGGCGCTCCGCGCCTCGAGTTCACGCCTCTTCGGGCAGCTCTCCGACCCGGTTCTCCCACTTGGTGGAGAGCACGACGGTGGTCCGGGTCCGGGAGACGCCCTTGGTGCCGGACAGCCGCCGGATGATCCGCTCCAGACCGTCCACGTCCGTCGCCCGCACCTTGAGCATGAAGGAGTCGTCGCCGGCGATGAACCAGCAGTCCTCGATCTCCGGCAGGTCCCGCAGCCGCTGGGCGACGTCCTCGTGGTCGGCGGCGTCGGAGAGCGAGATGCCGATCAGCGCGATGACGCCGAGGCCGAGCGAGGCCGCGTCCACCGTGGCGCGGTAGCCGGTGATGACACCGGCCGCCTCCAGCCGGTTGATGCGGTCGGTGACGCTGGGGCCCGACAGGCCGACGAGGCGCCCCAGCTCCGCGTACGAGGCCCGGCCGTTCTCCCTCAGGGCCTGGATGAGCTGCCTGTCCACCGCGTCCATGCGATCGAAGCCTTCCGCTGAAGAGTTCCGAGTTGATGAGAGGTAGTGCGAAGTGGTGCGAAGTAGTACGGGGTCGAGCGGGTGGTGCGATGTGCTGCGGGGTGCCGCGGCCTGCCCGGCTAGTCGGCCGTTCCGCCGCCCAGCTCACCCCGCCAGCGCCGGTACAGGCCGTGCTCGACGCCGGCCGCGTCCAGCACCCGCCCGGCGACGAAGTCCACCAGGTCCTGGATGTGCGTGGCGCCCGCGTAGAAGGCGGGCGAGGCCGGTACGACCGTGGCACCGGCGTCGTCCAGCGCGACGAGATGGCGCAGCGTCTGGCCGTTCAAGGGGGTCTCCCGTACGGCCACGACGAGCGGCCGGCGCTCCTTCAGGGTGACACTCGCCGCACGCTGCAGCAGATCCTTGGACAGGCCGAGCGCCACCCCGGCCACACAGGCGGTGGAGGCGGGCACGACGATCATCCCCTTCACCGGGTACGACCCCGAGGACGGTCCGGCCGCGAGATCGCCCGCGTTCCAGTACCGCACCCCGCTGATGTCCGCGTCGAAGGTCCCCGGCTTGCCGTCGGCGCCCCGGGCCAGCCATTCGCGCAGATCGTCCTGCCAGTGGGCGTCGCGGAACGCGATACCCGTCTCGTCCAGCAGCGTCAGCCGCGAGGCACGGCTGACCACCAGGTCCACCGACTCCCCCGCGTCCAGCAGCGCCCGCAGAGCGGCTGCCGCATACGGCGTCCCGGAAGCACCGGACACCCCCACGATCCAAGGCACGCGCTGCGTTTCTCCTGCGTTCACACCTTGAGCGTACCGGTCGGTCGGGAACCGCTCAGGCCGGGTGGGGGCAGTGGCCGGCCGGGCGGCCCGACGAGCTGCCGAGCCGGCCGCCCGCCCGGGCGACCGTCACCCGAAGGGACTACAGGCTGAGACCCCGTACCAGCAGATCGATCAAGGCGCACACGAACAAGGAGATCCCGATGAAGCCGTTCGTCGAGAAGAACGCCCTGTTCAGGCGGGACAGGTCGTGGGGGCGGACGATGCGGTGCTCGTAGAGGAAGGCACCGGCGACGATCAGCAGGCCCAGCCAGAAGAACGTGCCGGCATGGGTGGCCAGCGCGTACCAGACGAACAGGGCCGTCGTCAGCGTGTGGCAGGCCCGCGCGCCCCAGATCGCGGCCGGGATGCCGAAGCGCGCCGGGACCGACATGACGCCGATCTCGCGGTCGGTCTCCACGTCCTGGCAGGCGTAGATCAGGTCGAAACCGCCGATCCAGATGCCGACGGCGAGGCCCAGGATCACCGCGTCCCAGGACCAGGAACCGGAGATCGCGAGCCAGCCGCCGACCGGGCCCATGGCCTGGGCGAGGCCGAGGATGGCCTGCGGGAAGTTCGTGAAGCGTTTCCCGTAGGGGTAGACCACCATCGGGATGACCGCGACCGGGGCCAGGGCCAGGCACAAGGGGTTCAGCAGGGCCGCCGCGCCGAGGAAGACCACCAGGGCGATCAGGGCGCCCGTCCAGGCGTGCCGGACCGACATCGCGCCGGTCACGAGTTCGCGGTGCGCCGTACGCGGGTTACGGGCGTCGATCTCCCGGTCGATGATCCGGTTGACCGCCATCGCGAACGTGCGCAGACCCACCATGCAGACCGTGACCAGCAGCAGCCGGCCCCAGTGCATGCTCTTGTCCCACTGGTACATCGCCGTGAGAGCGGCGATGTACGCGAAGGGCAGCGCGAAGATCGAGTGCTCGATCATCACCAGGCGCAGGAAGGCCTTCGTGCGTCCCGGCTGGGGGATCGCGGCAGAGGCGCTGCTCACAGGCCGTACTCCTTCCAGCGGCGGTCCACCAGGGCCGCCGTATCCGGGTCCGACAGGACCATGTCCGGCCAGCCCCCGTCCCGGGTGTAGCCCTCCTCCGGCCACTTCCTCGTGGCGTCGATCCCCGCCTTGCCGCCCCAGAACTGCTGGTAGGAGGCGTGGTCCAGGTGGTCGACGGGGCCTTCCACCACGGTGAGGTCGCGGGCGTAGTCCGTGTTGCCGAGGGCCCGCCAGGCGACCTCGTGCAGATCGTGCACATCGCAGTCGGCGTCCACGACCACGATCAGCTTGGTCAGGGACATCATGTGCGCCCCCCAGATCGCGTGCATCACCTTCTGCGCGTGCTTCGGGTACTTCTTGTCGATCGAGACGATCGCGCAGTTGTGGAAGCCGCCGGCCTCGGGCAGGTGGTAGTCCACGATGTCCGGGACGATGATCTTGAGGAGGGGGAGGAAGAAGCGCTCCGTGGCGCGGCCGAGCGGGCCGTCCTCGGTGGGCGGGCGGCCGACCACGATGGACTGCAGCAGCGGGCGCTTCCGCATGGTCACGCAGTCGATCTTCAGCGCCGGGAACGGTTCCTGCGGGGTGTAGAAGCCGGTGTGGTCGCCGAAGGGGCCCTCCGGGAGCATCTCGCCCGGCTCCAGCCAGCCCTCCAGGACGACCTCGGCGTTCGCCGGGACCTGGAGCGGGACCGTCTTGCAGTCGACCATCTCGATCCGCCTGCCCGCGATGAAACCGGCGAACAGGTACTCGTCGATGTCGCCGGGGAGCGGGGCGGTGGAGGCGTAGGTGACGGCGGGCGGGCAGCCGAAGGCGATCGCGACGGGCAGCCGCTCACCCCTCCTCGCCGCGACCTGGTAGTGGTTGCGGCTGTCCTTGTGGATCTGCCAGTGCATGCCGATGGTGCGCTTGTCGTGGCGCTGCAGGCGGTACAGGCCCAGGTTGCGGATGCCGGTCTCGGGGTCCTTGGTGTGGGTCAGGCCCAGATTGAAGAAGGAGCCGCCGTCCTTCGGCCAGGTGAACAGGGCCGGGAGCCGGTCGAGGTCGACCTCGTCGCCGTGCAGGACGACCTCCTGCGCCGGAGCCTCCTTGACCTTCTTCGGCGGCACGTGGGTCATCGCGCCGAGCTTGCCGAAGGCCTCCCGGACACCGACGAAGCCGTGCGGCAGCTCGGGCCGCAGCAGCCCGCCGATCTTCTCGGAGATCTCGCCGTACGACTTCAGGCCCAGCGCCTTCAGCAGGCGGCGGTCGGTGCCGAAGACGTTCATGGCGAGGGGCATGTCCGAGCCGCGCACGTTCTCGAAGAGCAGCGCCGGGCCGCCGGACTTCTGCACCCGGTCGACGATCTCCCCGACTTCCAGGTAGGGGTCGACCTCGGCCTTGATGCGCTTGAGGTCGCCCTCGCGCTCCAGCGCCCGCAGCAGGGAGCGAAGATCGTCGTAAGCCATGTGTCCCAGTATCTGCCACCCGCTACCCTGGCCCGGTCACCGGGGCCGTCTCACTTCGTCGGGGGATCGCACGCCATGCTCGGGTATCTGCCGTTCCTGCTGGTCCTGGCCCTGTGGATCTACGCCTTCGTGGACTGTCTGAACACCCCCGAGGAAGAGGTGCGGCATCTGCCGAAGCTGGCGTGGGTCGTCATCATCCTGTTCTTCGGCGAGGTGCTGGTCGGCCCGGTCGCCTGGCTGATCACCGGCAAGGTGCGGCAGGGGCCGGCGGGCGGTCCGACGCCCTCGCCGTGGCACCGGAACACCGCCGCGAACTGGGTCGCCCCCGACGACAACCCCGAGTTCCTCAAGTCCCTCGACAAGGACGATCCCGGGAAGGGCTGATGGAACTCCGGCTGCTCGTCACCTTCGAGAAGGTCGCCACGGTGCTGAGCTTCACCCGGGCCGCGGCCGAACTGTCCTACGCGCAGTCCAGCGTGACCGGTCAGATCCGCGCCCTGGAGTCCGCCCTCGGCGTCGAGCTGTTCGACCGGCTCGGCAGCCGGATCCGGCTCACCGAGGCCGGCGAGCGGCTGCTGCCGTACGCCCGGCAGATCATCGAGCTGGCGGAGGAGGCCCGGGCGGCCGTGGTCGAGCCGGCGGAGCCCTCCGGCACCCTGACCGTCGGCACGATGGAGTCCCTGACCTCCTACCGGCTGCCGCCGCTGCTGGAGTACTTCCATCACCGCCACCCCGGGGTACGGCTCGCGCTGCGCACCACCATCGGCGACGAGACCCGGCAGGCGCTGCGTCAGGGCGGCTACGACGTCGGGTTCCTGATGGAGGAGGAGACCGAGCACCCGGGGCTGGAGAGTGCCGTGCTCGCGGTGGAGCCGCTGGCGCTGGTGGCGGCGCGCGGCCACGCCCTGGCCGGTGCGGCGGTCACCACGGCCGTCCTGACGAACCAGCCCCTGCTGGCCACCGAGCCGGGCTGCGCCTACCGGGACCTGTTCGAGCGGGAGCTGACGGCGCTGAAGCCGGTGCAGTTCATGGAGTTCGGCACGATCGAGGCCACCAAGCGCGCGGCGGCGGCCGGCCTCGGGATCACGCTGCTGCCCGAGGTGACGGTCGCCGCCGAACTCGCGGAGGGCTCTCTCGTACGACTGGCCTGGGAGCCGCCGTTCACACTTCGCACGCAGCTGGCGTGGCGGGCCGGGAAGCGGCTTCCGGCGCATGCGCGGCTGTTCGTGGAGCAGGCGCGGCGGCTGGTCGCCGAGCAGGACGGGCCAGGGTGACCTTGAGGCTCGCGGTGACGATCAGCGGCACGCCCAGCGCCTGGACGAGCCCGATGTGGTGGCCGTAGACCAGCCAGTCCATCAGCATCGCGACCGCCGGGTAGACGAAGGCCAGCACGGCGATCTTCGAGGTCGGCAGCTTGGCGTACGCGGCGTACATGAGGACGTACATCACGCCGGTGTGGATCAGGCCGAGTCCGGCCAGCCAGCCCCAGCCCCAGCCGGTGCCGCTCATGGCACCGAAGTCCGCGAAGGGGAGCAGGAGCGGGATGCCGACCAGGACCTGGACGAGGGCGATCAGGTGCGGGCGCACCCCGGTGATCCTCCCCCGCTGCTCAACGCGCGGGGGCACCCCCATGGTGACCAGGGTGGACAGGCCGTAGAGCAGGGCGGCGAGGAGGGCCTGGCCGATGCCGAGCAGATACGATCCGCCGCTCGCGAAGTCGGCGGGGGTGACGCCCGACACCAGGATCAGGCCGGCGAAGGCCACCGCGATCCAGCCGACCTTCGCGGCGGTGAGCCGCTCCCGGAACAGCAGGGCGCCGAGCACGACCACGTAGAAGGGCTGCGTGTGGTAGACCACCGTGGCCACGGAGATGGACGTGTTCTCGTACGACTGGAAGAGCAGCACCCAGTTGAAGACGATGAACACCCCGCCGAGCACGGCGAGTCCGAGGGTTCGGCGGGTGAAGCCGTGGTCGCGCAGCCAGCCGCGCGCGGTGACATAGCCGCCGAGGGCGAGGGCGCCGAACAGCACACGGAAGAAGACGACGTCGAAGGGAGACGCACCCGACTCGACGACGAAGACGCCGAGTGTGCCGGACAGCATCATGGCGGTGGTCAACTGGGCGGTGCCCTTGAGTTCCGGTGTCATGCCGACGACGCTAGGCCCGCGCCGGCCGGCGATCCACGGGCCACTGCGGGCCACTGCCGATGCCCCCATCGACGCGACCGATGCCTGCAGGTCGCGGGCGGGGCGGTCACGGGCGGGGCGGTCACGGGTGGGTGGGTCGCGGGCAGGGCGGTCGGTCGCGAGCCGGGTCGGTCGCGGGCCGGGTCGGTCGCGGGCGGGTTGCTCGGGCAGGGCGGTCGCGAGCGGGGCGCTCGGGCGGGCCACTCAGGCGGGCCGGTCACGGAAGGGGGCGCGGGCCGGGCGGGCGCGAGGGGGCGGGCGCTCGGGCGGGCCACTCGGGCGGGCCGGTCGCGAGCCGGGCGGTCACAGGCAGGAGGGGAACGGGCCGGCTGCCGCCAGCGGGCCGGTTGCGAGCGGGGCGCTCGAACGGGTCACTCGGGCAGGTCGGTTGCGAGCCGGTCGGTCACAGGCAGGGCGGTCGCGAGCGGAGCGCTCGGGCGGGTCGGTCGCAAGCCGGTCGGTCACGGGCAGGAGGGGCACGGACCGGCTGCCGCGAGCAGGTCGGTCACAGGCAGGGCGGTCGCGGGCAGGCCGGTCACCGGCAGGGGGGGCGCGGGCCGGGCGGTTGCGAGGGGGCCGGTCGCGAGCCGATTGGCAGCGAGCCGGTCGGACAGGTCGGTCACGGGCCGATCACTCGCGAGCGGATGGTCACGGGCAAGGGACCGCGAGCCGGGCGGTCGCGGGCGGGGCGCTCGGGCGGGCCGGGCGTGAGCCGGGCGGGTGCGAGCCGGGCGGGGGGTCAGAGGAAGACGGCGAGGGGGTATTCCAGTACGCTCTCGCAGGCCTCGGGGTCCCAGCTTGTCACCTTGCCCAGGCAGTGGGCCGGGAACTGGCCTCCGGGCAGCTTGGTGTAGGGCTTGCGCAGACCGTCGCCGCGCAGGATGACCCGCAGGTGCGCGGCGGACTCCCCGTCCCGGTAGGGCGCCCGCATCACCAGTGTCCCGCCCTGCGGGTCGTCGGTCCGGACGGCCTGGAACCGGCCGGTGATCATGACGAACTCGCCGATCGCGGTGAGCGCCACCTCCCGCGCGGAGGGGGCCAGTTTCCGGCTCAGCACGTGGTTCGGTGTGACGGTCCCGGCCGCCCCTGCCAGCTCCACCTCGACGAGGGCGTCCTTGTGCTTGAGGACGGACAGCAGCAGGCCGATCACCGAGATCGGCTCGCTGCTCTCCACGTACTTGGCGACGACCTCGGTACTGCTGCCGCCCGTCACCTTGAACAGCAGGGACAGCAGGGGAATCGCCGCCAGGCAGCCCGCGTTGCGCATCCGCCGCTCCTCGACCTCCCTGCGCATCGCCGACTTGTAGTTGCCCATCTTGTACAGGCCCATGACCGCGTCGTTGTCGAGGTACAGGGGCTGGTAGGAGGGGTCCTCGGACGCCTTGCCGAGCCGCCCGAGCCCACGCCGCAGCGCCAGCGCGCCCAGCACGAGCAGACCGGCGAAGGCGGCCAGCCACCACACCATCGCGCCCCACCAGACGCTCCACCAGGTGCCGTCAAGAACAGCCACGGATCTCCTTGAACGCGGTCGACAGGGACGAGTCGGGGGCGGCGGCGTCGACCATGCGGCCGCCGGTCAGCGCGGCGACCGCACGGAGTTCGGCGGCGTCGGACTCGCCGAAGTGGACGGGGTACGTGTGCACGGCGCGGACGTCGGCGGGGCGGGCCCGGTAGCGGCTGACGAAGGAGGCGCGGCCGATGCCCGCGTTGTTCTCGCCGTCGGTCATCAGCACGATGGACACCGCGCGCCTTGGGTCCTCGCGCAGGGCCCGCTCGGCGCTGTCGTAGCCGTGGTCCAGGGCGGACCACAGGGCCGTGGCGCCGTCGTAGCCGCCGGCGGCGACGAAGTCCGCGAGGGCCGTGAGGTCGGCCGGGCCGCGCACGGTGACGGTGCGTTCGGCCAGCGGGCGGCCGCCGAAGCGGACCACGGTGAGCTTCTCGCCCTGGTAGAAGCGGACGAACTCGGCCGTGGCGGAGGAGTCCGCGCCGCTGAGCGAGGCGAACGCGGCGCGCAGCGCGGTCGTACGGGCGCCGCGCATCGAGGTGGAGGAGTCGAGCAGGAAGATCACCTGGTCGGCGCCGCGCCGCCGGGGGTCGCCGTAGTCGGCGAGGAGCCGGTCGAGGACGGCCGGGTCGTCGGGGAAGTACAGCGCGTTGTCCAGGGGGGCGGCGAGCCGGGGGTCGCGGGTGACGGCGGTGCTGACCGGGCGGCGCAGGGTGCGGCGCATGATGTCCCGCTGGTGGCCGGTGGCGGTCAGCCACGCCACCACGCGGTCGTAGGCGGCGCGCCGGGCGGGGTCGAGCAGCAGCAGCGGGTAGTCGGACAGCACCATGCCGTCGGCGGGGTGGACGATCTGGAGGGGCTGTTTCAGCCGGCCGGAGGCGTTCAGGGTGAGCAGCTCGGACTCGTAGGTGATCAGGGCGTTGGTGCGGCCCGGGTGTCCGGCGAAGGCGTCCAGCAGGGCGTGGGACGTCTCGGCGGTGAGGGTCTGCCCGGAGCGGAAGCCGCGCAGCCGGTCGCAGCTGACGTCCGAGGGGCGCAGCGCGCCGCCGGTGCCGGCGGCGGCGGTGGCGACACCGACCAGCGCGGCCAGTCCGCTGTTGCTGTGCCGGGGGTCGGCCATGCCGAAGCGCACGGTGCCGGTGGCGGCCGCGTCGGCGATGTCCGCCCAGGACAGCCGGCCGCCGGGCACCTTGTCCCGCAGGCGCCGGGCCACGTCCGGGGTGAGGCCGACGACGACCGGGGAGCGCATGATCGAGGCGCTCTGGACTCCGGTGGCGGGGGTGCTGCCGGCCGGGGCGTGCTTGGCCTTCAGGCGCAGATAGCGGTCGGAGGAGAGCCAGGCCAGGTCGTAGGAGTGCCGGCCGGTGAGCAGGGTGTCACCGGCGTCGCCGGTCGGCTCGTAGTCCATCTCCAGGCGGACCCCGGTGTCCTTCCTGAGCTGCTCCAACAGCGGCCGCATGTCGGTGAGTTCGTCGCTGGCCAGGACGCGCAGGGTGGTGTCCGGGCCGCCGCCGGAGCAGGAGACGAGCCCGCCGAGGACTGCGAGCACGACCAGGCACAGGGCCAGGCGGAGCCCCCGGGTCCTCATGGCGCCTCCTGGTCGGGTGCGGACTGGGACACCGGGTCGCAGTCGCCGACGGACTCGATCATCCGCTCCAGCAGGTCGAGCCGGGGCAGCACCGCCTTGGTGTCGTCGTCCGACAGCACCGGCGCCTGGATGTGCCGCTCCCGCAGGAACCCGGTCAGCGCGTCGCTGGTGGCCGCGGCGCCCTGGGTGTCCCGGACCCGGAAGCCCAGCTCCATCGCCCGTTTCTGCAGGGCCGGGTCCTCGGTGATCAGCCGGCCGAGCCGGTCGCCGCCGGGGGTCAGGGCGATGAGCTGGGGCTCGGTGACGAACCGCGTCGAGGGGTAGAGCAGCACGCGTTCGCCGTCGACGTGCCCGGTGCCGGCCCGGGTGGCGATCTGGTGGGCCAGGAACTGGTGCTCGTAGATCACCGCGATGGGGGCGATGCTCTTGCCCTCGGCGGAGACGTACGTCTCGTTCTTCTCCGAGGACGGCATGCCCTGGTCGTTGAGGAGGAGCCGTATCCGGTCGGCGAAGCGGGTCGCCTCGGCCGGGTTCTGCGGGATGTTGTCGTGGTTCCAGACGTAGGAGACGAGGCCCAGATAGGTGCCGGCGGAGTTGGACTCGCAGATGCTGGAGGTCTGGGCAAGCACCTTGTTGCCGTTGCGGATGCCGTGCCGGGCGATGCCCAGCCCGTCCCAGCGGACGCCGTCGGCGGTCGTCCGAAGGAACTTCTCCATGTCCAGCGAGTAGTAGAGCGGCTGCTGCCCGGCCGGGGCGCCCGGTAACGGGGTGGCGATCCCGGCGTCCCGGAGGGTCTCGGCGTACTCGCGGTAGGTGCCGAGCACGATCGGGCTGACGAAGGGCCGGTAGGTGGTCGCCGGGTGGCCCTCGGCCGCACGTTTCCTGGTGATCAGGTCGGCGGCGGGCTGCCCGGACGGGAAGACGACGTCGTAGCCGTCGTAGCGCTGGGAGGCGATGCCCCTGGAGCCCATGCGGGTGATGTGCACCCGGAAGCCGTGCCGGATCAGCAGCCGCTGGACCTCCGGGTCCTCGAAGTAGTCGGCCTTGGAGGCCATCTTGGCCTCGATCGTGGTGATCCGCTCGAAGGGCAGACCCGCATGTCCCTGGGCGAGGACGACGATCGCGCACAGGGCGGTGGCGGCCGCGACGAAGCGCGGGATCAGCCGGCCCGCCCGGGATCGGGGCGGCGGCACGACGGCGGGTACGCCCACCGACAGGCGCGGCTCGCCGCTCTGACGGGGTCTGTCGGTCTCGGCTCTGTGTGGGGCCACCCGGGTCTCCTGCGTCAGCGGGGAGAGGATCGTCCGATCCCTGGACGATCCTCGATGGAACACCCGGCCAACGGCAGAAGAAAGGGATGTGAAGGAACGTCAGCTGCGGACCGAGGTGTCAGCCGAGCGGACCGGCCTCGCGCAGCACGAGGTCGAGCAGTCCCGGGAAGCGGGTGTCGAACTCGGTCCGGCGCAGCCGGTTGACCCGCCGGGGCCCCTCGTCGCGCTGCTCCACCAGCCCGGCCGCGCGCAGCACCGAGAAGTGGTGGCTGAGGGCGGCCTTGCCGACCGGCACGTCGAAGCTGCCGCAGCTGCGGGTCCAGTCGGCGGCGCCGGCCAGCTCCCGGACCAGGGTGAGGCGCACGGGGTCGGCGAGGGCGGCCAGCGCCGCGAGGAGGGACACCTCGTCGGGGTGGGTGTGCTCCGGGGCGGCCCGGTGACTGCCGGTGGTCACGCCACGCTCCCCTCTTCCTCTTCCTCTTCCGCTTCCTCTTCCGCTTCCGCTTCCGCTTCCGCTTCCGCTTCCGCTTGCCGAGTGTTCGATGAAAACCATACACTCGCAAGTGTTCGCTTTTGATTGAACAGTCGGGTCGAGCGAGGGGTGTGGCATGCGCGCGGTGGAGTTCCAGGAGTACGGCGGGCCTGAGGTGCTGCGGCTGGTGACGGCCGAGGTGCCGCAACCCGGGCCCGGGCAGGTGAGCATCGACGTGGCCTACACCGGCGTGAACTTCGCCGACCTCAAGGCCCGCGCGGAGGGCTACCGGGTGCCCGCGCTGCCGTACGTACCGGGCCTGGAGGTCTCCGGCCGCGTCCGCGCGCTCGGCGCCGGGGTCATGGACCTGGCCGTCGGCCAGGAGGTGGTGGCGCACACCACGGGCGGCGGATACGCGGAGGTCGTGGTGGCCGAGGCGACGACCGTCTTCCCGGTCCCCGCCGGCCTGGACCTGCGCACAGCCGCCACCCTGCCGACCGTCCTCACCACGGCGTACGCCCTCGTCCACACCGTCGGCCGGCTCCAGCCCGGCGAGTCGGTCCTCGTGCAGGGGGCGGCGGGCGGGGTCGGCACGGCGGTCGGCCTCCTGGCGCGGGCGGCGGGCGCGGGAGCCGTGTACGGCGTGGTGTCCTCGGCCGCGAAGGCGGAGTACGCCAAGGGGCACGGCTACGACGAGGTGTTCGTCGGCGCCTTCCGGCAGCCGGTGCGCGAGGCGACCGGCGGGCGGGGCGTCGACCTGGTGCTGGACCCGGTCGGCGGCGACACCCTGCGCGCCGGACTGGCGTCGCTGGCGGCCTTCGGACGCCTGGTCTCCTACGGCAACGCGTCCGGCGCCGAACCGTGGAGCGCAGGCCAGGCGGAGCTGTCCCCGCTCGGCGTCTCGGTCTCCGGCTTCTCCGTGCTGTCCCTGGCCAGGACCGCTCCGGACGCGCTGCGCCGGCTGTCGGAGCAGGCGTTCGCGAAGGCGGCCGACGGGACGGTGACGCTGCCGGTGACGGCCGAGTTCGCCCTCGCGGACGCGGCGGAGGCGCACCGGCTGATGGGCGGACGGTCGAGCACCGGCAAGCTGCTGCTGCGCGTGGCCGACTGAGCCGTCGTCAACCGCTCCCGGTCTGCGGCCACTTCTTCACCCGACCAACGCCGTCACGTCCGGGCCCAGCTCTGCGAGGACGCCCCCGACTGGCAGCTCGCCTCGGCCACGCCGCCTCCGAAGGCGAGGTCGAGGCAGCCGCCGTCGTAGACCGTGCGCAGCGAGCTGCCGGAGCCCGTCGCCCAGCGCAGGTTGCTGCCGCCCTGCGAGCAGTCGCCGACGAAGACGGCCTGGCCGTTGCCGTTGGCGCTCAGACAGGCGCCGGTGGAGACATTGACGACCTTGACGCTGCCGCCGGCGGCACTGCGGAAGGTCCAGCGGGCCGTCGAGTCCGAGCAGCTGCCGAGGCCGGTGGAGCCGTAGACCTGGGTCAGGCACTTGCCGTTCTCGCCGTTCTTCAGATGGAACGTGCCGGAACCGGGGCTGCCGCCCCCGCCGGACGACCCACCGGAACCGCTCGAACCGCCGGAGCCCGAGGAGCCGCCGGAACCTCCCGAGCCGTCGGTGCCCCCCGAGCCGCCGGTCCCGGAGCCCGAGCCGTCACCCGCGCCGCTCCCACTCCCTCCGCTCCCACTCCCCGCGCTCCCGCCGCTGCCGGATCCGCCGTCGGAGGCGGCCGAGCCGCCCGAGCCGCCCTGCGGGTCCGTCTTCGAGTCGCCCTTCTTCCCCTGCTTCTTCTTCTCGCTCGCCGGTGAGGCCGAGCCCTTGGTGCCGGGCGTCGGCTTCCCCGAGGGGCTCGCCGAGGACGTGCCGGGCGTGGCGGCGGCCGTCGCGGAGACCGAGGCGCCCGGTGTGCCGGCGGCGCCGTCGCGGTGGGTGCCGGTGGCGTACGGGGCCAGCTGGAAGGCGAGGGTCGCCACGCCGGCGCCGACCACGATCGGCACGACGGCCACCAGCAGGCGCTTGCGCCGCCGTTCCCGCTCCGGCGGCCGCCCGCCCGGCCGTACGACGATCTCGGGCTCGGACCCCGCGTCCCCGGCCTCCCCCGGCCCCTTCGCCTCCCTCTGCCCGTTCGGCTCGTCCGCCTCCTGCGGTCCCTCCACCTCCGGTACCCGTGCCGCGAACTCCGCGCGGGCGGTGAGGCGTTCGGTGAGGGCGGTGGGCCACAGCGTGGAGCCGGGCGAGGGCTCGTGGCCTGCGGTCAGCTCCAGCAGCTCGGCGGCGGTGGGGCGGCCCTCGGGGTCCTTGTCCAGGCAGGAGGCGACGACGGCCGCCAGCTCGGCGTCGACAGACCGCAGTTCGCCCAGGTCGGGCTGCTCGTGCACGATCCGGTACAGCACCCCGTGCCCCGACTCGTCACCGAACGGCGGCTGCCCGCTTCCCGCGTACGCCACCACCGACCCGAGCGCGAAGACGTCCACCGCGCCGGTCAGCCGCCGCGCTCCCGAGGCCTGTTCGGGCGACATGTAGGCCGGGGTGCCGATCACCATGCCGGTCCGGGTCAGCTGGCTCTGCTCGGCGGCCCGGGCGACCCCGAAGTCGATGAGGGTGACCCCGTCGAGGGTCAGCATGACGTTGGACGGCTTGACGTCCCGGTGCACCATGTCCAGCCCGTGCACCTCCGCCAGCCCCGCCGCCGCCCGCCCCAGTAGCAGCCACAGCGACTCGGCCGGCAGCGGCCCGCCGTGCGCCTCGACGGCCTCGCGCAGGGTCAGCCCGGGGACGTAGGCCGTGGCGAACCACGGCGGGCGGGCGTCCCGGTCCCCGGCGAGCAGTGGTGCGGTGGCCCCGGCGGGCAGCCGGGAGAGGTTGTCCAGCTCGTGCCCGAAGCGGCGGACGAAGTCCTTGTCCTCGCCGACGACCGACGGCAGGACCTGCTTGACGGCGGCGTACCGCCCCTCGTGCACACCGAGGTAGACCCGCCCCATGCCGCCGGCCCCGAGCCGTCCGACGAGCGGGATCGGCCCGATCCACCGGGGATCGTCCCCTTCCAGCGGCTCGACCCCGTTGTGTTCCCCGTTCAACTCTTTCCCCCTGTTTCAGCGTGCGTAGGACCCGAGGCCCACCAGGCAGTAGACGTACTCGTTCACCGTCGCCCCGTTCATCGTGTAGCGCGACGAAAAAGCGTACTGGGTACGGGAGTTGTCGTTGCAGCGGCTCATGTCCGAGGTCAGCGGAATCGTCTCGATCACCTTGTAGTGCGCGTCGGACGCGGAGCAGGAGACCTCCTCCACGCCGCTGACGGACTGCGCGGTGGTGGAGTCCGGCAGGGTGCCGTTGAGGCAGGTGCCGGAGGTGTAGGGGCTCGGGTCCGGGCTCGGGGTGTCGTAGGCGCCGCCGGTCCCGTACGGATCACTGCTGTACGGGTCGCCGGTGGACGGGGCGCCGCTGTACGGATCGCCGGTGTACGGCTCACCGGTCGGCGTGGCGGCCGGGTACGACGGTGAGTACGCCGGTGAGTACGACGACGAGCCGATCGGGTCGGCGGACGAATCCCCGCTGCCGCCGCCCTGGTTGACCAGCACCAGTACCAGCACGACGACGGCGACGGCGCCGAGCACACCCAGGCAGGCGAGGCCCTGCTTCTTGTCGGGCGAGGCCGGACCGGGTCGGTCGGCGGCTGCCGGCGTGACGTGGATCCGCAGCCGTACCTCGGTGTCGCCGGCCCGCAGCCGTACGACGTCGCCGTCGCGGACCGGGGGTATGCGGACGGGCGGCATGCCCGTGCTCGACGGCAGTCTGAGGACCGTGCCGGAGGCGGCCTGCTGCGGGGTGAGGGAGACGGGGATCTCGGGGATTCCTGGGTTCTCGGGTGACGACACCAACCGCTCCTGGATGTGAGGATGAGGCAACCAGTGTGAGCCAACAGCCCACAGAACTAAAATATCTTTCTAGAAAAGTACTTCAGAATGAGCCCCAAGCAGCAGCGTGGCGAGGCCACCGCCGAACAACTCCTGGACGCCGCACTGCGGGTGTACGCCGAGTCCGGCGAGCAGGGGCTGACGGTCGCGGCCCTCACCAAGGCCAGCGGGGTCAGCCTCGGCAGCCTGTACCACCACTTCGGCAGCGTCGACGGGCTGATGAACGCCCTGCTCACCCGGTGGCTCGGCCGGCTGCTCGGCGAGCTGGTCGCGGCGCTGGAGCACACCCGCACCGCGCACACCGGGATCCGCGCCCTGGTCAGGGCGTACCTGGACTTCGTGCAGGAGCACCGGGAGGCGGCGCTGCTGCTGCACTCCTCGTACGCCGACCGGCGTGGAATGGCCGACGGGAAGCGGCTGCGGGACGCACAGGAGGCCCGGCTGTCGCCGCTCGCACAGTGGGCGCAGCGGTATGTGGCCTCCGGCGACCTCGCCCCGCTCCCGGCACCGCTGCTGGAGTCCCTGATCCTCGGCCCGGTCGTCGCGGTCGCCCGCCGCTGGCTGTCCGGGGCCGGCGACGTGGACCTCGACCAGGCGGCGGTACTGCTGCCGGAGCGGATCTGCCGGGCGGTGGCGGCCTGAACCACTGACGGGTCCCGCCGGCCTCCTCTGGCCGGGGGCGACCCCCGTGGTCCAGGCTGGCCCTGCCCGCCCCGCCCCGCCCGTCCCCGCGCAGGAGTCCCGCATGCCCAAGCCTCGCTTCGCCGTCCTCGGCGCCGGCAGCATCGGCTGCCATCTCGGCGGCCACCTCGTCGCCGCCGGGTACGACGTGACCCTCATCGGCCGGACCGCCGCCATGGCGGTGCTGCGCGAGCGGGGACTCACCCTCAGCACCTCCGTACGGCCGCCCGTCCACCTCTCGCCGGACCGGCTGACCCTGGCCACCGGTGCCGAGGCGGCGGCCGGCGCCGACTATGTGCTGGTCACCGTGAAGAGCGCCGGCACCGAGGCGGCGGCCAGGGACCTCGCCGCCCATCTCGCCCCTGGCACCGTCGTGGTCAGCTTCCAGAACGGGCTGCACAACCCCGCCACCCTGCGCGCCGCGCTCCCCGGCCGCACCGTGCTGGCCGGGATGGTGCCCTACAACGTGGTGGGGTCCGAGCCGGGCACCGTGCACCAGGGCATGCCGGGCAGGCTGATGACCGAGCCCGACGAGAGGCTCTTCGCCGCGTTCCGCGCGGCGCACCTGGCGATCGAGGCCCGCACCGACATGCCGGAGGTGCAGCACGCCAAGCTGCTGATGAACCTCAACAACGCGATCAACGCCCTCTCCGGGCTGCCGCTGCGCGACCAGCTCGGCCTGCGGGCGTACCGCCGCTGCCTCGCCCTGTGCCAGCGCGAGGCACTCGCCGCCTACCGGGCCGCCGGGGTCGCTCCCGCCCGCCTCGGCCCCACCGCGCCCGGCGTCACCCCGTATCTGCTGGGACTGCCCGACGCCGTCTTCCGCCGGGTGGCGGCGGCGTCCCTGCGGATCGACGCCCACGCGCGCTCCTCGATGTGGGAGGACCTGCAGCGCGGCCGGTCCACGGAGATCGACTCGCTGCAGGGCGAGATCGTCGCCCTCGCCACGGCGCGGGGGCTGCGCGCCCCGGTGAACGCGCGTCTGGTGACCCTGGTGCGGGAGGCGGAGGCGGCACCGCGGACGTGGCCGGGGGCGGAGCTGTACGCGGAGCTGCGGGCGGCGCACAACGGGTGAGGCCGGCCCTGCCCGCCCCCGCCCAGCGTGCCCTCGTTGCCCGCGCCCTCCCCCGCCCCGCACAGTGAGGGCATGGACGAACGACAGGCCCGGTCCTGGCTCGCCACCGCGCTGGACGAGGCCCGTGCCGGGCTCGCCGAGGGCGGGATCCCGATCGGCGCCGCCCTGTACGCCGCCGACGGCACCCTCCTCGGCCGCGGCCGCAACCGCCGCGTCCAGGACGGCGACCCCTCGGCCCACGCGGAGACAGCGGCGTTCCGCGCGGCGGGACGGCGGCGCACCTACCGCGGCACGACCATGGTCACCACGCTCTCCCCGTGCTGGTACTGCAGCGGCCTGGTCCGCCAGTTCGGTATCTCCCGGGTGGTGATCGGCGAGGCCACCACCTTCCACGGCGGTCACGACTGGCTCGCCGGGCACGGTGTGGAGATCGTGGTCCTGGAGGACCCCGAGTGCGCCGCGGTGCTGCGCGCCTTCGTCGAGGACAACCCGGAGCTGTGGAATGAGGACATCGGTGAGTGACACGCGTGTTCCGACCATTGATCTGCGCCCCTGGTTCGGCGGCGACGAGGAGGCCCGCGCCGCTCTCGCCCGTACCGTCGACGGGGCGCTGCGCACCGCCGGATTCCTGCTGGTCACCGGGCACGGGGTGGAATCCGGGCTGCGGGCCGGGGTGCGGGAGGCGGCGCGCGCGTTCTTCCTGCTTCCGGACGAGGTCAAGCGGCGCTACGCGGTGAAGGTCGGCGGCCGGGGCTGGCTCGGGCCCGGCGCCGAGGCCAACGGGTACGCGGAGGGTACGCAGACCCCGCCCGACCTGAAGGAGTCGCTGACCTTCGCCACGGACGAGCCGTTCGACGATCCCGTCGTCGACGCGGAGTGGTACGCGCCCAACGTGTGGCCCGCCGAGGTGCCGGGGCTCCGGGCGCTCTGCACGGAGTACCTGGCGAGGATGGCCGCCCTGGAGAAGGAGCTGCTGTCGCTGCTGGGATACGCGCTGGGGCTGGAGCGGGACTTCTTCTCCCGGCACATGGACCATCCGACGTACGGCTTCAACATCAACTGGTACCCGGGCACGGAGGTGGTCGGCGAGCCGCTGCCGGGGCAGTTCCGGATCGGGCCGCACACCGACTTCGGGACCGTCACCATCCTCGACCGGCAGGCCGGCCGGGGCGGGCTCCAGGTGTACACGGACGAGGGCGGCTGGCAGGACGCGCCGTACGACCCCGCCGCGTTCACCGTCAACGTCGGCGATCTGCTGGCCCGTTGGACCGGTGACCGGTGGCGGTCCGGGCGGCACCGGGTGCTGCCGCCGCCGCTGGACGCGCCCGCCGAGGAGCTGATGTCGCTCGTGTACTTCGGCGAGTGCACCCCCGGCACCCTCGTGGAGTCCGTGCCGGCGCCGGTGGGCCGGGTGGCGTATCCGCCGGTCGACTCGCATGTGTACCTGCGCGAGAAGCTCGACTCGATCACCGTCGATTAGTCAATCCGGTGTCAACGCCACCACCCGTTCCGTTGAAATGAACCCGGCGCGCATGTCCCGGCCGCGCCCTGCGGCATTGCCTTGAAGGGGGCCCGTAACCAGGGCCCCTTTTCTGTGATGGGAGACGCGTGCGAATCACTGACATCCAGCGCTGCGAGGTCCGGCCGGGACGGCTCGTCGAGTGGACACTGAGCCCGGCGACCGTCGCGGCGGCGACGGCGCTCCCGGAGGACTCCCGGCCCCCCGCCTACATCCAGGAGTCCCACATCAGGACCGCCAAGTGCGTCCGGGAGGACGGGCTGTTCGTGCCGACCTGGCTCGGCACCGCCTTCGACCTGCCGGGCCCGGTCGACCTGGAGGTGCTGCAGGGGGCGCTGCGCGCCTGGACGGTACGGCACGAGACGCTGCGCAGCGGCTTCCGCTGGGCGGGCCCCGCGGGAAACGAGCTGCGCCGGTTCACCCTCGACGCAGCCGACGTGTCCCTGCACCAGGAGGAGGCGGGCGACTTCCCCGACGCGGACGAGCTGGTCCGGCACCTCCAGGACCGTTTCGACACCGTCGCGGACGCGCTGCGCTGGCCGAACCTGATCTACGCCGCGGTCGTACGGGACGACGGCGTCAGCGTGTACATGGCCTTCGACCACAGCAACGTGGACGCCTACTCGCTGAGCCGGATCGCCGCCGAGGTGCACGAGCTGTACACGGCGGGCCTGGCCGGCACCGAGCCCGACTCCCTCGCCCCGGCGGCCAGTTACGTCGACTTCTGCGAGATCGAGCGGGCCGACGCGGACGCCATCGACGACCGGCACGCGATCGTGGACCGCTGGCGCGACTTCATCCGGCGCTGCGAGGGCAGGCTGCCGAGCTTCCCGGTCGACCTCGGCCTGGAGCCGGGCGGTCCGCTGCCGCGGCAGCGGATGCTGTGCGAGCCGCTGGCGGACGCGGCCGAGGCCGCGGCGTTCGAGGCGTACTGCAGGCCGTACGGCGGCAGCCTGGTCGGCCTGCTGGCCGCGACCGGGCTGATCGTGCACGAGGTCGGCGGGCACTCGATGTACCGGACGGTGGTGCCGTTCCACACCCGGGTGAAGTCGCGCTGGAACGACTCGGTGGGCTGGTACGTGGGCGGCGCCCCCATCGAGATCCCGGTCGGCCCCGCGGCGGGCTTCCCGGACACCCTGCGGGCGGTGCGCGCCGAGCTGCAGGCCAACCGGTCGCTGGCCCGGATGCCGCTGGCCCGGGTGCTCAGGCTGCTCGGCGCGGACTTCCGGCCGACCTCGCCGGACCTGTACTCGATCGTCTCCTACGTCGACGCCCGGGCGGTCCCCGGCGCCGAGCGCTGGGCCGAGCAGCGGGCGCACTCACTGCTGCGGGTGTCGTACGGCGACCAGGTGTGCGTGTGGGTGAACCGGCTGCACGAGGGGCTGTGGCTGGCGAGCCGGTACCCGGACACGGACGTGGCGGCGAAGAACCTGCGGGTGTACGTCGAGCGGCTGCGCGACCGTATCGTCTCGGTGGCTCACGACAGCCTGTCCGCGGTGTCCTGACGGGTGCGCAGCCGGCGCCGACCTAGGTGAACTGCCCGGGCAGGGGTTCCGAGAGCTCCTGTCCCGGAAGGGTCCGCGCGGACCGCAAGCCTTCGATCAGGCGTTCGAAGCGGGCCCGCCAGCGCCGCTCCGACTCCTGCTCGCCCTGGAACTCGTGCGTGAAGCGCAGCGCGCAGCCGTCGGCCCCGGCCCGCTCCAGATGGAACCTGATCCGGCCGCCGCCCTCGACGGTGTACTCCGCGACCCGGTCCACGTCCCACGCGGTGACGCGCCCGCTGCCCAGGTCGCGCAGGGCGACCGCGCCACCGAGCCGGGGTTCGAGCAGATCGACGGCGGTGCACCACGCCCCGAGTCCCTCGGGGGTGGCCACCGCCGGCCAGACGTCTTCCATGGTCCTCGGGAGCCGCACCTGGAAGTGGAGTATGTGCGTGTTCCCGTGGGTCTGACTGGTGCCCTGTGCGATGGAACCGCTCATGACACCAGTGTGGGCGCCCTTCGGCTCACACGCCCGCGTAGGAGTGCTTGCCGCTGACGAAGATGTTGACGCCGTAGTAGTTGAACAGCCAGCAGCCGAAGGCGATCATCGCCAGGTAGGCGGCCTTGCGGCCCTTCCAGCCGGCCGTCGCCCGGGCGTGCAGATAGCAGGCGTAGGCGATCCAGGTGATGAAGGACCAGGTCTCCTTCGGGTCCCAGTTCCAGTAGCGGCCCCAGGCGTCGCCCGCCCAGATCGCGCCCGCGATGATCGTGAACGTCCACAGCGGGAACACGGCCGCGTTGACCCGGTAGGCGAACTTGTCCAGCGAGGCGGAGGCGGGCAGCCGCTCCAGCACCGAGGTGGCGAAGGCGCCGGGCTTGCCGCCGGTCTGCAGCTTGTTCTCGTACGAGTCCTTGAACAGGTACAGGATCGTGGCGACCGCGCCGACGTAGAACACCGCGCCGCAGAAGATCGCGGTGGAGACGTGGATGTACAGCCAGTACGAGTGCAGCGCCGGGACGAGCTGGTCGCTCGCGGTGTAGAGGACGGTGACCGCGAGACCGAGGTCGAGCAGGACCGTGGTGATCAGGAACAGGCCGAGCCAGCGCACGTTCTTCTTCAGCGCCAGCAGCGCCAGGTACACCCCGACGGCGACGGTGGAGAAGGTGATGTTGAACTCGTACATGTTGCCCCACGGCGCCCGCTGCACGGAGGCCGCGCGGGCGACGACACCGGCCAGCTCCACCAGGAAGGCGAGCACGGTGAGCGAGATGGCGATACGGCCGTAGAGGTCGCCCTGCACGTCCCCGCCGTGCGCGCCGGGACCGTCCGGCACATCGCGGGCGCCGGACGCGGAGCGGACGACGACCTTGGGCCGCTCCAGCACGGCGGTGCCGCCGGCCTGCTTCACGGTGACGGCGGGAGCCTTCGCGGAGGTGTCCGCCGTCAGCGCCGCCGCCGTACGGGCGACCTTGCTGCGGCTGCCGAGGAGCCATTCGAAGATGTAGGCGAAGAAGGCCAGCGTGTAGACGGCCATCGACGAGTAGATCAGCGTGTTGCTGATGCTCGCGAGGTGTTCGTTGGTCGCGACGGCGAGATCGGTTGCGGCGGCGAGAGTCACTTCTCAGCCCCTTCGGCAGGTACGACGGAGGATTCGGTGGAGTCGTCGTCGGGTTCGGTTGCCCCCGGCGCCTGGTCGTAGAGGATTCCGGCGAGGTCGCCCAGTTCCTCGGGCACCTTGGCGGACTCGCTGCGGCCGAGCCCGGCCATCTCGACGACCGTCACGCCGTCGGCGCCGCGCACCGCGCGCACCCACACCCGGCGCCGCTGGATGAACAGGGAGGCGGCCAGACCGAAGATCGCGGCGAGGGCACCGCCGAGCGCCCAGCCGCTGCCGGGCTGCTGGACGACCTCGAAGCCGGCCCATTCCTTGATGTCCTTCTCGAAGGTGATGGACCCGGCGCCGTTCGGCAGGGTGAGGGTGTCGCCCGGCTGCAGCAGCTTCTTCAGCAGCTGGCCCTTGCCGTCCTTGAACGCCTTCATGTGCGTCTTGTCCAGCTGGTACACGCTCTGCGGGATGCCCGCGTCGACGCCGAGGTCGCCGTGGTACGCGTTCACCGCGAGCAGCGGGTTCACCAGCGCCGGGAACTGCGAGAGCATCGTGCCGGCCTTGGGATCGAAGGTCGGCACGAAGAAGGCCTGGAAGCCGAGCTGTTCCTTGTGCCCCTGGGCGTTGCGGTAGCCGTCCATCACCTTGACCACGCCGTTGGAGGTGACGTTTCCGTCGAGCGGCAGCAGCGGTACGGCGTCGCGGTAGACGACGTTCCCCTTGCCGTCGCGGACGGTGACGACGGGCGCGTAGCCGTGGCTGACGAGGTAGACCTTGGCGTCGCCGATGTGCAGCGGCTCGTTGACCTTGATGGTGGTCGACTTCTCCTTGCCGTACGCACCCTGGCTGTAGTCGAGCTTCGCCTCGAAGGTGCGCGGCGTGCCCCGGTTGGGGCCGGTGACCTCGTAGGTGCCCTTGAAATCCTTCAGATCGAAGCTGAACGGCACGAGGTCGTCGTTCTGGAACAGGCTGCCGGACTTGAAGTCGTCGTACTGGAGGATCGAGTTGGAGAACCCGTCGCCCTCGACGACCAGCTTGGTGCCGTCGGACTTGAACAGCTGGCCCCAGGCGAAGGCGGTCAGCAGCACGATCAGGGCGATATGGAAGGCCAGGTTGCCCAGCTCGCGCAGATAGCCCTTCTCGGCGGCGACGGCGTCACCGGCGACATGGGCGCGGAAGCGGCGCTTCTTGAGCAGCGCGAGCGCGGCCTCGCGGACCTGCTCGGGCTCGGCCGTGGTGCGCCAGGTGGTGTAGGCGGGCAGCCGGGTAAGCCGCTTGGGCGCCGCCGGCGGCCGGCCGCGCAGCTGGCCGACGAACTGCCAGGTGCGCGGGACGATACAGCCGATGAGGGAGACGAACAGCAGGATGTAGATCGCGGAGAACCACACCGAGCTGTAGACGTGGAACAGGCCGAGCTTGTCGTAGACCGGCGCGAGCGTCTTGTGGGCCTTGCGGAAGTCGTCGACCTTGTTCAGGTCCGCGCCGGCCTGCGGGATCAGCGAGCCGGGGATCGCGCCGAGCGAGAGCAGCAGGAGCAGCAGCAGCGCGACCCGCATGGAGGTCAGCTGCCGCCAGAACCAGCGGGCCCAGCCGATGACGCCGAGGCCGGGCGCGGCGGAGAGTTCCTCCGCCGGTGCGGTGGACAGCTGGGAGCCGGCGGCGCCGAGATCCTCCTGGCGGTCCTCCTGGTCCCGGCTCTTGTCGGTTTCGGTTGTGCTCATCGATCAGATCCCCACAGTGAAGCCGTCGGACCAGGTCTGCATCTGCTGCACCAGACTGTCCCAGGCGCCGGTGAGCAGCAGCACACCGGTCGCGATCATCATCGTCCCGCCGACCCGCATCACCCAGACGTAGTGGCGTTTGACCCAGCCGAAGGCGCCGAGGGCCTTGCGGAAGGCGATGGCGGTGAGCACGAAGGGGACGCCGAGGCCGAGGCAGTAGGCGACGGTCAGTATCGCGCCCCGGCCGGCGCTCGCCTGCTGGGAGGACAGGGCGATGACGGAGGCGAGGGTCGGACCGATGCAGGGGGTCCAGCCGACTCCGAACAGGGCGCCGAGCAGGGGCGCGCCGACCAGGCCCGCGGTGGGCCGCTTGTGGAAGCGGAACTCACGCTGGGTCAGCCAGGGCATCAGTCCCATGAAGAAGACGCCCAGCAGGATCATGAGGACGCCGAGCACCTTGGACAGGGTGTCCTTGTACTCCTGGAGAGTGGAGCCGAAGAAGCCGAACAGCGCGCCGCCGGAGACGAACACGGCGGTGAAGCCGAGGACGAACAGGAAGGCGCCGGTGGCCATCCGCCCGCGCCGGGCCTCGGCCAGGTCGGTGCCGGCGACCCCGGTGACATAGGAGAGGTAGCCGGGGACCAGCGGCAGGACGCAGGGGGAGAAGAAGGAGACGAGCCCGCCGAGCAGCGCCACCGGCAGGGCGATCAGCAGGGCACCGCTGCGCACCGTCTCGTTCTGGCCCGTCAGGGCCAGCGTCACGACTGCGCTCACGTCACTTCTCCGCGAGGACCGGCTTGAGCATCTTCAGCAGCGTCGCGTCGTCGAGCGCCTCCAGGGCGCGCGCGGCGACCTTGCCGTGCCGGTCGATGACGAGCGTGGAGGGGATCAGCTGCGGGTTGAGCGTGCCCTTCTTGAAGCGGAGCATCAGCTTGCCCGAGGGGTCGTACAGGCTCGGGTAGGTGATCCCGTGCTCCTTCTCGAAGGTCACGGCGGGGGTGGTGCTGGTGTCGCGGGTGTTGATCCCGACGAACTGGACGCCCTTGCCCTCGTACTGCTTCGAGACCTTGGCGAAGTACTGCGCCTCTTCCCGGCACGGGCTGCACCACGAGCCCCAGACGTTGATGACGACGACCTGGCCCTTGTAGTCGGCGACGTCGATGGTCTTGCCGTCGATGGTCTTGCCGGACAGGTCCGGGGCCGTGGCGCGCTTGTCCGCCGACACGGTGTCGATGCCGTTGTTGCCGGTGACGAAGTTGGTGTTGCCACCGCCGCCGGAGGTGCCGCCCTTGCCGCACGCGGACAGGGTCACAGCCGCCACGGCGGCCACGGTGCCAAGCAGGACGACGCGGCTACGGGTACTCATGTGAAAAGTTTCGCATGCCAGTTCCGGCGATCTCGCGCGCCCCCCTGCCGGGCGGAAAACCGCATTTCAGGGCGTATTTACACTGGACATTTCCGGCAGGGGGTCAGGCGGCCGGCCGAGCAGCCGGCCGGACGACTAGGCGAGGAACTGCTTCCAGCCGCCGATGGGCTGCTGCCCGACGCCCAGGGTGCGCAGCTTGGCGATCACCTCGGGCTTCTGTACGTCGATCCAGTCGACGAACTGCCGGAAGGAGACCATCCGGACGTCCGCGCCCTTCTCCTTCTCCGCCGCGATGTGCTTGAAGGCCTCCTCGACGGAGTCCATGTAGATGCCGCCGTTCCAGTGCTCGAAGTGGTTGCCTATGAAGAACGGCGCCCGGTTCGTCTTGTATGCCCGCTCGAAGCCCGCTATGTACGCCCCCGCGGACTGCTTGCGCCAGCCCGGGTAGTTGTAGGCGGGCGCCTTGGTCGAGTTCTTGGACTGGTTGGCGAGCATGTTGTAGTCCATGGACAGGACCTCGAAGGAATGCCCGGGGAAAGGTATCGCCTGCAGCGGCAGGTCCCAGATCCCCAGCTTCTTCTCCGGCCACACCTGGCGGCCGCCCGGCGAGGAGGCGTCGTAGCGCCAGCCCAGCTTCTTGGCGGTGGGCAGCAGGTTGTTCTGGCCGAGCAGACAGGGCGTACGGCCGCCGACCAGTTCCTTGTCGTAGTCGAAGGGCAGCGAGGGCATGTCGGACCAGCCGGTGTTGGTCCGCCACTCCTTCACGAACGCCTTGGCCTGGCGGATCTCGCTCTCCCACTGCGACGCGGTCCAGTTGCCCACCGTGCCGTGACCGGAGCAGAAGTGCCCGTTGAAGTGGGTGCCGACCTCGTGGCCCTCCAGCCAGGCCCGGCGCACATTGGTGAGGGTCGCCTTGATGTGGTCGTCGGCGAGGTAGCCGATGTCGGAGGCGCCGCGCGGGTTGTTCGGCGGCTCGTACATCCGCTTCTTCGCCTCGGGCAGCAGATACAGCCCCGAGAGGAAGAAGGTCATGCTCGCGCCGTGTTCCTTGGCGAGGTCCAGGAAGCGCGGGAAGAGCCCGTTGCCGACCTCGCCGGCGCCGTCCCAGGAGAAGATCACGAACTGCGGAGGGGTCTGGCCCGGCTCCAGCGGCTCGGGCTTGTCGGGCTGGTGCGGCTGCTTGCCCGTGAAGGACGTCGAACCGTCCCCGATCGGCCGGCCGGAGCGCGAACCGTCTTCGCCCTGGCCGTTCTTCCCGTCATCGGAACCGGCCGAGTGCCCGGCACCGTCCGATGACGTGTGGGTACCGCAACCGGCGAGGGTGGCGGCGGCAGCCGCGCCCGCGCCGAGGCCGAGTATTCCCCGGCGGGAGAGAGTCCGGGAGACGGTGCGCATGGAAATCCCCGATTCGTCGCGCCTTCTGGTAGTCACCCACTGAGATGACGCGACGGCCGGGGAGGTTCACCTTGATTCGTATGTTTTTCGCAATATCTCCGGCAAAAGCACCCTATGATATGTCAAATGGAGTGCCAGGACCGGCAGTTAGGCGCCGAAGGCCTTGCTCTTCCCCTGCACCGGCTTCGCACCGGCCCGCAGATGGACCGGGACGAGATCGATGGCGGGCTCGCTGTAGCCGACCGACACGATCTTGTCGCCCAGATATGTGAAAGTCGTCAGGGAGGCGAGTGTGCACTGCCGCTTGCGCGGATCGTGCCACAGCCGGCGCCGTTCCACATAGGACCGCACGGTCCAGATCGGCAGCTGATGACTGACCAGCACCGCCTCGTGCCCGCGGGCCTGGTCCTTGGCCGCGTTCAGCGCGCCCATCATGCGCACGACGATGTCGACGTACGGCTCGCCCCAGGACGGCTTGAACGGGTTGACCAGGTGCTTCCAGTTGTCGGGCTTGCGCAGGGCGCCGTCCCCGACCCCGAAGGTCTTGCCCTGGAAGACGTTGTCGGCCTCGATGAGCCGCTCGTCGCTGTCCAGGTCGAGACCGTGCACCTTGGCGATCGGGGTGGCCGTCTCCTGCGCCCGCTCCAGCGGCGAGGCGCAGATGTACGTCACATCCCGCGAGGCGAGGTGCTCGGCGACCCGGTCGGCCATCTGCCGCCCCAGGTCGGACAGGTGGTAGCCGGGCAGCCGCCCGTACAGGACCCCGTCCGGGTTGGCGACCTCACCGTGCCGCATGACATGGACGACGGTGACGTCCTTGTCCCTGCCGCTGACGGTGCTGCCGATGTCGTTGCCGATGCTGTTGCTCACGCGGTGGCCTCCGCAGCCGCCCGGGCCGCCGCCGGAAGGGCGTCGGCGATCTTCTGGATGGCCCGCTCGTCATGGGCCGTGGACACGAACCAGGACTCGAAGGACGACGGCGGCAGATAGACGCCGTTCGACAGCAGCGAGTGGAAGAACGCCGTGAAGCGGTACGACTCCTGCCGCTTGGCGTCCTCGTAGGTGCGCACCCGCCGGTCGGTGAAGAACACGGAGAACATGTTGGAGGCGTTCTGCAGCCGGTGCGCGACGCCCTCCTTGCTCAGCGCCTCGGTGACGAGCGCCCGGATCTGCGCGGAGACCGCGTCGACCTTGTCATAGGCGGCGTCGTCGAGCAGCCGCAGCTGGGCGAGCCCGGCGGCGGTGGCGACGGGGTTACCGGACAGCGTGCCGGCCTGGTACACGGGCCCGGCCGGAGCGAGATGCGCCATCACATCGGCGCGCCCCCCGAACGCGGCGGCGGGGAACCCGCCCCCCATCACCTTCCCGAAGGTCATGAGGTCGGGCTTGACCCCGTCGATCCCGTACCACCCGGCCCGGCTGGTCCTGAAGCCCGTCATGACCTCGTCGGAGATGTAGAGGGCGCCGTTCTTCCGGCAGGCGTCCTTCAGCCCCTGGTTGAACCCGGGCTCCGGCGGCACGACGCCCATGTTGCCGGGCGAGGCCTCGGTGATCACGCAGGCGATCTCGCCCGGGTACCGGTGGAAGGCCTCCTGCACGGCCTCCAGGTCGTTGTACGGCAGCACGATCGTGTCGCCGGCCTGGGCACCGGTGACGCCGGGGGTGTCGGGGAGGGCGAACGTGGCCACACCGGATCCGGCGGCGGCGAGGAGGCTGTCGACATGCCCGTGGTAGCAGCCGGCGAACTTGATCACCTTGGACCGCTGGGTGAAGCCGCGAGCGAGCCGGATGGCGCTCATGGTCGCCTCGGTGCCGCTGCTGACGAGCCGCACCTGCTCGACGGGCTCCACCCGGGCGACGATCTCCTCGGCGAGCGCGACCTCTCCCTCACCGGGCGTACCGAAGGACGTACCGCGCGCGACGGCATCCTGGACGGCGGCGATGACCTCGGGGTGGGAATGCCCGAGGATCATCGGCCCCCAGGAACACACGAGATCGACGTACTCGCGCCCGTCGGCGTCGGTCAGGTACGGGCCGCGGCCGGACACCATGAACCGGGGCGTGCCGCCGACCGCGCGGAAGGCGCGGACCGGCGAGTTCACACCGCCTGGCGTGACGGTGGAGGCTCGCTCGAAGAGCGCCTGGGAGGCGGGCGCATCGTAGGGATAGGGCGTTTCGCTCAGGGCACTCATGACGTGCGACTTCTCCGACTTCTCGGACTCCGGCTGCTGGGGTGACCTCCTCAGGGTAGGCCGCCGCGGGGCAGCCGCGCGGCCCGCCTCCGGATCGAAGCGGCGCCGTCCGCCATCTGCGAGACTGAGAGCTGATACACACAGCTCGTACGCACGTACATGAGCAGGGGCCGGATAGAACCCGTGGACTGTTGTTCCACCGCACGTTTCGGCGGGCGGCCGTGGGGGAGGTCACTGACACGATGATCGGGTTGCGCGGCGGGGGCCACGCGTCCTAGAAAAGCAGTCGGGTGGAGATATGCATCGCGGTGGCGGACTGGGCGAGGGGACTGATGACCTGGGTCCTCGACGTGCCCGGCGGGGAAGGCACCGGCGCGACGCGGAGGAAACGACCGAAGCACGACAGAACGACGCACGTCAGACACAGGGTGTACCGAGCGAGCCCGAGCGGTACGACCGGCAGGCCGATCGCCAGCTGGACCGTCAACCGGACCGGCAGATCGACCGCCGGCTCGACCACCGGGCCGACCGCCAGCGGGCGGGGAGCAGGAATGGTGGTCGGGTGGGGGTGACGTACAAATACTTCGGCGCGCCGGACGGCGCGACTGCGGCTCGCGTCCCCATCTCGATGCGCCCCGAGGAACTCGGCGGCGACGAGCTGGGCATGAACGGCATGTTCACCAAGATCAAGCCGGAGACGATGGCGGCGATGGTCCTGACCGGCATCGAAGGCGTCCCCCTGCACAAGGTCCCGCCCCTGGAACTGGTCGTCCTGCACCCCGACTACGCGGTCGTCAAGCTCCCCATGACCGTCGTCGACCCCCTGCGCGGCATCGGCGAGGAAGCGGTGGGCGCGGCGGCCTTCATCTGGTCCACAGTCCCGGACCGCGGCGGCCCGCGCGACGCGTTCAACGTGTACCAGCTGCTGCACGAGTGGCAGGACTTCTCACATCGGCTGCATGAGGCGGGGCATCAGCCGTACTGCCTGGTGTGGCCCTGAGCTGGGGCTTCGGTGGGGTTGGGCGGGGCTTTCGGGCCCCGCCCTCGCTGGTGCCGGAAAGGGCCGTTAGGCGGCCAGGGCACATTGAGGGCACATTGGTTTCGCTGGGGGCACGGATGTGCCCTGGGCGGCGGCCGGATCGCCGTCGCCTTCCGCCTCGGCTTCCGTTTCCGTGAAGGCGTCGTCGATCGCCTTGCGGGTGCGGGTCTCGCTGGACGGCAGCAGGTGCGTGTACGTCCGCAGGGTGAAGCCCGGGTCCGAGTGGCCGAGGTACTCGGAGAGCGCCTTGATGCTCTCCCCCGCGTCCAGGAGTACGGAGGCGTAGGCGTGCCGGAGGGCGTGCATGCCGTCTTCTGGGGCCGCCTGGAGGTAGCGCGCGCCACGCTCGCGCGGAGGGATCACGCCGGCGGCGGCAAGGGCGCGCTTCCAGTCGCCCATGTTGAAGACGCTGCGGTTGTAGGCCCGCCCCTTCTTGTCGACGAAGAGGAGGCGGAAGGTCTTCGGCTCGCCGCCAGGTTTGCCCCAGGGCAGGGTGACCTCGACCGGCGAGAACTCCTTCATGTGGGCCTTGAGGGCGACGGCGATCTGAGCCGGCAGGGGTACTGACCGGATCTTGTTGCCCTTGGGCAGGGCGAAGACGGGCTTCGTACCGACGAGCCGTACCTGGCGGTTGACGTGGATCCAGCCGCCCTTGAAGTCGATGTCCTCGACGGCGAAGCCGAACACCTCACCCTGGCGCAGGCCGCAGCCGAACGCGAGTCTGCCGCCGCCCTGGAAGCGCTTCGGGAGTGCGGCGATGACCGTGCGGACGCGCTCCAGCGGCCAAGGGATGATCTTCTTCTTGGTCGCGGTCGGCAACTTGACCGACTTCGCCTTGCAGGGGTTCTTCGGCAGCAGCCCGTCCTCTACGGCCATGCCGAGGATGCTGGAGAGGATGTCGAAGATGCCCTCGATCGTGGACACTTCCAGTTCCGCGTCCTGGAGGGTGCGGATCCAACCCTGGATGATCGAGGGCTGGTTGAGGGACCGCAGCTCGCGTCGGCCGAGGTGCTCGACGATGTGGTTGCGGACCGTCGCCTCGTAGCGGAGCGCGGTCGTCGGGCCGACGGAGTTCGCGTCGAGCCACTTCTGCGCGTAGGCGCCGAGTGTCTGCTTCGTCTCGGCCGGGACGACGTAGGAGCCGCGTCGGATCTCGACGTCGACCTCAGCGGCGCGGTTGTCCGCCTCGGCCTTCGTGTGGAAGTTCTCCTTGCGCTGGCGGCCGTCGAGGTCGCGGTAGCGGACTTGCCAGCGTTTGCCGACGCCGTGGTCGGCGGTGGCGACCATCTGCCGTGTGCGGCTCTTGTGCTCGCTGCACACGGCCTCGGTGGGCTTGGGGTGGGACTTGTGCCAGCGGTCGTACACGTCGGCCAAGAAGGGCCTCCTGGGTGGGGTGTGGGAGTGGGCGGTGCTGTGGGACGCGGCGGCGTGCGTCGGCCACGGGAGCAGCAGGGCTACGGGCGGGGCACCGAGTTCGGTGGCGATGGCGACGAGGTGGTCGATATCGCAGCGGCGGCGGGCGCATTCGGTACGGCTGGGCGCGGTGTTGGTTATCGGGCGGCGAGCTGGTGCTGGGTCAGGCCGCGTACGAGGCGTAGATGCTCGATGGCGCGGGCGGCGTGGAGGCCGGCGGGGCCTATTTCGACAGGTCGGGTTGCCATGACAGTTAGCTGTAACTTGCAGCCGGGCATCTCCGCAAGGGTTTACTCACAAACTCCGTAATAGTCGTTCGGAGGCGGAGTGGCGTTCGTCTCATCGAATTCCGGCACATCGCGAGCAGTTTTCTCGGGGAGGCCGTGCTACATTCCCTCCGCGTTTCAAAGATGGGCGATTTGAGTCACTATCAGGCGCAATATCCGGCGGTCTGACCGCGCCATTCCGGCTGCTGGGCAGCACCTCTGAGCTGTGAGGGGGGTCAGAATCTGACCCCCATGTGCCGGTATCCGGCACCCCGGGGGTGCCGGATACCGGCACATCCTTTTCAGGCACTGCGGGAGCGATTTCGGCAACGGCCGATCCGGGCGTACTGTTTTTGTCCCCCCGGTCGCACCGAGAGAACTTGCGGAGGGTTTCGGAGGCAACTCTGGACTTCTCCCCGAGTGGTGCGGCTGGGCTGTCCCGGCCCCTTGTCCAAGACCGAAATGGAGCCCTGTGCCGAAGACCCCTCCCCGTAGCACCAACGCCCCTGCCACCACTGCCACCACCCCGCGCGGCCGACTCGCCACTCCCGCCGAGGTCGCCGTGCACCTCGGAGTGCCGGTGAAAACGCTCTATCAGTGGAAGTACCGGGGCACCGGCCCGAACGTCCACAAGGTCGGCCGTCACCTGCGCTACCGCTGGCAGGAGGTGGACGCCTGGCTCGACGCCCAGGCGTCGTACGACCTCACGGCCTGACCCCCCACCTGCCCCCGCGTCTGACGCGGGCAACAAGCCAGCCCTGCGCGCCGACGCCGAGGACCGAAGACTCCCCATCCGGGAAGGAAGCCGCTCTGAAGATCCACCCCACCGCCAGCATGTTCCCGACACTCAGCAAGGACGAGCTGCACGACCTCGCCGAGTCCATCAAGACCGACGGCCAGCACGAGCCGATCGTCCTCGACGCCGACGGTGTCCTCCTCGACGGCCGCAACCGTCTCGCCGCCTGCAAGATCGCCGGCGTCAAGCCCCGCTTCACCACCTACACCGGCGACGACGCCAAGGGGGTGATCCTCTCCCACAACCTGTACCGCCGGCGCATCAGTAAAGGCCAGCAGGCCATGATCCTCGCGATGGCCCGTTCCTTTTCGGAACACCCGCTGCGGCAGCACGCCAAGCTCCACAGCATCAGCCTGACCCGCCTCTCCAACGCGGCCACGGTCCTCCAGCACGCCCCCCACCTCGCCGAACAGGTCAGCATCGGCACTCTCAGCCTCGACGCCGCCTACAACACCGTCCGCGAGAACAAGGCCCGCGCCGCCGCGATCCAGGCCCGGCACGACCGCCTGCGCGAGCATGCTCCCGACCTCGCCGAACAGGTCACCGAGGGCCTCCTCACCCTCGACGACGCCACGGCGACACTCGGCCAGCGGCAACACGAAGAACAGCTCCGGCAGTCCGTGAAGCACGCCGACGCTCTCCGTCTCGCCGACGGCGACCCCGCCCTGCCTCTGGTCCAGCTCGTCGAACAGGGAGAGATCACCTGGAGCGAGGCCCACGAGCGTGCCGAACAGTTCCTCGCCCACCGGCGGGACGCCATCCACCAAGCACAGCAGGCCCCTCCGGGCGATCGCCGAGAACTGGGCCACCGTCCAACACCTCGCCGCGCGCCCCGACACCCCCTACGCCCGGGACGTCCTCGGCGGCCTCGCACTCGAAGCCCGCACCCTCGCCCGGAGCCTGACCACTCTGGCCTGACACAGCACCTCCCCTCAGCGTCAGACCCAGAAGGGCCGGTCCATGGGCGAGTGCGGCCGTAGGGCTCACCGGATGTGATGTCGTCTCGGACCCACGGCACAGTGCGCTGTGTGACGGCGTCGCGGACGCGTCCCCGCAGCCCTGGGCTACCGGTGGTCCGGAACCGATTCCGGACCACCGGACGGCCGAAGGCGGTGGCCCTGCCAGCCAACTGACGTTGGGCGAGACCGTGTTCGGTGCGGAGTATTTCGATGGTGCGAGCGGTCGTACTCCTGCGGGCCCCATTTCCAGAGAGCGTGCTGCCATGGCTCCGCTTATGGCGGGCATTCGCCGGCTTCGGTACCGGAGATCGTCGGCTATGTTCCGCCCTGCACGGACGGCTCGCAGGCTTGTCTACACCCCCGGTCCGGTGTGGCACGGCCTCACACCTACACCCTGCCGATGATCTCTTGACATGGGGTGTTGTGTCGCGGCTTCGCCGTCGCTGACACGTCAACGGCTTGCCGATGTGATCCTTCTGGCTCGTCGTTGGGGGCAACTGTTTCGCCAACCGGCGATCGTGCCCCACGGTTTTCGCACCGCCCTCACCGAGCTCGATTTCCAGCGGCCTTTCTGCCGTGAGAGATTGCGCCGGATTGGGCTGGACTTGTGCGGCACGGGTGTGGCTGTGTTGACGTCACGCCCGGAAAACGCGAGCGGCCGTCAGCACGCCTTGCGCCAACAGCCGGACAGCTCCCCGCCCTTCACACCCCTACCGCCGCCCCGACCGACGGTGAGCCATGGGCATCACACCCACCGGCCACCGAGTGAGGACCCGCCCTCTTGGCACGAATCCGCACGATCAAGCCCGAAGCCTTCGTCTCCGAGTCGCTGGCCCTCGTCTCCCTGACCGCCGAGCGGACCTTCTTCGGCCTGCTCACCCAGGCCGACGACCAGGGCCGGCACCGCGACCACGCGGCGATCATCGCCGGGCAGTTGTGGGTCCTGCGCCCCGAGCACACGCCCGCGGACGTGGAGAAGGACCTCGCCCAGCTCGCCGACGCCGGCCTGGTCTGCCGCTACAAGGGCCCGGACGACAAGCGCTACCTGCACGTCGTCACCTGGCAGCAGCACCAGAAGATCAACCGGCCCAGCAAGAGCCGCCTCCCCGCCTGCCCGCTCCACGAAGCTGCGAAGGCAGTCGTCAGGAGCGCACCGCATGCGGGTGTCACGGAGCCCTCGCCACAGCCTCACGGAACGCTCCGTGCTGGCTCCGGGCAAAGGCGCGAGCCCGCGGTGAATACCGTCACCGATGCAGAAGCCGCAGGTCAGAGCGATTTCACAGAACCCTCCCTGATGGTGCGTGCAGGACTCAATGAGGCAGTGGTGACGTCTCATGGTCCGGATCTAGGACCTAGGATCATGGATCTAGGAGATACCCCTTCGGGGGGCGCGAGCGCCCACGCACTCGACACCGTCTCGGCCCAGCAGCTCATCGCCGAGTACGCAGCCGCCTGCACACACCGCCCTCCCAAGGACGTCCTGGGCCATCTCGGCCAACAGGTGCGCAAGCTGCTCGACGAGGGCATCACCCCCGCGCACATCCGGGCCGGACTCGAAGGGCACCGTGCCAAGGGCCTGCACCCCAGCACCCTGCCCAGCCTCGTCCACGAGGCCATGAACGCGACAACCACCGCGCCGACCACGCCGGTTGTCCACAGGGCATGGACAAACCCGACCGACGTCGAAGCCGCCTTCGGAGGTGACCTCTGACCGCCACCCTCACCCGGGAGCCGCACCGGGTCGGCCCTCTCGCCGACCGGCTCAACGGCATCCTGGCCAGCCGCGGCATCGACCCCGCCACCACCGCCGCGGAGCCCCCGATCGAACCGGTCACCGCCCTGGAGCTCGCCGATGCCCGGATCCCCGCCCGCTATCGCCGCGCCCTGGCCGACCACCCGCAGGTCACCGCCTGGGCCGACGAGATCGCCCGCGCCGGACGCCCCGGCCCCGGCGGACCCGGCATCGCCGAAGGCCCGTCGCTGCTGATCGCTGGCCCCACCGGCACCGGCAAGACCTACCAGGCATACGGCGCCGTCCGCGGCCTGCTCAGCCGTGGCGTCCGCCTGCGCTGGGAGGCCACCACCACCGCCGACCTCCACGCCCGCCTCCGCCCTCGTGCCGGCCACGACGCCGAACGGGACCTGCAGATCCTGGCGCGCTGCCCGCTGCTGCTCCTGGACGACCTCGGCGCTGCCAAGGCCAGCGAGTGGACCGAGGAGCTGACCTACCGGCTCATCAACCACCGGTACGAGCACATGCTCCCCACCCTCATCACCACCAACCTCCCCACCGCCGAGCTACGCACCACCCTCGGCGACCGCGTCGCCTCCCGCCTCGCCGAGATGACCGAACGCGTCATCCTCACCGGCCCCGACCGACGACGCCACACCACGCCCGCCGCCTAACGGCAGCCGCGCCTTCCCTTCCCGCCCCCTGCCTCACCCCGCCCGCGCACCAGCATGCCCTCGACGGCGCGGGCCCTGGAGAACCCCTGCATGACACCTGGCAACACCACGCTCCTGAGCGCCGCAGAGACCGGCACATCGTTCCTGGCGCGCTGGCTCGCCTCCCCCGCGGCAGCCATATGCCTGCTCCTCGTCGCCGCCCTTGCCGCCGGCTGGTCGCTGTGGCGGCACGTCCGAAAGCCCCGTAACGGGCGGCGACGGAGCACCGTCGCTGAACGGGTCACAGCCGTCGCCGCGTTCCTCTGCACCGTCGTCAGCGCGCTGACGAGTTGGCGGTTCGCCGCCGACTACCTCGGCATGCACAACACCGCCCAGCGCATCACCTGCTTCACCGGGGAACTCGGCATGATCGCCATCGCCGCGATGGCTCGCAGGAACCTGTACGGACCACGTCACGACGCTGGCCTCCTCGCCGACATGCTCTGGGTGATCGCCGCCGTGCTGTCCATCCCCGCCTACGCCGAGTACGGCCTCGTCGGCGGCACCTGGGCCGCCGTCGTCGGCCCGGTGATGGCAGCCGCACTGTGGCGACAGGCCATAGGAATCGATCAGCCGCACCTCACGCCCGGCTCCGCGTTCCGCGCAGCAGCGGCCACATCCTGCCAAGACGGGCGCAAGCCGGTCCTGGACCGCCCCGGGCCCGTCGAACACAGCCCGAAAACGGACAGTGGGCCGGCTGCCGCAGCTCCGTCTACCGACGCACCACCGACGACGGGCCCCGATCAGCCTGCGTAGGCGTTCACACACGCCCAGCACGCCCTCGGTAGCCGCCCTTGACGGTCCCACGCTTCCACCCCCACCGCACCGCCCCTGGAGAGACCTGACTTGCCCTCCCCTGCCCCGATAGCCTCCGACAGCCATCCCCGGCGGCCGCAGCATCGGCTCTGGCATCGCCTCGCTGCCGCTCGCCCCGGCCGCCGAGCACCCGCACCCGCCGGGGACCGGCGCGTGAACCGCAACGGACACCGCGCCCTCGTCACCGGCCTGGTGGCCGTCGTCCTCATGGCCTTCCGGGTCTCGTGGAACGCGCTGTCCGACGTGGCCCGCGCCATCGGCGCCGACTCCACCGCCGCCCTGCTCTACCCGATCGTCGTCGACGGACTGATGGCCCTCGCACTGGTCGCCACGCTCGTGCTGACCGGTACCGACCGCACGTTCGCACTGCGGGTCCTGGCGATCTACACGATCGCCAGCCTCCTGCTGAACTACGTGCACGGCCTCGTCCCGGCCCTGCACACCACGTCGGTCCGGTGGGGCCGACTGACCGACTGCGACCTCGCGAACTGGGCCCTCGTACTGCTGGCGACCTCGCTCCCGGTCGGGTCGATCTACTTCGGGTCGGACCTCGTGGCGAAGGTCCTGCACCACAACCCCGAGTCGGCCGACTCCGCCGAAGCCGCCTCTGCCCAGTCGCCGAGTCGGCAGGCTGACGAGCGGGCCTCATGGTCGGGGTCTGACCAGGCCGAATCGGCCCCCGAGCAGCCGACCGACCCGACCCCCGTGAAGACCGGCAAGGCACCCGGTGCGAGGCCGACCGAGGCCGACGAGTCGGCCCCCACTCCCCGACCGCCCCGGCCGACCGCCGTAGCACAAACGACCAAAACCGCCCCACGTCGAGCGACCCGTCGGGGCCCCACCACGGCCAAATCGACCGCCAAACGCACCCGCACCCGTGCCCGCACCCGCACCGAAGTCCTGGACGAGGCCCGACTCCTGACCGCCGACTGGAGCGACGACCAGCTCTCCGCCGAGCGTCTGCGTATCGAGCTAGGGATCGGCCAGGAGCGCGCCCGCCGCGTGCGCGACAAGCTGCAGGCCGAGCGCACCGGCCAGACCGAGCCCGTCGCGTACGACGGCGCCGAGGCCGAGCCTCCCGACGACCCCGACGAAGCCGCACCCCAGCAGCAGAGGGAACTCGGCACAGCCCCCGCCGGCGCCGCCTGACCCACCCCTTCCGACTCACCCCGTGCCCCGGGCAGACAAGCACGGGGCACGGGGGCCACGCACAGCGAAGCCCCCGGCACCAGCACCCCCACGGAGAACCGATCCATGCACCACCCTCACCACGAACTCCCCACCATCCAAAAGGGGATGACCACACCACCGACCTCGGCGGGAGCAAGTTGTCCCGGGAGCAATGCTCCCGGAGTTCCCGCCCCAGGGGTGGCGGGAACAGACCGGTGCCAGGGGGCACCGGACGGTCAGGCAGCGACCGAGGGCGGACCGCAGCCGGGAGGAGGACGGCGGGCCGAGTCCCTTTCGCGTCGGCGCCAGCGCGCCCGTCAGCCGAAGTCGCGTAAGCGCCTGCACCAGCCCAGCTGCCGCATGAACGATGCCGAGTACCAGCGCTTCACCGACGCAGCCGCCAACTGCGAGATGACCAACGCCGCGTTCCTCGCCTACGCCGTCGACAAGGCCGCCCGCGACCTGACCCGCACCGCCGCCGAGATCGCCACCGAACGGGAGATCATCGGCGAGCTGTTCGCCGCCCGCCGACACCTGGGCCGCCTCCACGGCCTGTTCAACCAGGTCGCCAAGGCCCTCAACTCCGGCGCCGACGCACCCCACCTCGACGCCGCGACCAAGGCCGTGCGCAGCGCTGCCCGCCGTATGGAGGACGCCGCCGATGCCCTGCTGGCCCACCGTGACGGCGGTGCCGCTGAGTGATCCCCAGCATCCACAAACGCGGCAGCGAGACGATCGGGCTGATCCGCTACCTCTACGGCCCCGGCACCGATGAGGAGCACATCGACCCGCACCTGGTCGCCGCCTTCGATCCGCTCACGCCCGACCCGGGCCGGGACCCGGAGGCCACCTTCGGGCAGCTTCAGCGGCTGCTCGACCAGCCCGTCAACGCCCTGCCCGCGGGGCGGCGCCCGAAGAAGCACGTGTGGCACCTGTCGGTACGGGCTGCACCTGAGGATCCGATCCTGTCCGATGAGGACTGGGCGGCCATCGCCCGCCGCATGGTCGCCGCCACCGGCATCGCCCCCGACGGCGACGACGCCGCAGGCCGGTGGGCGGCCGTCCGGCACGCCGACGACCACATCCACATCATCGCCACCCTGGTCCGCGACGACGGCCGACGGCCCCGCCTGCACAACGAGGCCCACCGCGCCCAAACCGAATGCCGCCGCATCGAAGCCGACTACAACCTGCGCCGCGTCCCCGCCGGGGACGGCACCGCCGCCAAGCGCCCCACCAGCGCCGAACGCCACAAGGCCAAGCGCCAGGGGAAGGACCGCGCCTCCCGCGAGGAACTCCGGGAGACCGTACGGCGGGCGGTGGCCGGCGCCGCCGGCGAGGAGGAGTTCTTCGACCGCCTGGCCGCTGCCGGCCTGCTGATCCGCAAGCGCGTGGCGCCCTCCGGTGACCTGCTCGGCTACAAGGTGGCGCTGCCGGATGATCGCAACAAGGACGGTCAGCCGGTCTTCTACTCCGGTTCCACCCTCGCGCCCGATCTGTCCCTGCCCCGCATCCGCGAACGCTGGGTCCTTCCCGAAGATGCTGCTGCCTCGGCGGACGGATCCCAGAGGGATCAGCCCACCCTGCCGGACGTAACAGGTCCCGCGTTCGCGCGGCGCCGGGCCACCGCCGCCACCTGGCAGGCCCTGCTGATCATCGACCACGGCGACGACGGCGCGGCAGCAGCCCAGATCGCCGCGGCGGGGGAGATCCTGGACGCGCTCGCCAAGACCTCCGCCGCCCACACCCGCGCGGAACTCCGCGAGGCAGCCTTTGCGTTCGAGCGGGCCAGCCGCTCTCACATCAAGGCCGTACGCGGGCACGACCGCGCTCTGCGCCAGGCCGCCCGCGATCTCGTCCACAGTGGTCCGGCCCTCGGCCGCGGCGAGGACGGTGCCACCACCGCCATGCTCATCGACATGGCCTTCTTCCTCGCCATCGCCGCGGCGAACTGGCACGCGAAGAAGGAGCACGCGCAGCAGGCGTCCGCCGCTCAGCAAGCCGCCGAACACCTCCGTGCCGCGTACGAGGCCGCCGCAGCCCACCCCATGGCCGTGCTACGCCAGCGAGGCCGTCGTCTGACCCCGCGTGTCCAGCAGCGGCAGGCCGACCTTCTCCACCAAGTGCTGCCGAAGCTGGCCGAACGGATCCGGGCCGAGGACGGCTGGCCCGCCCTGGCCGCCACCCTCGACGACGCCCAGAGAGCCGGCCACGACCCTGCCGCCCTGCTCACCGACGCCGCCCGACGGCGCGAGCTCGACACCGCCAGCTCCATCAGCGACGTCCTCGTGTGGCGCCTGCGCCGCAGTGCCCACCTTCCCGCCCTGCCCGAAAGCCCCCACGGCACACCTGCTCGAGGCAACCGGCACACCGTGTCCCCGGCGCCCACCACACAAGTGGCGACCAGCGCGGTGAACGACTCCAGCCGTCGACGCTGACCGGCCGAAACGGGCGAAACATAGCCGACGATCGCCGGTTACCCAAACCGGCGATCCTCCGGACTATTGATGCATCCGCCCACCCGACTCCCATGAGGAACACCTGCATGCCCGCGACAGACATCCGACCCCGCCCCGACATCGTCGCCCTCCTGTGCGACGCAGACTTCAAGCGCCGGCCTGACACCGACACATACAGCCACCGCGACGGACGCCCGTTCAGCAAGGAGGAACAGGCCCTCGCCTTCACCGCCACCCGCGTCGAAGTCGAAGAGGTAAGCGCACAGCTCGCGCGGTACCGGGAGTACCGGCGTACATGGAAAGAAGCGCCGGAAGCCTTCCAGAGCTTCCTCGCCCCGTTCATGGCGCAGCTGACCCAGAAGAACCTCGGCAACGCCGTCCAGCTCATGAACGAGGACGAGCGGACCGAGTTCGAGCGGCTACTCGGCCTCATGATCCAGCCGCTTCGGCCCTTCACCCCGAACACCTTCTGACGACGGCCCGCGTACCGCCACGACCGATATGAGGAAGTGACCGGGCTCGGGGCCGATACCGTCATCCGCCACCCAGACCCCGAGGCAGGGACGGACCGCCCCCAGCGGCCACGGGCTGTGACGCGCAGGAGGCACCAGAACACAAAACCACAGCGCAAAGCCGGGCTTCCCAAACGGGAGGCCCGGCTTTGCGCACGTCGAGTACCTGCTGCGCCGTCGGCCATCTGCTTGTGCTCCGAGGCAGGATGGCAGCTGGCTGGCAGCCATCGGGCATGCTGATTGCTGCCGTGGTGCCAACTCGGGTCGCTACCCTGGAGGTTGCTGCCCAGGGGCGAGCCGACCCCCTGCGGTCCTTCACACATCGGAGGTGGCGGGTGGCGATGAGCGTCCCTCCCCGGCAAGGCTGGGCAGATGATCTCGTGCCGTCGTGGGGGCGCAAGCTGACGGTGCCGTGTCCGGCCTGCGGTCTTCCCACACACCGTCACCGGACCATGGACTACGACGGGGTCAACATCTACCGGCCCCAGGCGGGGGCCGCCCCGGTCTCCGCGGTCGAGGGCGAGGAACCCGACAAGGAAGTGGCGTGGATCGCCCTGATGCCGGGCGATTACCCGGCTCGACACTTCGCCGACGACGAGGTCTACCATCTCGCCGGCGGGATCGCGCGGCCCGGACCTCACCACCGTGACTATGGCACCGCCAAAGTGGCTCACGATGCCTGCTGCCCGGGCCTGCACCGTAGCGCTCCCAGCAGCAGTCCGGGCGCGGCCGAGCTGTGGCGGGCGATGCGGATCCGGCTGGCCCGAGGCCCACGACCACGCCGCTGACCAAGGACTGGTCCCGCACAGCGGCACGACAAAATCCCCGATAGGTGCCGGAGACGAAGGAGAGGCCCGCCCATGAACCATGCCCAACTCGCCGCGCTGGGCCGTGCCCTGCGCGTCGCCGGTGAACACGAGCAGCGGCTCACCGGCGGCGAGGCCGTCTTCAATGTGGAGGAGATCCGCCAGGACCTCGAACGCGCAGTGGCCTTGCTGGACGAGACGATCAGCTCGCCCAAGGCGGTCACCCGATGCTCCGAGCACCCGAACGGACCGGTCGATCCGGACGCCGCCGACCTGTGCCTGCTCTGTGAGACCCGCCGCCGGGCGGGTCGGCGCACACCGCCCCGGCCGCGCTCCGCGGACCCCGACGACGATGCCCCCGCAGCACGGGTGCAGTCTCGGCACCGGCTGCGCGCCGAACAGCCCGAGCCGCAAAAGCGCTGGATCCCCGAGATGTGGAACGGCCGAGCCTGGCAGGTGTGCGGAACACCTCGACGCAGCGAATCGGACGCACAGCAGTACCTGGCGCAGCTGCGGCAAGAGCCGAACCCGTCGCCCGCCTACCGGCTCGTGTATGCGTTCACCGACCACAACGTCGTCCGCACCTGGGGCACCCCAACCCTCCGCCAACAGGTCGACCTGTGACTCACGAAGGGGCGGCGGGCGGCGGGCAACGCCCAGATCTGGCCCGGGTGATGCTGAGGCGAGCCAAGGAAGACGCCCGTCTGCACCGTTTCACCGAGCGATCGGCTTCCCCCGCCGTTCGTAGGCAAGTGCGCGGGCGTACACCGCCGGTGCAACTCGGGAAGGCGCTGCTGGAGATGTTCTCCGAGCACGGGCTCTGGAGCGAGACCGAAGCGACGCTGCTCAACTGCTGGCTCTCCGTAGCCGGACCCATGGTCGGGCACGTGGACCTGGCAGGCTTCGACCGGGAATCTGGAACCCTCACACTGTGCGAGTCCTCCACCGCCTGGATCACCCAGGTCAAGCTCCTCACAGACGCGCTCATCCAACGGATCAACGTCGAACTCGGCTCCCAGACCGTACGCCGTATCCGTCTGGTGAAGCGGGACCCGACCGGCCCCCCACCACCCTCCGCCCTACCGCCCCCTGCGCTACCGGGCGGCACACGCGCGCGGCGATGGCAGCCCGCACCACCGTTGCCTGACCCTGCCATCCAGGCCGCCGTTCAGCGCCAAAGGCAGTGCCTTCCACATGAACCCGCAGGCTGTCGTGAGCCGTCAGGTTCCTCGGCCAGCACGGGAACGGGAAGTGAGCGCCTTCATCCCTATGAGGGCCCGTAGAGACGATCAGCTACTCCCGCCGGGGCACCGCAGATACGCTCGCCTGTGGCCACCACTTGCCTGGCCACTCGGGGGGAGAAGGTACGAGGAGGGGGATTCCAAGGTGACCGTCGAGGACACCGAGCCAGCACTGCACCACCCACATGATCTGCACGCTGAGAAAGGCGTCCTGAGGGCGATGCTGCGGTCGAAGGACGCTATCGCCGACATCGTCGAAGTCCTCAGCGGCCACGACTTCTACCGGCCCGCCCACGCCCTGCTCTACAACTCGATCCTCGACCTGTACGGGCGCAGCCACCCAACCGATCCCACTGCGGTGATCGCCCACCTCAGCGACCATGAACAGCTGGACGAAGCTGGCGGCGCTGCCTACATCACCGCACTGGTCGACGGCCCGTCGCCTTCGCGGAAGTGGATCGCCGACGCCGAACGCGTAGAAAACGCCGCCCTGCTGCGCCGCACCAAGGCCGCTGCCGTCCACATCGAAGACCTGATCGCCGATGCGGAGCCTGACTCCGCGGACCGAATCGCGGACGCTGCGCAGGCGGAGATCTTCGCAGCGACCACGCGGCGTCCCCTGCTGCCCCCAGCAAGTCCCCTGGGGGACGTCATGGAAGACACACTCGACTGGATCGAGGCGGCTGGCAGCCGTGACGCGACCCTTCCGGGTGTGCCCACAGGCTTCACCGACCTCGACGCTCTGACCGGCGGACTCCACCCCGGCCAGCTCATCGTCGTCGCGGCCCGGCCGGCCATGGGCAAATCCACACTCGCGCTGGACTTCCTGCGCAACGCCAGCATCAAGCACGACCTGCCCGGAGCCCTGTTCACGCTCGAAGCCGACCGCAAGGAAGTCGGCATGCGGATCCTGTCAGCCGAGGCCCGTGTCTCCCTCTTCCACATCCGCTCCGGCACGTGCACCGATGAGGACTGGACCCGGATGGCCCGCCGGATGCCCGACGTCAGCGCCGCACCCATCTACATCCAGGACGGCTCCTACGCCAACCTGCACGACCTTCGAGCCCACTGCCGGTACCTGCACAGCCGTATGGGCGTCCAGCTCATCGTGGTCGACGCAGTCCACATGCTCACCTTCGGTACGAGGCAGCTCGGCTCGCGCTACGAGGAAATCTCCGAGATCGCCCGCTGTCTGAAACTGCTCGCCAAGGAACTTCGGCTGCCCATCGTCGCCATCTCCACCCTCAACCGGGGACCAGAACAGCGCGCCGACAAGAAGCCCCTGATCAGCGACCTGCGCGACTCCGGGGCACTCGAAGACAACGCCGACGTGGTGATCCTGCTCCACCGCGAGGACGCCTACGAGAAGGACTCCCCTCGCGCCGGCGAGGCCGATCTGATCGTCGCCAAGCACCGGCACGGTCCCACGGCCACGATCACGGTCGCCTTTCAGGGCCACTACTCCCGCTTCGTCGACATGGCGCAGACATAGCCGGGGCCCCTGTAGGATCTCAATTTCCGTGTCGGAATCTCACGGTCGATGTCGGATCAATTTCGGATCCGACACAGAATTGAGACTCACAGGTCGCGACTATCACTCGTATTTCGGGTTTTAGGCACGCAACTCGACGCACGGCAGTAAGATGCGCGTTTATGGACGCAGGATTGGCCGCCATTGGTGGCGCACTCGCAGGTGCAGCAGCAACGTTTGGGGCTTCGTTTCTGTCCACGTGGTCGGCACGTGCCACGGTGCGCGCCACGGTGCGCGCTGAACATCAAAGAGAACTACGGACTCCACGGCGCGACGCGTACAAAAGACTTGCGACCTCATGTATGGAACTGGAAGAGCGAGCGAGAGGGATATGCGAGGGATTAGCGCGCTGCGTTAGAGAGGATGCCTACTGGGATGATACAGCTAACGCAGAGACAGTCTTTCCCATGCACAGTGCAATAAAGGAAGCCTGCATGGACACGCTATTCCTGGGGCCATCTTCTGTAAATGATGTAGCCCTGGAGCTAATGGAGCGGTCGTACCATATCGTCGTACGTGTGGAAAGTCTGTACAGCCTTATAGATCCTGCACAGGTACCCGAGCAATTTGCTGATATTCGATGCGATATCGAGAGTGAAGAGTTCAGTAGCTACAAAGAGAGGACGAGCGTCCATCACCACCGCATCAGCGAGGGCCACAGAGAACTCTCGGCCGCGTTAAGGGTCTTCATGGAAGAGGCCCAGAGGTCACTAGAAGTGACGGGGGTCTAGTGACGCAATTCAGAGTGTCCTACCCCGCATGTGGAATTCAGGCGAATGCATAGCGCGGCTGCGAACTCGGGGCATCGGACAGCCATTGCGGACCACCGACTTCGGTCGCGTTGTACACCGTGACCCCACCCCGGACCCCGGGGACCACGCCGACCAGGGCGCGGACCAGGGCACACAAGTCATGCGCGTCGGCTTCGGTCTCACTCCACGCATGGAAGTCGAGTCGGGGCCGGTCGGACACGACGGTCTGTTGTAGGCCACCGATTCGTTCGACACGCACGAACCGCGCGGGACGGGGCGAGGGGATGCGGGAAACCACGGGTACGGGCTCGCCGGCTGCCGCGAGGGCCGAGCGGAGACAGCTGGTCAGCACGGCCACGGCGTCCGGCATGACGATCGCGGGACGGTTGCTTACTCGACCACGAGAGTTGAGGGAATGACACGGGCCTTGAGACAACCAACGGGTGACACGGCGTGAGATGCCTGCAGAACGCCCAGGCCAGATACGCGGCGGATGACACGAGCCGCGGGACCCTACAGCCCCGCTGCTCACGTCAACCAGGCAGAACCGATTCCATATACCTGATGCCGTACGCAACGCCTTGACGGACCGGTGCTCAAGAGCCAAGCGCTGGCCGGTCAGGCCACCTGTCACGGCCGTCAACGGCGGTCAGTAGGACAGTGCCAGGAATCACCCCAAGCAGCCGGAAATGTCAGTGGCTGCCCTTACGGTCCCGCGCTATGGCTAACGGAATCTGGCACACCGAATACGACATCCCCATCAACCTCACCCGCTCCGACCTCGGGCTGAACGACTACCGGCACCGCCTGCTGGCGGACCTCACACCGGACAAGGTCCTGGAAGACATCACCCGCCCTTTCCAAGAACGGGAACGCGAACGCCTGCAATGCCTCAACCACCACGAGCACGGGGTATGCAAGGCCGAGCAGGAGGGACAGTCACCATGGATGACCGTCCGACGGTGCCGACGGGGAGACGAACTCATCCTGGTCGCCGCCCACCTACCGGTGCGCAGTGCGCCCACGAAGCCGGAGAGCATGCGGCATCAAGCCCTCAAGGAACGTATCGTCCGAGCTGCCGAGCGCCGCGGTCTGACAGCCGACGCGGAGACCACGGCGCAGGGCAGCAAGCGGAAGATCCGCAGTGACGTACGGGTGTCCGGTCCGGCTCGGACCGTCGGCTGGGAGGCCCAGTACTCGCCGATCACCGCGCCCACGGTCCGCAGGCGCTCTCAGATCGCCGTGGAGGCAGGCATCACTCCGCTGTGGGTCACCGACACTGACCAGGCTGCGCTGATCAACAGGGCTCCCTGGGCGATGGTGGACGACCTGCCATGGCAGGAGATCGCATCACGGTCGCGGATGCTGGTCCGCGGTGGTGTCCGTCACCTGCAGGAGTGGAAATGTGTGGCGGGCGCTGAACGCCAGTGTCCGGAGAAGTCAGCGAGCATGTACGGCTGCGGCGCATTCCACACCATCTGGGAACTCCCCGCCCTGTGCCTGCCGATGAAGCGCCACACCGAGGTGGACGAACTCGTGGTGGCCAGCGCCGACGGCTCCTTCGTTCCACTCCAAGTCCCTCTGCCCGCAGATCCCCGGCGAGCGTCCCGTATGTGGGTCCCCGCCCAGGACCGCGAGCGCTGGCTCAGCATCGGCGACCACGAGCCGGCCCCCATCTGCGAAGAAGCACCGCCCGACGAGGACCTCACCTTCCACGAGGAGGAGTTGGACACGAAGTGCCGCTTCGGTGAGGAGAGCACCGTGCGCAACGACCCTCGCCCCGCTCGCGGCGGGGCCGACGACCGCGGCGTGAGAACCTTCGCCCAGCTGGCCACCGCGCATCCCCAGCCAGGCATCGGGACGGCCCATCAGCGGTGCGGAACGCCAGGAGGCAGCCGAACAGTACGGGTGCCCCGTGTGGGAGATCGGCTCCTGCCCCGGCTGCGGCCGGCCGATGCGCCGCTACGGAGCTGGAGCCGCCCACGCCTGCCCCGCCTGCCGGTCCCGCTTCATCAACCCGTAGAGCTAATCCACCGTGGCCTTGGCGACCGCCTTGCGCACGTGGGCATCGACAAGGCCGGGGCTGCCGGAGACCACGACGACCACCGTCCCGGTGCGGACGGCCGTCTGCTTGACGAAGCTGCTGCGCCCGCCGGCGGTGAAGGTCAGCAGCTGGCTCCACCGCTCGTCGCCCAGCTGCGCGACGAGCACCTTCTGAGTCGTGACCGTGACGGGGGTACCGCCGGTGAGGACCTGGTAGGTGGGGCAGGAGGTCATCGCCTCGAAGATCCGGCCCACGCTCCGGGAGAGTTTGTCCTCGGTGTCGCTGTACAGCTCCTCGGCCACCTCGGAGCCGCTGCCGCCCGCATAGGTGAAGGACACCTTCGCCTTGTGCGGGAAGTCGAGGCTGCCGCCGACCGCGGCCTCGCTGCCGAGCATCGCCAGCGCCGGGCAGCCGATCACGGTCACGTCGTCGTGCTGCGCGGAGCGCTGCGGCACACGGGTGTAGCCCTCGCCCAGGTCGCTCTCGTCCAGGAGCCGCTTGGCCAGTGCGGCCGAGGAAAGCGGATCAGATGCCGGGGCACTCTCGCCGTCCGGGCGCACCGAGACGGTCGTCGACGGGGCCGAGTCGGTGGAATCAGCGCTGTCGGTCGAGCAGCCCGTGAGGGCGAGGACTGCGATGACACTCAGGCTGAGGATGGTCGTGGTGTGAAGGCGCATGCGAACCCCTTTGGTGGTCTGCGAAGCGGACGGGTTGGCCAGGCCGGTCCTCCGGGCGCCGGCGGTACGAAGGGGCGGAGGGGGTTCGGGGGTTCAGTGGCCGAGGTGGCGCAGGCCCTCTTCGAGGGTGGGGTGGAACCGGTCGACGGGACCGGAGTGGCGGTTGTACCAGGCCGCGTCCAAGCGCGGTTCCTTCGTCTCGTGGCCGGCCCGGCAGCGCAGCCACACCGAGTCGTCGCGCAGGCAGAAGATGATCCAGTCCCGGTATGCGCCGCACCCGGGGCACGTACGGACTTCGCCGTCGATGACGAGCGGCTGCTGCCAGCGCATCATCAGCCCGGCCACCTCCTGCCGTGACGGCACTCGCAGGTCCGGGGGCAGGAAGTCGGGCGCCACCGCGTCCTCCTCGGCCGGAGCCGGTGCGTTCCGCTCGGGGGTGTCGGGCCAGGGCTGCGTGGCCTGTAGCCGCAGCAGCATCGCGTAGCCCGCATGCTGGGCTTCACGGAATGCGTGGTCCTCGCGAGCGCGTCGAAAGAACAAGATCCCTTCCTCTCTGTCATCTGGCGGGCACAGGGCACGTGCCTCCGCTCGGGGAGATCGGCGACGGGCCGCACGACAGCGGCTCCGGCGGCGCGGGAGTCGTCAGGTACGGCGGACGACGGTGAGCCGGCCCTCCGCGCTCTCGGGCACGGTGCGGCGGGGCACCGGAAACGGTGAAGCGAGCGAGGAGGCGAACGCGGCGACCAGGTCGTGGGGGACGCTGGCGCTGAAGCTGGCACACCACAGGTATGGGGTGCCGAGGACGGGTTCCGCCCACGCCTGCCAGCCCACCAAATCAGGACGAGGGTCGGCGTCCTCGATGAGGGGCGGCAGCATCTCCAGGGAGACACTGCAGGAGAACCCGGGGTCGATGGCAGTGGTGCAGGGGCGGTCCGCATCGCGAATCCAGCCGCGGGCACTCAGCGCGTTGAGGACCGTCTCCGGCCCCTCGAAGCCGACGTCGGCCGCCTCACGGGCATCGACTGCCATGAGGAGATCGACGAGCACCTCGTACGGAACGCCGGTGGTGAAGTACGCGTTCCACGTCGGCATCACGGAGTCGGCATGCGCGCGGGCGCTCAGCTGCCAGGCCACCGGCAGTCCGCCCAGCTCGAACGGATGGGCGGCGAGAATCCACTCGGCGCCGCACAGCCCGTCCGGGCTGACGTAGAGCAGGGTGTGGCGGGCGGTTGGCCACATGCGCCAGCCGAGGCTGGCCAGGGTGTCGCCGATCCGCTCGGCGAGCGCATCGTCATCGCCGGCCAAGTGGCGTGGGGTGACCCAGTACACGGGGTCGGGCAATTCGGATGGGAAGGGCTCGCTGGGGTGGTGCGGTTGCAGGGGCGCCTCCGTAGGCTCGGGGACAGGGCACTGCCGTCGCTGACCTGGGGTTTCGGAAGGTCGTCCACGTTGACATACCTCGCTCCCCGTGCACCAGAGGCTTGGGGATCTTTCTTGTCTGCCGCCGGTGAACTAGTGAGCCGCCGAAGTGGGCTACCTCCGGGCGCCCCGTGCACCGTCGCCCAGGTCTCCCTACCTAGGTCGCTCTCGAAGTCCTGGCAAGTTCTGGCAAGTTCCTCGCTTCACAGCCGACGCCCGGGCAAGCTCTGGCACAGAATTCGTTACCGGCACCCGAGGAGGTCATCATGGCCCTGATTAGGCTCGGTAAGGACCCGGAGAGCCCCAGCGGCGGTTCCCCCACCGTCTACCTCGACGAGGAGAAGGACACTTACCTCGTGCAGGGGTGGAAGGTGGAGGACGCCGAGCGCCTCGGGCAGATGGACATCCCCGGTCACGAGACGGTGGTGGAGATCCCCCGGCGCATGGTGCAGTTCTTCCAGGAGGTGAAGCAGCGTGACGAGGACCCCGACGTTTGAGGAGCTGTTCCGCGACTGCCAGAGGACCGCTGTCCACCTGGAGATGCGCGACGCATACATGAAGTCGGACGCGGCCTTCATCGACTGGAAGGCCGGCGTGGACCTCGATCCGGCCGAACGCTGGGCCGACTGGCACGCCATCGTCACCGAGGCGACCTCACGAGGCGTCGAGGTCCGACGCGCCCGCATCGTCTCCACACCGGTCAGCGAGTACATCCGCTTCGAGTACGACGTGACGGACGGCCTGAACATCGCGGCCGGCGAAGACGTGCGCTGGCTCTCGCGGCGAAGTGCAACCGACCTCGCACTTCCAGGCAATGACTTCTGGCTGTTCGACTCCCACCTCGTCCTCGTCAACCACTTCGACGGCGAGGGCGAGAACATGGAGGTCGAACTCACGGAAGACCCGGGGGTGGCGAAGCTCTGCGAGTCGGCTTTCGAGGCCGTGTGGAAGCGGGGAACGCCGCACGCAGAGTTCGAGCCGGCCTGACCGTCCGACCAGTACCGTCACCCTGACATGACATCGCCATCTTCGAGCGTCCAGGAAGCCCGCAAGGCGCTCGGACAGCGCCTGGCCGAGATCCGGCTAGCAGCCGGTCTCACCAAGCGAGCGCTGGCCCAGAGTCTGGGTTGGCATGAGTCGAAGGCTTCGCGCTTCGAGAGCGGCGCCCGGGCCCCCTCGGAGCGCGACCTTCGCGATTGGTGTTCCGCGTGCGGTGCGGAGGGTGAGACGGAGGATCTCATCTCGACGGCCCGCGGAATTGAGGGCATGTACGTCGAGTGGCGCAAGATGGAGCGCCACGGGCTCAAGTGGGCACAGGAATCGGTGGTGCCCCTGTGGGAGCGCACCGAGCGTTTCCGTATTTACTCGCCCTGGCTTATCCCCGGCCCCGTGCAGACTGCCTCATACATCACCGCGCTTCTGACCTCCATTCGTGACCGCCGAGGACTCATCGACGATGTGCCGGCGGCCGTCAAGGTGCGAGTGGAGAAGCAGCAGGTCGTCTACGGGAAGCACAAGTTCGCCATCATCCTCGAAGAGAGCGTCCTGCGATACCGCATCGGCGGCACCGACGTGATGGCGGGCCAGCTCGGCTACCTCCTCAGCGTCATGGCGCTCCCCTCGGTGAGCCTCGGCATCATCCCCCAGAACGCCGACCGCTCGGGCCTGTGGCCCGTCGAGGGATTCTTCCTGTACGACGACGAGCTGGTGAACGTCGAATTGGTCTCGGCTCATCTCACCGTCGTCCAGAAACACGAACTTGCCATGTATGCCAAGACGTTCGGTGAGCTGGCCGAACTTGCCGTCTACGGCCCCGCCGCGCGTGAACTCATCACCTCTGCCATCGAATCTCTAGGGTGAAGGCCGGGCAAGTTCGGGCACACTCGTGGAGCCTCGTCCCTCCCCCTTCCTAGCTTTATTGGCACGGCTTACAGCGTGCTCCGGAGGGGCCAGTGATGACTGTGGCAAGCACGGGCAAGGCGATGGAGGCGGCCGAGGACACCGAGGCCGATGACTGCTCCATCAACGTGGCGGTGATCTCCTCACAAACGGATGCCGTCCTCTGTCTGCGGATGGGCACCACGACCCGCGCGGCGATGGACAGGCACTTGCCGCAGATAGCCAAGGAATTGAACCGTCTGCTCAGCGAGGACTTGGGCGCCGAGGACGACAGCGAGGTGCGGGAGCTGGTCCGCAAAGGGACCAGGCTGATCGACCTCACCAACCGGCCGACCCCCGAAACACCCACGTTCGGAACCTTCCTGTACCTCCGCGACGTCGCCCTTCTGACGCGACGGCTGCTGTGGATCTACTCCGAGCGGAACGGGCTGGATGCACCGTGAGCGTCAGGGAAGACCAGATCATTCGGGAGCTCTCCCACTACATCCACGAACACCCTGCCGAGCAGACGGCCCTGATGCCCGTCTACGACGCAGCCCTCGACCACTCGCGGCGCCGAGCCTGCACCCACGACCAGTGCTGCCCCCTCGTGATGACGGGAGCCGTCCTCGTCGATGAACGCAATCGCGTCCTGTGCCTGCGGCACGAGGGTGGCTACGCGCTCGCGGAGGCTGAGCCGGAGCACCAGGACGAATCCCTCAGCGAGGCGGCCTTGCGCCTGCTGGCCGAGGAGGTCGGCGTCTGGGACGTGTGGACGCAGCCCGGCACCGAGGGCCCCTTCCTGGTCGACGTGACGAGGCCAGGGCAGCACAGGTACGGGCCGCGCCTGCGGGTCGGCATCCGCTACCTCTTCCGGGCCCACTCGGGCGCGGTCTTCCCCTCAATGATCGAAACGGGCGCAGCGGCCTGGGTGCCTCTCACCGAGATCGGTATCCCGGCAGTCCGCTCCCGCGTCGAGCGCCACTTGATCGGAATCCGGTGAGTCCCCGCAACCAACAGCTCGCCTACATCGCATGCGTCGTAGCGGTCGGGGGCGCCATCCTGCTCGATGTCTGGAGGGGCTGAATGTACGTACGCAAGGCCCTCAAAGTGGCTCTGCCCGACCCGCCCCTTCCGCCGGTCGGGACGGTGGGATCACGAAGGACTCCTTGGGACGTCCGCATTGGCGACTTCCTTCTTCTCGACGGCCGCTACCAGCGGATACAGGACATGAGGGCCCCCAGCACATCGGTCCGCGTTCTGCACTTCGCCGGACGCTGCCCCTGGATCATGCGTGAGGCCCGAACCGTCTACCGGCCCATCGAATACCGCTGATCTCTGCCCACTCGGGCCCGCGTCACCCTCTCACCTCACTACGCGAGGAGCATTGTCATGCGCTTTCGCAAGATCCACGGTGCAGGGAACGACTTCGTCCTGCTCTCCGACCTCGAACCCGACGACGACAAGGACTGGCCCAAGGAGGCGGAGCGCCTCTGCACCAGGCGCACCGGCGTAGGCGCTGACGGACTGGTCCTCAGCCGCCTGGTCAGTGACGACCCCGCCATCCTTGATGTCACGTGCTTCAACGCGGACGGCTCGGTCGCCACAATGTGCGGCAACGCCCTGCGATGCTCCGCCTGGGCCGCTCACCACGATCACGGCTTTCACCAGATGAGTCTGCGCATGGCCGGAGTGGCGCACGAGGCGGTCGTCTCGGACGACTCCGTCTGGGTCACGGCCGAGGTGGGCGAAATCCTCCCCCGTCGTTTACAGACAGTCGTCAACGGCAGGCCAACCTGGTTCGACAGCGCCCACACCGGCACAGAGCACGTCGTAGCCATCGTCGACGACGTGGATGCCATCGACGCGGTATGGGTCGGCCACCTCGTACGCCACCATCCCGACCTGGCTCCCCTGGGTACGAACGTCAACTTCGTTCAGTCCGCAGGCGGCCAGGCGCTGAAGATCCGCACCTACGAACGCGGCATCGAAGCGGAAACACTGTCGTGCGGAAGCGGAGCAGTCGCAGCCGTCGTCGTCGCCACCATGCGGGGGCTGGTCGCACGCCGCGCCGTCACCGTCCACAACCGCGCCGGCGAACCGCTCACGGTCCGGCCGCACGAGGCCCGGCCGAACCGAACTCAATGGGTCGGCGGGCCGGTCACCCACACCTTCGAAGGGGTACTCGCATGACTCTCTTCCTCAGCCCCAGCTCGGACCTCGCGGTACAGGAGGCTGCCGAGGAGCTTCGTTCCTGGGGGCAGAGCCGCCAGGGCCTCGGCGTCGCCCTGATCTACGGGCCCGTCTCCGTCGAGGACAGGCTCTACCACTCGAAGTGCCCCGTCGAACAGCGCTCCGTCACCGCCCTGGCCAAGGCGCTGGAGGAGATCGGCGCCCGCTGGACGGTGCTGGACCCGTGCGAACCGGACTTCATCATGGACCTGGCCGGGTACGACGTAGCCCTCTCGAACCTGCACGGCCCGTACGGAGAGGACGGCCGCTTGCAGGGCCTGCTCGACTACCTGCGCGTGCCCTACTGCGGCAGCGGAGTCGGAGCCTCCGCGGTGGCCGCCGACAAGATCCTCTGCAAGCGCGTGATGCTCACCCTCGGCGTCCCGACGCCCGGCTGGCATGCCTGGACCGGCGGGCCGGCGACCTGGAACGGGCGCCCGGTGATGGTCAAGCCGCCCTTGGGCGGATCCAGCGTCGGCATGAGCCTCGTCCGCGATCCGGCGGATCTGCCCGGAGCCTTGGCAATCGCAGCCGGCGACGAGGGTGCGGCCGTGCTCATCGAGGAGTACGTGGTCGGCACGCCGCTGACCGTGGGACTGCTGGAGCTGCCGGGCGGCTCGGTCGTCGTCTTCCCGCCGCTGGCCACCGAAGCCACCGAGGCCGACTTCTACGACGCCGACACCAAGCTCGACGTGGACTCCAGGGGCACCGTCACCGTGCGCGCCGCCGAGCTGGCACCCGACGTGCTCGACAAGATCACCGGAGACGCCCAGACGCTCTGGGACGGGATCGGGCTGCGCGGGGCAGCCCGTATCGACTTCATCCTCACCGCCGACGGCGAGCCGTATGCGCTGGAGGTCAACAGCACACCGGGCATGTCCCGTGACAGCAACTTCGCGGTGGGAGCCGCGATGGTCGGACTCACGCACACGGACGTCGTGTTGGCGATGCTGCACGAGGCCCTGGCCCGTCCGCCGTACGATGTCCCCCTGCCCACTCCCGCGTTTTCCAGCACCACACTGACTCGGGAGGCTGCCGTCTCGCAGTAGGAGCCTGCCGCTGTGCCGCGCGTCCACGATGTCCCCCCGTGCCGACAGCTGATCGACCCCGCCGAATGGGAGCAACACGGAGGCTGGGCACTGGGAGACAGGATCGAATGGTCCAACCGGGCGTGCGGCCTGGCATCGCTGAGAATGATCCTGCTCGCCTACGGGCACGAGGCGCCCACGGTGACGGAACTCCTGAAACTCGCGGTCAAACACGAGGTCCTGACCCCGCGTGGTGCACTCCACGCGGGGATCGCGAGCCTGGCGACCGACCTGGGAGTGCCCGCTCTCGCCGAGCCCGTGCCCGTCGAAGAACTGCTCGGCCGCCTCGATGACGCACCGCTCATCGTGTCCGTGACCGAGCAGTTCCCCGAGGACGGCCGTTCCGGCGGCCACCTCGTCATCCTGCGCGGCTACGAGGACGGCCCCGACCCCGTGGTCCTCTTCCGGGACCCGTCGGCGTGGGGCCAGACACACGACCGAGTCACCCTCAGCCGCCTGTCCCACTCCTACACCGGCCGCGCGATCACCTTCGCGCCCCTGACCCCCAACGGAGAACCCCGATGACCGAGGCAGACGGCGAAACGACCGAGGCCGCAGGCGGCCGGCGAATCGCCGTACTCGGAGAGATGCTGGAGCTGGGCGACGAAGCCGTTGAAGCCCACCGCGAGATCGGGCGCTTCGCGGCCGAGGCCGGCATCGATCTCGTCGTGGCCGTCGGCGGTGACCTCGCCAAGCAACTCGCTCTCGCAGCGGGCGCGGCAGGGGTCCCCGACATCGCGCTGGTGCGCGACAACGAGACCGCCACCGCCTACCTCAGCACCATCCTCCGACGCGATGACGTCGTGCTCATCAAGGCCAGCCGCGGCGGCCAGCTCTGGCAGATCGCCCAAGCCCTCACCGGGCAACCCGTCACGGGCCTGTGAGTCGCCTCCAACCCGCTAGGTGCCGTGCGCCGCGACACCGCCGCGTTTGCACCACAACCGCTCGCATGGCGTGACCTGGCGAAGGGATGGCTCGTTCACCAAAGCGGTCGCCTAGTGACGGCCTCGGCCCAGCTGACGTGGCCCGTGATCACGTCTAGCGTTCACGACCCGAAGACGCCCTGCGGCATCACTCCAGTCGACTCGTCTGAACACACCCCAGCGGGCGACGGGTCACGGGGCCGCCGCCGGATGGGAATCGCGTGTCCCGCAGCCAAGCCGAGAAGAACGCAACACGTGTACGCCAAGAGGTGACAGGGCAGCCCTACCAGGCCGCGTTGAAGGACCTCCGCGAGGAGCGGCTCGCTCACCGCGAAGACGTACTCAACCAGCCGCCCTGGGCGTCGGCCAGTGACGGACCCGTACCGAGCGAGCTGTCAGCGCTCGTCCGCTTCCACGCGGACACCATCTGCCGCTACCTCAACGACGCCGTTCATCGCGCACGCTACACGGGCCTGCCCTTCTACGAGTGGCAGCGCATGACGCTGTACCACCTGACCGACGCCCTGGAACACCTGAACCTCCTTATTGGCACGGTCACGGCCTACCTGCAGGAACAGCGTGTCGCCCCAGGGCAGATCCGGTCCCACCTGCAGGTCAGGGACGACAAGGCGGTGCAGGCATTCGTCACGCCCAGCGCTCTGGCCCACCTCGCCGGGCTGACGGGCAAGACCGCCACGGAGAACCAGTCCGGTGTCTGGCAAAACGTCGGCGCATCCATCGCCGACGGCACCGGATGGTCGTGTCCGGAGCGCGAAGATGCGCTCGAAGCCGCACTCGCCGCCCTGTATGGCAACTATCCGGACGATGAGGAAGCCTTCGACAACCTGCCAGTCCCCTCAGGGAGCGAGCCCAGGCCCTCAACGAACTGTTCCGATCCTTCGCCGACCCAGAGAGCACGACATCTGCCTGAGTGGGCTGGGTCGCCAGCTGCGCCTTTCCACGTGCTTGGGCCCTGAGTGGCCCCGGATCTGCTGACCCTTCGGCGTAATAGAAGGCGAGCCGTTGCGTGTGGGTGCCCTCGATCTCCAGCTTCTGGTGAAACAGCGCCATGCGGCAGCGTCGAGCACCACCTGGCAAGGATTCGATCCCACTCCTGAAGCAGGTGTCACAGGTTCGGCTTCGATCCAAGCACCCGCAGCAAGGGAGCAAATTCGCCAGCGTAATGCCAAGTGCCAGGTATCAGCGCCAAGGTATCCGACGCCCGTGGGAGAAATCTGGGAGAAGATCTTCTCCCAGAGACCTGCGCAAGCCATCCCAGACCAACGGAAACCAACACCCTGACCTGCACAAAGGTCGATCACGGCAGCTTGGGACCGTGTGTGCCCTTCGTTCGGGACGAAGAGGTCGTGGGTTCAAATCCCGCCACCCCGACAGCCGTAACACCAGGTCAGGCCCGGTGCTGAGAGATCAGCACCGGGCCTGATTTGCTTTGCGGGCCCATTTTGGGAGCTATTTGGGAGCCGACTTCGGGAACCGGCTCCCAGGGCCCGTCTGCCGACGAGCGCGCAGGAGCGTGTGCGGTCAGAGCCAGTCCCAGTGCTTGAAAGCGAAGTACAGGGTCAGAGAGACAACGACGATGACGGCGCTGGAAACGATGAATCCCGACTGGTGTCCGAAGCCGGGGTAGGGAAGGTTCTGTCCGTAGAAGCCAGTGATCGCCGTGGGCACGGCGATGATCGCGGCCCAGCTCGTCACCTTCTTCATGATCAGGTTCATCCGGTTCGCCTGCACCGACAAGTTGGTCTCCATCACCGAGGCCACCAGGTCGCGCAGCGACTCCGTCCACTCGCCGGCACGCAGCACATGGTCGTACACATCTCGGTAGTACGGCAGCAAAGGGCCGTCGACGACGTCGAGGTCGGGGCGCATGAGGGCGTTGACAACCTCTCGCATGGGCAGGACCACGCGACGGAGCCGAACCAGTGATTTCCGCAGGGCGTAGGACTGGCGCTGTACGGTCTGGATCTGCCGGCCTCCTTCGGCGAAGAGCAGATCGTCCAATTCCTCGATACGTTCGTCGAGCTGCCGTACCGCGGCGAAGTGCCCGTCGACGACATGGTCGAGCAGGCCGTGGAGCAGAAAGGCGACCCCGTGTGCCGCCAGAGCCGGGGTACGGTCCCAGCGGGCGACCAGCTCGTCCAGGGCGAACGCGGCGTCCTTGCGGACGGTGATCAGCGCCTGCGGTGTGAGGATGACCGCGAGCTCGCTCATCGTCAGTCCGGCGCCGTCCGGGTCGACGGCGACCGCGTAGACACTGAGGAAGTGATGGGCACGGTAGTTGTCGAGTTTCGCCCGCTGTCCCTCGTGCAGCGCATCCTCAAGAGCCAGCTCGTGGAGACCGAGTTCCTCGCCGACCGCCGTGAACTCGGCGCGGTCCGGGCGGTACAGGTCCAACCACACGGTCGAAGACCGGTCCGCCAGATGCCGGGAGATGTCCCGGACCGGGAAGTTCTCCTCGACCAGGCAGCCGTCGCGGTACAGCCGAGTACGGGCCATGTCGCGCACCCTAACGGCACCGGCGGAACATCAGCGGACACCACTACCGGACATCCACCCCGACGGGCGGCACCGCCTCGATCGCCTTGCGGTCGGGGTGCCCGCCCAGCAGAGACAGCCCTACGGGCGCCGGCCCTCCAGATGGTTCCAGGGGTCATTCCTCGGGCTCGTGGCGTTTCTCGCCGGTCCGAGGGTCCTCCGCGGGGATCGGGTGTGCCTGGTGGGTGCCGGTGTCGATGAGGATCTGTGCGGCACAGGTGTCGTTGTCGGCTCGGACGGCCCTGGCCATCGCGGCACGGGCGGCGTCGGGTGTCGCGTGTGGCGGGACCACGAGAAGGGAGAAGTGGTCCTGGTCGCCCCGAGTGATCAGGACGGTGTCATCACCGACCGGAAAAGAGTCGATATGGACGACCTGGTCGTCGATGACCAGGCGCGTGGGAAGTTCATCCCAGGCGGTGGCGTCCAGGCCGACGCGCGTGATGGGGCCGAGGTGCCCGGTCAGCACGTGGATGAGGTCGGGCAGCTCCGTGCCGATGTCGCGGGAACGCGGCCACCACGCGCCGTCGAGGTTGCCTTCCCGGGATTGTGTCGTCTCCAGCCGCAGAAGAACTGTCCCGGGTTTCGCGGCCCGATGGATCGCGTCCGGCAGGAGCCCGGGGGCGCGAGGGGTGTCGGATTCGTTCATGGCATGTCCGCCTGTCTGCGGGCTTCGGTGTCACCGCCGAACGCGGGACCTCCTCCTCTCACCGTAAGTCGTGCGCCGCCGCACCGGCTGCGTTCGCTGGTGGTTCCGGACTCGCTGCCTCTCGGTAAAGCGCCCGCTCACGCGCACGCTCCGGGACCTCGGGACGGCGTAGAGTGAAAGGACCGGGAGTACTTCGCACACCGGCCGCCATGTCGGTGTCGTTCCCGGCGAGCAACAACACCGGCCTCCGAGAGGAGGCCCGGGGACAGGTCCGCGTCATGACCGCGACCATCGAACCCACGATCATCGAAGAGCGCTTGCCTTCGGCGCCGGCCCGGCTGTCCCTGGCCCCGACCGGCTCGGCTCCAGGTCTCCTGGACGGTGCCTGGTGGCCCCGCTCCCGCGATCTCCTCCGGGAGATCCCCACTCTGACAGACGCGCTGGACGCGTGCTGGGGCCGGATCACCCACGTCACCGTGAACCCGACCCACTGGCCCGTCATCCCGCGCAAGGTCCCCGTCACGGGGCACACGGTGCATGTCGGCTGGTTCGCCGCCGAGCAGGACCCGAACAAAGTAATCCTCCTCTCCTACACGGTGGGCCGCCTGGACCTGCTGGTGATCCCTCCGGAGACGGACCCGGCCGCCGCCGCCCGGCTGATGGCTGCGGCAACCGTTTCGAGAGGTATCCGCACCGCCAGCGGTCTGATGGCCGACGAGGCCATCGGCCACGACGCGATGGATGCTCAGAGCCGGGAAGAGGAATGGGAGACCGACGGCGGAGCCGCGGTCGGGATCTTCAGTTCCGCCCTGATGAGGTGAGGACGTGGAGACAGCCGTCACCGTCGCCGTGATCATCTTCGTGATCATCGCGGGCATGTTCCTGATCCACCGGCTCAACGCGCAGCATGACGAAAGGATCGGGGCGTTCCGCTACAGCGACGCCCTGCCGGGAATCGGTCGGCGGACCCGTAAGAGCCCACGTGCCACCGTGCCGAACGGCCCTCCGGCCGACGCCACACGCCGTGAGCATCGAGAGGGGAGCCGCTGATGCCGCAGACCTGCTTCCAGCCGGGGGTGGGTGTGAGGCGACGGCCGTCGCACCCATCGGCACGTCGCCCCTGATGCACGTCTTCCTGAAGGAGCAAGGGGTCACCTTGAAGTCACCGGAACTGCCGTTGGCCGGGCACGCGGAGGTCCGTATCGTCGCCGCGGACCCGGAGGCGGCTCGCCATGTCGCGGAGATTCTCCGCCGTTGTTTCGCCGCCACAGAAGCTCGCAGCTACCCCGCGGGTGCCGACGGCGGAACACGCCTCCACCTCACCGTGGACACCACACGCATGGCGGAGCCGGTGCGCTCCTGGCTGTTGACCAGCCAGTCCTCTAGGGAGGATCACACGCAGCCGGACGAAATCTGAGGAGATGGGCCTCAGTGGGGGGAGGAGGACACCGCCTCAGACGTACGGGTTTCCGTCGGTGCCGCACGAGAGGCGGGAGATCATGGCGACACTGCACGAGCGGGAGCACTACCGCGAGGCGATCATGAAGACCCTGTACGAGGCCATCGAAGGCAATCGCCTCCTCGGCCTCACCGGGGCGCAGCTGCGCGAGGATCTCGCCATGCCCGAGGAGGACCTGGCCGCCGCCTGCACGTATCTGGCGGCCGAGAGACTGATCCAGGTCGACTGGGCCCGAGGAAACACACCCGCGATGGTCACACTGACGCACAAGGGGATCCAGCTCATGGAGACCGAGGAGAAGGACAGTGACTGACACTGCCCCAGCCACCCTCAGGGCGGTGGCTGGCCGCATGACGGCCACGTCCTCCTATATGACCGAAATGGGATCCTGGGCATACCCTGGTGAGTGGGCCGGTGCACTCTCACGTGCAACGACCCGGAAGGGCGGCCCCGGTGTGTATACGCCGGGGTCGTTGCGTCACCGGCCCATGCCACAGGGAGAAGGTGTGATCCACTCGGCCGATCGCCGCGAGTGGATCAACTGCGACGTCGTCGACCCGAAGGGCCAAGAGATCAGTCCGCCGTCCACGTGGACGGCGGACAACGACTGGCCCGCAGCTGACGCCCGGAGGCTGACGTGGTGCTGTTTCTTCTGCTGCTCATCGTGGCGGTTGCGCTCGGCGTCATGGGGGCGCTCGGCAGGGACACGCTCTACCTGCTGATCATCGGGGTGATGGTGCTCATCGCCGACCTTGTGCTCCTCAGAACGCGGATGGGGCGCAGCCGCCGACCCCGCGTCCGGTAGAACGGCTCGACCGGCCACCCGACCTGCCCTTCTGCATCGCGTACCACCGTCTCCTGGCGCCGTGCCCGACATCGCTCGCATGCCACTTGCCTGAGCGACGTCGGGCACTCGCCGTTAGCGTGAAGGAAGGGGCACGACAGGCCGCCTGCGCGTCGGAAAGTGGTGACCGAAGATGACGGATACCGGACTGCCGAGCCGGCCCGAGACCCCTCGCGCGGTGTCATTGGGCGAGCGCGGCGGGAAGAGTGCGGGGGTGCCGCACGGAAGCGATCCGGGGTCGCGTGGCCGTACAACGATCGCCGACGGCGTGGTGGCGAAGATCGCCGGGATGGCGGCCCGGGATGTGCCGGGCGTCCACTCGATGGGCGGCGGGTTCGCCCGTGGCATGGGGGCGATGCGTGAACGTATGCCCGGTGCCGGCGGGAAGGCCGTCACCAGCGGGGTGAAGGTCGAGGTCGGCGAGGTACAGACCGCGGTAGACCTGGAGATCGTCGTGGAGTACGGCGTCTCCATCATCGATGTCGCGGGCGACGTCAGAGTGAACGTGATCGCTGCCATCGAGCGGATGACCGGTCTGGAGGTTGTCGAGGTCAACATCGCGGTCGGCGATGTGCACTTGCCCGACGAGAGCGAGGAACAACCAGAGCGGCGGCTCGAGTAACCGCTTGCCTGAGCCGAAGCGAGCATGGAGCGCACCGGTTTCCGTGACAGCGATTGGCGTTGGCCGACCGTCTTCGATGTCCTCGGTGTGCTGTTGCTGCTCCTGGTGTGGTGGCTGCTAGCACAACTGCGCCGATGCTGCCGTGGTCCGGCGTTCCGGGCCTGCCGCCGCGATTCGGCCCGCGCGGCGCATGATCGTGCCCGTCGGTGCCGGACCGGCGCCCCCGACGGCCACAGCGAGTGGCTTTCCACCCTCGGACGCCCCGTGAGCCTTGCGCGCCCCGGACGAGGCTCTTCCTACGGGTTGTGCCGAGGTGACCACAGGCGGTACGACGATCGCGATGCTCTCTTGGCCTCCGCTAAACGACCGCCAGCTCGCACTCCTCACCCGCATCGGGGAGGGAACCGACCCCGTCACCTCAACCCCGCGCTCGCCATAGCCACCGCCCCGGACCCGAACGTCCGGCTGAATCACCGGACGGACGGTCCGGGCCAACCTCGCCGACCTCGAACAGGCCGGCTACCTGCGCCGGCACCAGGCCAAACGGCGCAGCCAGTACACCCTCAACCTCAACCGGCCGTTCCGGCACCCGGCGGAAGCCGGCCTTGTCGTCCGCGATCTCGTTGAACTCGCTGGCCCAGCCGCCGAAGACGGCCTCTGCATCGGTTTACGAGGAGTTCTCAGCCGCGGTGTCCCAGCCTCGTTCCACAGCCGTGCACCATCTCCCCGCGCGTCAGGCCGCCTGGGTGAGCTCGGCGCGGCCGAACAGCAGGGCGTAGCCCGCCGGGAGCTGGAGCAGGATGCGGCGGGTGAGCTCTTCGCCCGCGGTGTCCGCGGCCACGCTGAGGACAGCGCTCACGTGTTCGATTGATCCCTCGATCCATGCCGCGGTGGCCCTCACGAACCGCTCGAGGGAGAGCGGCTCGTGCGCCTGGAGCGGATTGAGCAGGATGAGCGCCCGTTCCTCCGGCAGCCGGGCGGCCAGTTCCGCACATACCTCACCCAAGTGCGCGCCCAGCAGCGCCAGCACCGGTTCGAGCCGCCCGCTCGGCTTCCTCGGCGGTCTCGTACGCGCCGCGTTCCTCGATCTGATCCAGGAACGCCTCCCATCTCATGGCCATCGCTGCTCCCTTGCGCGTGTGGTGGCGAGCCGAGGACGGGGCAGCCGCAGGGGAGGTCGTCTCCCCGTCCTCCAGCGCGGCTGGGAGGCGACTTCAGCCGCTGATCTCCTTGTGCGCGGAGCCGCCACCGATGGCGATCTTGCGGGGCTTGGCGCGCTCGGCGATCGGGATCCGCAGGGTCAGCACACCCGCGTCGTAGTCCGCCTTGATGTGCTCGGTGTCCAGGGTGTCGGCCAGCACGACCTGGCGGGAGAAGACGCCCAGAGGCCGCTCGGCGAGCTCCATCTGCACGTCGTCCGCCTTGGTGACGGGCCGACGCTCGGCCCTGACGGTCAGCATGTTCCGCTCGACGTCGATGTCGATCGCGTCCGGGGAGACGCCGGGCAGGTCGACGGCGATCACGTACACCTCGCCCTCACGGTAGGCGTCCATCGGCATCGTCGACGGCCGCGACCAGGTGCCGGTCGTGTTCAGGAGCTGCTGAGTGAGTCGATCAAATTCACGGAACGGATCGGTGCGCATCAACATCGTGAAACACCTCCAGTGTTCAGGTCAGGCGCGTTGCTGCCAATGCGGTTCACCTGGTCTCATTCTGACATGTCACCTAAGTGGTGATATGTAGAGCATCGTCGAGATGACGACACCGCAGGTTTGGAGGCTCCATGGCCGTTGACGATCAGCCAACCCCCCGCGCCCGCGGTCTCACCCCATGCCCTTCCTCGCCGCCGCCGCGGCGCTGAACACGATCCACGAGGCCCTGCGCCGCCCGGACATCGCGGGACAGAGACCACTCCGAGCCCGTCCAGGCCAGCTTGGAGCAGGCACTCGCCGCGCTCCTGCTGCTCCGCGAAGCGCGCGATCAGCTCGCCGAGTGGGAACCGGGCCTGATCGAAGCGGCCCGGGAGGCGGGCGCCAGCTGGGCCGACCTCGCCCACCCCCTCGGCGTCTCCAGCCGCCAGGCCGCCGAACGCCGCTACCTGCGCGTACGCCCAGGAAACCCAGGGTCCACGGGCGAGCAGCGAGTACGGGCCACCCGCGACCGCCGCGCCGCCAACCGCACCGTCACCGCCTGGGCCCGTGCCAACGCCGCGGACCTGCGCCAGCTCGCCGGCCAGATCACCGCGCTCACCGACCTCCCCGCCGCCGCCCGCACCCCACTTGCCGACCTCACGACCGCCTGGCCGTCCTGCTTGCCGAAATCGGGATCTCCGGCATTTCCTAGGCTGTGGCCAAGCTGGCAACTGACACCAACCGCACCGATGGCCCTGGCAGCACGAGACTGAGGCGCGGCCCGCTGGGAGCCATCTGGGAGCCAACCCGCTCCCCGAGCCCCTTCGAGACCACCCGAGACCGCGACAGACCGACGGTCTGACCAGGGAAAATGCCATCCGCGCTGGCAAGATCAGTAACCGAACCTCATTCGGGACGAAGGGGTCGTGGGTTAAAATCCCGCCATCTCGACAGGAAAACACCGGGTCAAGTTAACGTCCGCACGTGAAGACGTCAGGACGATTGCTTGTGCGGGCCTGTCCTGCAAGGCCCGGAGGCAATCACCGGATCGCCTCGCGGCAGTGGCCAGCAGGGCAACCGCCTCGCCATACCCCAGCCCACGAGCGAGCGTCCCAGGGCACATCCAGGGCACATGAGCCTGGGAAACGGCGTTGACCCGTGAGAACTACCGAGAGGAGTTTTCCCAGGTCAACACACATACCCCTGCGAAACCCCAGGTCAGCGCCCTCCCATCACCAATCGCTGCACGAGTGGCAGGACTTCAGCCATCGGTTGCATGAGGCGGGGCATCAGCCTTATTGCCTTGTGTGGCCGTGAGTTTGGCTTCCGTCGGGTTCGGGCGGGGCTCTCGGTTCCCGTCCTGGCGAGTGCCGTAGGAGGGCCGTCAGGCGGCCAGGTCTTGGGTACGGTGCTGCTACGCGGCTTCGGCTTCATGGGCGACGCACGACACTCCAGCCCGTGCAGCGGGCTGCTTTGCGGCCCAAGCCAGCACTTCTACCAGGTGCTCGGCCAGCAACCCGACATGGGGATCAGGCTGCATCAGGGCGGTCGCCTGGCCGTAGGCGGTGCGCTCCGTCGCCCATGCGTGGTCGAGGCTGGTGAAGTCGTCGTCGATCCAGATGGCGGGTGCGTCACCGAGCCAGGTGTCGACGTGATCGCGTTTCCACAGGTAGCCGTTGGGGTGGCTGGTCGTGATCTGCGGGCGCGGGAGGTCGACGTGCGGCAGAGCCGGGAGCCCGAGGAGCGGGCCGATGAGCGTGGTGGCGTCCCGTCGCCAGCTGGTGCACCAGACGGGGGTGACCAGGCCGGTTCGGATCACGTGCATGAGCAGGGGGCCATGGGCTGGGTTGAGCCAGATGGCGACCGGGTTGTCAGCGGTCCGGCCGGTGGGGAACGACGTCGTGGCGTGTGTGGGTCTCGGGGCCAGCTCCTCCCTGTCCGGGAAGGGGATGAGGACGCCGTCGACGTCGAGGAGCAGGTAGGGCGAGCGCATCGGGTTCTCCCAGGGGAGCCGGGGCGGGGGTCAGAGCTTGCGCGCGGTGATCAGCAGGGTGGTGGGCCAGCGGCCCAGGCGGGCGTCGCGGAACTCCCGGACCGAGGCGAGCCAGAGGCCCGCTCGGCCAAGTGCTTCTCCCAGCGTTCGGCGTCGAACTCCCAGCGCGTGATGGGCAGACGCTTGCGGTCGGGGAGGGTGACGTAGTCGCGGCTGGGCCGGTCGTCGGTGGAAGGGCGCCTGCCGCCCCGCTGGGGGTGAGGGACGGAGAAGGCGAGGGTGCATCCGGTTTTTGAGGTGCTGGGCGATGGCCGGGAGCAGAAGCTCCGGGGCGACGAGGCCGAGGGCTCCGAAGACGGAGTAGATGGCATCGAAGCGCTCGGTGGAGGCTTGCAGGTAGTGCAGGGCGTGGCCGGCGACGAAGCTCAGGTTGTTCAGCCGGCCGTAGTGGGAGCGGGCTCGGCGGACCTGCAGCCCGACGAGGTCGACGCCGGTGACCTGGGCGCCGTAGCGGGTGCAGAGATGGGCGGCGTTGTGGCCGGGGCCGCAGCCGAGTTCCAGCAGCCGCTTGTGGCGCAGATCCGTCCCGAGGATCTCGGCACCGGGCCCGCTGCCGGGCCGCGTGGTCCATTCCATCCGCGCGGGGACGGACAGAGGCTCGGCCGCGCTGGCCGTGGTGCGCTGGAGGGCGTGGACTTACCACGGGGATGCCTGGGCGAGCACGTCAGACCTCCAGGAGGTGGAGGACGTCGGTGAGGTGGCGGCGTACGGTCTTGATGTAGGCGGGGTCGGTGGCCGGGTCGTTGATCCAGCGGTTGGACTGTTCCATGAACCACTCGACGGCCCACATGCGGTGCCAGCCCAGCGCCCACTTCTCGGTCGGGAGCCCACCACGCTCGGCGAGGGCGTCTGGGGTACCGCCTTCGCTGACGTACGTCTCCAGGAAGAACCGCAGGCGTACGGGGTCGGGATCGTCGATGGTGCCGTGCCAGCTGGCGAGGTCGAGGAGGCCGGGGCCGGTGAAGGCGCGGGCGAAATCCAGCAGCCGCCAGCCTCGCCGGCCGATGTGGAGGCTGGTGGGATGGAACTCGGAGTGCACCCAGCCGAACGGGCCGACCGTGGCACCGGCCGAGCGCGCTTCGGCGGCTTGGGCGATGCGGTCGAGAGCGTCCTCGATGTCGTGGGTGTCCTCCCACCGGGAGGCCTTCCGTAGCTGGCCGAGGTGGTCCAGGGCCCGTGAGGGGAGGCCGCGCAGACCTTCCTGATCGAGGACCGGCAGGGCGGCGGACGTGCGGGTGCGGTGCAGGACCACCGCAGCGGCGGCCCCGTCGAGATCGTCGGCTTTGCGCAGGGGAGCGCCGAGGTCTTCCAGCAGCATGCCGAGCCAGCCGTCCAGGACAGCGGAGGCTCGAACGGCGGACACGGGGACGCCGAGCGTGTGGGCCAACCGGAGTGCCTGGTCCTCATGGTCGAAGGGCCTCTTGGCGTACTTGAAGATGGCTGTGGCGCCGTCCGTGAAGGTGAGGCGTTCGACGCCGGACATGCACAGACGCGCACCTCCTCGCGCGCCGCAGCGGTCCGGTCGGCGATGGTCAGCAGGTTGTCCAGGAGTTCGGCGTTGAGGGTCGCATCCATGAGGGGGCTCCAGTGCGGTGGAGGCGTCCGGGGCGGGAGAGAAGTGCCAGCCCTCCCCGGAGCCGGGCGTGCGGTGCAGGTACTACGCGGCAGGGCTGACGCGGTGGGAGTAGACCCGTTCGATCCAGCGGGACTTGAAGGCCGCGAGGTCGTCGCGGAAGGCGGTCATCGACGCACCGTAGGGGGCGACGACGCCGCCGGACTGGTCCGGCACGGATTGGCAGCCGTGCACGAGTCGGCCGCCGAGGGCTGCGTGGGCCTTGATGGACTCGATGCGGCGGTGCTCGTTGAACCAGCCGCCGTGGTAGACCTCGTCCAGCATCCCGCCCATCTCGTCGTCCAGGTCGAAGACGACGGAGGTGGCGGCGGGGAAGAACCAGCATGGACCGACGTTGGAGATGTGCCCGTCCAGCTCGACCTTGTTCAGTGCCATCAGGGTGGCCGCCTCGCGCAGCATCCGCAGGTGCTCAGCAGTGATCTGCGGCCGGCCGAGGCCGGCGAGGTGCTCGTCTCGGAAGAGGTACGCGTACACCTCGTAGGCGGTGGACAGTACGCGGGAGGCGTCCGACGTGGAGTGGGCGTGGGCCTTGATGAAGTCCAGCGCGAGCTGCTCGACCGCGCTCTCGGTGGTCTCCTCCGCGTGGAGGAGCTGGGACTTGGCCAGCTCCCAGTCGGCGACGAGCCAGGTGTGGGACTCGAAGCGGAAGAAGTACTCGGCCGGGTCGATGGTGATGCGTCGGCCGTCGACTCGGATGCCGGGCAGGCGGCTCCAGCGCTCGTCGAACGCCTCGGGCAGCTCGACCGTGATGGCCGTGGTGTCGATGGTGGTCACCGTGTCTCCGTCTCTGATCGGCCGGGTTCGGGCACAGCAATGCCCGAACCCGGAGCGGGTGTACGGAACTTCAGGGAGCCGCCCGGCCGAAGCGGGGAGCCTGGTCACGGTGTCGGACCGGGCCGGTCGGCTGATATTCAGTGAACACGCCGTCACGCACAGTGGGTACGGTGAGAGGCGGTTGAAGCGGTATACGCGGTTTACAGCCCTGGAGCGGAGGCGATCGTGGCAGCGCCGAGAGGACCCAACACCCGCCTGCGTGAGGCCCTCGAAGCGATCGGCTGCACCTACGAGGCTCTGGCGAAGAGGCATCCGGCGCATCGCGGCGGAGAACGGCGAGATCCTCCAGACCAACAAGTCGGCTGTCTCCCATTGGGTGAACGGCACACGCCAGCCCACCGGCCGGACCGGCCAGTACCTCGCCGAAGCCCTGTCCCGTCGGGCAGGCCGCACCATCACTCTGACCGAGATCGGCCTTCGCACATCCGAGACAGCCCTGGCAGAGGAATCTGATCCGATTCTGGCCGCGAGTGATCTGGGTCGAGCCGATGTCGAACGCCGACGCTTCCTTGCCGTAGCCGCCTTCACAGCAGCCGGCGTTGCCATGCCACTCGCCTACGACCACGAGGCAACGGCGCGCATGCTCCGTGCCCGCACCGGTACGACCGTGGTCGGGATGGAGGACGTGGACGTCGTACGCCAGATCACCGCAGCCTTCAGCGCCGCCGACGAGCGCCTCGGCGGCGGCCACGGCCTGACCACCGTCACTGCCTACCTTGCCGACACCGCCGCCCCCATGCTCCGCGGGCGCTTCCCGAATGAAGCCTTACGCCAAGCGGCCTTCGGCGCCGTCGCTGAACTCACGTACCTCGCCGGGTGGAAGCACCACGACCTCGGTCAGGAAGGTGCCGCCCAGCACTACTACCAGGTCGGCTACCAACTCGCCTGCGAGGCCGACCCGTACGGCCACGCCGCCTGGATGATGCGCGCCCTCGCCCACCAGGCCCTGAGCCTCAAGCAGCCCCACCACTGCGTCGACCTCGTCGAAGGCGCCCTCACCCGCGGTCTAGGTCACGTCGACGGCCAGACCGAGGCGCTGCTCCACATCGCCCATGCCCGCGCGTACGCCGCTGTGGGCGAGAAGCCTGCAGCGGCCCTCGCCCTGCTCGCCGCCGAAGATGCACTCCTACGCGACGACGGCCCCCAGCCCAGCTACTCCCGCGTCAGCGGCCCGGCCGCCGGCACCGTGGCCAGCCACACCGCCCGCACCCTGACCGACCTCGCCGACCACGTCGGCACCGAGCAGCAGCACCGCGATGCCCTGGTGCGCTGGGACGCACAGAAGTACAAGCGCGTCCACGCGCTCACCTACGCGAACCTAGGCGACAGCCTCGCCGCCCAGGCCCGCGCCGACGAAGCCGTCGCCGCCTGGTCCCAGGCCCTGTCCCTCATGGAGGGCATGACCTCGGACCGCACCCGCAAGGCGATCACCTCACTCCGATCGACCCTCGCCGTCTACCAGCGCCGCAAAGTGCCCGGAGCCGCCGAACTCGCCCGCCGCGCACGCGAAGCACTGGCCTAAGCTGCCCACCAACCGGCCGACGAAGGGACACAACCGTGGCTCAGCGGACAACCGACGACCAGTCGAAGGCCCTCCCGCCCGCCCTCGAATCCATGACCCTCCTCGTCGCCGCCGTCATCGTCCACGACAAGGCCACCAACCGCGTCGTCCTCCTCCAGCGCAGCCAGAACGCCAAGTTCGCCCAGGGCATGTGGGACCTGCCCGTCGGCAAAAGCGAGCCCGGCGAGCCGATCATCGAGACCGCCGTACGCGAGCTGTACGAAGAGACCGGTCTGACCGTGAAGCCGGAGGCCCTGAAGGTCGCCCACATCATCCACGGCGCCTGGGGCGTCGAAGCGCCCAGCGGCTTCCTCACCGTAGTTTTCGCTGCCCACGAGTGGACCGGCGAACCCGAAAACCGCGAGCCACGCAAGCACGCCCAAGTCCGCTGGGTCGACGCCGACGCCGTTCCCGACGAGTTCGTGGACACCACCGCCAGCGCCCTCCATCGATATCTTGCTGGAGGCCCCGACGTTTCACTGGACGGATGGAAATAATCGCACGTGCAAGACAGCGGATACCTGGTCTCGCGGGATTGGGAGGTCAGGTTCCGGTCAGCGCTGTCGGTGCGTCGTCCGTCTCCCTGAGGGAGGCCGACAGGGTGCGGGCCTCGTGTTCGGTCATCCGGGGGGTGTCGTACGGGACGGCGTTGACCCATCGCTGAGTCAGCCGGGCGATCCGCTCGCCGTACCGCTTCGCGGTGATCCGGTCGCCGCGCGATCCGGCGTGCTCCGGCCCCTGGTCGGCATGGCTCTGGCTCATGAGACCCAGCCACGAGCCCAGCCGGTTCACATCGTCGCGGGCGCCACCGCTCCAGTTGTTGCCCGGCATGTCGCCGACGCCGATCCACTGCATGCCCATCTGCGCGGCGAAGACGGCCAGTTGCTCCAGGACCACCAGCTTGTCGCCGCTCTGCGAGGCGGACATGGTGAACCCTCCGGCCAGCTTGTCCTTCCACGCCTGCGTCAGGAACGGCGTGAACGCCGCCTCCATGAACGCCTTGAACACCGCCGACACGCTGCCCATCAGCGTCGGGCAGCCGAGGACGATCGCATCGGAGCGCTCCAGCAGCGCCAGCACCTCCGCGTCGTGCCAACGGCCCGCGGTGACGTCCTCGGGCCGGATCTCGACGAGATGCACCCGGGCGCCCGGCACCAGCCGCGCCCCGTCGGCGAGGTGCTCGGCCAGCACCCGGGTGTGCCCGTGCACCGAGTGGTAGACCACCGTCACCGTCACCATCGGCCCATCCTGCTCACGGTCAACACCGTTGACTGTCATGTCTTTTCGCTCCTTCCGGTCGTGGGGCAATCCGTGCTTGCCCAGCCATCACAACCTGCGTACGGCACGACATCAACGCCGAACTCCGGCACACAGCGATCGGTCACACCGATCGATCGCGTTAGCCTGGCCCCGTGGACAGGATGGAACTGGAAGCGTTCGTCGCGGTCGCGGAAGAACTCCACTTCGGCCGCGCCGCCGCGCGCCTGCACCGGGGGCAGCCCACCGTCAGCGACGCCGTCAGGCGGCTGGAAAGCACCCTGGGCGGGCGGCTGTTCCACCGCACCAGCCGCCGGGTGTCACTGACCGATCTCGGCGAAGCGCTGCTGCCCGACGCCCACGCCGCCCTGGCCCAGCTGCGCCGCTTCCAGCAGCGCGGACGCTCCCTGGCCGCCGGCGACCGGTCCCGCACCACCCTCGTCGTCGCCCACGCCGAATACACCTGCCACCAACTGCTGTTGCGCTGTCTGCCGCAACTGCGCGACCGTTTCCCCGACGTGACGATCGTGCCGGAGGCCATGCCGACCACAGCCCAGCTCACCGCCCTGCGGGCGGAGACGATCGGGCTGGGCATCAGCTGGGCGACCGGCGACGTCACCGGCGTACGCGCGAGGGTGCTGTCCACCGAGAGGTTCATGGCGCTCGTACCCGCGGCACACCCCCTCGCCGGGCACGCCGAGCTGAGCGCGTCCGAACTGTCCACCACCGGCCTGCTCACCTGGCCCCACCAGATCAACAGCGGTCTCTGCGACCGCCTCCTGTCCGCCTTCCACATCGGCGGAGCCGACCTGCGCATCATCAGGACCGCCGACAGCGTGCACGCCATCGCCGCTCATGTCGCCGCGGGAACGGGCATCGGCATCACCATCGAATCCGCACTCGACCACCAGCCACCCGGCCTGCGCGTCATCCCCCTCACCGGCCCTTCGACCAGCGTCGACCAGGTCGTCCTCACCCCCGCCGAGCCGTCGGACACCGCCACGGCACTGCGCGACCTGCTGCTGCACGCCTCGGCGGAGTCGCCCTCCACCGATCACTGACCGGTCAGGCGGATTCCGTTGGCCGCGGTGTCGAAGACCGGTCGGTACTTGTGCCATTGGGCGTCCGGTGCGGAGAGGTAGACCGTGTACTGGGTGCCGTCGGTGTCGGCGAAGGCCAGCTCCGCCGCGCGGAACTTCCGTGCCCTGCCGTTGAAGGTGAATTCCCAGTATCCGGCAGGCCTCCCCCGGAAGGTGGTCGCGGCCATCCTCACCCGCTCATAGCCGGGGTTGTCGTGACGGGTCTGGGCCTCCTCGTCCTCACGCCAGTGCCGCAGCGGATCGGTGCCCGCGAACCGTACGGCGTTGACCCTGAGGCCCACCAGGCCGGACGGGTCCAGGTAGACGACCTCGCCGCCCGGCAGCGCCTTGCTCGTCCAGCCGTCCTGCACGGGCACGGCGAAGCCGAAGCCGCTGTCCGCCTTCGCGAGGTGGTATCCGGCGGGCAGCGGGGGCGGGGTGGTGCCGGTGCCCGGGGAGGAGGCGGAGGCACCGGCCCCGGAGCTGTGGGCGCTCGGCCGGTCGGCACCGCCCTTGAGCCACCACAGCGCGCCGCCTGCCCCACCGGCGACGAGTGTCACCGCCACGACCGACCACACCACTGCGGCGCGACGGCCGCCGTTGCCCTTTCGGCCGCCGTCCTTGGAGCCGGCGTTCTGTCCGGCGTCCTCCTGTCCGCCGTTTCGTTCGCCCTTTCGTCCGGCCCGCCGGCCGGGAAGCGTGAGGGCGTCGGAGCGGTCCGTGCGGGTGGGGGGATCGAGGGGCGCGGTTCCGGTGCCGGTCGTGTCGGCCAGCCGGCGTTCGACCTCGTGTACGTCCATGCGCTGGTCCGGCTCTTTGACGAGCAGGCCCTCGATCACCGGGGCCAGGTGCCCGGCGCTGCGCGGGGGCTCGTGCGGTTCGGTTGCGATGGCGTACGCGATCTCGATCGGGGTGTCGCGGTGGAACGGGTGCCGGCCCTCGACCGCCTGGTACAGCGTCGCCCCGAGGGCCCACAGGTCACTGGCGGGACCGGGACCGCGGTTCCCGTTCCTGAGGCGTTCGGGCGCCAGGTAGCGGATGGAACCGATCAGCTCGCCGGACTTGGTCAGTGATGACGTGCCCGCCTCCATGGCGATCCCGAAGTCGGTGAGGACGATCCGTCCGTCCTCGCCCAGCAGGACGTTGGCGGGCTTGACGTCCCGGTGCAGGACCCCGGCGTCGTGGGCGGCGCGCAGGGCGGCGGCCATGGCGCGGCCGATCCGGGCGGCTTCGCCGGGCGGCAGCGCGCCCTCACGCTTCAGGACGTCACTCAGCGTGAGCGACGGTATGTACTCCATGACGATGCACGGCAGACCCTCGTCGTCGACGACGTCGTGCACCACGATCACGTTGGGGTGGGTGATCCGGGCGGCGCTGCGGGCCTCGCGCCGGGTGCGCTCGTAGAGCCTGTGGACCTCGTCGTCGTGCAGGTGCGGCGGGATGCGCAGCTTCTTCACGGCCACATGGCGGCCGAGCAGCTTGTCCTCGGCACGCCACACGGTGCCCATGCCGCCGCTGCCCACCCGCTCCACCAGCAGGTACCGGCCGGCGACGAGCCGCCCAAGATCGGACACCGCGTCTCCTTCTGTGCTGCTTCCCATGAGCGAATGGGGTGGGTCGGCAAGGAAGGCACGATAACCCATTTGACTGAATGATCACGGTCACCGTTCGATGACCGGACTCTGCCCTTCAGCACGCCGTTCCGGGTGCCCCCGGTTCCGCTCGACCGCCCCGTTGGGTCCCGGCCCGGCTGGGTCTATCGTCTGAGATCCGGGGTCCTGAGATCCGGGGTCAGGACGAGGAGGACGGCCGGTGATGCCGCAGGACGAGGCCGTGGTCGGTCGTGTGGGCAAGATGCTCATCGGGACGCGGGGGTCCGCGGGCCCCGGCGAGGTCCTGGTGCGGGTCCGGGGCGGCTCCGAAACGTTTCTGGCATGGTCCGAGGATCCCCTGCCCGCGGGCGCTACGGTCCTCGTGATCGAATCACGGGGATGCCGCGAGGTCGGCGTCATCGAGTGGGTGGATCCATTGGACGCGCTCGGCGGCGAGGCCGCCGGCGCAGGCTGAGGAGTAGAGCATGTTCGGATACCGCGTTCCCGCTCCCGACGAGGCGATGTTGATCTCGGGTGGGCGGCGGGGACTGGGGGGCGCGCCGTTCCGAGTGGTGACGGGGCACGGCAAGTTCGTGGTCCCGTTCTTCCGCAAGACCCGCTTTCTCTCCCTGGCGATGTGCGAGTCCGAGGTCACCGAGACCTGCGTGACCAAGCAGGGCATCTCCCTGCATGTGCGTGCGGTCATCGCCTTCAAGGTCGGCAACGACCAGGAGAGCATCATCAACGCCGGTCAGCGCTTCCTCTCCGACCAGGAGCAGATGTCGGTGCTCACCGGCCGGATCTTCGCCGGCCACCTCCGGGCGATCATCGGCTCGATGACGGTCGAGGAGATCGTCACCGAGCGGCAGAAGCTCGCCGCCGAGGTCCTCGACACCTCGAAGGTGGAGATGGCGAAGATCGGCCTGATCGTCGACTCGCTGCAGATCCAGTCGATCGACGACGGCGACACCGGCTACATCGCCGCGATGTCCGCCCCGCACAAGGCGGCCATCCAGCGGCAGGCCCAGATCGCCCAGGCGCAGGCCACGCAGGCCTCGGTCGAGGCCGAGCAGGCGGCGGCCCGCAAGCAGGCCGAGTACGCCCGGCAGACCGCCATCGTCCAGGCCGAGTACTCGGCCGAGGTGGACCGCGCCCAGGCCCAGGCCGCGCAGGCCGGACCGCTGGCGCAGGCGCACGCCCAGCAGGAGGTGCTGGACGCGCAGACCGAACTGGCCCAGCGGCAGGCCCTGTTGCGTCAGCAGCAGCTGGTGGCCGAGGTCGTCAAGCCCGCCGAGGCCGAGGCCGAGCGGGTCAGGATCCTCGCCGCCGCCGAGGCGCAGCGCATGAAGATCCAGGCCGAGGCCGCGGCCTCGTACGACCGGGTCGCGCTGGACCGGATGCTCATCGACCAGCTCCCGCAGATCGTGAAGGAGGCCGCCGGCGGTCTGGCCGGCGCCAACGTCAACGTCCTGAACGGCGCCGACGGCCTCGGCGAGATCGCCGCCGGCCTGGTGTCCCAGGGCCTGACGATCCTCGACTCGGTCCGGCAGAACCTGGGCGGCCAGGACAAGGACAGCCAGGCCAACCAGGGCAACCAGGGCAACAGCGCTGACAACGGCAACCTGCTCCAGCTGCAGTCGGGCAAGGAGCGGAAGTCGGACGACGGTCCGGTCGACGTCGACTGACGTGCCTCAGGGAGCCTCGGCCACCGTGAAGTGCCGGTCGGGGCCGGGGCTTTCGAGTTCGTCCAGTACGGCGACCGCCAGGTCCTCGGCGCTGATCCGGGACTGCCCGTCGGCCCCGAGGAGCAGGGTGTCGGTGCCGCGCCGGTAGCGGCCGGTCCGTTCGCCGGGCTGCAGTACGGCCGGTGGGCTCAGGTAGACCCAGTCGGCGCCGGCGTGGGCCCGGCAGGCGCGCAGCTGGGCCACGCCGGCCCTCGCCACGGCCCGGTACGCGTCCGGCACATAGCCGGGGTTCTCGGCGACCGGCAGCTCCGGGTCGCCGGGGCTGCGCAGGGCGCCGGCTCCACCGACCACGAGGACGCGGATCCCGAGCCGCGCGGCGGCGTCCAGCACCGTCCGGGTGGCACCGACCAGGAACTCCTGGTCGGCCGGGAACGTCCGCACGGTCAGTACGACGGCGTCGGCGGACGACCGCGCGAGTGCCTGCCGTACGGCGGCCGGGTCGGTCACGTCGACCGCGACCGGTGTCACGTCCGGGCTCTCACTCGCCGGCTTCCGGGACAACGCCAGCACGCGGTGTCCGTGCGCGCTCGCCTCGGTGACCACCCGGCCACCGACCATCCCGGTGGCCCCGAGCACGGCGATGGTCATGCGCTGCACCGTCACGTCCATCGACCCCTTCGCCCCCTCCATCTCCTGCGTCCCCTTCATTCCCTTCATCCCTTTCGTCATCGGGCCTCTTCTCCTTCTCCGTTCCGGTCGTCTTCCGTCCTGCGGGGCCGAGTTGGGCGGCGACCAGCGCGGTCAGCGCGAGGGCGAAGCCCAGGGTCTGCAGGGGGCTCAGCGACTCGCCCTGCGCGATCCCGATGACGGTCGCGACCAGCGGGGAGAGCAGCACCAGCGGTGCGGACGCGGCGACCGGCAGCCGGCCGATCCCGCGGAACCACAGCGTGTAGGCGATCAGTCCGCCCATGCTGCCGAGCCACAGATAGCCGCCGGCCGCGCCCGCGTCGATCCGCTGCGGCACCCCCTCGGTCACCAGGGTCAGCGGGAGCAGCAGCAGCCCGCCGACGGTCAGTTGCCAGCCGGTCAGGGCCAGCGGGCCGACGCCCGGCGGGCGGCCCCAGCGCTTGGTGAGGACGACCCCGGCGGCCATGGTGGCCGTATGGCCGAGGCCGGCGAGCACGCCCACGGCGTCCAGCCGGGCCCCCGGTCCGAGCACCACCAGGCCCACGCCGATCACACCGAGCACGCCCCAGGCCAGCCGCCGGGCCGTCGGCCGGTCGTGGAGCACCGCGAGGCCCAGCCCGGCGGCCAGCAGCGGCTGGGCGGCGCCGAGGGTGGCGGCGACACCGCCGGGGAGCCGCTCGGCGGCCACGAACAGCAGCGGCATCGGGCCGATGTTGAGGAGGCCGAGGACAGCGGTCTTCCACCACCACGGTCCGCGCGGCAGCACCCGGGTGATCGCCAGCGCGAGCAGCCCGGCGGGCAGGGCCCGCATCAGGCCCGCGAACAGCGGGTGCCCGGGCGGGAGCAGCCGCGTGGTGATCGCGTAGGTGGTGCCCCAGGACGCGGGTGCGAGCGCGGTCAGCAGGACGGTCGCGGCCTGCGCCTTGTAGCGATGCATGGGGGAAGTCTCGGGCGCGGGCATCCATGTTTCCAAAGCATGGTTGTCATGGCAGCCATGAAGGAGAACGATTGATCCGTGGACCTTCAGCAGCTGCGTTACGTCGTCGCCGTCGCCGACACCCTCAACTTCACCCGGGCCGCGGAACGGTGTCAGGTGGTGCAGTCCGCGCTGAGCCACCGGATCGCCGCGCTGGAGCGGGAGTTGGGGGTGCGGCTGTTCGCCCGGTCCAGCCGCCGGGTCGAGCTGACCGGTGCCGGCGCGGCGTTCCTCGTCGGCGCGCGCGAGTGCCTGGCCGCCGCCGACCGCGCGGCGGCCGACGCCGCCGCCGCGACCGGCGTGGTGCGCGGGCGGCTCGCCGTCGGCGTGATCGTGACCACGGCCGCCGTCGACGTGCCCGAGCTGCTGCAGCGGTACCGCGCCCAGCACCCCGGCGTGCGCGTGGTCCTGCGGTCCGGGCGCAGCGACGAGCTGGCGGCGGCGATCCGCGCCGGGGAGCTGGACATCGCCTTTCTCGGCCTGCCGGAGGGCGAGCGGCCGGCCGGTCTGGAGACCGTCGTCCTCGATCACGACCGGCATGTCCTGGTGGTGCCGGCCGGGCACCGGCTGGCGGGCGCCACCCGGGTCACGCTGGCGGGGATCGCCGGGGAGACGTTCGTGGACTTCGTGGCCGGGACGCCCGCCCGCGCCCAGTCCGACCTGGCGTTCGCCGCCGCGGGCCTGGCGCGTGACGTCGCCTACGAGGCGGGGGTCGTGGAGCTGATCACCCGGCTGGTCGCGCGCGGGCTCGGCGTCGCGCTGCTGCCCTCGGCGTTCATCCGGCCGCTCGCCGAGGACGATCCCCGGCTGGCCCTGGTCCCGGTGGTCGACGGGCCGCGCCGTCTGGAGTATCTGGCGTGGAGCCGTTTCAACCCCAGCCCGGCCACCCGGGCGATGCTCGACGTCCTCGGGGTCAGAGCGCCCTGACCGGCTGGGCGGCCCCCTCTGCGGCCGGCCGTACGGCCGCGGGGTGCGTCGCGGGGCGCGGGGTCGCCGTGCCGGCCAGCAGGCGCAGGGCCGCGTCGGACGGGGAACCGGGCTCGGCCGTATAGGCGATGAGGCGCTGGCCCGAGGATCCGGGCAGGTCGAGGTTCTCGAAGCTCAGCTCCAGGGCGCCGACCGCCGGATGGCGCAGGGACTTGGCCCCCGAGGTGCAGGTGCGGACCGGGTGCCGGGCCCAGAGCGCGGTGAACTCGGCGCTCTGGATGGACAGTTGGCCGATCAGTTCGGCGAGGGCGCGGTCGCCGGAGTGGCGGCCTGCGACCAGGCGCAGGGAGGCGACCGCGAGCAGGGCCTCCTCCTTCCGGTCGGCGTACAGGTCCCGGTACCGCTCGTCCAGGAACAGCATCCGGATCAGGTTGGGGCGCTCCCCCGGCGTGTCCGGGGCCTCCCAGGGCAGATGGGGGGCGAGCAGCGCGTGCCCGAGCCGGTTCCAGGCGAGGACGGCGCCGCGCCGGTCGAGGATGAGCGCGGGTACGTCGGTCATGGCCGCGAGCAGCTGACGGGCCGACGGGGTCGCCTGCTGCACACGGGGCGCGGCGGGACGGCGGGCGCGGGCGGGGCGGGCCAGGTCCTTCAGGTGGGCCGTCTCGTCCTCGGTGAGCCACAGGGTGCGGGCGATCGCCTCCAGCACGGAGTCCGAGACACCGGCCGCGCGGCCCTGTTCGAGGCGGGTGTAGTGGGTGATGCTGACGCCGGCGAGCAGGGCCAGCTCCTCGCGGCGCAGGCCGGCGACGCGGCGGCGGGTCGGCGGGGTCGCGAGCCCGACGTCCTCGGGCCGCAGTGCGGCGCGGCGGGACTTGAGGAATTCCCCCAGCTCGGACGGGGCGTCCATCGATGCCTCCCGGATGTCGGGTGTTCCCGGCCGCGGGGCGGCCGTCGCCCATCATGCCCGGCGGGCCGCGCGGGCGGGAGCCATGAGGGTGGTCATGCGGTGACCACCCACGCGCGGGCCGGTCGGCGGGCGGTTCTGGCTGGGCCGGCGGGACGGGACGAGCCTCTTTCTCCGCAGCCCCTGTGAGGGAACCCGCGAGGAAGGAAACCACCGTCATGTCCACCATCGCCGAGCAACGGGCGGGCACCGCCCCCGCCGTTCTCACACCGCGCCTCCGTCTGGTGCTGGTGGTGCTGCTCGCGGCCCAGTTCATGCTGGCCGTGGACTTCTCGATCCTGAACGTGGCGCTGCCGGTGATCGGCGCGGGACTCGGCTTCCCGCTGGCGCATCTGCAGTGGATCGGCACCGCGTTCGCGCTGTGCGCGGCCGGGTTCACGCTGCTGTTCGGGCGGGTCGCCGATCTGTACGGCCGTCGCCGGCTGTTCCTCGGCGGGCTCGTGGTGCTCGGCGCGGCCTCGCTGGCGGGCGGGCTGGCGCAGAGCCCGGAGGTGCTGATCGCGGCCCGCGTGTTCCAGGGCCTGGCCACCGCCGCCGTGACCCCCGCGGGCCTGTCGCTGCTGACGACCTCCTTCCCGGAGGGTCCGCTCAGGGAGAAGGCGCTCGGCCTCAACGGGGCGCTGATGTCGGCCGGTTTCACCACCGGCGCGATCCTGGGCGGTCTGCTGACGGACCTGCTGTCGTGGCGGTGGTCGTTCTTCATCAACGTCCCGGTCGCCGTCGCCGTCCTGCTCGTCGCGCCCTCCGTCATCGCCGAGTCCCGGCCCGCAAAGCGGCCGAAGCTGGACGTGCCCGGTGCCGTCACCGTCACGCTCGGCCTGCTCGCCGTCGTCCTCGGCCTCACCCAGGCCGGCGAGCACGGCTGGGGTTCGCCCGCGGCCCTGCTGCCGCTGGCCGCCGGGGCGCTGCTGCTGATCGCGTTCGGGGCCGTCGAGCGGCGGGTGCCCGCGCCGCTGGTGCCGCTCGGCGTGCTCGGCAGGCGGACGGTGGCCTGGGGCAATGCCGCCGGTCTGATCGCGTTCGTCACCGAGACGTCCCTGGTGTTCCTGCTGACCCTCTACCTCCAGAAGGTGCTGGGCTTCTCCCCGCTGGCCGCCGGGCTGTCGTTCGGGGTGCTGGGCGTCGGCACGGTCGTCGGCGGTGCGCTCGCGCCCCGGGTCATCGGCCGGGCCGGCGCGACACCCGCGCTGGTCGCCGGTGGCCTCGTCCAGACCGTGTTCACGGCGGCCCTGCTCGGTCTCGGCACCGGCCGCTCCTCGCTGTGGCTGCTGCTCACCGCCACCTTCGCCGGGGGTGTGGGCAACATGCTGGTGATCGTCGGCTTCATGGTCACGGCCACGTCGGGTCTGGCCGACCGCGAGCAGGGGCTTGCCACCGGGTTGGCCACGATGACCCAGCAGGTCGGGATCACCCTGGGTACGCCGGTGATGAGCGCGGTCGCCACGGCCGCGATGAGCGGTGCCGGCGCGGGGGTCCTTGCCGGACTGAAGACGGCGATCGGGGTGAACGCGGGGCTGGTACTCCTCGGCACGCTTGCCAGTGCGCTGTTCCTCGGGCGGCGGCCGTCTCGGAAGGTGCGGCAGTAGTCCGGCCGCGGGTGCGTCGCGGCTCGCCGCACCCGCGGTTTCGGTGAAGCGGGCCCAGCTGCCGCGGTGGGCCGGGATCACCCGGCGGGCGGCGAGCAGCCGGGCCGCGGCCGCTGCTCCCCGGCCGCCGAGCACGCCCTCGCCGCGCTCGCCGCCGACCTGCTCACCGGCCCCGACGCCGACCGCCTCACCGCCTGCGGCTCCGCTCCCTGCAGCCGGTACCTGCTGCGCCACGGCCGCCACCACTGGTGCTCCGCCCGCTGCGGTGACCGCGCCCGTGCGGCCCGCCTACGCCCGCCGCACGGGCCGGGCCGAGGAGGACTGAGCACCCCCGTGGTCGTACGCCGGAGGCGACTGGTCGGGGCGCTAGCAGTACGGCGCCTGGTGGCCGAGCGAGGCGGCCGCTCGCATCCACGCCCCGAGCTGCCGGTAGAGGGCGGGCGGCCGGCCGGTCGCGCGGATCGTACGGCTGTCGTCGGCCGTCACGCCCGGGATGCCGAGGAGCGTGGCGGCGACGGACGCGGACTGCCGGCGGCGCCGGAGGGGACCGTGACGACGGACGGGCCCCACGCCGTCATCTCCGCACACGCCACGTCGTCACCGGTGAGGGCCACCACGGCACCCCGAGCACCGCCGCCGTGGCATGGGCGAGGCCGATCTCACGGACCGGCCGTCCCGCCCGTCCGCCCGTCCGTCCCTCCAGCCCCATGTCCTCGATCTCATGGCCCATAAAACTGTGACTGAACACACCCGGGGCGCCGGCCCGGGAGTGGTAGTCGACACACTGCGCGGCGTCGTGCCCCCCCGGCGAGGCGGCCAGCGCGCCCCGCACGGCGGCATTGACATCTTCGGCCATCATGGAACGGCCGCGCTCGTAGTCCGGCCACCCGGCTGGACGTCGTCGGCGTCCACGAGCCCGGTGACGCCTTCCATGTCCACGCTGAGGCAGATACGCACGGCGTCGACCCCATCCCGACCCTACGTATTGTAGTTTCCCAACCGCCAACGGCCGCAGGGCTGTTCATTCGTCTGCTCACCGGGGGACCCATGCAGGACACGGAATCGGAGGCCGGCGGGGAGGTGTGTGCGCGTAGTCTGGCGCCGACACTGACCCTCCTGGCCGTCAGCCTCCTCGTCGCCGCCGTAGGCGTGTACGAACTGTGCGGTTTCGGTCTGCACAGCCTCGACCGCCGCCCGCACCTGTTCAGTGACGGCCTCGCCACCGGCGGGGTGATCGTCGCCGCGGTCGCGGCCGGTGCGGCGGTGGGCAACCTGGCCTGGCATCTGATGGCGGCCCGGCGCGGCGGGGGAAGGGCCGGGTAAGAGGCACGCCCCGGGGAGGGGCTGGGTAAGAGTCCCTCCGCGAGGAGGGGGTGGGTAAGAGCGGATGCCGGTACGCTCCGGATGCACGGACGTACTGCCCTACAAACTGTAGGGTGATCGTCTGCCCCATCCCTCTCCATCCAAGGTGACCAGTCACCATGTGCGCTCAGCAGTCGACCCTGACCCCCGCGAAGGTCCCCGGCCAGCGCGGTCCCCACCGCGAGTTCCGGATGCCCGCGCCCAGCCCCCGGCTGCGCGCGGCGGCGGCCTCGGCCACCGTGTGGTACCTGCGGCTGATCGCCGTCTTCAACATCATCGCGGTGATGTCGTTGCCGTTCCGCAAAGAGGTGGAGGAACACAACGACGGCAAGCTCTTCACCGCACGCCACGTACACGCGCACACGCACCACTCCGGCCAGTTCTTCACGCCGTACCTGGCCACCGCCGGCCTGGTCTCGGCCGCGGCGGCGATCTTCCTGGCGCTGGTGATGCGGCGCGGGAAGCGGGCCGCGTGGGTGGTCAACCTGCTGCTGGCCGGCCCGCTGTTCGTGCTCTACGTCCTCGCCCTCAGCCAGCACCCGTTCCGCGACCACGCCTTCAACTGGGTCTCCACCGCCCTCACCGGCCTCTTCGTGGCCGCGCTGCTGATCGGCCGCCGGGAGTTCAACGCCGTCGGCGACCCGTCCAACCCCAAGCTGGCGCTGGTCGTCGGCACCGGTGGTGTCGTACTGACCGGCGGTATCGGCACGCTCCTCGTGCACGCCACCAACAAGCTGCCGGGCGCGTCCCTTCCGGAAGAGCTGGCCTACAGCCTGCTGCGCGGCATCAGCGTCGGCCCGCTGGCCGACCGGGTCGACTCCGTGCACGCGCCCCGCTGGGTCGACATCATCCTCAACATCCTGCTCGCCGCGGCCTTCTGCCTGGTCCTGTACGCCTGCTTCCGCTCGCCGCGCGGCCGCCAGCTGCTCACCGCCGACGACGAGGAGAAGCTGCGCGGGCTGCTCGCCAAGCACGGCTCCCGCGACTCCCTCGGCTACTTCGCGCTGCGCCGCGACAAGGCCGCGATCTTCTCCCCCACCGGCAAGGCGGCCGTCACCTACCGCGTCGTCGGCGCGGTCTCCCTCGCCTCCGGCGACCCGATCGGCGACCCCGAGGCCTGGCCCGGCGCCATCGAGGCCTGGCTCGCCGAGGCCCGTCGGCACGCCTGGACCCCGGCCGTCATGGGCGCGAGCGAGGAGGCCGGCACGATCTACGCCCGGCACGGCCTGGACGCCCTCGAACTCGGCGACGAGGCGATCGTCGACATCGCCGACTTCACCCTCGAAGGCCGCGCCATGCGCGTGGTCCGCCAGGCCCACAACCGGGTCAAGCGGGCCGGCTACACCGTCCGCGTCCGCCGCCACGAGGACATCCCCGCGGACGAGATGGCCCTGCTCGTCAAGCGCGCCGACGACTGGCGCGACGGCGCCACCGAACGCGGCTTCTCCATGGCCCTCGGCCGCCTCGGCGACCAGGGGGACGGCCGGTGCGTGATGCTGGAGTGCCGCGACGCGAACGACGAACCGCGCGCCCTGCTCAGCTTCGTCCCCTGGGGCGAGCACGGGCTGTCGCTGGACCTGATGCGCCGCGACCGCGACAGCGAGAACGGCCTGATGGAGTACATGGTGGTGGAACTCCTGCTCCAGGCGAAGGAGTTGGGCATCAAGCGGGTGTCGTTGAACTTCGCGATGTTCCGCTCGGTCTTCGAACGCGGCGCCCGCCTCGGCGCGGGCCCCGTCCTGCGCCTGTGGCGCTCCACCCTCACCTTCTTCTCCCGCTGGTGGCAGATCGAGTCCCTGTACCGGGCCAACGCCAAGTACCGCCCGGTGTGGGAACCCCGCTTCCTGCTCTTCGCCAAGTCCAGCGACATCCCCCGCATCGGCCTGGCGAGCGCCCGCGCGGAAGGGTTCCTGACCCTGCCCGGGATGAGCGACCCCCAGCCGTAGAGCTGGGCGTCCGCCAGACGTGGAGCTGGGCGACCACAGCCGTAGGGCGACCGCGGGAACCGGAGGAGAAGCCGGCGCCCGCGGCGCTCAGCCGCCCACGGTGAAACCGATGACCGCTCCGCCGCCCTCCCGCCGGAAGGCGAACGGCGCTCCGCCGTGCGCCATGGCGACCTCCCGCACGATGGACAGGCCCAGCCCCGATCCCGGCAGGGACCTGGCGTCCGCGGCCCGGTAGAAGCGGTCGAAGATCCGGATGAGGTCGCCCTCGGCGATACCGGGCCCCCGGTCCAGCACCTCCACCCGCACGGTCCCCGTGCGGGCCGGCCCGGTGATGTTGATCTCGATCGGCGCCTTCCCGGCCCGGTCGAACTTGGCCGCGTTCTCCACCAGGTTGGACATGGCCCGCTGCAGCATCCCGGGCCGCCCGTCGGTCGTCGTGTCCCCGCTCGCCCGCAGCACGATCTCGCGTCCGGTGCGCCGCTTGGCGAGCCCCACGACCTCCTCGGCGATGTCGGCGAGGTCCACCCGCTGGGCCGGCTCGGTGTCCGACTGCCCGGCGGCGAGGTCGACCAGCTCGTTGACCAGGTCGGTCAGTTCCCGCGCCTCCTGGCCGAGGTCGGCGACCAGTTCCTCCCGGGTGGCGGGGGGCAGCTCGTCGATGCGCCGCAGCAGCGAGATGTTCGTCCGCAGGGACGTGAGCGGCGTACGCAGTTCGTGCCCCGCGTCCTGGACCAGGCGCCGCTGGTCCTCCTCGGACTGCGCGAGCCTGCCCAGCATCCGGTCGAAGGCGCGGCCTAGGCGCCCCACCTCGTCCAGCCCGGCCACCGGCACCTCGATGCCCAGCCGGCGGGTGCGGGCCACGTCCTCGGCCGCGGAGGTGAGGATCACCAGGCGCCGGGTGATCCGCCGGGCCAGCCACCACCCGAAGAGGCCGGCGGCCACCACGACCGCCGCCATCAGGATCAGCGTGCGCTGCTGCAGCGTGCGCAGCAGGTCCTCGGTGTCGCTGAACTCCTGCGCGACCTGGACCGCGCCCCGCCCGTCGCCGAGCGAGACGGTGGCGATACGGAACAGGTCCTCGTCCACCCGTACGTCCTTGTGCTCGACGACCTTCCCGGCCGTCGTCGCGAGCGCCATCGCCTTGTCACGGGAGGTGACGGGCAGGACGGGGTTGCCGTGGTCCACGATCTGGCCCTGTGCGCCGAGGACCTGCACATCGGTGCGGGCGGGCCGGACCAGGTCGTGCCCGGGGCGGGAGGAGGAGAAGTCCTCGGGGACCATCTCGTGCTGCCGTACCTCGTCCCGCACGTCCTGCACGACCTGCGAGAACACCGACTGCTGGTCGACGCGGACAAGCCGCGCCGCGCTGCCGTACGACAGGATGCCGACGAGGATCGTGACGGCGGCGGTGACGGCGGCGAAGGAGACGGCGAAGGTGGTGCGCAGGGAGACCAGCTTGGGTCGGCGCCGGGCCAGCAGCCGCCGCAGGCGGCCCACCTAGTCCTCCCGGAGCACGTAACCCACGCCCCGCACGGTGTGGATCAGCTGCGGTGCGCCGGGCTCGTCGAGCTTGCGGCGCAGGTAGCCGACGTACACGGCGAGGTTCTTCGAGCCGGGCCCGAAGTCGTAGCCCCAGATCCGGTCGTAGATCGTGGAGTGGTCGAGGACGATGCCCGCGTTGCGCACCAGCAGTTCCAGCAGCTCGAACTCGGTGCGGGTCAGCTCCAGCTCGCGCTTGCCGCGCCAGGCCCGGCGGGCCTGGAGGTCCATGCGGATGCCGGCCGCCTCGACCTGCCGGTCGGAGATCTGGACGTCCCGGCCGCCCGTCTCGGCACCGCCCCCGGCGCCCCCGCCGGCGGGCACCGGGCTGGTACGGCGCAGCAGGGCCCGCAGCCGGGCGAAGACCTCTTCCACGTCGAACGGCTTGACCACGTAGTCGTCGGCTCCGGCGTCGAGGCCCGCGATCCGGTCGGCGGTCTCCACCAGCGCGGTGAGCATCAGGATCGGCGTACGGTCGCCCTCGGCGCGCAGCACCCGGCAGACCTGCAGCCCGTCGATGCCCGGCATCATCACGTCGAGCAGGAGGATGTCCGGCGGCGTCTTGTGGGCCTGCGCCAGCGCTTCCACGCCGTCGGCGACCGCCGTCACCTCATACCCTTCCAGCGTCAGGGCACGCTCCAGGGCATGACGGATGGCACGGTCGTCTTCAGCGAGCAGCACAGTCTGGGGCACACCCCCAGTTTGCCAAGGCCTCCGGCGGTTCGGTCGGGACGAGCGGACCTACGATCACCCTTTTTACCGGCCTCTCACCGTCACAAGGGCAACCGGAAGCCGCCGCCTACCGTCCTCTCACCTTGCCCCAGCGCCCCCCGCCGCCGAGGCTGGACCCCGCCAGCCACGCGACACCGGCCCCCGCCAGACAGGCGGCAGCGGCCACCGCCGACGAGACGACCCCGCACGCGCCAGCCCGGCACCCCCAGACCACACACGCCAGGAATCCGGGCCCCAGCCAACCGTCTCGGCCCCCTCAGCCGACCACCCAATCCCCGCCAGACACGCGGCAGCGGCCACCGCCGGCCCGGCGACCCCGCACACGTCAGCCCGGCGTCCCCGGACCACACAAGCCAGGAACCCGGGCCCCAGCCAGCCGCCCCGGGCGCCCCCAGCCCGTGCCGTCCCCCCGTCACGGAACAAGCACCAGCCGCCCCCGTGCTCCGCCCTCGGCCAGGCGTGCGTGTGCCTTGGCCGAGTCCTCCAGGGGGTACGTCTGGGCCACTCGCAGGGTCAGCGCGTCCTTGTCCACCAGGCGGACCAGTTCCGCGAGCTGTGTTCCGTCGGGGCGGACCCAGACGTTCTCCATGCGGACCCCGCGCTCCGCCTCGGGCAGTACCCCGTCACGGACCGCGACGAACGCGCCGCCGTCCCGCACCCACTCCAGCGCGGGCGCCCCGAGCACGGCGGCGTCCAGCACCGCGTCCACCCCGCCCCGCTCGATCCCGTCGGCCGTGAAGCGCGCGGCGCCCAGGGAGCGCACCAGCTCCTCGTCACCGGCACGGGCGTGCCCGACGACCTCGATCCCCCGGTGTGCCGCCAGCTGCACCGCGAAGCCGCCGACCGCCCCCGCCGCGCCGGTCACCAGCAGCGAGGCGCCCGGCGCCAGGTCCAGCAGGTCCAGGGCCTGCAGCGCGGTCAGCCCGTTCAGCGGCAGGGTGCCCGCGTGCACCGCGTCCACCGAGGCGGGCGCCGCGGCCACCGCGTCCGCGTCCACGACGACGTACTCGGCGTGCGCACCCAGCGGTTCGGCCACGCCCGGCACCAGCGCCACCACCGGCTCACCGATCCGCCAGGCGGCCGGCGCGCCCACCGCGTCCACCGTGCCGGCCACGTCCCAGCCGAGGCCCAGTGTCTTGCCGGCCCCGCCGAAGAAGCCGGCGCGCACGGCCGCGTCCACCGGGTTCAGCGCACCCGCCGCCACCTTGATCCGCACCTGCCGCGCCCCCGGCTCCGGCACCGGCACATCCGCGATCTCCACGCTCTCCGGACCGCCGAACGACCTCACCACAGCAGCACGCATGTCAATTCCCCCTAGAAGAAAGGTGTTTGATGGGTTTCGCGGCATCTCTTCGACCCGCGCCGCCAACCGTAGGAGAGCTACTATCCATCGGAAAGTAGTTACCTGAGAGTGCGTAGCTGACCCAGAGGTGAGCCCATGGCGACCACGACCGCAGCCCAGCGCCGCGAACAGGCACGCGTCGACTACGACGCCTTCCTGCGCGAGTGCCCCACCAACCAGCTCCTCGGCCGGCTCAGCGACAAGTGGGTCGGCCTCGTCGTCGCCGCCCTGGCCGTCGGCCCGCAGCGCTACAGCGACATCGGCCGCAGGATCGCGGGCGTCAGCCCCAAGATGCTCACCCAGACCCTGCGCGCCCTGGAGCGGGACGGCATCGTCAGCCGCACGGTCACCCCGTCCGTCCCGGTCCGCGTCGACTACGAACTCACCCCGCTGGGCGCCAGCCTCGCCGGCCTGCTGACCGCCGTGAAGACCTGGGCGGAGACCCACTTCGAGGAGGTACGCGCGGCCCGCGAGCGCTATGACACCGAGAACCCGGCGTAACGACCCGGCGTAACGCACCCGGCCTCAGAACGCGTACACGTCCCCCGTGTTCAGCACGAGCACCTTCAGCCGGTCGTTCGACCGGTACTTGTCCACCGTGCCGCCGCCCCACGCCGTGTCGGTCTCCAGCGTGACCTCCGAGGGCCTCTCGTGCAGCCGTACCAGCACATCCAGCGGCTCGCCCGCCCCGTTCACCGCCAGCGCGCCCGTCGCGCACACCACCGTCCGCTCGTCCTCGCGGACGCACCGCGCGGGCAGCTGCTGCGTCTCGGCCAGCGCCACCGACCAGCGCAGCCGCACGGTCGCGCCGGTCACCGCGGCGGGCCCCTTGTTGCGCGGGGTCAGCCGCACCTCCACCCGGTCCCCGCTCATCGCCGCGACCCCGTGAAAGGCCAGGTCGGCCTCGGGCGCGGGAACCGGAGCCGGATCGGCCACGGCGGCCCCCGGCACCACCGCCCCGACGGCACAGGCCCCCGTCACCACCCATGTCCACATCCGCACGCCGCTCACCACTCCACGCTCGCGATCCCGCTGCCGTACGGATGTATGCCACCAGGGCCGCCGCACAGGCGCCGTCCAACAGGTGACACGCTGCCCTGTATGTCGATCCTCCGCTCCGCCGCCCTGTTCGTCGTCGCCGCCCTCTTCGAGATCGGCGGCGCCTGGCTGATCTGGCAGGGCGTGCGCGAGCACCGGGGCTGGCTGTGGATGACCGGCGGCGTGCTGGCCCTCGGCGCGTACGGGTTCGTCGCCACCTTCCAGCCGGACGCCCACTTCGGCCGCATCCTGGCCGCGTACGGCGGGATCTTCGTGGCCGGCTCGCTGCTGTGGGGCGCGGTCGCCGACGGCTACCGCCCGGACCGCTGGGACATCACCGGGGCGCTGATCTGTCTCGCCGGGATGGCCGTGATCATGTGGGCCCCGAGAAACGGCGGCTGAGCCTCACTTAAGCTGGGAGGCCACCGCCAGCACACCCTCGGATCACAGGAGCTGCCCATGGCCCCCGCCTCCCGCATCGCCATCGTCACCGGGGCGAGCAGCGGCATCGGCGCCGCCACGGCCCGGCAGCTCGCGGAGGCCGGCTATCGCGTCGTCCTCACCGCCCGCCGCAAGGACCGTATCGAGGAGCTGGCGGAGCAGCTGACCAAGCTGGGCCACTCGGCGCTGGCGTACCCGCTGGACGTGACCGACCGCGCGGCGGTGGACGAGTTCGCCACCGCCTTCCAGACGATCGGCGTCCTGGTCAACAACGCGGGCGGCGCCCTCGGCGCGGACCCGGTGGCCACCGCCGACCCGGCCGACTGGCGCACGATGTACGAGACGAACGTCATCGGCAGCCTGAACCTCACCCAGGCCCTGCTGCCGAAGCTGGTGGCGAGCGGCGACGGCGTGATCGTCGTCGTCTCCTCCACCGCCGGCCACGGCACGTACGAGGGCGGCGGTGGCTATGTGGCCGCCAAGCACGGCGCGCACGTCCTCGCCGAGACCCTCCGCCTGGAGATCGTCGGCCAGCCGGTCCGCGTCATCGAGATCGCGCCCGGCATGGTCAAGACCGACGAGTTCGCCCTGACCCGCTTCGGCGGGGACGAGGCGAAGGCCGCCAAGGTCTACGAGGGCGTGGCCGAGCCCCTCACGGCGGACGACGTGGCGGAGACGATCACCTGGGCGGTCACCCGCCCCAGCCACGTCAACGTCGACCTGCTGGTCCTGCGCCCCCGCGCCCAGGCCTCCAACACCAAGGTCCACAGGGAGTCGTGATGTCCGAGGCCCCCGAGTCCCCCGACGCCGCCGACTCCGCCGCCGACTCCCTGGAGAAGCGCCGCCTGGCCCAGGAGGCCAAGGACGAACGCAAGGTCTGGTACTTCCTGGGCTACTTCCTGTTCGGCATCCACATCGTGGCGTTCGTCATGATCTACGCCGTACGGCACGGTCACTGACGGCGCACCGGCGTCAGCCCTTCACGCACACGACCTGCTTGAGCTTCGCGACGACCTCGACCAGATCCCGCTGCTGGTCGATGACCTGGTCGATCGACTTGTAGGCGCCCGGGATCTCGTCAACGACGCCGGAGTCCTTGCGGCACTCCACGCCCCGGGTCTGCTCCTCCAGGTCCTTCGTCGAGAAACGCTTCTTCGCCGCGTTACGGCTCATCCGCCGACCCGCGCCGTGCGAGGCCGAGTTGAAGGCCAACTCGTTGCCGAGGCCCTTCACGATGTACGACCCCGTGCCCATGGAGCCCGGGATGATCCCGTACTCGCCGGAGCCGGCCCGGATCGCTCCCTTGCGGGTGACGAGCAGGTCCATGCCCTCGTACCGCTCCTCCGCCACGTAGTTGTGGTGGCAGGAGATCTCCGGCTCGAAGGTCGGCTTGGCCTTCTTGAACTCCTTGCGGATCACGTCCTTCAGGAGCGCCATCATCAGGGTGCGGTTGTACTTGGCGTACTCCTGCGCCCAGAACAGGTCGTTGCGGTAGTCCGCCATCTGCGGGGTGTCCGAGACGAAGACCGCCAGGTCGCGGTCGACCAGGCCCTGGTTGTGCGGGAGCTTCTGGGCCACGCCGATGTGGTGCTCGGCGAGTTCCTTGCCGATGTTGCGGGAGCCGGAGTGGAGCATGAGCCATACGGAACCGGTCGTGTCTATGCAGACTTCACAGAAGTGGTTGCCGGATCCGAGCGTTCCCATCTGCTTGTGCGCCCGCTCCTGACGGAACTTGACCGCTTCCGCGACCCCGTCGAACCGCCCCCAGAAGTCGCTCCACCCGGCGGTCGCCAGCCCGTGGAAGTCCCCCGGCTCGACCGGATCCTCGTGCATCCCCCGGCCCACCGGAATCGCCTGCTCGATCTTCGAGCGCAGGCGGGACAGGTCGCCCGGGAGGTCGTTCACCGTCAGTGACGTCCTGACCGCCGACATCCCGCAGCCGATGTCCACCCCGACCGCCGCCGGGCACACCGCGCCCTGCATGGCGATGACGGAGCCGACCGTCGCGCCCTTGCCGTAGTGCACGTCCGGCATCACGGCCAGGCCCTTGATCCACGGCAGGGTCGCCACGTTCTGGAGCTGGTGCAGGGCCACGTCCTCGACCGTCGCGGGATCCGTCCACATCCGGATCGGGACCTTCGCGCCCGGCATCTCTACGTACGACATATCTTCCTCATTCCCCCGAAAACAACAGCAAAATTCTACAAAAGACTTAGAAGCAACAGAAAGGAAAAATGGCGCCAGAGTCGATGAAAAGGGACAAGGGACCGGCGGCCACGGCAGCACGTGCGATACACATTGTCTCCAGGGGGCGCCCCGCTGCGGCAAGCGAATAACCAGCGGGGACACTGGAGCACCGAGCAAGCGCACGTCCGAGAGGAGCCCGACCGTGCAGCGGAAGGCGTACGTAACCGGCACCGCCGCCCTCCTTGCGGCGGTGCTGGTCGGCTGCACGAGCGGCTCGGGCGGCGGCAGCCCGACGGACAACGCCAACCCTGGCGACTCCGGTACGACCACGGCGGCCGCCCAGCCCGGCAAGTACCGCACGCTGCCCGAACCCTGCCGCGCGGTCGGCCACGACACCCTCGACTCGATGCTGCCGGGGATCAAGCAGCTCGCCGACCCCGCGCAGCGGGACAAGGCCTACCAGGGCGACGCCGCACTGACCTACGACACCGACCGCAAGGTCGGCTGCCGCTGGAAGGTGGAGTCCCCGGACGCCACGGACCGCCTCTCGGTCGACTTCGAGCGCGTGGTGTCGTACGACAACACGGTCAGTGACGACGACCAGGCGAAGAAGCTGTTCGAGGACATGGAGACGGCGGCCGACCTGCCCGAGCCGAGCGACTCCTCGACCACGTCCGGGACGCCGACACCCACGTCCACGCCCACGTCCACTCCCACGGGCACGTCGTCGCCGTCGGCCTCGCCGGCGTCCGGTGGCAGCCCCTCGGCCTCGCGGTCCCCCTCCGGCTCGCGGTCCCCCTCCGGCTCGGGGTCGCCCTCGGGCTCGGGATCCCCCTCGGGGTCGCCCTCTCCCGATGCCTCCGCGGCCGATCTGCAGCCGCGGGTGCTGTCCGATCTCGGTGACGATGCGTACATCGACGACCAGCTCGGTTCGTCCGGTTCCACGGCCGAACAGCGGACGGTGACTGTGGTGTTCCGCACGTCCAATGTCGTCGTCACCATCGAGTACGAGGAGCAGCCGATGGCCACCGGAACGGTCCCCGACAGCAAGGAAATGCAGGACAGGGCCCGTGATCTGGCGTCTCAACTGGACGACGCGCTGGCCGGTTGACGGCGCCGGGGTCCGCGCGCCCCGCCGTACGCAAAGCAGCCGAACGGAAACCGCGCAGCTGCCTCACCGCGTACCGTGGGCCCCCGCAGGAACCCGCACGACCACCGAGTGTCATGAGTGAAGGAACCATGCAGCGAGCAGCCCAGCGAGTCGACCGTGCCCAGCCGAAGACGCGTGGCAAGCGCCTGAGCCGTGTTCTTGTCTGCGCGGCAGCCGTTCCGGCGGTGCTGATCACCGCCGCCTGCTCGTCGGGCTCGGGCGACTCCAAGAACAAGGGCACAGGCAGCAGTGCGCAGCAGTCCGCGGGCGGCAGCCAGACGTCGGCGAGCGCTTCCCCTACCGTGCAGGCGGCGGCGTACAAGAAGCTCCCCGACGCGTGCGCGGTGCTGTCGAAGAAGACCCTGACGGATCTGGTGCCGAAGGGCACTTCGGGCAAGAAGGGCAGTTCGGACGATCCGTCGTCGCGGGCCTCCTGCTCCTGGAGCAGCCTGGACAACAACGGCGTCAAGGGCTCGCAGTTCCGCTGGCTGAACGTCTCCCTGCTCCGCTTCGACTCGGACACCGCGCGCGGCTCCGGTGAGGCGCAGGCCCACACGTACTTCGGTCAGCAGGTCAAGGACGCCGAGGGGGTGGACGGCGCGAAGAACACCAAGGAGATCCCGCTGTCCGGCACGGGCTCGGAGGCGACGGCCGTCCGCTACGACCTGCAGAAGAAGGAGGGTCTGTTCAAGCAGCAGACGGTGGTCGCGCGGGTCGAGAACGTGGTCGTCACGCTCGACTTCAACGGCGCCGGTCTCGCGGGCGAGCAGACCCCGGACGCCGACGATCTGACGAAGTCGGCGGAGCAGGCGATCAAGGAGGCGGTCGGGGCGGTGACGTCCGCCAACGGCGCGTCCTCGTCCGGTGGTTCCGCCGCCTCGGCTTCGCCGTCGCAGTCGGCGTCCAAGGCCCCTTCCAAGTCGGCCTCTTCCAGCGCTTCTCCGTCCAAGTCGGCCGCGAAGCAGGGCTGACCGAGGGGTCCGAAGCCCCGACCGGTACCACGCCCGCCCCGCGCGTGTGCCACCCTGTTGCGCGCAACAACAGGCAAGGGGAGGGGAGTACGAGTGGCCGCGCCACCGCAGCTGACTCGGATGCACCGCATACTCATAGGCGTGGTCGTGACCGGCGCCTTGATCATCGCCGGTATCGGCTTCGCCGGCTCGTACGCGGCTGTCCGTGAGCTTGCCATCAAGAAGGGCTTCGGGAACTTCTCCTATGTGTTCCCGGTCGGCATCGACGCGGGCATCTGCGTCCTGCTGGCCCTGGACCTGCTGCTGACCTGGATCCGCATCCCCTTCCCGCTGCTGCGTCAGACGGCGTGGCTGCTGACGGCGGCGACGATCGCCTTCAACGGCGCCGCCGCCTGGCCGGACCCGTTGGGTGTCGGTATGCACGCGGTGATCCCGATCCTGTTCGTGGTCGCGGTGGAGGCGGCCCGGCATGCGATCGGCCGGATCGCCGACATCACCGCCGACAAGCACATGGAGGGCGTCCGCCTGACCCGGTGGCTGCTCTCCCCGGTCCCCACCTTTCTCCTCTGGCGCCGTATGAAGCTGTGGGAGCTGCGCTCCTACGAACAGGTCATCAAGCTGGAGCAGGAACGTCTCGTCTACCAGGCCCGCCTCCGCAGCCGCTTCGGCCGGGCGTGGCGCAGGAAGGCTCCGGTGGAGTCCCTGATGCCGCTGCGCCTGGCCCGCTACGGCGTCCCCCTGGCGGAGACGGCCCCGGCGGGGCTGGCGGCGGCGGGCATAGACCCGGTCCTGCTGCCCCCGGCACCGCAGCAGCCGCAGCTGGCGGCGGCCGTCGACCCCGCCGCGGTCGCCGGCGGGCGCGGCGCGGGCGCGGCGCCCGCCCCGCAGCGAGCGGCGCCTCCCGGCGGGCGGCGCCCGGAGGAACCCCCGGTGGACGACCAGAGCCCCTGGTTCCAGGCCCAGCAGCAGATCGAGTACCACGGCGGCTACGACCCTTCCTACGAGCCGCCTCCGGAGCCCCAGTACGTTCCTGAGGAGCAGTACGAGGAGTGGTACGAGGAGCAGCCCCCGGAGCAGTTCCAGCAGCCCTCCCCCGAGGACACCGGCAGCTTCCCCATCCCGGTGGGCCCCAACCGCACCCGCGAACTCGGCGAGGGCGGCGGCACACCGGAGCCGGAGCCGACCGACGACGACTTCTACCAGGTCTTCCGGAAGTCGATCGACGGCAGCTATCCCACCGGGGCGCAGCTCAGGGAGGACGTGGAGGCGACCTTCGGCATGACGCTGCCCGCGCGTGAGGCCGAACGCCTGGTCAAGGTCTTCGCCGATCGGCACTCCCGGGAACTCCAGGAAGAACACATCGCATAACGGCACAAGTAAGGAAGGGGCCCTCCGCGCGGAGGGCCCCTTTTTCTTACGCGGTTTCCTACGGGTTCTTACTCGCCGAGCAGCCTGCGCACCCGCTCCTGCCCCACCGCGAGCAGCAGCGTGGGCAGCCGCGGCCCGGTGTCCCGCCCGACCAGCAGGTGGTACAGCAGGGCGAAGAACGTCCGCTGGGCCGTCTTGATCTCCGGCGGCAGCTCCTTGGGCGTGGCGTCGGCCGAGAAGCCGGCCTGGACCTTCGGCACGCCGTACACGAGGTGGGTCAGGCCGTCGAGCGACCAATGCTCGGCGAGTCCGTCGAGCAGCAGCCGTACCGACTGCCGGGACGCCTCGTCGAGGGACTTCAGCAGCTCGGCGTCGGGCTCGTCGCGCACGATGGTCCGCTGGTCGGCCGGCACGTGGGTGTTGATCCACGCCTCGGCCTTGTCGTACCGCGGCCGGGCCTCGTCCAGGGACGCCAGCGGCTGCTCCGGGTCCAGCTCGGAGAGGATGCGCAGCGCCTGGTCCTCGTGGCCGGCGGTGATGTCGGCGACGGAGGCGAGCGTGCGGTACGGCAGCGGACGCGCCGTCCTCGGCAGCTCACCGGCGGCCGTACCGACGGCGCGGGTGTGGGCCGCGACGTCCGCCGGCAGCGCGGAGCCGTCGGCGACCTTGCCCGCCAGCTTGTCCCACTCGTCGTAGAGCCGCTGGATCTCCTGGTCGAAGGCGATCTTGAAGGACTGGTTCGGCCTGCGGCGGGCGTACAGCCAGCGCAGGATCTGCGGCTCCATGATCTTCAGCGCGTCGGCGGGCGTGGGCACCCCGCCGCGCGAGGAGGACATCTTCGCCATGCCGGAGATGCCCACGAACGCGTACATGGGCCCGATCGGCTGCTTGCCGCCGAAGATGCCGACGATCTGCCCGCCGACCTGGAAGGAGGAGCCGGGAGACGAGTGGTCGACGCCGCTCGGCTCGAAGACGACGCCCTCGTACGCCCAGCGCATCGGCCAGTCGACCTTCCAGACCAGCTTGCCGCGGTTGAACTCGCTGAGCCGGACGGTCTCGGTGAAGCCGCACGCGGTGCACGTGTACGACAGCTCGGTGCTGTCGTCGTCGTAGGAGGTGACGGTGGTCAGGTCCTTCTCGCAGTTGCCGCAGTACGGCTTGTACGGGAAGTAGCCGGCGGAGCCGGAGCTGCCGTCGTCCTCGGAGGCGGCGCCCGAGCCCTCCTCGGCCTCCAGCTCGGCCTCGTCGACGGCCTTCTGCTGCTGCTTCTTCGGGGCCTTCTTCGTGCGGTACTGGGCGAGGATCGCGTCGATGTCGCCGCGGTGCCCGATGGCGTGCAGGATCTGCTCGCGGTAGACACCGGAGGTGTACTGGGCGGTCTGGCTGATGCCGTCGAACTCGACCCCCAGCTCGGCCAGCGAGGCGGTCATCGCGGCCTTGAAGTGCTCGGCCCAGTTCGGGTACGACGACCCCTTCGGCGCCGGGACCGAGGTCAGCGGCTTGCCGATGTGCTCGGCCCAGGACTCGTCGACCCCGGCGATGCCGGCCGGGACCTTGCGGTAACGGTCGTAGTCGTCCCAGGAGATCAGGTGCCGGACCTCGTACCCACGGCGGCGGATCTCGTCGGCGACCAGGTGCGGGGTCATGACCTCGCGGAGGTTGCCCAGGTGGATCGGGCCCGAGGGGGACAGGCCGGACGCGACGACAACGGGTTTACCCGGGGCCCGGCGCTCCGACTCCTCGATGACCTCATCCGCGAAACGGGAGACCCAGTCGGTGGTCTCGGTGCTCTGAGCCACGATCGGCACGTCCTTCTTTCTGAACGGGGTGACACCCCATTCTCACAGACCGGCTCGCGCCCGCGAAAACGGCTTTACCTGCCATGGGATACTGGCCGGGTCTATCCATCCCCACGAGGAGAACGGCACCCCTTCCTATGGCCTCGGTCACGCCCCTCAGCGATTCGGTCCAGCAGCACCTCGCGTCCGCCCTCTCGGCCACTCTGCCCGAGGCCGCCGGCGCGGACCCGCTGCTGCGACGAAGCGACCGGGCCGACTTCCAGGCCAACGGCATCCTGGCGCTGGCCAGGAAGGCGAAGGCGAACCCGAGGGAGCTGGCGACGCAGGTCGTCGCCCAGGTGGTCACGGGCGACGAGCTGATCAAGGACGTCGAGGTCTCGGGCCCCGGCTTCCTGAACATCACGATCGCGGACCGGGCGATCACCGCGAACCTGGCCGCGCGGTACGCGGACGAGACCGGCCGCCTCGGCGTGCCGACCGCCGCGCACCCGGGCACGACGGTGGTCGACTACGCGCAGCCGAACGTGGCCAAGGAGATGCACGTCGGCCACCTGCGCTCCGCGGTGATCGGCGACTCGGCGGTGCGGCTCATGGAGTTCACCGGCGAGAACGTGATCCGCCGGCACCACATCGGCGACTGGGGCACGCAGTTCGGCATGCTCATCCAGTACCTGGACGAGCACCCGCACGAGCTGGACCACAAGGACACCCGGGTCACCGGTGAGGAGGCGATGTCGAACCTCGACCGCCTCTACAAGGCCGCGCGGAAGAAATTCGACGCCGACGAGGAGTTCAAGACGAGGGCCCGGCGCCGCGTCGTCGACCTCCAGGCCGGCGACCCGCACACCCTCGCCATGTGGCAGAAGTTCGTGGACGAGTCGAAGATCTACTTCTTCTCCGTCTTCGAGAAGCTGGACATGGAGATCCAGGACCCGGACATCGTCGGCGAGTCGGGTTACAACGACATGCTGGCGGAGACCTGCCGACTGCTGGAGGAGTCGGGCGTCGCGGTCCGCAGCGAAGGCGCCCTGTGCGTCTTCTTCGACGACATCCTGGGCCCGGACGGCAACCCGGTCCCGCTGATCGTCCAGAAGTCGGACGGCGGCTACGGCTACGCGGCCACCGACCTGTCCGCCATCCGCGACCGGGTCTTCAACCTGAAGGCCAACACCCTGCTGTACGTGGTGGACGCCCGCCAGTCCCTGCACTTCAGGATGGTCTTCGAGACGGCGCGCCGGATCGGCTGGCTGGGCGACGACGTCACGGCGGTCCAGCTGGCCTTCGGCACGGTCCTCGGCAAGGACGGCAAGCCGTTCAAGACCCGTGAGGGCGAGACGGTCCGGCTGGTCGACCTGCTCGACGAGGCGATCGACCGCGCGTCGGCCGTCGTCCGGGAGAAGGCCCAGGACCTCTCCGAGGAGGAGATCGCCGAGCGGGGCGCCCAGGTGGGCGTCGGCGCGGTGAAGTACGCGGACCTGTCGACGTCCGCGAACCGGGACTACAAGTTCGACCTGGACCAGATGGTGTCCCTGAACGGCGACACCTCCGTCTACCTCCAGTACGCCTACGCCCGTATCCGGTCCATCCTCCGCAAGGCCGGGGAGACCCGCCCGGCCGCGCACCCGGAGCTGGAACTGGCCGGCATCGAGCGCGTGCTGGGCCTCCACGTCGACGCCTTCGCGCAGACGGTGGCGGAGGCGGCGGCGGAGTACGCCCCGCACAAGCTGGCGGCGTACCTGTACCAGCTCGCGTCCCTGTACACGTCCTTCTACGACAAGTGCCCGGTCCTGAAGGCCGAGACGCCGCAGCAGGTGGAGAACCGCCTCTTCCTGTGCGACATCACGGCCCGCACCCTGCACCAGGGCATGGCCCTGCTGGGCATCAGGACCCCCGAGAAGCTCTGACGCCTGCGTTCTGCGCGGCAAGCGCCCCGGCCTGACGTACCAGGGCCTCTCGTACCGCCTCCGGTGCGAGGACCCGCAACGGCGTGCCGAGGCCCAGCAGATAGCGGGCCAGGCCGTCCGGGTCGGGGCCGCCGACCTCGGTGATCGTCGCGTCGGGGCCGTCGGGGCGGTGGGTGCCGACCGTGGCGGGGACGATCCGCAGCGCCTCCCGCAGGGGGAGCGGGAGGCGGACGGTCGCCGTCAGCGGGTAGGGGCCGTTCGCGATGTTGCGGGAGACCAGGTCGGCCGGGTCCGGGGGGTCGGTGAGGTCCGCCGGGTGCCCGGTGGGCCGGACGCGGTCGACGCGGTCCGCCCGGAACGTCCGCCACTGGCCCCGCGCCACGTCCCGCGCGACGAAGTACCAGCGCCGGCCGGTGTGGACGAGGCGGTACGGGTCGATGTCCCGGACGGACGGCCGTCCCTGCGCGTCCGTGTACGACAGCCGGGCCCGCTCCCCTCTCCGGCACGCCGCCGCCAGCTCCAGCAGCAGGCCGGGGCGGATGGGCGCATCGCCGGACCCGGGCAGGCGTACGAAGGCCTCGTCCAGCTCGCCGAGGCGGTCCGCGATCCGCCAGGGCAGGACCTGGCGCAGCTTCAGCATGGCGGACAGCGCCGCCTGGTCGCCGCCCAGCGCGGCCTCGCTCAGCCCCACCGCCACGGCCAGCGCCTCCTCGTCGTCGAGGATCAGCGGCGGCACGCGGGAGCCGGCGCGCAGGCGGTAGCCGCCCCAGGGACCGGCCTCGGAGTCGACGCGGTAGCCGAGTTCCCTGAGCCTTGCCACGTCCCGGCGGACCGTGCGGTCGGTGACCGCCATGCGCTCGGCCAGTTCGGCACAGGTCCAGGACGGCCGGGAGGACAACAGGGACAGCAGCCGCAGCAGGCGGGCGGAGGCGCCGATCACACACAGAAGTCTCGCATGACCAGGACCGGAACTGTCCTGGTCATGTCCTAGCGTCTTGCCCATGACCACGGACACCGCTTCCGCACCCGCGTTCCGCTACGCCGCCGTCACCTTCGACTGCGCCGACCCCGCCGAACTTGCCCGTTTCTACGGTGAGTTGCTCGGCATGTCGGTCCTCTACTCCACCGATGACTTCGTTCTGCTCGGCAAGGAGGGCTCGACCGGTCTCGGCTTCAACCGCCTGGCCGACTACCGCCCGCCCACCTGGCCGGACCCGGCGCAGGAGAAGCAGGCGCACATCGAGCTGGGCGTGGACGACCTGGACCTCGCCGAGCGGCAGCTGCTCGAACTGGGCGCCGCCAAGCCCGGGTTCCAGCCGGGCGGGGAGCGGTGGCGGGTGCTGCTGGACCCCGCCGGGCATCCGTTCTGCATCACGACGCTGGTCTAGTGCCCCTGCCGGGGCACCAGGGCAGGCAAGACCGCTAGGACACGCCGCGTCCGCCGTCCGCATGGACGGCGTTCACCGCGTCGTTCCAGTGACCGAAGTGACCGTAGGGCCCGTCGGGCCGCTCGCCCGTCCCCGGACCCCCGCCGGCCGGGCCTCCGTCACCGCCTCCCCGGCGTGACCGGCGGCCCCGGCCGCCGCGCGGTGTCCGCTGCGGCCAGAACAGCACATACGCCGCCGAGCCGATGCAGAACGCCAGGCGGATGAGGCCTCGGGTGGAGTCCGAGGGGACCACCAGCGCACTGCCGTAGAGGGAGATGAGGGCGATCCAGCTGACCCAGGGGACCAGGCGCCGCTGGCCGATGGAGTCCCACAGGAGGGTGCCGAGGAGGACCGAGGCGTTGTAGTACGTGTACACGCTCGGGTCCAGCAGGATGCGCGCGTCGGCGGCAAGGAAGATCACTGCCGGCCAGCGCTCGCGGCGTACGGCGAGCGCGCCCAGGGCCGTGCCCAGGGCCATCTGGGCGGGGCGGTCCCACCACGGTGTCTCGGGGTCGTGCACGCCGAACCAGCGGAGCGAGGAAGCCTGCTGGTTGGGGATGGTGAAGTGGGCCGCGTGCAGGGTCTCCAGGTGGCTCAGATAGAAGGGCAGCCAGGCGACCGCGACCAGGCCGAAGGCCCAGGCCGCCGAGCGCAGCCGGACCGGGCGCGGCAGGGCCAGCAGCAGTGGGAGGAAGCCCACCGCCCACGGTTTGGAGTCGACCGCCAGGGCCAGGAAGACGCCCACCGCCGTCGCGTTGCCGCGGACCAGCGCGCGCACGGCGAGCGTGGTGAAGAACAGGGCGAGGACGTCGTCGAGGTGGGCGAAGCGGACCGAGACCTCGACCCACATGGGGATGAAGGCCGCTCCGGCGATCAGGACGCGCTGCTGGAGGCGTTTGTGGTTGACGCCGGTGCCGCGGTTGTACTCGGCTGCCGCGCGGCCGACCAGGACGAGCATGTACAGGCCGAGGCCGGACATGAACGCGTCGGCCAGTTTCTCACCGACGTCGGCGGGGAAGGGTGCGAAGAGACCGGCGACGAGGAAGCTGACGGGGCCGATCTGCAGCTCGGGATGGTTGGCGTACAGGGCGAGGCCGCCGCCGGGGGCCTGGTTGAAGAGCAGTTGCTCGCCTTCGCGCAGGTAGTGCCAGGACACGGCCCCGTGGCGTTCGGCCAGGACGAACCAGACGGCCGTCCACAGGGTGAGCAGCACGATGTGCCACCGCACCGGGTAGCGCCCGATCCGCACGTTCCTCCATCCCTCCCGTAACCCCGTCCCCCATCACAACACCATCCGGTAAGAGCGCGTTCGGGGGGTGGTGGTTCATCGGGAGGGCGGGCCAACGGCGTTGTCAGTGGCGGCCTCTACAGTCACTGCCATGGCGACTCTTCCCAACCCGCTGCCCAAGCTGGCCACCGACCCCAGCGGTCGTTCCCTGGGACTTCAACTGCCGCCGGGCAGACTGGTCGACCTGACGCATGAGGGTCCTTGGCACGAACCGCTGCTGTGGTGCGCTCAGAAGCCGGCCGCGCCGGGCACCTGGAAGGCACTGGGCGCACCTGCGGCCCGCGCCGGTCTGCTGCCGGTGCTCGTGGACGCCGGCGACGCCGGGGGCGGCCTGGAGGACTGGGAGCTGGCACCCGGCGAGACGTCGTACCCGGGCGACCACGACGCCGAGGACATCCTCGCCGAGTACTGGGAGGAGGAGACGGAGGACGGCGAGATCGCCGAGGAGATCGAGCCGTTCGGGAGCGACTGGCCCGGCCTCGCGCCCGCCGCCGCCCTCTGTGCCGATCCAGACATCCGTGCCGCGCAGGTCGCCGACGCGCTCGGCGGCGATCCGGAGTCGGCGGTCGGGCAGGCGCACCTCGCCCTGGTCCCGGCCCGCCGGTCCGCCGACGTCCCGGCGGCGATCGGCTGGACCGGCCCGGTCAACTACGAGGGCGACGTGGCCCGGATATGCGCGGTGCTGCGCTCCTGGGAGGACCGCTTCGGCATACGGGTCGTGGCGCTCGGCCTCGACACCCTGGTGGTGTCCGTCGCGGCCCCGCCGGCCACGCAGGAGGACGCCGAGGCGGTGGCGGCGGAGCACTTCGCGCTCTGCCCGGACAACGTGCTCCAGGGCGAGTGCGACACCCTCCGTGCCTATGCGAAGGATCTGATCGGCGCGCCCGCCTGGACCTTCTGGTGGGACTGACCCGCCCGCCCCGCTCCGGCGCTCAGCCCCCGAGCCCCCGTCCCAGCCTCCGCAGCCCCTCCGCGATCTCCTCGGGTGTCTGGGTGACGAAGCACAGGCGGAGGGTGGAGGGGTCCGGGTCACCGGCATGGAAGGGCGCGCCGGGGACGTAGGCCACGTTCTGCTCGACCACGCGGGGCAGCAGCGCGAGGGTGTCGTACGACTCCGGCAGGCGCACCCACAGGAACATGCCGCCCTCGGGCCGGCTCCACCGCGAGCCGGCCGGAAGGGCGCCGGGCAGGCCCGTCAGCATGGCGTCACGGCGTGCGCCGTACACGGCCCGCACCCGCTCCACATGGGTGTCCAGGACGTCCAGATAGCGGGCGGCGGCGAGCTGGTTGAGCGTCGGGGTGTGCAGGTCCGCCGCCTGCTTGGCCACCGCGCAGGCCCGGCGCAGCCCGTCCGGGGCGCGCAGCCAGCCGAGGCGCAGACCGGGGGCCATCACCTTGGAGAAGGAGCCGAGGAGGACGGTCCGGTCCTCGGCTCCGGGGAGCGAGGCGATCCAGGGGACGCGCTCGCCGTCGTAGCGGAGTTCGCCGTACGGGTCGTCCTCGATGATCCACAGTCCCTGGCGGGCGGCGACGGCGGCGATCGCCGCGCGGCGCGGCGCGGGCATCGTACGGCCGGTGGGGTTCTGGAAGGTGGGGACCAGGTAGAGCAGCTTCGGGCGCTCGCGGCGGACCGCCTCCTCCAGGGCGGCCGGGTCCACTCCGTCCGTGTCGCCCGGCACGGCCACCACGCGCGCGCCCGCGAGGCCGAAGACCTGAAGTGCCGCCAGATAGCAGGGGTTCTCGACCAGGACCGTGTCGCCGGGTTCGAGCAGGGCCGTCGCCAGCAGGGACAGGGCCTGCTGGGAGCCGGTGGTGACGATCAGGTCGTCGGGGGCGGTGGACAGGCCCCGGGCGGTGATGCGGGCCGCGAGGCCCGCACGGAGCGTGGGCTCGCCCTCGGTCGTGGAGTACTGCAGCGCCTGCGCCGGGATCGTCGCCAGGACGTCCTGGAAGGCCGCCGCTATGCCGTCCCGGTCGAAGAGTTCCGGCGCCGGCAGGCCGCCCGCGAAGTTGATCACCTCGGGGCGGGCGGTGACCGCGAGGATGTCCCGCACGGGCGAGCCGCCCACACTCCGGGCACGCGCGGCGAGCGGCGGAACGGCGGCGCGGGTCGGGACCGGCCCGGCGGAGGTCGGAGCTGACTCGGTGAGGGACATGGCGCGGCTCTCCTTCAGGTCGTTTCCGGCCACACTAGAGAGGTACATGCCGCTTACACCGGTAATTCCGCGATCCGGACGAGATGCGGTGGGCGCCGCAGGCGGCGAAGGGCGTCCGCTACGCCAGCTCGCCGACCGTCACGTACGGGCAGCAGACGCAGGCGACGCCCTCAACCGGTGAGCCCTGCGGGCGACTAGCGCAGCTTCCGTGCCGCCTCGGTCGCCCAGTAGGTGAGGATGGTGCGTGCCCCGGCGCGCTTGATGCCGGTCAGGGTCTCGAAGATGGCCCGGTCCCGGTCGAGCCAGCCCTTCTCGGCGGCGGCCTCGATCATCGAGTACTCGCCGGAGATCTGGTAGGCGACGACGGGCACGTCCACGGCGTCCGCGACCTTGGCCAGGATGTCGAGGTACGGCCCGGCCGGCTTGACCATGACCATGTCCGCGCCCTCCTCCAGGTCCAGGGCCAACTCCCGCAGGGACTCACGCCAGTTGGCGGGGTCCTGCTGGTAGGTCTTGCGGTCGCCCTTCAGCGAGGAGCCGACGGCCTCGCGGAAGGGGCCGTAGAACGCGGAGGAGTACTTGGCGGTGTAGGCGAGGATCGCCACGTCCTCGCGGCCGATCTGGTCGAGCGCGTCGCGGACGACGCCGATCTGGCCGTCCATCATCCCGCTCGGGCCGACGACGTGCGCACCGGCGTCGGCCTGCACCTGCGCCATCTCCGCGTACCGCTCCAGGGTGGCGTCGTTGTCGACCCGCCCCTGATCGTCCAGCACCCCGCAGTGCCCGTGGTCGGTGGTCTCGTCCAGGCACAGGTCGGACATGACGAGCAGGTCGTCGCCGACCTCGGCCCGTACGTCCCGGATGGCGACCTGAAGGATCCCGTCCGGATCGGTGCCCGGAGTCCCGGCGGCGTCCTTCTTGCTCTCCTCCGGCACGCCGAACAGCATGATCCCGGAGATCCCGGCCTCCACCGCCTCCAGCGCGGCCTTCTTCAGGCTGTCGCGGGTGTGCTGGACGACACCGGGCATGGCGGCGATCGGCACGGGCTCGCTCACGCCCTCCCGGACGAACGCCGGGAGGATGAAGTCGGCCGGGTGCAGTCGCGTCTCGGCGACCATCCGGCGCATGACGGGCGAGGTCCGCAGTCGCCGGGGACGCGTACCGGGAAACGATCCGTACTTCGTCATGCCCTCTACGCTACGCCCGCCCGGCCGCCGCCTTTGCCGACGCCCTGTCGGACCGGTGGCGGGCTCGCAGATTGGCTCATAGGCGGCCCACAGACAGCCCATTCACGCCATTCGCGGGCATAGCGGCGCGGCCATACGAAGTCTTTGCGCTCTCCTGGCGATCCCTGGGTCCGCCCGCCTCCCCAGCGTTCTACGCGCGTGGTGTCATGCACGCGCCACCCTCCACGGCACGACCCCCACGTTTCCCTGCCTCCTGACAGGAGTCACGCATGCTGCGGAAGGTCCTCACCCGCGCGGCCGTCGCCCTCACCGCCGGTGCCGCCGTCGTCAGCACCGCCGTTCCCGCGAACGCGGCGAGCTACTCGGCGTTCGCCTTCTCCCGGACCGGCGGCCAGCCCGCCATCTACGACTTCGTCAACTCGGCCACCAGCTCGCTCGACATGACCATGTACGAGCTGGAGGACACCACGGCCGTCAACGACCTCATAGCCCTGAAGAACAAGGGCGTCACGGTCCGGGTCATCCTCGACCGCCAGCACAAGACCGCCAACAACTCGGCGTACACGTCCCTGACGAACGCGGGCGTGGGCGTGGTCTGGTCCTCCTCCGCCTACGTCTACACCCACCAGAAGACGATCACGGTCGACGGCACCAAGTCCCTGGTCCTGACCGGCAATCTGACCTCGCAGTACTACACGACCGGCCGCGACTACGGCGTCTTCACCGACGACACGCGTGACGTCGCCGCGATCGAGAAGGTCTTCGACGCGGACTACACGGCGACGTCCGTGACCCCCACCGACGGCGACCACCTGCTGTGGTCCCCCACCGACTCGCGCAACCGCCTCGTCTCCTTCATCAACTCGGCGACCAAGACGCTCGACGTGGAGGAGCTGGAGTTCAGCGACAGCACGGTGGTCAACGCGATCGTGGCGCGGGCCAAGGCGGGCGTCAAGGTCCGCGTGGTCCTGGAGAATCCTTCCAGCTACTCCAGCGAGGTCTCCGCCGTCAAAGCCGCCGGCGGCACGGTCGTCGGCTACTCCGACCCGAACGGCTTCTACATCCACGCCAAGGCGATGGTCGCCGACTACGGCCTGTCCACCCAGGAGGTCGAGGCCGGCTCCATGAACATCAGCAGCAACTCCCTGAGCAACAACCGGGAGCTGGGCATCATCCTGACCGGCACGGGCGTCGCCCAGCCGGTGGCCCAGACGATCGAGACGACGTTCAACAGCGACTACGCGGGCGGCACGCCGCAGTAGCCGACGCACGACAGGCGGGTGCCGTTCGGCACCCGCCTGTTCTCACGTGGTCGTACGGCGCCTGCGCGCCCCCGGCCGACGCTCGCTCGGCCGCGTCACCGGATCCCCCGCCTCCAGCGCGGCGGCACGCCGCTTCAGACCGAAGTCGGCCAGCGCCTCCGCCAGCTTGAGCACAGACGGCTCCGGAGCCATGACGTCGACCCGCAGACCGTGCTCCTCGGCCGTCTTGGCCGTGGCCGGACCGATGCACGCGATGACCGTCACGTTGTGCGGCTTGCCCGCGATACCCACCAGGTTGCGCACCGTGGACGACGACGTGAAGAGAACCGCGTCGAAGCCGCCCCCCTTGATCGCCTCCCGCGTCTCCGCCGGCGGCGGCGAGGCCCGCACGGTCCGGTACGCCGTGACGTCGTCGACCTCCCAGCCCAGCTCGATGAGCCCGGCGACCAGGGTCTCCGTGGCGATGTCGGCCCGCGGCAGGAACACCCGGTCGATCGGGTCGAACACCGGGTCGTACGGCGGCCAGTCCTCCAGCAGACCCGCGGCCGACTGCTCACCGCTCGGCACCAGATCCGGCTTCACGCCGAAGGCGACGAGCGCCTTCGCGGTCTGCTCGCCCACCGCGGCCACCTTGATGCCCGCGAAGGCACGCGCGTCGAGCCCGTACTCCTCGAACTTCTCCCGGACCGCCTTCACCGCGTTGACCGACGTGAACGCGATCCACTCGTACCGCCCGGTGACCAGGCCCTTGACCGCGCGCTCCATCTGCTGAGGCGTCCGCGGGGGCTCCACCGCGATCGTCGGAACCTCGTGCGGCACGGCGCCGTAGGACCGCAGCTGGTCGGAGAGCGACACCGCCTGCTCCTTCGTGCGCGGCACGAGCACCTTCCAGCCGAACAGCGGCTTGGACTCGAACCACGACAGCTGGTCGCGCCGGGCGGCGGCGGAACGCTCGCCGACCACGGCTATGACCGGCCGCCCGCCGTCCGGCGACGGCAGCACCTTCGCCTGCTTCAGCGTCTGCGCGATCGTGCCGAGCGTCGCCGTCCAGGTGCGCTGGCGGGTCGTCGTACCGGCGACGGTGACCGACAGGGGGGTGTCGGGCTTGCGGCCGGCGGACACGAGTTCACCGGCCGCCGCGGCGACCGAGTCCAGCGTCGTCGAGACGACGACCGTGCCGTCCGACGCGCCCACCTCGGTCCAGCAGCGGTCCGACGCCGTACGGGCGTCCACGAACCGGACGTCCGCACCCTGCGCGTCCCGCAGCGGCACACCGGCGTACGCGGGCACGCCGACCGCGGCCGCGACACCGGGGACGACCTCGAAGGGCACCCCGGCGGCGGCGCAGGCGAGCATTTCCTCCGCCGCGTACGTATCAAGTCCCGGGTCCCCGGACACCGCACGGACGACCCGCCTGCCGCCCCGCGCAGCCTCCATGACAAGATGAGCGGCATCCCGCGCAGCGGCCGGGACAGCGGCGGTTGTTGACGTGCCGTCAACGACCGTCAGCTGGGGCGTGCCCGTGCCCGGCGGCGAGACCGAGGAATGGTCTGCGTCCGTCTGCACCACGGAAACGCTCTGTCGGGCGTGTGTCCGGATCACGTCGAGCACCTCGTGCTCGGCGACCAGGACGTCCGCGTTCGACAGCGCCTCCACGGCGCGCAGAGTCAGCAGTCCCGGATCTCCGGGTCCGGCACCGAGGAAGGTGACGTACCCGTGTTCCGGACCGGCGGCAGGAAGGGCGGTGGGGCTCAATGTGCTCGCTCCCCCATCAGACCGGCCGCGCCCTGGGCGAGCATCTCGGTGGCGAGTTCGCGACCGAGTGCCAGCGCCTGCTCGTGCGTCTGGGGCACGGAACCGGTGGTGGACAGCTGCACCATGCGAGTGCCGTCGGTCGTGCCGACGACGCCACGCAGGCGCATTTCCTTGACAATCTGCCCGTCGGCCAGGAGGTCGGCCAGCGCGCCCACAGGTGCGCTGCAACCGGCCTCCAGGGCGGCGAGCAGTGACCGTTCGGCGGTCACGGCGGCCCGGGTGAACGGGTCGTCGAGTTCGCCGAGCGCGGCGATCAGGTCCGCGTTGTCCGCGGCACACTCGATCGCCAGTGCCCCCTGGCCGGGGGCGGGCAGAACCGTGTCGACCGACAGGAAGTCGGTCACTTCGTCGATGCGGCCGATCCGGTGCAGGCCGGCCGCGGCGAGCACGACGGCGTCCAGCTCGCCGCCGTGCACATACCCGATCCGCGTATCCACATTCCCCCGGATCGGGACCGTCTCGATGTCCAGGCCGTGGGTGCGTGCGTACGCGTTCAGCTGCGCCATGCGGCGCGGCGAACCGGTGCCGATGCGCGCCCCGCGCGGCAGGTCCGTGAACTTGAGGGCGTCACGCGCGACGATCACGTCCCGCGGGTCCTCGCGCGGCGGTACGGCGGCGAGGACCAGCTCCTCGGGCTGCGCGGTGGGCAGGTCCTTGAGCGAATGAACCGCGAAGTCGACCTCGCCCCGCATCAGCGCGTCGCGCAGCGCCGTCACGAAGACGCCGGTGCCGCCGATCTGCGCCAGCTGCTCGCGCGAGGTGTCGCCGTACGTGGTGATCTCGACCAGCTCGACGGGCCGTCCGGTCAGCCGGCGGACGGTCTCCGCCACCTGACCGGACTGGGCCATGGCGAGCTTGCTCCGCCTGGTCCCCAGTCTCAGTGCCTTGTCAGTCATGCTGGTCGGTCCTTCTTGTCTGTGCTGTCCACGGCCCGGGAGACGGCGGCGACCGTCTCGGGGTCGAGGTCGAACAGGGTGCGCAGCGCGTCCGCGTACCCGGCGCCGCCGGGCTCGGCCGCGAGCTGCTTGACCCGTACGGTCGGCGCGTGCAGCAGCTTGTCGACGACCCGGTGCACGGCCTGGCGGATCTCGCCGCGCTGGCGTTCGTCCAGGTCGGGCAGGCGGCCGTCGAGCCGCGCGATCTCACTGGCGACGACGTCGGCGGCCATGGTGCGCAGCGCGACCACGGTCGGCGTGATGTGCGCCGCCCGCTGTGCCGCGCCGAAGGCCGCGACCTCGTCGGAGACGATACGCCGGACCTGGTCCACATCGGCCGCCATCGGTGCGTCGGCGGAAGCTTCCGCCAGCGACTCGATGTCCACCAGCCGCACCCCGGCCAGCCGGTGCACGGCCGCGTCGATGTCGCGGGGCATGGCCAGGTCGAGGAGGAAGAAGAAGGGCGCCGGGCGCTCGGCCGGCGGCTCCGGCTTGCGCCGCTCGGGGATCCGGCCGACGGTGGCGGCGGTCGCGGCGAGCGCGGTGATCAGCTCGGCGTCCGCCTCGGGCGTGCGGCGCTCGCGGCGGTCCACGGCCGTGCCCGCGGCCCAGGCCGCGTGCTGCTCCAGGGTGGCCGCGTCCATTCCGGCGACGGCGGCCTCGCCCATGAGGGAGAAGCCGGGCTGTACGGCGGCCAGGTCCAGCGGGCAGTTCTCGTCGGTGCCGACACTGGTGGGCGGCAGCTGCACGGCCTGCGTGGCTTTCACGGCCGTGACGGCCGGGTCGGCGACCACCGGCTGCCCGGTACGGCCCCCGACCGCCTCGGCGACCGCCTCCGCCGTGAGCACCAGGCCCGTCGCCCCGGTACAGGAGACGACGACGTCGGCACGTGTCAGCTCGTCCGATACGGCGTCCATCCGTACCGCACGGGCGGCCACCGCGTTGTCGTCGGCCTCCGTCAGTATCTCGGCCAGGCGCTCGGCGCGCTCGACGGTGCGGTTGGCGACGACGACCTCGGCGACCCCGGCCCGCGCCAGCGTCGCGGCGGCCAGCGAGGACATCGATCCGGCGCCGATGACCAGCGCCTTCTTGCCCGCGGCCCATGCCTCGACGGCACACCCGGCGGCCAGCTGCTCCAGGCCGAAGGTGACCAGGGACTGGCCGGCGCTGTCGATGCCGGTCTCGGAGTGGGCGCGCTTGCCGACCCGCAGGGCCTGCTGGAACAGGTCGTTCAGCAGCCTGCCGGCGGTGTGCAGCTCCTGCGCCTGGGCCAGCGAGTCCTTGATCTGGCCGAGGATCTGGCCCTCGCCGACGACCATCGAGTCGAGCCCGCAGGCCACCGAGAAGAGGTGGTGAACGGCCCGGTCCTCGTAGTGGACGTACAGATAGGGCGTCAGCTCCTCCAGCCCCACACCGCTGTGCTGGGCGAGCAGCGTGGACAGCTCGGCGACACCGGCGTGGAACTTGTCCACGTCGGCGTACAGCTCGATGCGGTTGCAGGTGGCGAGCACCGCCGCCTCGGTGGCCGGCTCGGCGGCGACCGTGTCCTGGAGCAGCTTGATCTGGGCGTCCGCGCTCAGCGCGGCCCGCTCCAGCACGCTGACCGGTGCGCTGCGGTGGCTCAGTCCGACGACGAGGAGACTCATGCCGGCATCACGGCGGGTACGTCCCCGTCGGGCCCCTGGTCGGCGGAGGAAGCGTCACGGGCGGCCGCGGGGTGCGCCCCGTCGCCCGCCGCGGTCTCCTCGCCGGCCTTGCGCTGCTCGTGGAAGGCGAGGATCTGGAGTTCGATCGAGAGATCGACCTTGCGCACGTCGACCCCGTCCGGGACGGTCAGCACGGTCGGCGCGAAGTTCAGGATGGAGGTGACCCCGGCGGCCACGAGCCGGTCGCAGACCTGCTGGGCGGCACCGGCGGGGGTGGCGATCACGCCGATGGACACCCCGTTGTCCTGGATGATCTTCTCCAGGTCGTCCGTGTGCTGCACCGGGATACCGGCGACCGGCTTCCCGGCCATCGCCGGATCGGCGTCGATGAGGGCCGCGACCCTGAAGCCACGGGAGGCGAACCCGCCGTAATTGGCCAGGGCGGCGCCGAGGTTACCAATACCGACGATCACAACCGGCCAGTCCTGGGTCAGGCCGAGTTCACGGGAGATCTGGTAGACGAGATACTCCACGTCGTAGCCGACACCGCGCGTTCCGTAGGAGCCCAGGTACGAGAAGTCCTTGCGCAGCTTGGCGGAGTTGACCCCCGCCGCGGCCGCCAGTTCCTCGGAGGAGACCGTGGGTACCGAGCGCTCCGACAGTGCGGTCAGGGCTCGGAGGTACAGCGGAAGCCGGGCGACGGTGGCCTCGGGAATCCCTCGGCTACGGGTCGCCGGTCGGTGTGTTCGGCCAGTTGCCACGGTGCTCCTGCGGGTAGAGCGGGGCTGCAGGCGGTCATACGTCCCCAGACCGCCCCGTCGACAGCAGGCTATGTCTTTGTGAACGCGTGCACAAAGATGGTGTCCGATTTGCCCGGCAGAAGTGACCGGGGTCACGCGCCTTTCGCGCCCTCGCCGGGAACCGGCGCACACGCACCGCCGTTCCTTAGTTACTGGGGGCAAAACCCCACACTCTCCTCACAAATCCCGCCCCCGAGATCAGACCGCCGTCGATCCTAAGCGACTTTCGGGCCGGTTTGGACTAGTCGGTCAGTGCCCGGCGCAGTCGCTCCTCGTTCACGCGCCAGAAGGTGTGCTGTTCACCATCGATCAGTACGACCGGGATCTGCTCCCAGTACCGGTCGTGCAGAGCCCGGTCCTCGGTGATGTCCTTGGACTCCCAGGGCACCCCGAGTTCCCCGCAGACCTTCTCGATCACGACCTGCGCGTCCTCGCACAGATGACAGCCGGGCTTGCGGATCAGTGTGACGAGCCGCTCACGGGGCTCGGCCTTGCGCCGGAAAAGGGGACTCATACGAGCCATTCTCGCGCGTGCCCCGCACGCTTCCGATCAGTTCTTTAACGGCCCGGTCGCGGAGAGTTCACACCTTTCAAACCCTCGTGGCCGGGGAAGCACCGAACAAACTGGCTATGCTCACGACATGGCCGCTCTCGGATGGCTCACTCCTCGTAGGCGCTCCGCCACGGCGCGCAGCGTGTTGGCAGGCGAGGCCTCGGCGGAGGCTGCCCGCAAGTCCTCGCAGGAAGCGCAGGAAACCCCGCAGGTCACCGACGAGGAACCGGAGTTCCCGGTGCGCGGCGACGACAAGGCGGCCGCCTTCTTCGACCTCGACAACACCGTGATGCAGGGCGCAGCGCTGTTCCACTTCGGCCGGGGCCTGTACAAGCGGAAGTTCTTCGAGACCCGCGACCTCGCCCGGTTCGCCTGGCAGCAGGCCTGGTTCCGGCTGGCCGGCGTCGAGGACCCCGAGCACATGCAGGACGCCCGCGACTCGGCGCTGTCGATCGTCAAGGGCCACCGGGTCGCCGAGCTGGAGTCGATCGGCGAGGAGATCTACGACGAGTACATGGCCGACCGCATCTGGCCCGGCACCCGCGCCCTGGCCCAGGCCCACCTGGACGCCGGCCAGAAGGTGTGGCTGGTCACGGCGGCCCCCGTGGAGATCGCCCAGGTGATCTCCCGCCGCCTCGGCCTCACCGGGGCCCTCGGCACGGTCGCGGAGTCCGTGGACGGCGTCTACACCGGCAAGCTGGTCGGCGAGCCGCTGCACGGCCCGGCGAAGGCGGAGGCGGTACGCGCCCTGACGGCGGCCGAGGGCCTGGACCTCGCCCGCTGCGCCGCCTACAGCGACAGCCACAACGACATCCCCATGCTGTCCCTGGTCGGCCACCCCTACGCCATCAACCCCGACGCCAAGCTACGCAAGCACGCCCGCGAGAAGGACTGGCGCCTGCGGGACTACCGCACCGGGCGGAAGGCCGCGAAGGTCGGCATCCCGGCGGCAGCGGGCGTCGGAGCGGTGGCCGGCGGCACGGCGGCCGCGATCGCCCTGAGCCGCCGGCGCCGATAGCGCGCGACAGCACCGGCGCGGCGGCGCCCCGAGCCGGGCTCCCGCCCCCGCACCGCGCCGTCGTCGTCCGCGGCTCGCCGTGGGCCGGTCGCGCGGTTCCGCGCACCCCTGGAGGTTGCGGCGCCCACACCCACCTCGCGCGCCCCCTTCGCGCGGCCGGATTATGCCGCGGCCACTTCAACACGCCCTGTACTTCGCCGAAAGCCGCCTCATTCCGATCAACAAGCGATCACGCTACGGAACTTGATAGGCCCTCAATCGGCAACAGAAGCGACGCAATCGATGATTTGAGCAACTCGGTGTAGCAGTGCCTGCACGAAGCGTTATTCTCCTCAGACGCAAACCGGTACCTCTCCGTCGCTACGACGGGTGAACGGTCCCGTACTGCACGTGATGGAAGCTCTGCCTCTGGGAGTCCCGTGTACCCACACGTCGGGGTTGACGCCTCGGGCCTGGCTACGCTGCGCGCAACTGTCGCAACGGTCAAAGAGACGCTGCGCGGCCTCGTCCCCACCGCGTACGCCGTCCCCGCCTTCGCCGCCGCCGCGCCCGTCGGCCCGTGCTACGCACTGGCCGACGGCAGCGCCGCCGTCGGCAGACGAGGGCGTTCCGCCGGCGCAGGTGCCGGTGCCGCCACCGCCCGCCGCCCGGCCGCCGACAGCGACAGCGCCCGGATGATGGACCTGGTCGAGCGCGCTCAGGCGGGCGAGGCCGAGGCCTTCGGCCGACTGTACGACCAGTACAGCGACACGGTGTACCGGTACATCTACTACCGCGTCGGAGGCCGGGCCACCGCCGAGGACCTCACCAGCGAGACCTTTCTGCGGGCGCTGCGCAGGATCGGCACCTTCACCTGGCAGGGCCGCGACTTCGGGGCCTGGCTGGTGACGATCGCCCGGAACCTGGTGGCCGACCACTTCAAGTCCAGCCGCTTCCGCCTGGAGGTCACCACCGGCGAGATGCTCGACGCCAACGAGGTCGAGCGCTCCCCGGAGGACTCCGTCCTGGAGACCCTGTCGAACGCCGCGCTGCTGGATGCCGTACGCCGGCTCAACCCGCAGCAGCAGGAGTGCGTGACGCTCCGCTTCCTCCAGGGCCTCTCGGTCGCCGAGACCGCCCGTGTCATGGGCAAGAACGAGGGCGCCATCAAGACCCTCCAGTACCGCGCCGTACGCACGCTGGCCCGGCTTCTGCCGGACGACGCGCGCTGAGCCGCAGCCCGCACCCCACTACACATGGCGACGTCCAACTCACGTTCCGTGAAAGCTCGTTGCCTTTCCGATCCGGTCATCCGCCGTCCGTAACCCAAGTGCCGCGCCAGTCGTTGTGCGGGATACAGGCTCCCTGTGGTCACGTCTGGCCGACCCTGATCACTCGATCGTGTGGAAGTGGTCGCGGGCGTGCAACCCTCAGGACCCCCTGGGGAGTCGACCGTGATGACGAGAGGAGGTGCCGCCAGTGATCGCGAACGTATCGGCACACCGGCGGGCGAACGCCTTCGCCCAGGCCCTGGAGGAGCTGTCCGACCGGGACACGGCGGCCGAGCAGTCCGTAGACCCGGCGGGTTCTCCGCCGACCGTCGAGGAACAGAGCGAGCGGGGCGAGCTGCTGGCCCTCGCCGCGGACCTCGACGCGCTGCCCAAGCCGCAGCTCGACCCCGAGGTCAAGGTCGTGCAGCGCGCCCAACTGGTGGCCGCGATGGAGGCCATGTTCCAAGAGGGCACCGGGATGGCGGACGCGTCGGTACCCAGACAGAAAGGCGCGCACCGGGCGAGCCCCCTGGGCAAGCTCCGCCCGCGTTCCCGACTGACCAAGGGGCTCGCCGCGGGCGGGCTCAGCGTCGGCGTGGCCGCCGGGGCCTTCGGCGGGGTCGCCGCCGCCAGCTCCGACGCCCTGCCCGGCGACTCGCTGTACGGCCTCAAACGCGGCATCGAGGACTTCAAGCTCAACTACCTGACCAACGGCGACGACCAGCGCGGCCAGACCTACCTCGACCAGGCCTCCACCCGGCTCAGCGAGGCCCGTCGGCTGATGGAGCGCGGCCGCGGCGGCCACCTCGACCACGAGTCCATCGGCGAGATCCGCCGCACGCTCTCCGGCATGCAGCGCGATGTCACCGAGGGCCACCGCCTGCTCCACGAGGCCTATGAGGCCGACCCCGGCTCGCTCGGCCCGATCCAGGCCCTGTCCACGTTCTCCCGCGCCCACCGCGAGGCCTGGAGCGCGCTGAGCGACAAGCTGCCCGTGCAGCTCGGGGACGTCAAACAGCAGGTGTCGTCGGTGTTCGACGCCATAGACCAAGAGGTCGCCCCGCTGCAGTCCCTGCTCCCGCAGTCGCCCGCCCAGGGCGGCGACGGCAAGCGGCAGGGCTCCGGCTCGGCGTCCACCGGCTCCTCCGGCGGCCGGCGGTCGAGCGCGCCCAGCTCTTCCGGCCACACCCCGTCCTCCGGCAAGCACGCGAGCACCGGCGACCCGAGCGGCACGGCCACCGGCAGCAGCGGCATGGGCCTCATCGGCGGCGACACGGGCGGCCTGCTCGAACCACCGAAGACCGGCACCGGCAGCGGCACGCCGTCCACCAGCAAGCCCCCGACGACCACACCGGACGTCACCATCCCACCGCTCCTCCCGGGCCTCCTGCCCGGCCTGGGCATCGAGGGAGAGGACGCGACGCACTAACGGCAGTGGGGGCGCCCTCCCGAGCACGGCGCCCCCACTCAGAAGACCGAACGCATCAGAAGAAGACCGACCGCCGCTGCACCAACAGCTTGTACAGCGTGTGCTGAATCTGCTCCCGCACCTGATCAGTCAAGTTGAACATCAGCATCGGATCCTCGGCAGCCTCCGCCGGATACCCGTCCGTCGGAATCGGCTCACCGAACTGGATCGTCCACTTCGTCGGCAGCGGAACCGCACCAAGCGGCCCCAGCCACGGAAACGTCGGCGTCAACGGGAAGTACGGAAATCCCAGCACCCGCGCCAGAGTCTTCGCGTTGCCGATCATCGGGTAGATCTCCTCGGCGCCCACGATCGAGCACGGAATGATCGGCGTCCCCTGCCGCAGCGCGGTGGAGACAAAGCCCCCGCGGCCGAACCGCTGCAGCTTGTACCGCTCGCTGAAGGGTTTCCCGATGCCCTTGAAGCCCTCCGGCATCACCCCGACCAGCTCGCCCTGAGCCAGCAGCCGCTCCGCGTCCTCCGCGCACGCCAGGGTGTGCCCCAGCTTGCGGGCCAGCTCGTTGACCACCGGCAGCACGAAGACCAAGTCGGCCGCGAGCAGCCGCAGATGCCGGCCGGCCGGATGGCGGTCGTGCACGGCGACCTGCATCATCAGCCCGTCCAGCGGCAGCGTCCCGGAGTGGTTGGCGACGATCAGCGCCCCGCCCTTCGCCGGGATGTTCTCGATGCCCTTCACCTCGACCCGGAAGTACTTCTCGTACACCGGCCGCAGCAGCGACATCAGGACCTGGTCGGTCAGCTCCTCGTCGTAACCGAAGTCGTCGACGTCGTAGTCCCCGGTCAGCCGGCGCCGCAGGAAGGCCAGCCCGGCCGCCACACGCCGCTCCAGGCCGCCGGCCGGCCCGCCGGGCCCCGGTCGCTCCGGCGACTCCTCCCGCTCCTCCTCGCGGCTCACAGGCCCGTCTTCCTGTGCCCGGGCCCGGCCCGGCAGAGGCTGGACCTCACCCATCTCCCCGGCCTCGCCGACGGCGCCGCGCCGGCTGCTGCCCGTGCTCCGGCGCCGCGCCGGGCGCTGCGCGGCGCTCCCGCGGGACCGGTCGTCGTCGAACGGAATGACCTTGGCGTCCGCCATCGTTTGCCGCTCTCCTCAGTTGGCGCTGTGCGTCGTGGGCCGGCCGCCGCCCCTCGCGGCCAGCGCGGCGATCCGGTCGACGGCCCCCGCGAGGGCCTGAGGCGGCACCAGGCCGGGGCCCTGGCCGCGGGCGAAGTCCGCGAACGTCTCCGCCGTCGTGTACTTGGGCGTGAAGCCCAGCGTCTCGCGCATCTGGACGGTGTCCACCACCCGTCCATGGGTGAGCAGCCGGATCTGCTCCGGCGAGAAGTCCGTCATACCGAGCGTACGCACCAGCGAACCCGCCCAGGTGACCGCGGGCAGCAGCAGCGGCACCGTGGGCCGCCCGAGCCGCCGGGAACACTGCGAGAGCAGCAGCACACCGTCCCCGGCGATGTTGAACGTGCCGCTGTTGAGGGTGCCCCGGCGCGGCTCGTGCGAGGCGATCCTGAGCACCTCGATGACATCGTCCTCGTGCGCGAACTGCAGTCGAGGGTCGTAGCCGAAGACGGTCGGCAGGACCGGCAGCGCGAAGTACGAGGCGAGCGGGGTGTCCGCGGCCGGCCCGAGGATGTTCGCGAACCGCAGCACGCACACGGCGACGTCCGGCCGCCGCCGGGCGAACCCGCGCACATAGCCCTCGACCTCGACCGTGTCCTTCGCGAAGCCGCCGCTCGGCAGCGACTTCGGCGGGGTCGTCTCGGTGAAGACGGCCGGATCGCGCGGCGCGGAGCCGTAGACGTTCGTACTGGACTTCACCACCAGCCGCTTCACGGTCGGCGACTTCTGGCAGGCGCCGAGCAGCTGCATGGTGCCGATGACGTTGGTCTCCTTGACCGTGGCCCGGCTGCCGCTGCCCAGCGCCGTGCCCGTCACATCCATGTGGACGACCGTGTCGGCGCCCGTCTCGGCGAGCACCCGGGCGATCGTCGGCAGCCGGATGTCGGCCTGGATGAAGTCCGCCCCGCCCAGATGGTGGGCCGGCGGGACCGCGTCCACGGCGATCACCCGGTCTACCTCCGGATCCCGCTGGATCCGCCGTACGAACCGGCCGCCCAGTTGCCGGGCGACTCCGGTGACGAGCACGACCTTCCCCAAGATCAGCGCCTTCCCTCGTACGTGATGCGTACGGCCAACCTAGCGGGTTGATGTTGCGCTGTGATGACCGCCCGATGCAGGAAGTGACGGAAATTCACTCATCGGAACATCCGGGTTCCCCTGCCTGCCTGGTTTCCCGGATATGCCTGTGGCCCCCCACCAGTGTCTGATGGGAGGCCACAGATACGCGCTGAAACGCTCTCGCGCGTCGCCTACTTCTTGTTGCGACGCTGAACGCGCGTGCGCTTGAGCAGCTTGCGGTGCTTCTTCTTGGCCATCCGCTTGCGCCGCTTCTTGATAACAGAGCCCACGACTACCCTCGCTCACTTCTCATCACTCGGTTGTTTGGGCGCCATGGGCCCACACGACCTACGAGGGGCTAGCCTACCCAACCGAGCGCCAAGGTCGTAATCGAGGGGGGAACCCCGGGTCACCCGGGGGTCACCCTGGGATTGCCGTCAGGCCGTCTCCACCCCCACATAGCTGTCACGGAGGTACTCGTGTACCGCTTGCTCCGGGACACGGAACGACCGCCCGACCCGGATCGCGGGCAGATGACCGCTGTGCACCAGGCGGTACACGGTCATCTTCGACACTCGCATCACCGAGGCAACCTCCGCCACGGTAAGGAACACGACCTCGTTCAGAGGCCTCTCGTCAGCTGCAGCCATGACACACCTGAACCTTCCGCACTCGACGGCCACCGGCTTCCCCTTCCGGTGACTCTTCGTCGTTGCGTGCTCACTCCCCAATGTAGGGGCGGGTGATGCAAGTGGGGAAGAGGTGCACCCATCGCAGGCCTACTGTGACAGACACGCTCGTTTGAGTACGTAGCGGGTGAGCGGCCGGTAGTAGTCAGACCGCACGGCGTCATCAACCGGAACGGCGACGGACACGCGCCCCTCCGCCTCCCCCACGAACAGCGCCGGATCGTCGGTGTCGGCGAGCCCGATGGCCTCGAACCCCAGCTGACCAGCTCCGCAGACCCAGCCGTGGTCCCCGACGACCAACTCGGGCAGCGGCCCCCCGCCCTCCGCCGCGGCCTCCAGCACGACCCGAACCGGCAGCGGCGAATGGCTGTGCACGCCCGGCTCACAACCGGGGCGCCCACCGTCGGTTTCCCGCACCAACCCGACGCCGCGTGTGTAGTCCACCGCGCACGTACGTAGACCGAACCGGGTCAATATGTCGACACAGCGACCCTGCGCCGGGGTGAGCACGTCACACCCCGCCGCCGAGAGCGCGTCCGCCAGTCCGGCGTAGAACCCGAGCAGCGGCCGCGGATGCCCGGTCCCGAACAGCACGGGCGCACCCCGCCTGGCCACCTCCCCGATCCGCCCCGCGAACGCGTCCAACGCGGCCAACGTCCGCTCCGGATCGATCACATCCGGGCCCGAAGTGTGCCGGGGATCGGCCGAGACCCCGCACTTCTCCGCCATGAGGCCCAGCAAGTCCCGCTGCCCCCAGGTCCCTTCGGGATCGATCCCGATCAGCACCCGGGGATCCCGGGCGGCGAAGAGCCGATAACTCCGCAGACTGTCCTCCCGAGAGGTCCCCACCTCCCCGGCAAGCCGAACAGCCAGCAGATACGCACACAGAGTTCCGCTGGTCGACACGGGTGCGATGGTGACGCATGGGGGACCCGTCAGGGGACCGAACCGGGGGATTTCCGCACAGTCGGCGTAATCCGCACGATGTCACGGCAGCAGCCCCCGCAACGGGAACACGGCCCGCCGAGTCGCCCGTACCGCCTGATCCAGCCGGTCCGCAGGGTCGTAACCCGCATCCCACGACGCCCAACTCACCGGCCACCGCCCATCGGTCATCCGCTGCGGCCCCAACTGCCGGGTCAGAGCGAACGCGTCCTGCCGCCACCCCTCGGGAATGACCGTCTCCGGCGCCACCGGCCGCCCCGCCGCGATCCCCACCAGATGCGTCCACGACCGAGGCACGACATCCACGACCGCGTACCCGCCGCCCCCCAACGCGACCCACTTCCCCCCGGCGTACTCGTGCGCCAGCTCATGACACGCCACCTGCACGGCCCGCTGCGCGTCCAGCGAGACCGCGAGATGCGCGAGCGGATCCTCGAAGTGCGTGTCGGCCCCGTGCTGCGACACGAGCACCTGCGGCCGGAACTCCGCGAGCAGCTCCGGCACCACCGCGTGAAACGCCCGCACCCACCCCGCGTCCCCGGTCCCCGCCGGCAGCGCCACATTCACGGCGGACCCCTCCCCCGCCCCGGCGCCGACCTCCTCCGGCCACCCGGTCTGCGGGAACAACGTACGAGGATGCTCGTGCAACGAGATCGTCAGAACCCGCGGATCCTCCCAGAACGCCGCCTGCACCCCGTCCCCGTGATGCACGTCGACATCCACATAGGCGACCCGCTCGGCCCCCAGCTCCAGCAGCCGGGCAATGGCCAGCGAAGCATCGTTGTAGACACAGAACCCGGACGCCCCACCCGGCATCGCATGATGCAGCCCGCCCGCGAAGTTCACGGCGTGATCGGCATCCCCCCGCCACACCGCCTCCGCCGCCCCCACCGACTGCCCGGCGATCAGCGCGGACACCTCGTGCATCCCGGCGAAGGCGGGATCGTCAGCGGTCCCCAGCCCGTACGAGCCGTCCGCCCTCGCCGGATCGGCCGACACGGCCTTCACGGCGTCGATGTAGTCCTCCCGGTGGACCAGCCGCAGCGTCGACTCCCCGGCCGGCTTGGCCGCGACGACCTCCAACTCCCGGTCGAGCCCGAAGGCACCCACCAGTTTCCGGGTCAGTGCCAGCCGGACCGGATCCATCGGATGGTCCGGGCCGAAGTCATAGCCCGTTACTGCCTCGTCCCACATCAGCTGTGCGCGGCCGCTCATGCCCGCCACCGTATCGGCCCGGTTGAGCAGCGAACGACCTGGCGTACACCAACGTCACCAGCACCAACACCATCGGCACCAGCATGGCCCCCCGATAGCTCCACGCGTCGCCCAGGGCCCCCACCAACGGCGAACCGACCAGAAAACCCACGTAATTGAAAATATTGAGCCGCGCGATGGCAGCATCCGAAGCCCCGGGACCGTGATTCTCAAAAGCGAGCCTCCCCGCCGCCGCGAACGTCTGCGGCACCAGCACACACAAGCCCAGCCCCAGCAGCGTGAACCCGAGCATCCCGACCCACGCCCCGGGCGCCGAGGCCACCACCGCGAACCCGCCGGCCGCCACCAGCGTCCCGAGCCGTACGACCGCCACCGCCCCGAACCGCCGTACCCCGAGGTCCCCGATCGCCCGCCCCAGCAGCGTGGTCACCATGTACACGTTGTACGGCACGGTCGCCAGCTGCTCCGAGCTGCCCAGCACGTCCTTCAGATACTTCGCGCTCCAGTTGGAGACCGTCGAGTCCCCGATGTAGGCGAAGGTCATCACCAGACAGAGCGGCAGCAGCAGCTTGAAGACGACACCGCCGCCCTGGCCCTGGCCCTGCTCCTCCCCCACAGGTGCCACATCCCCGTCGACGTACCACCGGCTCGCCACGAGCGTCGCCGGCAGCAGGACGACCACCACCGGCAGGTACGACACCCACAGCGCGAGATGCCAGTGCGCCCCGACCCACGCCAGCGACGCGCCCAGAATCCCGCCCAGGCTGTACGCGGCATGAAAACTGAGCATGATGCTGCGCCCGTACGACCGCTGCAGGCTCACCCCGAGCATGTTCATCGAGGCGTCCAGCACCCCCACGGCCAGCCCGAACACGCCCAGCGCCACCGCCAGCTCCGCGATCCGGCCGCCCGCCCCGGCACCGAGCAGCGCCAGCAGCACCACCGGCTGGGAGCAGCGCAGCAGCCGGCTGGGCCGGATGCGCTGCACCAGCTGCTCGGTGGTCACACTGCCGACGCCGGCGAGGATCGGCACGGCGGCCAGGAAGACCGGCAGCAGCGCGTCGGAGATGCCGTACCGGTCCTGGATGGCCGGGATGCGCGTCACCAGCAGGGCGAAAGTGGCGCCCTGAGCGAAGAAGCTGAACGCCAGCGAGGCCCTGCCGCGCCGCAGCACATCAGTCATGGCGGCGAGCGTAGGGCCCCTGGGTACCTGTGGGTAGATCCAGCCAAAGATGAATTTCCTTCAGCTTTACTCTGCGGTTCCGCCGGATCAGGCGGCGACGGCCACCTCGGGCCGCTGCTCGGCCTTGCCGGCCTCCACCTCGGCGGCGAGCATCCCCTCCATCGGCCCGACGGCCAGCGCACCGCCGACCACGAATCCGATCACCATGGCACCGATGAGGAAGACGTTGCCGAGCCACACCATCGTGTCCACGGGGATGGTGTACGCACCCACGGCCCGGGCGACACACTCGGCCAGCAGCACCAGCCCCCAGACGACCGAGAACGCCTTCTCCTTGGCCCGGAAGGCCGCGGACCGTTCGGACGCCCCGGCAAGGAGCCGCTCCCAGGCGGCCTCCTTCGCCGCGTCGCCCTTGACGAGGAAGGGCTTCATGCCCGCGGTCATCATCGGCTTGCCGAGCAGGACGGAGACGAGGATCCCGAAGGCGACGACACTGCTGACCCCGCTGTCCTTGGCGAGCATCAGCCGGGGGTCGCCGGACACGAAGCTCAGCAGCAGGGAGACGACGTTGACGACCAGGATGAGACCGGCCAGAGCGTTGGTCCTGCGCTCCTTCACCACGCCCCACACGGTCCGCACGGCCGGCACCACACTGCTCCAGGCGAGCGCGGCGAAGGTGCTCATCCCGAAGGCGTCCTTGAGGAGGTAGTACGACCCGAGCGGCACCGACACGTCCAGGAGCAGCGGCTTGAAGTTGTCCAGCACGCTCGGGTTGTGGTTCTGCTGCTTGCTCCGGCCCTCGGCCCCCGTGTTCTTCGTCATGCCCTCAGCTTCGCCGCCGCAGGGGGTGCGGCAGTAGAAACGATCGTCCGGACGTCCGCATGACAATTGTCAGACCCGCACCGGTGACTCGTCATACCAGCAGGTCAGCCAACTCGCCCATGGAGGAGAAGAGTTGATCGGCGCCGGCCAGCCGCTCCGCCGGCGTCATCGCGATGAACCCGTAGACGGCCATCCCGGCCGCCACGGCGGCCTGCACGCCCAGCGGAGAGTCCTCCACGACCAGACACCGCTTCGGCGCCACACCCATCCGTTCCGCGGCGTACAGGAAGAGATCGGGCGCCGGCTTGCCCCGCCCCACGTCCTCGGAGCTGAAGATCCGCTCGTCCGTGAACCACCGGTCGAGCCCGGTCGTACGATGCCCGACCCGGATCCGCGCATGACTCCCGGAGGAGGCCACGCAGTACGGCACCCCGTCCGCGGCCAGCTTCTCCAGTACGCCGCTCACGCCCGCCACGGGCTGCAACTCCCGCTCGAACGCCGCGAACACGCGCGCGTGGAAGACGTCGTCGAAGTCGTCCGGCAGCCGCTGACCCGTGCGCTCCAGCACCAGGTCATGGATCCGGTGCATCGCCGAGCCCATGTAGTCCCGGATGGAGTCCTCGTAGGAGGTCGGGTGCCCCAACTCGGTGAGATAGGCGGCCAGGTGCCGATTGGAGATGGGCTCGCTGTCGACGAGCACACCGTCGTTGTCGAAGATCACCAAGTCATAGCGCATACATTCGAGCATAAACACAGAAAGGCCCACGCCAAAACGGCGTGGGCCTTTCTCAAAATTTGTTCGGCGGCGTCCTACTCTCCCACAGGGTCCCCCCTGCAGTACCATCGGCGCTGTGAGGCTTAGCTTCCGGGTTCGGAATGTAACCG